>NZ_CP005986.1:1200000-1800000 GCF_000175575.2 Acidithiobacillus caldus ATCC 51756
GCTGGAAAACTTATTGCTGTAGTTGGTGGGGCTGTATACCTGACCGTTGGGCAGGGTAATGGACAAGGGCGTGTCGGCGATGAGGCTCTGTGGCGTCAGGTAGTGGTCGTGGCCGGCAGCGAGGAGCGCTGGGGCGTCCATGGCCGCGGCGTAGACGAAGGGTTTGAAGCCCGACCCCGGCTGGCGATAAGCGTAGATGGCGCGGTTGAAGTGACTCATCTCGTAGCTGAAACCGCCGACCAGGGCGGTGATGGCGCCGGAGCGACTGTCGAGACTCACGAGAGCACCCTGTACCTGGGGGATCTGGGTGAGCTGCCAGCCGGCATGGGGGCCGGGTGAAGACCAGACGTTGGCTCCCCATTCCTGCCCGGCACCGGCGGTGCTGGCCTCGACGTAGGGACGCAGCCAGATGAGATCACCGGGATGGAGTACGGCATCCACGCTGCGGGGCTTCGGTGCGCCGTAACGCGGTCGTGCCCAGCTGACGTCCTTTAGGGTCAAGGTTACCGTCTGCTTGCCCTCCAAGGAAACCTGGGCCGATTTGGCGGTGCTGCTCTCCACCACGCCCCAGCGCAGGTTGGCTGGATCCCGCGCGGGCAACATACTGGGACGTTTGCCCTTGAGCGCATCTTGCAGGGCAGCGCCGGATAGGGTAGCAATGGGCCCGCGATAGGCCTTGGGGTCGAGGCTCGATAGGCCCATGTCGTAGTTTTCCAGACCAACGGCCACGGCACGGTTTGCGGCGATCTGGTCCTGAGGCACGATGGTGGTATAAACCTTGAGCCCAGAGCGGAAGGTAAAGTCGCTGCCAAACTGCTGGCTCAGCCAGTCGGCAATCCATTCCGTCACGTAGGGCGCGGAATTGCTGGCGGTGGTGTGGTACTGGGAGAGGATGGGCTCGGCTTCGGCCTTTTCCACCTGGGCGCGGTCGATGTAACCGCGAATCTCCATGCGTTTCAGTACGTAGGCGCGCCGCTTCTTGGCCAGCTCCGGATTGACCACCGGGTTGAGGTAAGAGGGCGCGGGTGGCAGGCCGGCAATGGTTGCCATCTCGCCCAGGGTCAGTTGGTCGACATTCTTTCCGTAGTAGGTACGCGCCGCCGCCTGCACACCATAGGCGCCCTGGCCCAGGTAAATCTTGTTGAGGTAGAGCTCGAGGATCTGCTTGCGGCTGAAGTGCTGGGCCAGTTTGTAGGCGAGGAGAATTTCCGCCACTTTGCGGGTGATGGTCTTTTGGGGCGTGAGGTAGAAGTTGCGCGCAACCTGCTCGGGGATGGTGCTGGCGCCCTGTACCGGCGCCATGTGGATGAGGTCGACCCAGGCCGCGCGCAGGATGCCCGGGAAGCTCACGGGATAGTAGAGGGGGTTTTCGCTATAGAAGCGGGCGTTTTCCGCCGCGATGAACGCTTCCTGCAGCTTGACGGGAATGCGGTCCAGGGGTAAGGCAAAGCGAGTCTGGGGCCCGACGATCTGCAACAGCGAGCCATCGGCGGCGTAGATGCGCAGAGGCTCGTCGGGACGCCACTCCTTGAGTTCGTGCACTGGCGGCAGGGTTTCCCAGATACGGTAGAGGTAAATGCCGACCCCGATGAAGAGGTTGGCGAGAATGAGCAGGACGATGATGAGCACCCAGCGGCCGATGTGGCGCTTGGGTTTTTGCTGGCGCGCAGCAGGCGTTCTGGCCTTGGCCATGTTTCTCCCTTGGTGTAACTGCCTCTTGGCGCTGGAGCGCGTTGCCGAGGACCCTCCAGCCGCCTATGATACCACGATGATTCAGAAGAGTCGCTTTGCGCCCAGCCCCACCGGATACCTGCACCTCGGCAATGCGCGCACGGCCCTCTTTGCCTGGCTGGCGGCGCGGCACGATGGTGGACATTTTCTGCTGCGCATCGAGGACACCGACCGAGAGCGCTCGCCGCAGCAATACGAAGATGCCCTGCTGGAGGATCTGCGCTGGCTTGGGTTGGACTGGGATGAGGGGCCGGATTGCGGGGGTGACTTCGGTCCTTATCGGCAGATGGAGCGGTTGGGGATCTACGGGGAGCTTTACCAGCGCCTGCTGGATGCTCACTTGGCCTACCCCTGTTATTGCACGCCCGAGATGCTGGCGGCTGAGCGGGAAGCGCAGCGGGCGGCTGGCCGTGCGCCGCGCTACTCCGGCCGTTGTCGCGAGCTGGATGCCGCCGCGCGGGCCGAGCTCGAGGCCCTTGGTCGGCAACCCAGTCTGCGCTTTCGGGTGGCGTCGACCGGTCGCCTGCGCGTGGATGACCTCATCTGGGGTGAACGGGAATACTCCCTGGAGGACCTGGGGGATTTCGTCATTCGCCGCAGCGACGGCTCGCCAGCCTTCTTCTTTGCCAACGCCGTCGACGACGCGCTCATGGGTGTCGATCTCGTTCTCCGCGGAGAGGATCACCTCAGTAATACGCCGCGGCAGATTCTGATTCTGCAGGCCCTGGGGATGAAGGCACCTACCTACGGGCACCTGCCGCTGCTCTTGGGCAGCGATGGTCAGCCCTTGTCCAAGCGCCACGGCGCCGCCAGCCTGCGCGATCTGCGCGCAGAAGGCTTTTTGCCCGAGGCCGTGCGCAACTATCTGGCGCGGCTGGGGCACCATTATGGCGAGGCGGATGGTCGACTCCTGACGGACGAGGAATTGCGTCGGGAATTTCGCCTGGATGCCATCGGTCGCGCTCCGGCGCACTTCGATCTGGCCCAGCTGGAGCATTGGCAGGCGCAGGCCGTTCAATCATCGACCACGGAGCAGCTGGCACAATGGCTTGCACCGGTGCTGGACGAGTCCTTGTCGCCCGCCGAGCGTCTCGCCTTTGTGGAACTGATCCGCCCCAATATCCGTTTCCCGGCGCAGGCGCGGGATTGGTTGCAACGCTTTGTGCGTGACCCCGAGCCCGACGAGGAGGCGCTGGACGTGTTGCGGGAGACCCCAGAGGCGTTCTGGATGGTGGCGGCAGCGACCTTCGAGGCGGAAAATGGTGACTGGAAAGACTGGGTCACCGCCTTGCAGGAAGCCAGCGGGCGCCGCGGGCGTGCCCTTTTTCAGCCCCTGCGTGCGGCGCTTACGGGGCGCCTGCACGGTCCAGAGCTTGCCGGCTGGTGCAGGCTGCTGGGGGCGGAGCGCTGCCGGCAGCGCCTGTCCCAGGCAGGGCGCCGAGCACGGGTAGCGGTCTGAGTTTCTGTCCTTTCGAGGTCTGCCATGAGCGAGAGTCTGCCCCCCATCCACATTCACGACAGCATGGAGGGGCGCAAGCTGCCCCTGAGTCTCGTGCAGCCCGGCAAGGTCGGTATCTATGTCTGTGGCATGACGGTCTACGATTTCTGTCACCTGGGCCACGCTCGGGTCATGGTGACCTTCGATACCGTGGTGCGCTACCTGCGCGCGCGCGGCCTGGAGGTGACCTACGTGCGCAACATCACGGATATCGACGACAAGATCATCCGGCGGGCGGCGGAACGGGGCGAAGGCTTGGATAGCCTGACCCAGCGCTTCATTGACGCCATGCACGAGGACGAGGTGGCCCTGGGGTGCATTGCACCCACCGTGGAACCGCGAGCCACCCAGCACGTGGGCCAGATGCTGGAGCTCATCGAGACCCTGGTGCGCCGTGGTCATGCCTATGCGCCGGGTAATGGCGATGTCTACTATGCCGTGCGCAGTTTTCCCGCGTATGGTCGCCTCTCGGGTCGTAGTCTGGAGGAGCTGCACAGTGGTGCGCGTGTGGAACCGGGTGAAGACAAACGCGATCCCCTGGACTTTGCCCTGTGGAAGGCTGCCAAGCCCGGCGAGCCGGCCTGGGATTCCCCCTGGGGCCCGGGTCGACCGGGCTGGCACATCGAGTGTTCGGCCATGTCCCAGGAGACCCTGGGCTGTCGTTTCGATATCCATGGCGGTGGCGCCGACCTGCTCTTTCCCCACCACGAGAATGAGATCGCGCAGTCTCAGGGGGCAGGTTGCGCTTTTGCCCAGCATTGGATGCACAACGGCTTCGTTCGCATCGACGAGGAGAAAATGTCCAAGTCGCTGGGCAACTTTCGTCTGGTGCGGGATCTTTTACCGATCTACGGTGGTGAGGTGCTGCGCTTTTTCATCCTCAACAGCCACTACCGCAGCCCCCTCAATTTCAGTGAAAAACTCCTGGAGCAGGCGCGCTCGGGGCTGACGCGACTGTACACGGCCCTGCGCGAGCTTCCCGATGACGACGGCTCGATCCTGCCCGAAGACTCATGGGGCCCGAGATTTCACAGTGCCATGGCCGACGATTTCCATACCCCGGAAGCGCTGGCGGTGCTCTTTGATCTCGCGCGCGAGATCAACCGCCGCCGCGATGCCGGTGAACCTTTCGCGGCACTGGCGAGGCGCCTGCGCGAGCTGGGCGCGGTGCTGGGTATCCTGCAACGGCGGCCGGAGGATTTCTTGCGCGGCGACGCCGCAGGTATCGATGTGGACTGGATCGAGGGCCGCATTGCCGCCCGCGCTGCGGCACGCCGGGAACGCAACTTTGCCGAGGCCGATCGTCTGCGCAAGGAGCTGGAGGAGTGCGGTATCCTTCTGGAGGACGGGCCCGGGGGCACGACTTGGCGTCAGGCTGGAGGTCGTGGCGGAGTGGCGTGAGGGCAGGGCCCCCTCCAGCGGCCCGGCGGGAGGCGCCCGGTCGCGGGACTCAGGAAAGGGCAGCTTGCCCGTGCACCGAGCCCGGGGCCGACGGCCTCGGTCTCTTAGCCGGTCCCCTGCTGCTCCGAATCCTGGCCTGCGGCGGCGCTACCAGGATGCTCCTCGACCGTCTCCACGACCTGCTCCAATAGGCTTTGTTGTTCACCTGCCACCGTCTGCATGTTGCCGGGACCAGGCTCAACCGAGGTGGAGGCAGTGTCCGTTAGGTTCCGCGCGGTGCCATGCTCTGCGCCTGGGGCAGATGCTTCGGCGGTCTCCGCCAGGGTGTGTGCCGCTGCCAAGGGAATACTGGCAGGTGCCGCGGCGCCGTCGACGGCGGAGGCGGGAACCATCATCTAGTGCCAGTCGTCGGCGCGAGGAATCCGGGTCGCGGGGTAGCGCAGGGCTTCGTCGGCGGGAGGCTCCGGGCTCGATGCGGGGTCACTCCATTCCAAGGCTTCCTTCGGGCGGCGTACCTCTCTCCCCGGCGGAGCGACTTCCAAATCCATTGCCGTGGTCGGGGGCGCTGCATCGGCCTCGTCGTTGCCGTCATGGGGACGCTCGTCCTGCCCACTCTGGCGCCGCGCCCGTGCCCGCCGACCACCTCGGCGTCTGCGCCGACTGCGTCCGGATGGAGTTTCCGTATCCCCAGAAGCTTTGGTCTCCACGTCGCCGCTCACGGGTTCGGCAGCAGGGGGGATGGCCTCCTCGCCCAGGGCGCGGGTAAGGAAGGTCTGGGAATCCACGGGTTCGTAGCGCGACACCAGGGCCCGAACGAAACGAGCAAGGATGCCCTCGCTGGGGGGCGTCGCCGTCTTGGATGCGGATTTGTCCCGCTGCTGTGGGCTTTGGGGCAGCGTTTTTGGAGGCGGCAACACGCTGGGTGGTGGCGGTGCCGTCAGAGGATTGAGCGCCGCCTGGGCCGCCCCGTTCTGGGCTCGGGCCGGGCGGTTGGGCAGGTCGCGCAGGTTGCGGCTGCTGTTGGTCCGTTCGTTGTGGGCCGGCGTCGCTTCCGCCTTGACCCGCTGGATCTCGTAGTGCGGGGTGAGGAGGGCGGGATCGGGAATTATAGTGATGCGGGTGTTGCTCTTGGCCTCCAGCTCCAGCAGCGGGAGCCGTTTTTCATTCAGGAGATAGACGGCCACGTCCACGGGCACCTTGCACTCCACCTCTGCCGCCCCGGCCTTGAGCGCTTCCTCGTGCAACAGGCGCAGCACGTGCAGAGCCGTCCCTTCGCAGCCACGGATCTGGCCCGTGCCACTGCAACGGGGGCAGGGTTCGTAGGAGGCCTCCTCCAGACTCGCGCCGAGCCTTTGGCGCGACATTTCCAGCAGACCGAAACGGGAGATGCGCCCCACCTGCACCCGGGCGCGGTCCAGCTTGAGGGCCTCCTTCAGACGCGATTCCACCTCGCGCTGATGCTTGGGCGATTCCATGTCGATGAGATCGACGACGATGAGACCGCCCAGATCGCGCAGGCGGATTTGCCGGGCGACTTCCTCCGCCGCCTCGAGATTGGTCTGGAAGGCCGTCTCGGCAATGTCCTGGCCCTTGGTGGATTTGCCGGAGTTGACGTCGATGGCAACGAGGGCCTCGGTGTGGTCGATGACGATGGCACCGCCCGACTCCAGACGCACCTCGCGGCTGAAGGCCGACTCGATCTGCTGCTCGATCTGGTAGCGGCTGAAGAGGGGGATGTCGTTGTCGTAGAGCTTCAGCCGATTCAGCACCTTGGGCATCATGGCCGTCATGAACTGCTGGGCCGCCTGGAAGGCACTCTCGTCGTCGATGAGCACCTCGCCGATGTCCTCGGAGAAATGATCGCGCAGGGCGCGCACCACGACGTTGCCTTCCTGATAGATGAGGAAGGGCGCAGGCGCTTTCTCCGCCGCCTCGACGATGGCTTGCCAGATTTGCTTGAGGTACTCGAGATCCCGCTGCAGGGCCTCGAAATCCTGGCCGATACCGGCGGTGCGGGCGATGACCCCCATGTTGTCCGGAATATCCAGCATCTGCAGGTGCTGGCGGATCTGGGTGCGGTCTTCGCCCTCGATGCGACGGGAAACCCCGCCGGCGCGCGGATTGTTGGGCATGAGCACGAGGTAGCGCCCCGCCAGGCTGACGAAGGTGGTCAGGGCGGCACCCTTGCTGGAGCGCTCTTCCTTGTCCACCTGCACGATGACCTCTTGTCCCTCGCGCACCAGGTCCTGGATACGCTTGCGTCCTGGCTGCTCGGGTTGACTGAAGTATTCCCGGGAGATCTCCTTGAGGGGAAGGAAGCCGTGGCGCTCGGCCCCGTAGTCGACGAAGGCGGCTTCGAGGCTGGGCTCGATGCGGGTGATACGCCCTTTATAGACGTTGCTCTTTTTCTGTTCCCTGAAGGTGTGTTCGATATCGAGATCGAGGAGTTTTTGACCATCGACGAGGGCCACCCGCAACTCCTCAGGATGGGTGGCATTGATCAGCATGCGTTTCATTATGTTCTCTCTTCTCCCGCGCTCGACCCCGTTTGGGGGAGCGCAGCGTATATGTATGGGATCGACGGGTGGCCCGACGATGACGACGAGGGGATGGTGCACTCTCACTGCACGGCATCCCGAGTCGAAATATATGTCATAAGAGAATAGAATCGCAAACGCACGGGGCGGGAGGTGAGCATGGTGGACAATGGCGTACGCCATTGGCAGGTAACGGCGGAGGAGGCGGGGCAGAGGCTGGATAATTTCCTGCTGCGGGTGCTGAAGGGGGTGCCGCGCTCGCATATCTATAAGATCCTGCGCAGTGGCGAGGTGCGCGTCAACAAGGGGCGAGCGCGTCCCCACTACCATCTCCACCTGGGCGACGTCCTGCGTCTGCCGCCGGTGCGCAGCGCCGATCCTGCGGCCGTCCCACGCCTCCCGGAACAACTCGCCGTCGACCTGCGCGAGCGGGTGCTCTTTGAGGACGATCGGGTGCTGGTGCTGGACAAGCCTGCGGGTATGGCGGTACATGGCGGCTCCGGCATCCGCTACGGGGTCATCGAGGCACTGCGTCAACTGCGTCCCGATCTGCGGGAGCTGGAGTTGGTCCACCGTCTGGACCGCGACACCTCCGGCTGTCTGCTGCTGAGTAAACGCCGTTCGGCCCTGCGCAGCCTGCATCAGGCACTGCGCGAGGAGGCCATGGACAAGCGCTACCTGGCCCTGGTGGGTGGGCGCTGGAAGGGCGCGGAGCGGGTGGTGAAGCTACCGCTGCGCAAGAACATTTTGCAGTCCGGCGAGCGCATCGTGCGGGTGGATGAGGACCAGGGAAAGCCTGCCCGGACCCGTTTCTATCGCGAGGAGGACCTGGGTATCGCAACCCTCTTACGGGCGGAACTGGATACCGGTCGAACCCATCAGATCCGCGTGCACCTACAGGCCATCGGGCACCCCACTGCCGGGGATTCCAAATACGGTGACGAGACCTTCAATGGGGCCATGCGCGCTCTGGGTTTGCGCCGCCTGTTCCTGCATGCCGCCTTTCTCGCCTTTCCGCATCCGCGGGATGAGCGGATCGTCCGCGTCGAGGCGCCGCTGCCGGCCGATCTGGATGCCGTCCTTCAGCGTCTGCGGGTGGCGGAGCCATGACGGCCACGCGGGCGGAACGCCCCAGTCTTTTGATTTTCGACTGGGATGGGACACTCATGGACAGTGTCGCCCTGATCTGTCGCTGTCTCGAGGCGGCCTTCGCCTATGCCGGGCTGCCCGGCCGTAGTCTGGCAGACTATCGCAGCATCATCGGGCTGGGCCTGGGCGACGCCCTTGCCCGTCTTGCTCCCGAAGCGGACGAGCGGGCGCGCAGCCGCATTCTGGAGGGTTATCGACGCTGTTATTTTGCTGCGGACCCGGAGGACACGCCCCTCTTCCCGGGGGTAGAAGATAGCCTCAAATCCCTGCGGGAGTCGGGCTTCACGCTCGCGGTGGCCACGGGCAAGGCGCGCCGCGGTTTGGATCGCGCTCTCGACGCTCACCCATCCCTACGCCCACTGTTTGCCGCGACGCGCTGCGCCGATGAGAGTCGCTCCAAGCCCCACCCGCAGATGCTCATGGAGATTCTCGCGGCCACGGGCAGAAAGGCCTCAGAGGCGTGGATGATTGGCGATACCGTCCACGATGTGGCCATGGCCCGCGCGGCTGGGATGGCAGCCCTGGGGGTATCCTGTGGGGTGGACGATGTCCATACCCTGGAGCGGGAGGGAGCCTTTGCCGTGCTCTCGGGACCTGCGCAGCTACCGGACTTCATCGCTAGAACCTGAGGCAGTCGAGGCCCACCAGCTTTCTAACCGCGGCTCCGGGCATTGACACGGCCCGATGGGACCGTAATCATGTTATATATGCATATACATAGCGTTCCTCCTCCGCCTGCGCACTTTGCCCGCGGGGATTCGTGATGGAGGCCAGGGCTCATTTCCGGTCCCGTCGCGTCCGTCGCGGTGCAAGCGACCAGTACGCCATCCTCAGGCGATGGGATGTGCGGGTGCGGCGCTGGGCTGCTGGATGGATGGGAACAGCGTGAGTGGCGGAGGCAGGGCGGGGAGCCCGTCGCGAGGCCATGCGGCCAGTGGTGGACATCTGCCTCTGGCGCTGCTCAGCGCACTGGCACTGTTGTTCATACTGGCGCCGTTTTCGGCCCTGGTTTTTGCCACCGACTGGCGCCATTTTCACTTCGTCGTGGGGGATCTGCGCGCCGCTCGAGTTTCCTTCCTTTATAGTACGGTGGCAGTGGTCATCGTCGTCGTTTTGGGCACACCGCTGGCCTGGTGGCTGGCGCACCGGCGCTCCCGCTGGTGGCTGGATGCCTTGGTCCTGATGCCGCTCTTGACGCCGCCCCTGGCGCTGGGCATTCTGCTGGCCTCCTTCTACGGTCCGTACTCCCTGTTGGGCTTGCAACTGTCCCGCCTTGGTCTGCAACTCTCCAATTCCGTTCCCGCCTTCATCCTTGCGCAGATCTACGGGGCCATGCCCTATTTCGTTCTGGCGGCACGAGCCGCCTTCGAGGCAGTCCCCGGGGAACTGGAAGACATCAGCCGCAGCCTGGGCCGCAATGCCTGGTATACTTTCTGGCACGTCACCCTACCGCTGGCCCGGCTGGGACTCGCGGCCGGTATCGCCCTGGCCTGGGTGCGGGCCATGGGCGAGTTTGGAATCGTCCTGATCGTCGCCTACTTCCCCCAGGGCATCCCGGTGAAGCTCTGGGTGAACCTACAAGATATCGGATTGTCGGCGGTCTATCCTCTACTCTGGTTCTTTTTCTTGGTGGCCATCCCGGTCCCACTGTTTCTGGGCCTGTACTCCCGCCGACGCGTGCTGGTCTGATGGTGGATATCTCCTACCGCCTGGCGGAACCCATTGCCCTGCAGATATCCCTACAGGTAGAAGGCTTCACCGTGCTGCTCGGCCTGTCCGGCTCGGGCAAGAGCACTCTGCTGCGCGCCATTGCCGGTCTCACGGCAGCCGAGGGCGAGCCTTACGCCGGCCTGCCGCCCCACCGCCGCAGGGTCGGCTACCTGCCCCAAGGCTACGCACTTTTTCCCCACCTGCGTGCCTGGGAAAATGTAGCCTACCCGATGCCCCGGCAGGGTGCTCGGCAACGCGCCATGGAGCTTCTGGAACGGGTGGGGCTGCGCGAGTTGGCGCAACGCTATCCGGCGGAGCTCTCGGGTGGTCAGAAGCAGCGCGTCGCATTGGCACGAGCCATGGCGCGCGGCCCCGAGATATTGCTGCTGGATGAGCCGACTTCGGCCCTGGATGTACCGACCCGGGACGAGATCCTCGCAGAACTCCTGCGTGAGGTACGGGATTTTGGGGTGCCGGTCCTCGCCGTCAGCCACGATCCACAGCTCTGTCTCTATGCCGATCGGGTGGCCGTTCTGGCGGACGGCGTCATAGCCCAGGAAGGAACGGCGCAGGCCCTCATGGAGAAACCCCGCAACGCGCAGGTCGGCCGCTTTTTTGGTTACGTCGAGGTCGGCCGTGGCCGGATCGCGGCGTTGGGGCAGAGTGCGGATACCGCAGAAGTCGTCGTCGACGCACGGCGTCTCGATGCCCGTCTGGCAGTCCCGAGTCTGGGTGAGGGGAGCCTGGTGCGCCTCGGCTGTCGCCCGACGGAGGTGCGCTTGGCAGGCGAGGGGGCCATCCCACCCGGTTATCAGCGCCTCGAACTCACGGTCCGCAATGCCCACCGAGAAGGATCTTTTTGGCGGCTGGATGGCACTGCCCCCATAAACCTCCCCCTACGCATCCCGCAGGCGCTCTGGCGTGCAGGCCCGCGCCGGCACCTCGCGGTGGATATTGCCAGCAGCGAGCTCTTGCTTTGGTCACTATGAAGAACTCACCGACGGGGCGGGCTACATAGCTGCCGATGCGGACCCAGCGATATTCGTCGTGCCGATGATATCTGACCGAGAGGACAGATTATCGGATGCATATGGCCATTTTGGCTGGTCAGCCTCCTCATGTCTTCTCGGCAGTCCGAAACGCGAATCCTTGCGTAACGCCAAGTTGGCCCGCCGTTAGTCTTACCCAGCCTCTTGTGTTAATGTACCGATATCCGCCGCATTTAGTGATTATAAGTATTATGTTGGACGTCTTTAAGCATCGGGCGATGGCCGTGGTCCTGCCTGACCTGTCATGACCGCTCGTTTTTTCTGTACGGTAGATCAAGTGCCCGAGAAACGGGTACAAAAATCTGGGGGCAATCTGGCGCTGCCGCTGGTAGCGCTTGCCTTGATCTTTGGCTTTGGGCTATTGCAGCCGGCCACAAGCTTTGCGAAACCCATCATTCGCTTGCGCAGCCTTGAATCCCGGATAACCGAAACGCCAAGACTGAAAGAGCAAAATAACGACATTACGGCAGCAAAAGAAAACATCAGGATGCTCAAGGCGGAGAGCTCGGCGATTTTTCAGGGACGAATCAAGGTGGGGCACTACAGTCATTTCAATTACGATGGAATCCCGCGCAACTATATTGCCAAACCAAAAATTGGTTTCAAATATTACTTGTTCGGCGGAAACAAATACCTTAAGCACATAATTGATCGTGCGCAGCCTCGTTATTACCTCGATATATCGAGTTACGATAGCGCTTTTCGAGAAACAAAAAAGGAAGTCGCCAAATATTATTTAAGCTACTGGAGCCATTATGAAGCCGATGCCATGCTGTCGAGAGTGTCAAGAATCAAAAAATACGAGAATAGGCTGTCAAAGCTCTGTCATTCACAGTTCCGACGTTTTCAGTTGACCGTGTATCTGGAGAAGATGCATGCGCAGATAGCGAGGCGAAAACTGTCCGAACTGCTGGGACGAACATTGCCAGCATTCATTCCCCGGCTGCCCGGTCGTGGCGTAGCCGAAAAAATCCATAAGAGCTCGATTTTGCAAAAACATCCGGGCATAGCAGGGCTCATACGTTACTACAGTGATCAGAAGAAACTTGGATGGTTGCGTTTCGTGAACGTAAAATTCAAGGCGTTCCTTCGTCCCTCCTATTATCCCAGCGCAGGTCGCACAAAGCTTGCCGTAATCGGCGGAGTTTATGTAAATATACCTTTTGATATCCTTGGCGCAGAGAGGCACGCAAACGCTCAGCTCGCTGCGCAAAGGGAGAATATTTTGCTCAAATTACAGCAAGACGGTTACAAAGAGAAGGAGCAGGAGCGTATCGAAAAGATTAGAATGCCTATCTATAGCAGAGAGGTTCGGTTCTGGAAGCATCGTGCTGAACACTATTATCGTCGGCTGATACGGCAAGAACCCATGACCCTGGCAAAATCTTCAGAGGCCGGAGAATTGGCAAGAACGCTTGTCCAGTACCGCAAAGCTACATTGAAGTGGATAGCGGCAGCGGCGCATCTTGCACTCATTCGCTTTGGCTAGAGGGCAGTGAGGCGTGTTGGTAAACACGCCTTTTTTCACTGCGAGGCCGTCCAAGCGACGACCTGCCCCGTTTCCGGGTGCGATGGTCTTGGGCTCTTGGTCAGAGCACAAGTTTGCGCCGCCATTGCCCCTGCTCCATCATGGGTGCGAAGAAGAGGTAATATGGGCCGCGATCCAGGTGTGCGAGTACCCCATGGTTGTGGATTTGTCGCAGTTCATAATCCACCATGGCATAGCCGATACCCATGTGCGCCATCTCCGGGGATTCCCACTCCATGTGTACCAGGTACTGCGTTGGCCGTTGACCAGGGATCTGTGGCTTGTCCGGTATGGCCGTCCCGTGGTTGGTGGCATAAGCCGGTGGATTCGCTCCTAAAGTCGCCTTCATCATTCCTTCAGGATCCAATTGGAAGGAACCGATAGCCGATACGCCGAACTGTTTGAGAATCATCCATCCGACCATGCCGGGGATATTCTCCTTCATCCAGGTGAGGGTGGCGACAGCGCCCTTCTCAAAGTCTTTTTCGTGTCCATCCGACACCCAATGATCACCAAGGGCGATACACCGTTGGCTGGCCAGGGCAACTTTAGAAACCGGCTTCTGGGCAGCGAAAGCCGCGCCTAACTGTGCCGGCACGTCCGTCATACCCATGATCCTGGGTAAATCGGAACGTACAATTTCATAATATGGCTCCCACGGCCCTTCGATGACCATATCGAGACAGCTGCCACATAATTCATAAATTTCCTTGAAGTTGTCGTGGTGCATTTCCTCGTGCGATTTGACATCCTGCCACACCGTATACTGATACATTGCCATGGGGTTGATGGTGTCGCGCATGTCCACCGCACCACCGCCATAACGACCGGCCATGGGATGCATACCCGTCTGCAGGAGTTGCTCGAAACCCAGAAAGCCCGGGTGAGAGGCAGTGGTGATACATACCTTCGGGCCTACTTTCATCATGGTTGCGAAACTTTCGGGACGGTTGACGACCTTGGATTGATTGATTGCGACGATAGGATTTTTGTCCACATTGCCTCCAAGCTGATAGCCAAAAAAATTACTTCCCTTTTCATCCTAGGCGCGGTTATTATTTCTGTCAAACCCTTACGTCAAATATTTTTCGCGTAATTCAATATGTCCTTTTTAAATTTTGCTTCCGACTTAAGGATATTCGCAAATTATTACAAAAAGAATAAGAATACCGGCATATATCCTGAGGTCAGGGTGCATTGGAACTTTGCAAGTTCATGGCGGTCTCACTGGCAGTGAATGATTTACAGGCGCTTTGCTCTAAGACGAATCCGGTCTAGAGTGAGTGAGGCGTGACGGTTTGATGCAGTGATACAACAGACAGGAGGATGTGATGAGCAACAAGCCTCATGTAGTGGTTTTGGGGGGAAATTTCGCCGGGCTGGGTGCGGCCCAGAAGATTCGGGAATTTGCCGGCGATGCCGTGCGCATCACGGTCATCGATCGGAAGAATTTTCTGTTGTTTGTTCCGAACATTCCAGCGGAGGTCTTTGAAGGACGCGATCCGGCCAAGACGCTGAGCATGGATCTGCGCTCGACATTAGCAGAAGACGATATCGGTTTTATCCAGGCGGAAGTGCAAGCCCTGGATCCCGACGCCAAGCGGATCGATTTCGTGCCGAGTGAGCGACCGGGAGCGGCGCCGGAGTCCATGCACTACGATTATGTGGTGGTCGCCGTGGGTAATCGCCTTGCTTTCGATCGGATCGAGGGTTTTGCCGAACACGGTCATACCTGCACCGATTTCTACTATGGGAACAAGCTCCGGCATTTTCTCGAGCACGAATATCGGGGTGGCCCGGTGGCCATCGGGTCGGCGCGCTTCCACCAGGGCGATGGCACCAAGGACATCAAACTCTATGGTGGTCATGCCTTCCCGAGTGCCGAGGCCGCCTGCGAGGGTCCGCCCGTCGAGACCATGCTGTCCATGGCTACCTGGCTCAAGGAGCACGGCAAGGGTGGTCCGGACAAGATCACGGTGTTCACACCCGCCAAGCTCATCGCCGAGGATGCCGGTGAGCAGGTCGTGGGCAAGCTGCTGGAGATCGCCTCGGGCATGGGTTTCCATTACCTCAACGAGACCCAAGACATTACCCGCATCACCCACGAGGGCGTGGAATTTGCCAACGGCAAGAGCGTGGAAGCCGAACTCAAGCTCGTTTTCCCGGACTGGGTACCCCACGATTTCCTGAAGGGCCTGCCCATCAGCGACAGCGAGGGATTTGTGGTGACCGACGTCACCATGCGCAATCCCAAGTACCCCAACGTGTTTGCGGCGGGCGACGCGGCGGCCATCACCGTGCCCAAGCTGGGGGGCATCGGCCACGCCGAGGGCGAGATCGTCGGCAAGCAGATTGCCAAGGACGTGGGGCGCATGGCGGCGGAGGAGGCGGACAAGCCGCTGGAGCCGGTGGTCTACTGCATTGGCGACATGGGGGCCAACCAAGCCTTTTACATCCGCTCCAACAGTTGGTTTGGCGGACCCGACCAGGTGCTGAAGATGGGGCACGTGCCGTTCTTGTTGAAGATGCAGTACAAGAACCTCTTCTTCAAGACCCGGGGTAAGATGCCGGAGTGGGGCCTGGACGCTTCCAAGCTGCTGGCGGAGAAACTTTTCGCCGCCTGACGCTGCCTTGGGTCCGCCCGGGAGGCGGCGCAGTCGGTATCCGCAGGCGGACCCGGAGCATCTTGGACCGAGGGGAGGGTCGCAAGACCCTTTCCTTCCGGTTTTGCCTAATCCAAACAGGGAGAATTGCCATGGCAGTAACCGAAGAAAGCCGAGCGGCCCCCAATCTGACAGCGGAACAATGGGCGGGACTCGCGCGCCTGGGGGATCTGGCGCAGGGAATGGAGGCGTTGATGGGTAGCCCCGTCGCGGCGCTGCCCATGCGTCTGGCCGTGCAGGCAGGCGACTGGAACGAGCGCTACGCGCTGGACGAGAGCCTGCGTGAGTTACTGGAGACGGTGCAGGCCCTGCGTGCGGCTGGCGTATTGCGGCTGCTGCGGGAGAATGCGGCATTCGTGATGGAGAGCCTGGACCTTCTGCGTCCCCTCCTGCCCAAACTCCTGGAGATCTTGAAATCCGTGCCGCTGGAGGAGCTCGTGGCGGCGGGGCGGAGCCTTGCCGACCTCCTGCCCAAGGTCCAGGCTTTGATCCACTTTCTCCAGGGTGCCGCAGGTCAGGATCTGGCGCGCGCCCTGCGCCGGGCTGGCGATCTGTGGGAAGAGACCCGCGCCGATGAGTCCGTCGTCGCGACCTTGAAGCTTCTGCGGCGCTTGCAGGAGGACGGCAATCTCGAGCGGCTTGCCGATCTTAGCGAGCAGATCGGACTACTGGCGGAAACCATCGATCTGTCGGCTCTAGTCGGTAATCTCATCGAGGAAAATCGCGAGAATCCGCTGTTGAATAGTTTTGCTGCGCTCGTGCATCTGGGCAATTCCCTCTCCCACGCCCTGGCGGAGAGCGCCGAGCACGCGGCCAAGGGGGATCATCGCGGTGGAATCAGTGGGCTGTACCACATGCTCAAGGACCCGGAGGTTCAGCGCGGTATGCGGGTCGTGGCGGCTCTGCCCGTCTATCTGGAAAAGTCGGGGGTAATCCGAGCCCGTTCCCCTGCGGCAGGATAGTCTAGACTGAAGTGGAGTCTTGGCCACCGAAGAGGTCCCCATGTCCGCGACAGAACCCGCTCCCCATGCGCAAAGTTCCCATCCGGTCTGGGCCACGGCGCAAAAAAGCCTGGTAGGTACCGCCCTGGGCCCCAGTCGCCTGTGGTTTACCATCGGGCGTGGCATTGTCACGGAGGTCTTTTACCCGCGCATAGATGTTCCTGCCATTCGCGATCTGGGTTTTTTGATCAGCGATGGTGACGGTTTCTGGCTGGAAATCAAGACGAATCCCAACTGGAACCAAAGTCTGGCCGACAGTCAGGTACCTTTACCGGTCATCGAGCACCTTCACGAGCGGTTTCGTCTGCGTTTTTCGGTGGTAGCGGATCCCAAGCGGGATGTGCTGCTGTTGGATTACGATCTGGAGGCCGAGCCCTCTCTCCAGTGCTTTGCGCTCTGCGCCGCTCGACTGGGTGGTGATGCGACGGCCAATCGTGCCTGGACGGGGGAGTGGGAGGGCCGGGAACTCCTCTGGGCAGAGCAGGGGCCATTTGGACTCGCCTTGCTCTGTCGCGATGCCGAGGGTAAACCGGCCTACGGGCGCCGCAGTGTCGGTGAGGTGGGCGCCAGCGACCTTTGGCAGGACTTTGCCCAGCACAGTGGCGTCATGACCTGGCACTACGATGCGGCAGGCCCCGGTGAGGTGGCCATGGCCGGAGAGCTTCCTCACCGTGGTACCCTGGCCCTGGGTCTAGGGACGAGCAAGGAGGCAGCGGCCACCAATGCCTGGGCAAGCCTCACCCAAGGTTTCGCTGAGATTCGTGAGCAATATCAGGGTGCTTGGCTGCAGTGGCACAGTATGCACAAGACGCCGCGCGGTTTTCGGCGCCGCTTCTCGCCGGCCATGCAGAATCTTTACCGCCGCTCCAAGAATGTGCTCAAGGTGCACGCCGACCGCACCTTCCCCGGGGCGCTGGTGGCCAGTCTTTCGGTACCCTGGGGTGAGGCTAGCAGTAGTCGTGGTGGCTATCATCTGGTCTGGTCTCGGGATCTCGTGGAAAGCGCCGGGGCGGCGCTGGCGGCAGGGATGGTGGAGGAAGCACGGGAGGTGTTGTGCTACCTCATCAGCACCCAGCAGGCCGATGGCCACTGGTTGCAGAATCAGTGGCTGGGCGGTAAGCCCTTCTGGCAGGGAATTCAACTGGATGAGGCCGGCTTTCCCGTCATCCTCGCGGCACTCTTGCGGGACCAGGGGGCGCTGGGCGAGATCCTGGTCGACGACATGGTGCGCAGGGCGCTGGCCTTCATCCTGCGGGAGGGGCCGACGACCGGGCAGGATCGCTGGGAAGAGGACGCCGGCGTAAACCCCTTCACCTTGGCCGTCGTCATTGCCGCCCTGATCGAGGGGGCTGAGTTTCTGGGGGGCAAGGCGGGTGCCTGCGCGCAGATGGTGGCCGATTACTGGAATGCCCGGCTCGAGGACTGGACCTTTGTCCGCGATACCGAGTTGGCCCGGGTCCACGGCGTCCGCGGTTATTATCTGCGCATAGCACCTGAGGATATCCTGGTACAGGATGGCGCCAAGGACGAATGGGTACAAATCAAGAATCGTGCCCACGATCCTCACCTGCCGGCCAGTGAGCAGGTTGCCACAGACTTCCTCCAGCTGGTCCGCTTCGGCCTACGCACAGCGGACGACCCGCACATCGTCGACTCGGTCAAGGTCATGGATGCGGTGTTGCGCTGCGACACCCCCAATGGACCGGTATGGCATCGCTACAACGGCGATGGCTACGGCGAGCACGCCGATGGCAGCCCCTTCGACGGCACCGGCATCGGACGTGGCTGGCCGCTTTTGGTGGGTGAGCGCGGCCACTACGCCCTGCTTGCCGGAGAGGATGTCCGCCCATACCTGCAGACGATGACGGCCATGACCGGTGTGGGGGGGCTGCTTCCGGAACAGGTCTGGGACCGGGATCCCATCCCCGAAAAGGGGCTTTTCCCCGGTCAGCCCAGCGGTTCGGCCATGCCGCTGGTCTGGGCCCACGGCGAATTCATCAAACTCTGCCATAGCGTCGTTGCCAAGATGCCGGTGGATCGGCCCTCGGCCACCTGGGCTCGCTATCAGGGAAAGCGGCCCGAGTTGTCCTATCGCCTGTGGCGCCTGCGTCAGCGTCCGCGTCGCCTGCGCGTGGGGCAGGAATTGCGGGTGTTGTTGCACCGACCTTTCCGGGTGCACTGGGGAATCAACGGTTGGCGCGAGATACAGGACACCGTCAGCGAGGATTGGGATCTGGGCCAAGTGGCGTTCCTGGCCACAGAGAAGTTGCCTGTAGGTACCGAACTGCAGTGGACCATCCAGTGGCAGGACGACGGTTCCTGGCTGGGCGAGGATTTTTCCTTGAGCGTCGTGGAGGCTGAAGATGCTGAACATTGACCTGCATGGGCGGGTAGCTCTGGTGACCGGTGCCAGCGGTGGCCTCGGTCGGGCCATCGCCACGACCTTGGCGGCAGCAGGTGCGCGGGTGGCCGTCCACTATGGCAAGGACGCCAAGGGTGCGGCGGGCGTCGTCGCAGATATCCGCCAGCAAGGTGGCGAGGCGGAGGCTTTTGGTGCCGATGTAGCCGATGCGAACGCCGTCGCGGATCTCGTCGGCGCCGCGCACCGGCATTTCGGTGCGCTCGATATTCTGGTCAACAACGCCGGGATGGACGGACCGCGCCAATTGGTGGGTGCGGACAAGCCCGACGCCTGGCAAAAAGTCATCGCCGTCGATCTCCTCGGTCCGTACTACTGCGCCCGTGCGGCCGTCTCCCTCATGGAGCAGGCAAGACGGGGGGTGATCATCAATGTCACTTCGGTACACGAGTTCATCCCCTGGGAAGGCTACAGCGCCTATGCCAGTGCCAAGGCGGGGCTATCCATGTTCACCAAGACTCTGGCTCAGGAAACGGCAGACAGGGGTATACGCGTCGTTGCCATTGCCCCCGGGGCCATCCAGACGCCCATCAATGCCAGCGTCTGGGGCAATCCCGACAGCCTCAAGGATCTGGACCAGAAGATCGCCATGGGGCGGCTGGGAAGGCCGGAAGAGGTGGCTCAGGTCATTGCCTTTCTGGCCAGTGACCTCGCGAGCTATATCACGGGTACTACCTTGGCGGTGGATGGCGGCATGCTCATTTATCCCGACTTCCGCCACGGTGGCTGAACACCGAAGCGGATAGCCACCCTCCCGATCTCACCCCAACGACTTCGACAGACCATGGCCCTACAGTGGCCACCGAGTGCAAGGCCCGATCCGTGCCTCCTGGCTATCAGTGAATGGTGGGGTCCAGGGGTAGGTACGAGAAGAATCCGTAGGGCCGTGCCGCCATGAGCAGGGTACGCATCTGCGTGAGTTCGCTATCCTTCCATAGGGCACTGCCCCCGAGGCCCAGATCCAGCATCCCCTGGGGCAGGATGCCCAGGGCGAGATTCCCCAGCAGGTTCTGCACGGAGATCTTTTCGGGAATGGGTAGATAGCGCACATCGTAATGATGAGGCTCGAGTTTGGCGAGCTTGGCGGCCTCGGCTATGGCCTCCTGCAGGCCACCCAACTGGTTGACGAGGCCCATGTGGTAGGCGGCTATACCGCTCCAGGCGCGGCCTTGGGCATCTTTTTCGGCCTGGGCAAAAGGTAGGTGGCGCGCCGTGGCCACGAGACTCACGAAATGGTGGTAGAGGTAATCCACCACGGCCTGATAGGCCTTCTGCTCGCTATCCGTCAGGGGCATCATGGGCGAGGGGTGGGCACCGCCGGCAGGCATGCTCACACCCGATACGGTGATACCCAACTTGTGCAAGGTGCCGGAGTAATCGGGAAAGAGCATGAAGACCCCGATGTCGGCGGTGATGGTGGTGGGCTCGGCGAAGATCTCGTCGGCGCCCGTGGACAGCCAGTAGGCCCCCGAGGCGCCCAGGCTACCCATGGAGACCACCACGGGCTTGCCCGCCTTGCGCAGACGCAGGATGGCCTTGCGAATGGCCTCGGCCGTCGTCACATCGCCGCCGGGGCTGCTGACCTGCAGGACCACAGCCTTGACCGCCTTGTCCTTGCGTAGGGCGTCCAGTTGGGCGACGGTGGGTTCTGTAGCGACGACGCCCGCTTTTTCGACGTCACCCGGTACCAACATACCGTCGATGGGGACGACGGCAATCTGGTGCTGCGGATGGTTCGCCGATGGCGGCACATTCTGCAGAAAAGCGTCGAGGCTGACCCGTTGCAGATCTTTTTCCGGTTGCTGCAGAGCCTTGGCCATTGCAGCCTCAAAATCCTGCTTGTCCCCCAGTCGAGTGATCAGGCCCTCCGACAGGGCTAGCTGCGCAGCATTCCCCTTGCTCGTTTGGATGAGCTCCGGGAGCTGAGTGGCGTAGCGATCCACCTGCGTCACCGGAATGTGACGGCCCTGGGCGATGCCCTCGGCATAGCTGTGCCACCAGACCCTGAGCCACTCCTCGTTTTCTTCCCGCGCTGCGGCGGACATGTCGTTGCGGATGAGAGGTTCCATGGCGGACTTGTACTTGCCCTGGCGGAAACTGTAGACCCTGACGCCGATCTTGTCGAAAAAGTCCTTGAAATAGAGTCCCTTGGTGGTAAATCCGGTGAACAGGACGACACCGAGGTGCGGCAGGAAAATCTGGTTGGCCTGGGCTGCCAGAAAATAGCTGGCCTGACTGTAATTGGGCGCAAAGGCATAGATGGGCTTGCCGCTTGCGCGGAAGGTTTGCAGCGCCTTGGCCACGGTCTGGAGTTGGGTGATACTGCCGCCGCCAAAATCGCTGAGGTTGAGTTCCAACAGGCGAATGTGGGGGTCCTTGGCCGCTGCGTCGATGGCACGGACCAATCGGTGCACCACGACATCCTGAGCTTGGTTTTGGCCCAAACCCGGGAAGGAGTCCGCCCAGGGACTGGCCTCGGCATAGCGCAGGGTACCATGGGGCGCGATCGTGAGGATGCCGTCCTTGGGCAGGGGGGCTACCGGCTGCAGCAGCTTGACCACGACGACGGCAGCAATGACCAGGATGAACAGCGTGAGGAGGTTGAGCAGGGTCAGACGAACCCAGTGCAAAAAGCGGCCGATCCAGAGGAAGGGTTTGCGCCAGCCGGACATCGGGGTCTACCTCCTTGCAGCCATTCGTTTTGGTGGATCTGGGAATCGCCAGGACGCCATCAGCCCACAGCATAGTGGAAGCCGGCAGGAGCGGGCAAGGAAAAGCCCCCTGACGCCATGCCGCCCACGGCGCTTATGCCAGGATTCCTCAGTACCAGGCAAGACGCCTACCCCGTCGTGCCCCCATGCTCTGGTAAAGACGTGCCTACACTGCGCCCGGTCCCGTATTTACGCGGCAGCTCTGGGACATCAAAGATCTGCGGGGCGTTCCTCCGGCGGTGCCATGAATTCCGGCCCGACGGGATCGGGGATGTTTTTCTGGAGGATGTCGTCGATTTCGCGGAGATTATCGGCGTCCAGGTGCCAGCCCAAGGCCTCCTCCAGATTTTCTAGCTGTTCCGGTCGCCGTGCGCCCCAGAGGGCACAGACTACATCTGGCTGATCCAACAGCCAACGCAGCGCAAGACCAAGCAGACTGTGGCCGAGGCGATGGGCGAGGGTGTCCAGCTGCCCTGCCGCCGCCAGATAGTGCTGAAAATGTGGAGCCTGAAACTTGGGGTCGACACGGCGCAGGTCATCCCCGTCGAAGGTGCGCCCCGCGGTCATCTTGCCCGATAATAGACCGCGACAGAGCGCGCCGTAGGCGACGATAGGGATGCGCCGCTCATGACAGAAGGGCAAGATCTCTTTTTCTATTCCGCGCTCAAATAGATTGTAGGGTAACTGGTTGGCGGCGATACCTGTTCCCTGGAGAAATTTCTGCATATCCGCAGGCTGAAAGTTGCTGACTGCGATCTCTCGAATTTTGCCCTCGCGGCGCAAGGACTCCAGGGTTTGCGCCGCTTCCGCAAAATCGCTTTGACGATCGGGCCAATGCACGAAGTAGAGATCGATGTGGTCGATCCCCAGGCGGCGCAGGGAGTCCTCTACCTCCTGCCGCAGTCGCGCCGGGCGGCTGTCGCGGAAGACCTTGCCATCTCGCCAGGTGAGGCCAACTTTGGTGGCAACGTAGGGCCGTTCTGAGACAGGAATCTGACGGATCGCCTTACCCACGATATCCTCGGCGCGGCCAAAACCATAGACGGGGGCCGTATCGATGGCGTTGATGCCAAGGTCCAGGGCGCGATGAATGGTAGCCATGGCGTCTCGCTCATCGCTGCCCCCCCACATCCAGCCACCAATGGCCCAAGTGCCCAGGGCGATCTTTGATACTTGGTGCAGAGAGGCGATATCGGCGTATTCCATAATGGCTCCTCTATCCCGTAAAACACAGTTCGGTATCTACCGTTATCCGGATAACGGTATCCTAAGTATAGCAAAAAAGATGAGGCACCGCTGCCCATCGCTGGACCGGCACCACGCACGACACGCTAACCACCCGGATTATCCCGATCAGAGAATCAAAATACTCCTATATTAGATGTAGTAAAGTACCCTATAATTATTATCTTATATAAAAGAAATCTTTGTTATGAAGCTTATTTTAGGCTTGCTCATTGGACAATGGGACGACTACACTAAAGGCAATCGAAAGCGCGTCATGACGGCAATCGCAAGTGGATATGCGGTATAGGTATGGTCCCCGTGATGCTTTTGCTTTCGGTAGCCGTGTCAAAGTTCTTCGGCTCGTGCAGGTTCGAGGAGTTCAGGTTCAAATCAGGAATGGTCAAAGTCGAGGTGCAACATGAACGATACAATTACATCCTCATCACCAGCCTTTGTGCGGCGTAGTGGTGGTTTCTATTCAGCCCCGCTCTTGGCGCTGCGCGGTTTAGCCGCATTCGCCTTCGTTCTGGCGGCACTACTGGATTTCAGGGATACCATCCACCTGCTGGTATGGTTCTTCTCGATTTATGTATTCTTTGATGGCGCCTACGCGCTGACCGTTGCCGCTGGTCACTCTCCGGGCAGCACGCTCAATCGGATTGCCATTGCTTTCAAAGGGGTCATCGGCATCCTCGCCGGAATCGTTGCCATCTCCCTCTTTTTGCAGGGCGGCTCCATGACGACCATACTCCTTACGGTCTTCGTCTGGGTGGCCCTCGCCGGGGTGATCGAAGGCGTATGGGTGTTCAAGATGGTGAAGAACAAGGAACTCTTGCTCATCGTCGGTTCCGGCGCTTACCTTGCACTGGCCGTTGCCCTGCAGTTCATGTTCGCCGTAGCGCCAAGTGAGGGTACTGCCGTCTATAACTGGATCATCATCGGTTTCTCGGCAGCCTTCGGTCTGGGCATGCTCATCATGAGTTGGCTCCTGCGCCGGGCCATGATGGCCTGACGGGCTGCGGGTTGCCCCATACGCTCCTGGCCTCGATCTATTCGGACCGCCACTGGTTTATCAGGTGCAGGGCGATACGGATGAGGATGTGAGCGCAGAACCACAGTAGGAAAAATCGCAGCGTTGCCAGCAACAGCCCTCCCCACCAGGGGAGGGTTTGTAGCGTTTGGGCGTCGACGGCCAACCAGGGACCGTGCGCCAGCGCGATGGCCAGCGCCAGAGTCAACGCCCACCCCTTTACCGCCGGCCGCAGTGCGCGGCGATCGCTCGGGTTCTCGTCGGGCGGTGTTTTTTTCTTGGCCACGCGCCACCCTGCCAGAGATTACAGGCTCACCAAGACACGCTCGCGCCACTGCAGCCACTGCTGCTGCAGCTTTTGCTCCAGCTTTTGCAACTGGGTTAGGCCACTGGCACTCGCATCCGGTTCTTTTGCGACTTTGGCGACGGCCGCTGCAAGCTGGCGAATCTGTTGCTGCAATTGCTGTATAGCGACCAGTTCCGGGGCCTGCTTGCCACGCTCGCCGGCCATGGCAGCCTGCAGCTCCTGAAAAAACGCATCACCGGAGCCAAGCAGTCTGTCCACACTGCCATCACCATGGCCGAGTAGGGCCGCACGCAGCTGCCAGAACCACAGGGCCTGCGCCATGCCTATCTGGTTGAGGCGCAGGATCAGCGGCATGTCGCTGTGCTCGGGACCCGTCCCGAGCTGTTGCAACTCCTCATCCATGCCAGCGAGTTCCGTGGCCAGACTGGCGTAAGCGCTGCGCAGCGCTTCGGTAGTCCGCTCCAGGGCCTCCAGATGACTGGTCATGAGCTCGGCCGCAGCGTTGTCCTGAGCTCGGGAGAGGACGATGGCGGCCATGTCGTCGCTGGTCTTTTGCGCCGACCGATTGGCCATGCCCAGAACCTCCGCCACGGTCTCCAGAGAATCGCCGCCCCGACGTAGGTGGAGGATGCTGGTACTCACGCCCTGATCAACGGAGGCAGCGCCTTCGCTGATGGCGGCGGCGGAATTCCGGATTTCGCTAGCCGCAGCGGCGGAGCTTTGCGCCAGTTTCTTGACCTCGTCCGCCACCACTGCGAAGCCACGACCGTGCTCGCCGGCGCGGGCTGCCTCGATGGCGGCGTTGAGTGCGAGCAGATTGGTTTGCTTGGCAATCTCCTGAACTTTGAGCGCCAGGTTGGTGATGGTCCGGGTCTGCTGAAGGAAGGCCTGAACCGTTTTCCCCATGGCCACCACGCTCTGCTCGACGAGGTCCATTTCGCCGATGAGCTCAGACAGGCGCTCATTGCCGAGACGCACGTCGCGCACGGTCTCCGCAGCTAGCTCCTGACTCTCTTCTAGCTTGTGTGCCGTTTCTTGGATGGAGGCCAACAAGGCATGACCCTGGGCTTGCAGGGATTGCAGATCCACCTCAGTTTCCCCCAGGTTCTGATCGCAGGTGTGATCCAGGTCGTGGATGGCGCCGAGACGTTCCAGCACCTTCAACAGGCGATCGGTGGTGCGACTGTCGCGCTGCAAGGGTCCGCGCTGCCAGCGGCACAAAGGCAAAAGACTGTTCTGCAGTTCGGGATCTTCGCGAACGAGCGCCGCGGCATCGTCATCGCCGTCGAGACAGGCGAGGAGCAGGGACAACAGAGAGCTGGTATCGGTGGGCATGGTGCGTCTCCTTCAAGATGCTATGGCGCGGACGACTGCCCGGGCAAGATCGTCCGGCGAAAATTTGGCGACGTAGCCATCGGCGCCCACACCGTGGGCATGCGCCTCGTTGGCACTGCCCGAAAGGCTGGAGTGAATGACCACCGGCAAATCGCGTAGGCTCTCGTTTTCCTTTATTTTTCGGGTCAGGGTGAAGCCGTCCATCTCGGGCATTTCCAGATCGGTGAGTACCATGGCAACGCGGTTACGAATGGGGACACCGGCGGACTTGGCGGCGCTAGCCAGTTCCAGGAGCCGGTCCCAGGCCTCACGACCGGTCTTGGTGGCGATGAAGGGCAGGCTCAGCGCCGTAAGTGCCTTTTCGATCTGGTGGCGGGCGACGGCAGAATCGTCGGCGTAGAGAATGACGGAGCCCGGCGGGATCTGCACGGCGCTGTGCGTGCTCAGTTCATCGCCACTGCGAAAACGCGACGGCAGCACCTGCCGAAGAATCTGCTCGACGTCGAGCACCAGGGCGAGACGCGAGGTCTCTTCATCCTCGTCGAGTCGTGCCAGGCTCGTCACCAGGCCACCCACTGCGGCACCTTCGGCGGAGAGCACTCGTGACCATTCCAGACGCACGATCTCGTCTACGTCCTCGACGGCAAAACCCTGTACCGAGCGCTCGTATTCCGTCACCAGCAGAATATTGCGTTCTTCGACCTTGCAGCCCACCACCGCCGGCAAATCGATGACGGGCAGGATCTGGCCGCGAATGTTGGCCACCCCCAGGACGTGTTGTGGTGCGCCCGGCATAGGCGTGATGCGCGGCATGACCAGGGCTTCCCGCACCTTGAACACATTGATACCGAATAGCTCCCGGCTGCCACTGTGGGCATCGTTACCCAGACGGAATACCAAAAGTTCAAACTTGTTGGTGCCCGCCAGCTGGGCACGCTCATCGACATCGCGTAGGACGGGGTTCATGGTTCGGGCTCCAGATATCAAATGGAAAGGGCGCTTCCCACATCCAAGGCCTCGAACCAGTCGAGAAAGCGCTCGACGTTGGCCCCGCTGTAGATGGCCCCGTGCTGTGGGCAGAGGTGGTCGATATCCAGTTTGCGTACCCGCTCTATCCAGTCTTTCTTGGCAGCGTTGGAGGGCATCCACCGACGGTGAAAATACTCGGCGCGGGCGATGTGTTCGGCAAAGGCCTTGCCGGACTGATCGCGGCGATCGACGTAGGGACCGTGTCCGGGGCCCAATAGGGCAGCGCCCACATCGCCCGAGAAAAGCACCTTGGCCTCTGGATCGTAAACGTGGAAATTGGCCGAGGAGTGCAGGTAGTGCGCGGGGATGAATTCCAAACGGCGACCGCCGATGACCAGATCTGCGCCCTCATCGGGAATACCGTGCAAAGGTGCATCCAATGCCCCGTAGTGACGGATGAAGCCCTCCCAGAGTCGCGGCACATGCCACTGAATCTGGGCGTTGCAGGCATTCCACAGGGGCAGACTGGAGGCGATGTCCGGATCCTGGTGAGAGACAAATGCGGCACGCAGACTGCTGGGGGGTAGGATTTCCATGAGGGCTGCGAAAACCTGGGGGAAGATTTCGAAGCCGCCTGGGTCGAGGATGAGCGCTTGACCCTTGGATTCCATGACGTAAACATTGGAATCGATGACCCGGCGCTCCTCCTGGTCATAGATGATCCACCAGCAGTGATCGTGAAACTCAAATACGGGGGCTGCTTTCATAAGCCAGATTCTCCAATTGGGTCTTGTAGCGCCGGATGGCATCGGCGACCGCCGCTACCGCCTCACCCATGTCCCTAGATACGCGCATCAGCGGGGCGCCAACGGCTTCCACCAGTGCGGCCTCGATGCGACCGTTGGTAACCACGTATTCCTGTTCCTCGATACCTTCCAGTAACTTTTCTACCGTTGCCAGAAGTCGGCGGAGGATGAGGTGGGCCTGTTCCTCTTCCCCAAGGATGCGCTCTGTCCAGGCTTTTCGGCTGTCGCTCAGTGACGCACAGCGAGTGCCGCGGATGCCGAGCCGGCGCTCCATCTCCAGAATGCTGTCCTGCAGCCGACCGTGTTGGAGTATGCGCATCTGCACTTCGATGAGCGGAGCGATGTCCGCCTGCAGCCGGGCTGCGGCTTCCCGAAGCCTGGCGGCGCGCTCGCGAAAGGCCTGCGCGACGACGCCGTAACCGGCCAAGGCCTTGCCGTGGCGTTTCACCAGTATCATGGCGTTAAGGGCCCTCCGATCGATGTCGCGCAGGGACTTTTCCATGTCCCGCTGGGCTTGAAAGGAGGCATCCACCAGTTGCAGCACGGCATCCATCTTCATGGCAGGGTCTCCCGCGTGTATTGCACCGTGGCGGCTTCCAGCGCCTTCTGAACGATGCTGGCAGGGTCAAGAATGAGAACCACCTGGCCTTGTCCGGAGATGGTGGCACCCTGATACCAGTTGGGATCCGAGAGAAAATCCAGAGCTTTGACTACCGAATCCTCGGTACCGAGGACTTCGGAAACCAGCAGGAGTCCTCGGTCCGTCAGCACCCCCTCACTGGCTTCCACGCCCAGTCGCAGTGGCCGCTGGTGCAAGATTTGGCCGAGATCCACCAGAGGCACGACGTTATCGCTGTCCACCCGGTAGACGCTCTGCCCCCCCAGGTGATGTTGCCGCCGCGGATCGATATCCAGAAGACCGTTGATACTGGAAATGGGTAGGGCATAGATCTCGCGCCGCAGGCGCAGATAAAGCACCGGTAACACCGCCAGAGTGAGCGGAAATTCCAGCGCTACGGTAGTACCCTGTCCGGCCTGGGTGGTGAGATCGAGACGTCCGCGCAGGGCACGGGTGGTTTCGCGGACTACATCCATGCCGACGCCGCGGCCAGAGATGTCCGTCACCCGCTCGTTGGTGGAGAAGCCTGGCCGAAAAATCAGCTCGATGGCGTCCTGCTCGCTCAAACGTGTTGCCTGCTCCGCTGTAATCAGGCCCTTTTCCACGGCCTTGGCGGCGACCTTTTGGGCGTCGATGCCGTGTCCATCGTCGCTGACCTCGATCCGGACCTTGTCACCAAGATGGACGGCAGCCACGCGAATTCGAGCTTCTCTGGGCTTTCCCAATGCTTCGCGCTCGGCTGGGTATTCGATGCCGTGATCGAGACTGTTGCGCAAAAGATGGGTGAGGGGCGCAGACAGGGCGTCGACAACGGTCTTGTCGATCTCCACCTCCTCACCGACGATTTCCAGACGAACCTCTTTACCCAACTGCCGGGAGGCGTCCCGAACGACCCGCGGTAGCTGTTGAAACAGCCTCTTGCAGGGCTGCATGCGCAGCCGCATGACGGTGTTTTGCAGATCGTTGACGGTGAGGTCCATTTCGCGAGCGATCCGCGCCATATCCTCGTCACCGTCGAGGATCTTGGCCGCCGCCGCCGTCAGGCGATTGCGCAGAAGCACCAGTTCCCCGACCTGATTCATGACGGCATCCAGGCGCTGCGCATCCACGCGCAGGGTACTTTCGCCAAATTCATTGGCTGTGGGGGGCGAATGCACGGCTTTGGCATGGCTTGGTGGCGAAGCGTTTGCCTGCTCATCCCGGACCAGGGCGGCAGGCTCTGGGCTCGGTGCCGGCGATGGGGATGGCGAGGCTCCACCCAGCCCCGGGGCGCCGTCGCCATAGAGCTTATCTAGGTAGGCCTCGAATTCCTCCTGAGAGATCTCGTCCGTCGTCTGACCTTGCTCTTCGCTGGCGTGGGCGGTTTGGAGTCGCCCCAGTGCGGCCGCAAGATCGGCGGTGGAAATTTCGTCACTAGCCGTCGTCGTTGTTCCTGGCGCGGGTGCGTCGGCGACTGCAGGGGTTTGCTGTGCCGCGTTCTGTGCGCGTGCGGCAGTGAGCTCGCGTATGGTCCTGGCCAGTTCCTCGGGTCCAGGGCTTGGCTCCTCTCCCAGGGCCAGGGTGTTCAACATGTCGGCGATGACATCTATGCCGCGCAGGATGCCATCGATGACCGCCGGGGTTACGGCCACAGCATGCTCCCGCAGCCGATCGAGCAGGTCCTCCAGGTGGTGTGCCCAATCCACCAAGGCAGTGGCCTCGAGAAAGCCAGCGCCGCCCTTGAGGGTGTGGAAAGCACGGAAAAGTGACGCCAGAATATTGTCGTCCTGCGGGTCCGCTTCCAGCCGCAAGGCCATATCCTGAGCCTGTTCCAGAAGCTCACGGGCTTCCGGCAGGTAGTCTTCGAGGATTTCCCGATCCACCCTAGATTCCTAGATCGCGCAGAATGGCGTCCACGTCATCCTGTCCCATGGCAACGGTATCGGCCTGCGTATCGTTGACGTCTGTTGGCGCGGCGACACCAGCGTCGGCGAGCAGCAAACGTATTCGGTGCTCCACCATTTGCAGAAGCGCCAGAGCCTGCTGCAGACGCTGACCCGCCAGATCTTGGCCCTGTTGACTCGCCACGATCTGTCGGAACACCGCCTCCAGCTCGTCATAGGCGGAATCTGCAGGGATGTTTCCCTGGCGCAGGTCCCTCAGCAGCGCCTGACCGTGTTCTACGTAAGCGATGGTCGCCAGAGTCTGTTTCCCTGTGAGTTCCAAAGCTTCCCGCAGAGGTTGATGGGCTCCCGATAATTCCGCGCTGGCCCCCAAGCGTCGCAGCCCCTCCCGTAGCAGGTTTTCGGTCCCTCCGAGCAGATCACCCGAGCTTCCGGAAGTCATTGCTGCACCTCCGCCGCCGCCTGTTGCAGGCGGCGAAAAATGGCATCCAGCTTTTCGCGGAGCGTTTCCGCATTGAAGGGCTTGACGATATAGCCGTTGACGCCCGCCTTGGCCGCTTCCAGTATGTTTTCACGCTTGGCCTCGGCGGTAACCATGAGGACGGGTGTATGCCGGAGCCTGGGATCGGCACGGATGGCGCGCAGCAGATCGATGCCCTGCATATTCGGCATGTTCCAGTCGGAAACGACGAGATCGAAGGGCTTCGCCCGAAGCTTCTGCAATGCCTGGACCCCGTCCTCGGCCTCGTCGAAATTACTGAAGCCCAGTTCGCGCAGCAGGTTGCGGATGATGCGCCGCATGGTGGAGAAATCGTCCACCACCAGGATCTGCATGCTCTTGTCTACTTGGTCGAGCCCCATACTGCTCCTGCTCCTCCTCGATTTCCGGTGTGTTGAGCCGGCGTCCACGGGTGATAAGCAACTTCCATTCCCCGTTCTCGACGCACCTTCCTGTCACGCTTTGTAAAAACGACACGAACGTCAAAAAACTGAAGCCGCCCGTGGGCGGCTTCGCTCGGGGCCTCGTTTGCCTCACTGTGGCGGCGACCAATACTGGGGGTAGCCCATATCCCGGGTCAGCTTGTCCTGGTGAATACGGGCGGCAACGGCGGCTGCCGCTTGCCGGTTCGGTAGGGGTCCCACCAGCACCCGATACAGGGCGTTGGCGGGCAGATTGCCAATGCAGACACTGAAGTTGCCTTGACGCAAACGATTGCTCAGGTCTGTGGCCTGACTGAGGCGTCCAAAGGCTCCCTGCTGCGCGTACCAGCCGGCAACGCTACAGGTGGTTCCCGGTAAAGCGACGGACGTCTTCTTGCTGGCCGCAGTTTTCGCGGTATGCTCCGGCGCCGGTGCTTGCATCGGGACTGTGGCAGGAGACGGTACCGTCGTGGTCTTGGTGGCGGGGGAACGCAGTGGACTCGCTGGCTGAGTTTCCGATCCTGCGACGGCGGGCTGCGACGAGGTCGTTGCAGCGGTCCCGCCCACCGCGACCGAGCTTTCGCTAGCCGCCGTAGAGGGTGTGCGCGCGGCGGAGACCGGCGGCAACTTCAGGTATACGCTCGAGCTGGCCGTTCCCTGCGCCGCCCGGACTGGGGGATTTTGACGATGTGGCCAGGCATTGAAGATCCAGATACCCAGCACCAGGAGCATCAACCCCAGTATGGCCCAGCGCAGACCTGCCTGACGGCGCTCCAGAGTCGATTCCCCCTTACGCATTCCCTTCCTCCTCAGCGTCAGCCGCGCTGCTCGATGTTTCCAGCCATTATCGGATCTCGGCCCAGTTTACTCGGATTTTGCGGCGCGACCACCACGATGCTCACACGTCGGTTCATGGCCAGCCCGGCAGCGGTGTTATTGGGTTCGATGGGATGATACTGGCCGTAACCTGCCGCGACCAGATGTTCCGGATTGACACCCTCAGCGATGAAGAGCTCCGTCACCGCCACCGCCCGCGCCGCCGAGAGGTACCAGTTGGAAGGAAACTGCGCCGTGCGGATGGGTAGATCGTTGGTGAAGCCATTGACCTGGATCTGGTAGGGCACGGTTTTGAGAATTTTTGCGATGGCCGCGAGATTTTGCTGGGCTTCGGGCGTCAGCGTGGCTTGGCCGGAGGGAAAGAGTATCTTGGCATTGAGATCGATGACGACGCCCAGTGCGCTGCTGTGTATGGCCACACTCCCGTCGCGTATGAGCGGCTGCAAAAGCTTCTCCATCTGCTTTTGGAGTTGCTGCAAGTCCGTGTTGCTCTTGGGAGCTTGGGCCTTGGGGCTGACCACTCCTTTGGCGACGCTCGGAGTTGCCGCAATCTTGGCGACGGCGGGCAGCGGCGGCAACTTCAGAACCGAAGTGGGGCCCGCGCTCTCGGCTGGATTCTGCACTGGTGTGATACTCATGGGATGGCCGGTAAAAGCGGAGACCAGCGTCTCGGATAGCACCCGGTACTTGCCCTCGTTGACGGAGGAAATGGCATACATGACGACGAAGAAGGCGAAGAGCAGGGTAATGAAGTCGGCGTAGGAAACCAGCCAGCGCTCGTGATTTTCCCACTCTTCCTCTTGCTTGCGACGCGACATATCCGGATCTCCTGTAGGGATGCAACGATGAAGTATTAGACGGTGCTCGGGATTTTTCCAGAACCGCAACCGGTGGATGGCACGAATGCTGCTTTGACACCGCCATCGTCATCGTAGTAGGGAGCCTGGTCATGGATACACATCCGGACTTCATCAACGCCTTGTTCTCGCCCGCTCAGCGGCAGGAAAGGACGCAAGGTCCACGCCTTCTTGCCGACCTGCAGCAGCATCGCCATCTGCAGGCGCTCGTCACTCGGCCCATGTGCTATGCGCAGACGGAGTTGCTGAGTGTCTCTGAGCCCGACGGCCCAGTCATCGATGAGCTGCGTCCCGATGCCGCGCAGGCGGCACTCCAGGCGGGATCGGAACTGCTGTTGTGGGGATTGGCCCGTGGCATTCCCACGGGTATTGCCGTGCGGATGGTGCGCCACGAAGTCTGGCAGGGCTATGGCGCATTCCGTCTGCTGTTGCCGGTACAGATCTACCAATTGCAACGCCGTCAGAGTCTGCGCGCTGAAGCGCCATCGGATATGCGCGTGACCTTGCAGCGCCGGGGCGCGAGGACCCTGGACGGGGTAGTGCGAGACGTCAGCGCGGGCGGCCTGTCCTGCCGTGTCGCGGTACCACGCGACTATCCCCTGAGTGTGGGCGAGGTTTTGGAGGCCGTGCATTTCGATTTTGCGGGCGAACGCCAGGTCGTGCGGGCACAGATACGTCACCTGCAGGGCCCCTTGCGTCACTCCGGCGCGATCCAGCAGGACCTGGGTCTGGCCTTTGCGGCCGCCCCGGCACAACTGCAAGAGCGGATAATCCACTATGCCATGCGCTGCAATCGTCAAGAATTACGCCGCGCCTACCTGTAAGGAGCCATCGTCGTCGCGACGGTATAGTTGTAGGCAGTGGTCGTGCAGGGTCACCGGGAGCCCTGCTGCAGGCTCTGTGGGCAAGCCCCTGGTGGGTGCGCGTTCCAGGATGATCTGGTGGAAACTGTGCCGGGCCGCGTCGAAGAGGAGGGGAGCCTGATGGTGGGCCCGTAACTCCTCACCCGGTGCCTGGGGGAGAATGACCATGACTAGAACCGTGGGATCGACGCTGCTCTGACCCGGTATCTGTTTTCTGTCGTAGGTCAGGCCAAAGTTTAGCGGGTCCGTGAGCAGGAAGGAAACGTTCGCGTCTGCCAGAGACTGTAACCAAACGAAAGGTCCCTGCTCGCGTAGATGCAACAGGGCATAGTCCGTGTACTGTGCAAAGCCCAGAAGGGGCGGATCACTGCGCCAGCGACAGCGCTCCGGAATGCACAGGGGGCCGAAACGGGTAGAGAATGGGGTATTCATGACCTGTCCTCGTGCGGGATGGCTTCCGTGCCGGACTCTGCTGCGGGGATAATCTGCTCCCGCAGCGGGTGCTCCTGAAGCCAGCGGTCCAGATCCGCGGGATTGGTGTGGGCGGCGCGATTGCCCTCACGCACGCTTTCGCGTAGTTCCTCGCGGAGGATCAACAGGTCTCTGCGGCTTTCGATGCCGATGCGAACCTGTCCATCCTCGATCCGAGTCACCACGATACGGATGTCGTCGCCAATACAGATGGCTTGACCACTGCGACGCGTGAGTACCAGCACGTCAGGCGCTGCCCAGATGATGACCCTGGGACGCGGTCATGACCTGGCCGATCCCATCATATAGCGGCAAATCCCCGCCGAAGAGCACTTGCCAGGCGCCCTCATGGAAGCGTCGCAGGGTAGCGATGAGTCGTCCGTTGTGTTCGTTCTGGCGCCGGAGTTCAAGGAGCAGATCCTGTCGGACGCGCCAGAGATCATCGTCGGTGGGGGAAGTGTGCGACCAGCGTGTCGCCGAGCTCTGGAGTTGGTCGTACAGCCGCAGCTTTTCGGCGGAGAGTCGTTCCACCTCGCTCCAATTGCCGTCTTCCAGCGCCTGCCGCTCCTCAACCATCAGGGTCAGCGCTTGCCGAAGCAGGTCGACCTGTCGCTGCAGGCTGGGATCGGGTGTGGTGCTCATGCACCGGAGGCCTTGTTCTTGGGCAACATCTGCAATTGATCCTGACGCAGACCTTTGGCTATCTCGGCGGGTGATGCACGGTAGCTACCCGCGGCGATGGCGGCCTGGATGGCTGCCAGGTCGACCCGGGCGGGCCGGCTGTCGCCCACCTGCAGCGTCTGCGCTGCTGCCGAAAGGGTAACCTGGTCCTGTATCGGCGTGTTGGCGCCAGCCGATCCCTGGGCGCGCGCGGTGCTCTTGTCGCCGGCCGTTCCGGACCGCTTGGCGTCGCCGGGATTCTGCACTTCACTCGGTGTCACAGCACCGTGGTAAGGCGTAATGCTGGTCATGACGGATGTCTCCACTCGGGCTTCACCAGTGTCTACGACACATTGAAGCAAGAACTTGAGTTGAATTCAAAAAAGATCGCTCCTCAAAAGGGCACCCGCACCGTCGCCACGGCAGTGACCGTCCCCCGGACGACGCGACCGGACTGCAGGTTGCGCACCAGGATACTCTGTCCGGGATGGCCGTTTTCTATGGCTTGCGCCAGGGTGGTAATGCGTACCCCGTCACCCTCTGCCACCAGAGTGACGTTGTTACCACCGTGCACCCAGATGGGTGCGGCCAGCATGCTCTGGGTGATGGGCTGTCCGGCCACGGTGCCGAAACGCAGGGTCCGCCCCGTGGCTTCGCTGAGGCTGGACAAAGGCGTGCCAGCCAGGCTTGCCGCATTTCCAGGCATGAGAGCAAGATCGCCGGCGGTGAGCACGGTTCCCGCCGTCAAGGAGTGGGCGGCGACGACGATTTTCTGGCTCTGTACGATCCGCACGGGCACGTAGACGGTCCAAGGCACCGGTTTGGCGCACTGGACCGCAACGGTCTGCGCGGAGTACGGGTCGCCGGTGCCGAAGAAGCTCAGTTCGAGCCGCTGGCAGGAAGGATACTGGACACCCGCGGGGGGGCCGCCCAAGCGCAGATCGGCGGGCGTCGGGTGATTGGGATTCTGTTCCCCGACAAAACGCTCGACGGCCTGGCGAATGGTCGCCGCACTTTCACTGGTGGTCGCGGCGCCAAAGACAGGCCATGTGAGTAGGGTCACCGCCAGACCCATCCAGCGGCAAGCGGAGAACCAAGTCAGCACCTTTCTGTAACCTCACGCACATTCCTGTATCGGTCCAAGCTCAAGCAAAACACGCGCCAGGATTTTTTCTCGACGACGAGGACGCCTGCTACGTTTCGTGCCTGGCCTCGCACGGCAGCGGCAAAGCCTTGCCGCCAGATGCCCCGTTTTTGCCGCCGGACCGGCAAAGCGGCTTTATGACCTCGACATAAGCCCATATCTGCTTGGGCACGCTCCTTGCTATGTCGCTGTAGGTAGTTTTCTGGAGTTCTGCCCATGACGAGCTTATTGGATCAAACGCTGGACCCACTGGCGGATGCCCTCAAGGTAAGTGGTTATCGTCAACAGCTCTTGGCGGCGAACATAGCCAATGCCAACACCCCGAACTATCGGGCTGTGGATATTCCCTTTGCAAAGACCTTGGCAGCCGTACAACGGGGTGCTGAGGGCAGTCTGCCCATGAAGACCGACAGTACTCGCCAGTTTTCGGGCATCGCCCCTGGTCAGAATCTTGCTGCCTTCGTCCAGTATCAGCGCGGCAATGCGGTGGGGCTCGACGGTAACTCGGTGGATATGGATCGTGAGCAGGCGAGTTTTCTGAAGAACAGTATTGGTTATCAGGCGGACGTCACCTTCCTCACGGGCAAGATCAAAACCTTGCTATCCGCCATAACGGGTACCACGCAATAAGTTTCAACGCTTCGGGGGGTGTACGAATGTCTCTATTTTCCGTATTGGATGTTGCAAGTTCTGCACTGACGGCGCAGAGCTATCGGCTGAATGTCGTGGCCAGCAACCTGGCCAATGCGAATTCCGCCACCAGTTCCGATGGTCAGCCCTATCGCGCGCGCGAGGTGGTATTCGCGGCGACGCCGCTGCACTCCGGTCAGGCGCCAGCGGGGGTCGAAGGTGTCCAAGTGGCTGGCGTCGTTGAAAAACCTGGCCCTTTGAAATTGGTATACGAGCCAGGCAACCCCGCTGCCAATGCCGAAGGCTACGTGCAAATGCCCAACGTCAATCCGGTGGATGAGATGGTCAACATGATTTCGGCATCGCGGGCCTATCAAGCGAATGTGAATGTCATGAATACCACCAAAGCTCTGCTACAGAAAACGCTGACCCTAGGAGCATGACATGTCCATCAGCCAACTTACCTCCGCTACCAATCCCTTTTATGCCTCATTGCAGGGTTCTGGCACTACCAGTTCTGGAAGCGCGAGTTCCGGTAGCAGCGGCCTGGCCAGTGCCAGCACCTTCTACAATTTGCTCGTCACCCAACTGACCAATCAGGATCCGCTCAATCCCCTGAGCAATCAGGACCTGTCGGCACAGCTTGCACAATTCAGCGTTGCCAACGGGGTCCAGGCCATTCAATCGTCTTTGACCGGCCTCATGAGCCAGATCAATCAAAATCAGGGTCTGCAGGCTGCCTCGCTCATCGGCAAATCGGTCACGACCTCGGGAAATCGGTTGCAACTTAGTGATGGCTCGGCGACGGCCGCCTACGATCTGGCCTCCCCAGCCAACTCGGTGAACGTGCTGGTGCAAAATACGGCGGGGCAGACTGTGGCAGTGCTGCCCCAAGGCCCCCAGGGCGCTGGTCTGCAAAGCTTCAGCTGGAATGGTCAGGACAATCAGGGCAATCCCTTGCCAGCCGGTGCCTATCAATTTTCGGTGCAAGCGACAGGGGCCAATGGCCAGCCCGTGAGCAGCACGAGCTATATGTCGGGCGTGGTCCAGAGTGTGACCCTTGGCAGCAGTGGGCCAACCTTGCATTTGAGTGGAGTCGACGGTTCTGTCCCATTCAACGCAGTTCAGAACATTCTTTGAGGAGAGGGATCATGGGTGCTTTTTCTACTGCCTTGAGCGGACTGCAAGCGGCCAATACCGATCTGCAGGTGCTTGGAAACAATATCTCCAATGCCAATACGGTAGGATTCAAGAGCTCCAACGCAGAGTTTGCCGACGCCTACGGCGCGGCGCTGGTAGGCTCGGCACCGACCTACGGACAGGTGGGTATAGGTACGCGGGTCATGACCGTAGCTCAGCAGTTTACTCAGGGCAACATTCAAACCACCAATAATCCGCTGGATGTGGCCATCAATGGGAATGGTTTTTTTCAACTGAATTACAACGGCGATATTGTCTATAGTCGTAATGGGCAATTCCAGCTGAATTCCGGCGGGGTGATCGTCGACGGTAATGGTGCCGAGCTTTTGGGAATCCAGGCACAGAATGGAAAGCTGACGGGTGCTACGGGCCCTCTGACCGTCAGTCAAAATGCACTGCCACCGCAAGCGTCATCGGGAATCACGCTGGCCTTGAACCTCAATTCTACCAACCAGAATCTGTCCGGTGCTGCTTTCAATATCAACGATCCCAATACCTATAATTACTCCACCAGCAACACCATCTACGATAGCTTGGGCACCCCGCAGCTGGTAACGACCTACTACCAGTTGGTTTCGGGTGGTACCGGGTCCACCACGGCGACCTCCGGCGAAACCTGGAATGTCTATTACTCTGCCACCGGCACTACGGGCAGCGGGGGAATTACCTCCGGCTCACTCGGTCAACTGGTTTTTTCCAGCACGGGGCAGCTGGTTTCTGGCGGTCCCTTCAATGTCAATCCGCCCCTCAATTGGCAAGATGGGGCGCAAAGCAGCACGCTCAATGTATCCTACAGCGGCAGTACGAATTACAACGCGCCCAATGCCGTAGTGTCGGCTACCACCAACGGTTATGGCGTTGGCCAATTGACGGGACTATCCATTGACCCCGGCGGTAATATCTACGCACGCTACAGCAACGGCCAATCGCAGGTGCTTGGGCAGATTGCCCTGACTCGGTTTGCCAACAACAACGGCCTGCAGAATCTGGGGAACAACTACTGGGCGTCCAGCTACTCCTCCGGATTGCCGTTGAGTGGTGCTCCCGGTAGCACCAACCTGGGGGTCCTGCAGTCCGGTGCGGTGGAGCAGTCGAATGTCAATCTATCTCAAGATCTCGTCAACCTCATCGTCGCCCAGCAGGCCTATCAGGCAAACGCCCAGACCATCAAGACCCAGAATACCGTCGTCCAGACCTTGCTCAGTTTGTGACCGGTAGGTCTCCATGGATACCCTATATATTGCAATGACCGGCGCCAAGGCGATTCTGGAACGCCAGACCGCCACGGCAAACAATCTGGCCAACGCCAATACCACGGGATTTCGGGCGGAAATGGCGCAATTTCGCGCTCTGCCCGTATATGGCCAGGGATTGCCGACCCGGGTGTATACCGCCACCACCGGGGAAAGCTGGGATTTTCGCAGTGGTCCCATCGTGCGCACGGGCCGGGCCTTGGACGTCGCGGTGAACGGTCCGGGCTGGATGGCGGTACAGGCACCCGATGGAAAGGAGGCCTATACGCGAGACGGCAATCTCCAGGTCAACGGCCAAGGCCTACTGGTTACGGCAACCGGGCATCCGGTTCTGGGCGTCAATGGGACGCCCATATCCTTGCCGCCCATGAGTCATCTCACCATTGGCGCCGATGGCGTGATCTCGGGTATTCCGGCCGGTAATCTGCCGGACGGCCTGATGGCCATCAATCAGATCAAATTGGTCAATCCTCCCGCCAATCAGCTGCGCCAGAGTAGCGATGGCCTGTTCGTCAACGTCGATGGTAAGGCCGCGCCTGAGGATGGGAAGGTAGTGCTCGAAAGTGGCGCTCTGGAGGGCAGTAATGTCAATCCCATCCATGCCATGGTCCAGATGTTGCAAGACAGTCGCCAATTCGAGATGCAGACCAAGTTGATGCAGACCATTTCGCAGGATCGGGATGCAGCCAATCAGATCCTGATTCTCTCCTAGGAGGAGTTTTTACCATGATGCGCTCCTTGTATGTAGCAGCAACTGGGCTTGAAGGTGAGCAGACGAAGATGGATGTCATTGCCAATAACCTGGCGAACGTCAATACCACCGGTTTCAAGCAGTCACGCGCTGTGTTTCAGGATCTCCTTTATCAGAATCTACGCCAGCCCGGTGCGCAATCGTCCCAAACGACCCAATATCCCTCTGGGCTGCAATTGGGTACCGGAGTGCGGGTGGTGGCGACGGAGCGTCTCATGACCCAGGGTAATCTCACGAGCACGGGCAATGCCCTGGATCTCGGTATCAATGGGCAGGGGTTTTTCCAGATCATGCAGCCGGACGGCACCATCGCCTATACCCGCGACGGTACCTTCCAGCTCAATAATCAGGGCCAATTGGTCACCAGCAATGGGTATCTCCTGCAGCCGCCGGTGACCATCCCTCCCAACGCCCAGAGTATCACCATCGGCACCGACGGTACGGTATCGGTGGTTCTGCCGGGACAAAGCCAGCCGCAACAGGTGGGGAGCATACAGCTTGCCAATTTCATCAATCCCACGGGCTTGCAAAGCATCGGAGACAACCTGTACCTACAGACGGGTTCATCGGGTGCACCGCAAACGGGACAGCCCACCCTCAACGGACTGGGCTCGGTGCAACAGGGCTATCTGGAGTCTTCCAATGTCAATGTGGTATCGGAACTCGTGGACATGATAGCGACCCAGAGGGCGTACGAAATCAACAGCAAGGCGGTGTCCACCTCGGATTCCATGTTGGGTTACGCCATCCAGAATCTCTGAAGAATCCCGCCCTGGAGGGAACTCGTGAACGCGACACCGTCTGGCTCAGCCGCCTGGCTCCGTGGAATTCTGCAGCTGACGACGCTGCTCTTGGCCGTCCTGTATCTGTCGGCCTGTGCCGAGATGGGTGGCGGTCATCGCAATCTCAAGCCATTGCAGCCCCTCGCCATTCCGGCGGAGCCTGCATCGCTGAATGCCCATCCGGCCAATGGCGCCATCTGGCAGGACGGCACCAATGTCTCCTTGTTTTCGGATAATCGAGCAAACCGGGTGGGTGACCTCATCACCGTGTTGATTCAGGAAAACTCCAGTGCCTCCAACAACACCAACACGGCCATCAATACGTCCGACAGCCTGTCGGCGGCACTCACGAATTTCTTTGGCATCACACCGGCTTTTGGCAGTGTAGCGGGGAAGGCTTTCAGCCCGAGCATGGGTGCTACCAGTGGCCAGAAATACGGTGGCACCGGTGCGACGACCCAGAGCAACACCTTTACGGCTACCCTGGAAGCGACGGTGGTGCGCGTCATGGGTAACGGTAATCTGGTCATCGAAGGCTCGAAGGAAGTCATGCTCAACGGCGGCCATGAGTTCATTCGCGTCGCCGGGGTGGTGCGTGCCGCCGACGTTACCCCCCAGAATACCGTTTACTCCACACAAATTGCCGATGCACGGGTGGAATACAGCGGCGATGGGACCATATATTCCGCCGCCCGCATGCCGTGGCTGGCACGATTCTTCCTTTCTCTCTGGCCGTTCTGAGAGAGGACATGGCTATGCTTGGAATACTTCGTGGTGCCGGGGCGACGCGATCGCTGGCGTTGCGGATATTGCTCCTGGGCGCTCTGGTGGGCTTTGGTATTGCCCCCGTGGCGGCAGAGACGGTGCGCAACCTGGTCTCCGTGGGTGGTGTCCGCAGCAATCAGCTGGTGGGTTATGGATTGGTGGTGGGCCTCAATGGCACAGGCGATCAGGCCACTCAGGTCCCCTACACCACACAATCCCTGCTCAACATGTTTCAGCGTCTGGGGATCAATCTGCCACCTTCCGTTGCCACCAATCTGCAACCCAAGGACGTCGCTGCGGTCATCGTGACGGCGCACCTGCCGCCCTTTGCACAACCGGGGCAGACCATCAACGTCACGGTATCGGCGGTGGGTAATGCCTCCAGCCTCGCGGGGGGTACCCTGTTGATGACGCCCCTCAAAGGCGCTGACGGGCAGACCTATGCCGTCGCTCAGGGGAATATCATCGTCAGTGGATTTGGTGCCAGCGCCAACGGAAATTCGACTCAGGTGAACGTGACCACTGCGGGCACGATTCCCAATGGAGCCAATGTCGAGCGTGCCGTGGCCAGCGGTTTCGATCAGCCCGGTCCATTGCAGTTGCAGCTGCATACCCCGAGCTTTACCACGGCAGCACGCATTGCCGATGTCATCAATCAGCGCCTCGGCTATGGCGTCGCGCAAGCGGTCAACGCCGGGGTGGTACAGGTTCAGGCGCCGGCGGACCCCAATGCGCGCGTCAATTTTTTGTCGATCATCGAAAATCTGTCGGTGGATCCCGAAGCTCCCATTGCCAAGGTGGTGGTGGATGCGCGCAGCGGCACGGTGGTGCTTGGACAGAACGTGACTCTGGGGGCCTGCGCCGTCGCCCATGGCAATCTCTCCGTGACCATCTCCCAAAAGTATCTGGTGAGCCAGCCCAACCCTCTGGGTGCCGGGCAAACGGCGGTGGTGCCGGATACCAACGTCAAGGTGAAGCAGCCTCAGGCAAAGCTGCTCATGTTCGAGCCTGGGGTAACCCTGGAGGCCGTGGTGCGCGCGCTCAATGCCGTTGGCGCAAGTCCGAGCGATCTCATCGCCATTCTGCAGGCCATGAAGGCAGCAGGTGCGCTGCACGCGCAGTTGGAGGTGATCTGATGTCCGGATCTGCTGTCTTGCCTCAGACGACCACCACGGTTGCCGGCAATGCACTGAGCTTTTCCGGCCTCGATCGCTTGCGCGAGGAAGCGCGCGCCCACGACCCTGCCGCCATCCTGGCCGTGGCCAAGCAATTCGAATCGGTGCTCTTGCAGGAACTCCTCTCCAGCATGTCCAAGACCTCCTTTGGGCCCGATCTTCTGGGAGAAAATGCCGGCCCCATGTACCGCTCGCTCTTCAACCAGCAAATTGCGCAGAACATAAGCGAGGGCAAGGGAATTGGCCTAGCCAGTACGCTCGCCAAAGAAATAGGCAGTCGTTATGGTCTTCATTGGGGTCGGACGGAGTCGGGTGATAGAGCGAGTGCTGCGGCGGATGGCACTTTTGCCGCACCAGCGCGCAACCTCGGGCTAGCCTCGCCTACTCCCGAGTCCGCAGCCATGGCCAATGCCCAGGATGTCGCTCAACCCTCTGCGAGCCTGGTTCAGCGCGCCAAGGCCTTCGTCCAAAGGATTTTGCCGGCGGTGCAGAGTGCTGCGCAGCAGCTGGGGGTATCGCCCGTCGCCATTCTTGCCCAGGCGGCTCTGGAGACGGGTTGGGGTAGCCACGCCATGGGCCACAACCTTTTTGGTATAAAGGCGGGGGGTGACTGGAAAGGGGCGAGCGCCAGCAGTTTGACCAGCGAGTTTGTGCAAGGCATGCGCCAGGTGGAGCAGGCGAGCTTTCGCGCCTACGACTCGTTCAAGGCCAGTGTCGAAAACTATACGAACTTGCTGCTGCACAGTCCGCGCTATCGTGAGGCCCTCGGCCAGGGCCAGGATATCGCTGCCTTTGCCAGCGCCCTGCAGGCTGGGGGCTATGCCACGGATCCCCACTATGCCAGCAAAATCGTGGCCATTGCCCAGAGCCCGTTGATGCAGCAAGTCCTGGCACAAACCGATTTGGCGGAGAGTCCTTGAGTTTTCATTACAGCGTGACGTTAAACCGTATGTGGTCCGGTAGGGAGGAATGGTCTCCATGGATGCGGAGAAAGAGGAGCTGGAGACGGTCCTGGCGCTGACGGCGATACTCCGGGATCGTTTGGCGCGGCTCGACGATGCGGCGCTCACCTCCGCATCCGGGTCGGCGCAGGAGGCGGCCTTGCTCCTGAAACTCGGCTCATTTGCTACCCCGCGGCGATCTCCTCCTTCTCCCGCCTTGCAGAGGGCCGTGTTGGAGTTGCAGGAAAAGGTTCAGGGGTTGGATCACCAATTGCGCCTGCGAATGGCGGCGGTGACCGCCGGCCTGAAAGCGCTGGCGAATGGCGTGGATGGACCGTCCAGTCCATCCCGGGGCGTGGGCCGATCATTGGGGAGTGCCTAACATGTCCGGTGTCAGCGGAATTCTCAGCAGCGCCTTGAGTGGCTTACAGGTGGCTCAGGATGCCTTGCAGGTTACCGGCAACAACATCGCCAACGTCAATACGCCCGGTTACAGTCAAGAATCCGTGGTCCAGTCCAGCCTGCCGACGACCTTTCTGGGCGGGCAATACTACGGTAACGGTGCGCAGGTCAGCTCCGTTCAGCGCGCCTACAGCAGTTTTCTTCAGTCCCAGGTCTGGAGTGCCACTGCCCAAGCCAGTGGCCAGAGCACCCTGTCCACTTCTTTGCAAGGATTGCTGGGCACCCTGAGCGGCGGTGCCATCGCATCCTCCATCAACCAATTCTTTTCCGGCGCGGCTCAGGTGGCGGCAAGCCCGGAGAGCGTCCCGGCGCGTCAGGCTTTGCTCAGTAATGCGCAGTCCCTGAGCCAGACCTTCAACTCCCTGGCCCAGCAGCTCGACTTCATCAATACGGGAGTCAATCAGCAGATTTCCCAGTCGGTGCAGGAAATCAATACCCTGAGCAATGGGATTGCCCAGCTCAACAGCCAGATAGCGTCCTTGCAGGGGCAGGGAAACGGTAACCCCAACAGCTTGTTGGACCAACGCGATCAGCTCATCACCGAGCTCAATGCCCAGGTGGGGGTGCAGGTCCTGCCCCAAAGTGGCGGGCAGGTCAACGTCTACCTCAGTAACGGCCAGGTACTGGTGGCCGACAGCAAAGCCTTTTCCCTCCAGACCCAGCCCAATCCTTACGACGGCCAGTCCCTGAACGTGGGCTATCTCGGCCCCAATGGTGGACCCGGCGCCGATATCAGCACGGGACTCTCGGGGGGTGTCCTGGGAGGACTCCTGCAGTTTCGCAGTCAGTCGCTCATACCCGCCCAAAATGGTCTCGGTCTACTGGCCGATGGTCTGGCGGCCTCCGTCAATGCGCAGCAGGCCCAGGGCCTGGACCTCAATGGCAATCCCGGTGCGCCACTTTTCCAACTCGGGGGAGTGCAGATTTTTGCTCACCAAGGCAACACCGGCAGCGCCAGCGTTTCGGGACAGATCCGTGATGTCGCCGCACTGACGGCAGACAACTACATCGTGAGCTACCAGGGCAGCGGGCAGTGGTCCGTGCAGGATCAAAGCACTGGACAGATCTTGAGCAGCTATAGTGGCTCGGGTACTCCGCCATCCGGGACTTTTTCCGTACAAAGCTCGGGGGGCGCGCAGGTATTGTCCTTCGCGGGGGTACAGGTGAGTGTGTCCGGCAACCCAGGCAATGGTGACCGCTTTCTGGTAGAGCCCACCCATCTCGGTGCGGTTTCACTGCAAACGGTGCTGAGCAATCCGGCGCAGATTGCCGCAGCCAGCCCCTATGTCTCGAGCCCGGGTGAGTTGGTGAATGGTGCTTTACAGAACGCCAATCTGGGTAATCTCACGCTGTCCAGTGGGAGCTATGTCTCGACGGCGCCTTCGGGATCGACGGTGGTGTCCGGCCTTGCCAGTTTCCCGACTCCCTTGCAGATTACCCTGAGCTCTGGAGGCAGTTCCGGAAGCTCGGTGAGCTACGTCGTCAGCAGCGGCTCGGGAACGAGTTCCGGTGTAATCGCCACGGGTTCCGTTACCCTGGGCGGGAGTGGAAGCTTCATCGACATTGCCTACCCCGGAACCCCCGGGGGGTACTGGCAGGTAAATCTCTCGGGAAGCATGGCCGCTTCTGGTGATGCCTTTACGCTCAGTCCGGGCGGTCCTGGGAGCAATGGCAACGCCGCTGCCCTGGCGGCATTAGGCACAGACAGTATCCTCGGCAACGGCCAGAGCACCTTCAATGATCAGACGGCGCAGTTGCTGACTCAGGTGACTACCCAGGCCCAACAGGCCCAGAGCAATGCCCAGGCCCAGGGCAACCTGCTCAGTCAGGCCCAGGCGGCCCAGCAGTCGGTGTCTGGGGTGAACCTCGACCAGGAGGCCGCCAATCTCATCCAGTACCAGCAGGCTTATCAGGCGGCGGCCAAGGCCATATCCGTAGGCAACAGCCTGTTCCAGTCCCTCCTACAGGCTTTGTGAGGAGCGAATCATGCGCGTGAGTACCCCCGAGTTCTACCAGAGCAGCCTTTCTGGCCTGCTCAATCAACAGAGCACGCTGAACAATTTGTCTCAGCAGCTTTCCACCGGTAACGTGCTGATCGATCCCAGTAGCAATCCCGTGGCCTATGCCCAAACCTTGAATCTGTCGGCACGTATCGCCAATCTCAATCAGTACCAGCAGAGCAACAATTACGCCCAGCAAAACCTGCAACTGAGCAGCAGTACGCTACAGAGTGTGAGTACCCTCATCAATCAGGTACAGCAACTTGCCGTTCAGATGAACAACGGTACCGTCAATGGCAACGACCTACAGAATGCCGTCACGGCCATGCAGGGCAATCTTCAGCAATTGGTGCAGCTGGCCAACACCCAGGACGCTAATGGGAGCTATATCTTCGGCGGTTCCGAAAGCAATCGCCCGCCTTTCCAATTGCAGAGCAACGGCAGTGTGCAATATCTGGGGGACTCGGCCCAGAAGACACTGCAGATTGGCCCGGGGCTCAGCGTCCCGAGTTCCCAGGCAGGCAATGCTATTTTCATGAATGTTCCGGCGGGTAACGGCACCTTTACGGTGGTGCCCTCGGGCAGCAACTATAGCGCATCCTCGGGAGCTAGTAGCGGTAATGTCGGGACAACCACCTTGGGGCCGGGTGCGGTGGTGGATGCAAAGGCCGCCAACGATTTTTTTGTAGCCCAAGGCGGACAACTGGTAGTTACCATCAGTAACGGTACCTCCGGTCTCACCTATAGCGTGAGCAGCGGTGTGGGTAGTGGGATGGCGAGTTCTGGAATAGTCGCCTCGGGCACCTATACACCCGGTATGAGCATTTCCGTCCCCTCCGCCGGGGGCGCTAGCCCCATGCTCAGTGTGAGCGCGGCGGGTGAGCCGGCACCCGGACAGAGCGCGACATTCACCCTGCAGCCGGCAGGTACGCAAAGCATATTTCAAACCTTTCAGAATCTTATCCAGGCCCTGCAAGCGGGAAGTGGTTCTCCTGGAGCTAACACCCAGCGTGCCCAAGGCATCAGCAACGCTCTAGCAAACCTGAGTCAATTTCAAACCACGCTCCTCAGCACCCAGGCCACCATCGGCAGTGAATTACAGCAGGCGCAAAATGTCAGCAACCTCAACACCAATCTACTGCAGCAGTTCCAGACGACCCAAGGCAATCTGCAGGATGTCAGTTACCCTCAGGTCATAACCCAGTTCCAGCAGAGCAGCACAGCGCTGCAGGCGGCGCAGAAGGCGTTTGTGCAGGTGCAGGGGTTGAGTCTCTTTCAGTATATATGACGCCGTGTTGGTAACGCATGAGGGTGCGAGTAATGGCTGAGCAATACTTGTGGCAGGAACTCGACGCAAATCCCACGGACACAGTTTTGGATGCCTATCACAGCAATCCACGCACTGATCTTTTGAGCCTCCTGAAGAGAGAACCAAGACGAGTGCTGGACATTGGCTGTGCCGGCGGGGCTACTGGTAAACTGCTTATGCAACGATATAGAGCAGTAGAACTGTGGGGTATTGAGGCAAATCCTGCCATGGCCCGGATTGCGGCGCAGCATTACCATCGGGTCATTCCCGAACCGTTCGATAAGGTTGATCTCTGGGCGTATGGACTTGACTCAGAATCAGTTGATACGGTATTGCTCGCAGATGTTCTCGAGCATATGGCCAATCCATGGAAAGCGCTGGTCGCTCTGCGTTCGTGGCTTACCAGCGATGCGCAGATCTTGGTAAGCCTTCCAAATCTGAGAAATGCATGGATATTGGGTCAATTGGCAGCGGGAAGATTTCAATATGAATCCTCAGGAATACTGGATATTACACACCTCCGCTTTTTCACAAGAATTGAGGCAATCAGGATGCTTTCAGAAACGGGTTATAACATTGAGGATGTTCGATATGGCCCGGATCAGCGATTCCTGTCAACTCCGAAGCCATCGATATATCCCTCCGAAGTTTCCGCCGGGGGCATGACCATCCATGTGCAGTCGGAGGAGGAATATGTTGAACTAACGAGTCTGCAGGTATTTATTCGCGCTGGGAAACATCAGAGAGCATTGACAGAGGATTCTTTGTCCGGTACCTCGGATATTAGTGTCTTGCCTTGGGAGGTACTACACCAGGGCTCCGTAAAGGGCTCCAGTGTAGCCGTTCTGCTGCATCTATTTTATCCAGATCTTTGGCCGGAACTTTTTTCCCAGTTGCGCACAATTCCTGGCGCACCCGATCTGTACATATCGCTGTGTTCTGAATCGCGCCATGCACTCGTTGAAATTACGCAAGATTGGCCTTCGGCGAAGGTTATTTTGGTTCCCAATCGCGGGCGCGATATTGCTCCTCGCTTGCAACTGGCCAAACTGGCACAGGCGAGCGGTAGCGAATTATTACTGTTTATCCATGGTAAGCGATCGCCACACCTCAAGGACTTAAAGGAAGAGCATGTTAAAGGTACTTTCCTGGAGCATAGAGACGGAGATCGTTGGCGCCGGGAGCTTATCGGTCCACTTTGCCATAATGCAGCAGAAATCCTAGAGAAGTTTCGGTGCGAGCCACAGCTCGGAATGGTTGGTCCGGCCGGTTTCTGGATAAATTTGATGCCCGACGCGAATTTTTTGCTACTCCAGCAACTGACACAGAAACTGGGCCTGAGCATTTGTTTCGGACAGGATGGATTTTTTGCGGGAAGCATGTTCTGGGCGCGCGTTTCGGCCCTAGCGCCTGTATGGTCTGAGGTTGACCTTTCCTCGCATTTTGAAGACGAAACCGGGAAGCTCGATAAAACCCTGGCCCACGCCTATGAGCGAGTTTTTGCAGCTCAAGTTAGCAGATCTGGTTTCAGAGTGGAGGACAGCGATGGCAAACTTATGCTTGAACCAAGCCCCGACCCCCGTCCTTGGTTGACCGTTCGGCGGTGTCTTGAAGCAGAGCGGGTGTGGTCGCGGGATTGGCATCCTAATAGACAGATTAAGTTGGCTTATGTGTTATTGATTGGTGATAATCGAGGTCTGGAAAAGACGAAGCAAAGTATAGAACAGCAGTGGCTTGCGGTAGGCGATACTGCCTTGGTTCGCGCCGATGAGAGCGGACTGTTGGCTACGTTAAATATGATAGCAGCCTCCGAGGTCTGGGACTGGATCGCGTTCATTGACGCCGGGGATACGCTTTCGGCTGATGCCACGTTTCGTGTTGAACGAGCCATCGCTGATCACCCTGAATGGCAGGTCATCTACAGTGACGAGGACTCGCTCACAGCGGATGGGGAGCATGTAAATCCGCACTGTAAGCCTGACTTCAATATCGACTACTTGCGCAGTCTGCCCTATGTGGGTGGGCTTCTGGTCATTCGACGAGACCTTTTTCTGGAGCTCGGTGGTTTTGATCCGGCGGCGGATGGTGCGGAGGACTACGACCTGGTATTGCGGGCCTGGGAACGTGTTGGGGACGCTGGGATCGGTCATATTGCGGAGGTCTTATACCATCGACGTCAGGGAGGCGGGCATTGTCTGCTGTCCGTCCAGGAGATCCTTGCGGCGAGCAAGGCAGCGCTGGAACGGCATTTGCGGCGTTTGAACATCGCAGCGGAAGTTCTGCCTGGCCCCTTTCCGCCAGCCACCCGCGTGCGCTATCCGCTGACGTCGACGCCCGTGGTCTCCATCGTGATCCCTACACGCAATCAGTTGCCCATGCTGCAGCGTTGCGTAGAATCCGTGATCGAGAAAACGCGCTATCCCCACTACGAGATACTCATCGTCGACAACGATAGCGATGAACCCGAGGCGGTGAAGTATCTGGAGCTTTTGGCGGCCCAGGAAGAAAGTTTCGGTGGCAGGCTACGTGTTATTCGACATCCCGGAGCCTTCAATTTCTCAGCCATGAATAATCGTGCTGTGGACCTCGCACGCGGCGAGTACATCCTTCTGCTCAATAACGACACGGCCGTTTTGCACGAGGATTGGCTGGACGAGATGGTCAGTCAGGCACTGCGTCCGGAGGTGGGTATCGTTGGGGCAAAGCTGCTTTTCCCCGATGGTCGGATCCAGCATGCTGGGGTCATTTTGGGTTTGTGCGGTCCGGCGGAGCATCCCTTCATTGGTCAGCCCGCGGAATACCGCGGTTATTTTGGTCGTGCTATGCTCACCCAGAATCTATCGGCGGTGACTGGGGCATGTCTGCTGATTTCCAAAGCACTGTACCAGGCCGTTGGTGGACTGGACGAGCACGATTTTCGGGTGTCCTACAACGATGTGGATCTATGCCTCAAGGTTCGGGAGCAGGGCAAAAAGATCGTATTTACTCCGTGGGCGATCCTACTTCACGAAGGTTCGGCAAGCCAGCGTGGGGGGGTGGAAAATAAGCCGAATCCGGAGAAAGAGAAACGTTTTGCCGGCGAAAAGATGGCTTTTTACCGCAAATGGTTGCCGCAACTGGCTTTTGATCCGGCGTATAATCGGCACCTGAGTCTTGCGGGCAGTGGATTCCTTTTGGAGGATCAGGCGGCGCTCACCTGGGATCCCGCGTGGCGGCCGCGTCCGCGAATTTTAGTGCATCCGGCCGACCGGGAGGGCTGCGGCGAATACCGCATCATCGCACCCATGCGTGCCCTGCAACGCGCCGGACGGGTTCAGGGGTGGGAGACCATGCGCATTTTCGAGCCCGCAGAAATGGAGCGCTTTTCGCCAGAGAGCATTGTCGTGCAGCGGCAGATGGAATGGCCCCAGATCGAGGCCTTGGAGCGACATAAGGCGCTGAGCAGGGTGTTTCGGGTCTTTGAGATCGACGATCTGATCACCAATCTGCCAGTGAAGAGCCTGCACAAGGCCCATATTCACAAGGATATCGCCAAGCGCTTTCGCAAGGCTGCGGGTCTCTGTAATCGCCTGGTTGTGGCAACGGAACCCCTGGCCGAAGCTTATCGGGGTTTCAGCGACGAGGTCCGAATCCAGCCCAACTGTATCGAGGACGCCATATGGGGTGGCTTGTCCCCCAGGCGGCGGGGTGACAGCAAGCCGCGCGTGGGCTGGGCCGGCGGGATCGGGCACACGGGCGATCTGGAGCTGGTGGCCGATGTGGTCCGGGATTTGTCGAGCGAGGTGCATTGGGTGTTTTTCGGTCTCTGTCCGGATGCCTTGAAGCCCTATGTCCAGGAATTCCACCCCGGTGTGCCCTTGGCCCAGTACCCGGCCAAACTGGCGAGCCTCGATCTGGATCTGGCCATTGCACCGCTGGAGGACAATCCCTTCAATGAGGCTAAGAGCCATCTGCGGCTTCTGGAATACGGGATTCTCGGTTATCCCGTGGTCTGTTCCGATATTTTTCCGTACCAGGGCGACTATCCCGTCTGGCGGGTTGCCAACCGGTATCGGGACTGGATCAAGACCATCCGTGAGGTTCTGGCGGATCGAGAGACTCTTGCATCTGCTGGGGATGTGCTGCGGGAGTATGTGCGCAAGCACTGGTTGCTGGAGTCCCGTCTGGACGATTGGCTCGGCGCCTGGCTGCCGTGAGGCCCGCTAAAGTTTCCGTGCGGTGGTGTCGTTAAGGGGAGTGTAGGGAGGTTCCCTACGGTTTCGGCAAGGATGCCGGCTTATCCCTAAGAAAGGAGCACGACCATGTCTATTTCCGGTATCATCAACACCAACGTGTCGGCATTGAACACCCTCAATGCCCTCAACGGCACTCAGGGCAGCCTCAATACCTACCTGCAGCAGCTGTCCACGGGCAAGAGCATCAACGGTCCCCAGGACAATCCGGCGGGCTATGCCATTGCGCAACGCTTTCAGACCCAGATCAATGGTCTGAATCAAGCCATCTCCAACGGTAATCAGGGCGTTTCGCTGGTGCAGACGGCGACCGGGGCGATCCAGAATCAGACCAGCCTCTTGCAGCAGATTCGCACCACGGCGGTGCAGGCTGCCAACGCCTCCAACACCACTCAGGATCGCCAGGCCCTGCAAGGTGTCGTGAGCCAGTTGCTGGCCCAAGTACAGACCATTGCCACCCAGACCCAGTTCAACGGTCAGAACATCCTGGACGGTACCTTCGCCGGTGCTGCTTTCCAGGTGGGTGCGAACAGCAACCAGATCATCAATGTGTCCGTGGGGAATACCCAGAGCAATGCCATGGGGAATTACACCACGACCACATCCGGCACCATTTACGGCAGCAGCTCTGGTGCTTATGAAATGAATGGTTATGCGGCCGGTGGCGCTTTTACCGTCAGCTCCGGCGCGGTTGGTGCTGGTGGAGCGGGTAATTTCGTCAAAGGCACCACCCTGGGTGTCTCGGGATCGGTTGGATCTGCCGCAGTGACCGTCACCTCTGCCGATGAGTCGGCTTATAGCTTAGCCCAGAGCGTGAATCAGGTTTCGGCACAGACGGGTGTTTCCGCCTCCGCCTACACCAGCACGGCTTTTACTGTGACTACTACGGGCAGTATCAGCTTTACACTCAGTAACGGGAGCAGCGGCTCACCGACCAATGCCGTGAACATCTCCGCTACTGTCACCGACGGTCAGAGCGGCTTGAGCTCTCTGGTCACGGCCATCAACAACCAGGCGGCGATAACCGGGGTTTCGGCCTCGACGCAGACCGTCAATGGCACGCAGGAACTCGTATTGACCCAGAGTCAGGGGCAAAACATCGTCATCCAGGCGAGTTCAGGAGCAGCAACCAGCGGCCTGTCTTCGGGCTCCACGGCCGTGTTGCAGGCCGTCAACGGAACGACTGGTGCATCCATCGGTGGCACCCTGAGTTCCGGTGTCGGCGGCATGCTGATACAGGGTGTCGTGCAGTTCCAGTCCAGCTCCTCCTATGCGATCGGTAATGCCTCCGGTATCGGTTTCAGCTCGCAGGCAGCGTCGCTCAGCGGTTCCGCCATCGCCAATATCAATGTTTCCACGGCAGCTGGTGCGCAGCAGGCCATCTCCATCCTGGATCAGGCCATCAACTACCTGAATCAGCAGAACGGTGCTCTCGGCGCCATTCAGAACCGGATTCAGGCGTCCGTGAGCAACGATCAGACGACGGCAACGAATCTGCAGTCGGCGCAGTCGGTGGTGCAGGATGCCAACATCGCCCAGGCGACGTCGCAGTTGACCAAGTATCAGATCCTGCAGCAGGCCGGCATCTCGACCCTGGCTCAGGAAAATGCCTTGCAGCAGAGCTATCTGAAGCTTCTGCCCTAAGGGTAGTCGGAGTGTCTTTTCCTCCCGACCCTTGGTCGGGAGGATGCTGGCAAGAAGAGGTGTTTCATGGAGCCTTTATCGTTTACGGGGATAAAGACTAATCCGGATGCTGGATCGACCATATCGGCAATGGCGACGGTACGTCCCACACAAACGGCAGGATCTGTCTCTAACGCCGGCAGCGGCACATCGGCTGATGTCAACGGAGCGCAGGCAAGCGGTGATGGTGGACCGAAGTCCAGCGTTCAGCAGGCCATCTCGGCCCTACAGCATAAGCTAGCCCAGGAAAATCCCAGTGTGACTTTGGAAGCGGGTCTGGACCCGACAGGGAACCATCCCAATCAAGTACTTTTAAAATTGAGCGATTCCGTAACCAAACAGGTATTTTACGAATATTACGTACCGGCACAGCAGGTGGTGAAAATGGCGCAGTCCGGAGAGAGCATCCTTCCGGGGACGCTGATGAGTGAGAAAGCCTAAGGAGGTGTGGTCGTGTCTGTGTCCCTGTCGGGGCTGGTCAGTGGTATCGACGTCCAGAGTCTCATCAGCAATCTGAGTGCGGCCTATCAGCAGCCCATTACCCTCCTGCAGAAACAGGAGCAATCGTACCAGACGAGCCTTAGCGCCTGGGGGACCCTGCAGAGCAGCCTGTCCAGTCTGCAATCGGCGCTTGGGGCATTGCAGAATCTGGGTAGCAGCAATAATCGCAGCGTCAGCCTTTCCAACGCTGGAGTAGCCACGGCCTCCGTCACCAACGGGGCCCAGTTGGGCTCCTACAGCCTTAGCAATATCGTTCTTGCTCAGTCCCAGAGTATCTACTCTTCGAGTTTCGCCAGTGCCAGTAACACCGCCGTGGGTACGGGTACGCTGCAGATTCAGGTCGGCAGTGGTGCGGTCAGCAATATCGTCATCAACGGCGGTAACGATACCCTGAACGGGATCGCCAGCGCCATCAATCAGGCCAATCTCGGCGTGAACGCGGCAGTCATCAACGACGGCAGCGGCTATCGCCTCACCCTGACTGGGACCGGGACCGGAGTGAACAACGCTTTCACGGTCGCGGTGAGCGGCGCCTCGGGCTCTCTCGCAGAGCTCAGCTACAGCCCTGGGGCATCGGGGGGGATGACCCTGAGCCAGGCTGCGCAGAATGCCAGTCTCAGCATCAACGGGCTGGCGGTGACCAGTTCCAGCAATACGGTCTCTGGGGCCATTCCCGGTGTGACCCTGAACCTGCAGACGAGCGGTAGCACTACCCTGCAGGTCTCTGCCAGCAATTCGGCCTTTGTCTCGGCGGTGCAGAGTTTTACCTCGGCCTTCAACAAGACCATGGGGACCATCAACCAACTGACCGCATATAATGCCCAGACGGGCTCCGGCGGGCCGCTGTTGGGCAGCGCTGCGGTGCAGGGATTGCGAACGCAGTTGTTGAACCTGATCTCTGGACCTGGCCTCGGCGTGAGTGCCGGCAGCGCGTACAACTCCCTGGGCGCCGTTGGCCTGGGTCTGACCAGCAGCGGCACCATTACCCTCAATACGGGCACCTTGAGTACAGCGCTCAACAGCGACTACCAGACGGTGTTGGGGCTCTTCAGCCAGGCGGGCTCGACCAGTAGCAGCAATGTCCAGTTCGTCTCTGCGAGCGGCAGTGTGCAGGCTGGTACCTACGCCGTAGCGGTCAGTCAACTGGCAACCCAGGCCACCGTCATGGCCAGCAGCCCGGTACCCAGCGGCGGTATTGCGCAGTCCGAGAGCCTGACCATCGGCTCTGGATCCAGTTCCGTGGTGGTCTCGCTGGCCTCCGGCAGCTCTTTGAGTCAGATCGTCAATACCATCAACGCCACCCTGCAGCAGTCGGGTATGACGGGGCTGACGGCGTTGTCCAACAACGGTTATCTGGAGCTGCAATCCAGCGGGTACGGCAGTAGCCAGAGCTTTACCGTGGTCTCCAACGTGGCGGCGGGGGCCTCGGGCACGGGCATTGGCACCAACACCCTGTCGGCTTCGGGCACGGACGTGGTGGGTACGGTCAATGGTCAGGCGGCTTCGGGGAACGGCCAGCAATTGACGGTAACGGGCCCCGGCCCTGCCCTTGGACTGCAACTTCAGATCAGCGGCACCCAAACTGGCAACCTCGGTACCGTCGTTGTGAGCCAGGGACTCTACCAACAGATGCACAGCCTGCTCAGCCAAGCCCTCGATAGCCAGACTGGCTTTGTTGCCGCAGCGCAGAACGGCCTCAATGGGACGATCAACGGGCTCAACGCGCAGATCACCACGCTGCAGCAATCGGCCAGCAACCAGACGGCACTGCTGACCCAACAGTTTGCCGCCATGCAGTCGCAGCTGTCGCAGCTGCAGTCCATTGGCCAGTACATCAACGCATTTTACAACACGGGTTCTAGTTCCAGCAGCAGTTCAGGGGGCTGAGGAGAGATCGCATGAGCGTCGCCGCATCGGCAGTACAGGCATATCGGCAGGTGGGACAGCAGGGTTTGAGCGTGGACAGACGCGTGCTGCTGGGATTGGAGGGTATCCTGGAATACATCCGTCGGGCACGTCTGGCCATGGAGCAAGATGACCTTCTGGCAAAGGCCGAGGCCATGGATAAGGCCTACCAATTGACGGCGCATCTCCTTGCCAGCGTGGATCTGGAGCACGGAGGAGAGATCGCCGTCAATCTCGAGCAGCTGTATCGCTTTCTGCTGGAGCGGCTGGCCCTGGCAAATATCTTTGACGAGGTGAACCATCTCGATGCCTGTACGCCGGTGGTGCAGGACCTGCGCGATGCCTGGCGTGGTTTGCTCGAAAGGGGATGACGTTCTATCCTCCCATCGGGAGGAGACATGGGTATTGCGGCGGTAGAACTCTGTGGGCGTTTCCCTCTGGCGTGGTACAGCGCTCCCGAAGACGATCCGGCCTGCGCCGCGATCATGGACGCTAATCTGGTCTTGCTCAAAGCGCTGCTGCTGGATGGGGATGGCCCGACCAAGGAAGACGATGAGCACGGAGTGCTACCGGCGCTGCACACCAAGATCGATCTGCTGCTGCTCATGATGAGCAAAGGTTTGCGGGGCCTCGAGCCGCTCCCCGAGTCGGTGTACTGCTGCATGGACGCCCAGCAGTTGCGTTGGCGCGGGCAGCCTGCCGGAACGCCACCTTCCCCGGAAGGGCCCGGTGCCCTCGCCCTCTACCTTCGGCCGAACATGGCCATCCCTCTGATTCTGCCCGGTTCTCTCATGAAGGACCTGCCCGGGTCGGAGGGCGATTGGTCCGGGCGGTTTGCCCATCGCTTGAGCGAGACCGTGCAGGAATGCCTGGATCGTCTAATATTCCGGTATCATCGGCGCTCCGTTGCGCGCAGTCGGGAAAAACCCTAAAGATCGGATGGACGGCCCTGGAAACCTCAGTGATTCGGTCGTGACGCAGGACGGCGGACACGATCGACGCAGCATCTCCCGTGAGCGTTGTGGTCTGATCGGGACGAGCACTGCCATGCGCGAGGTCACGCGCGTCCTCGGCAAGGTGGCACAGAGCGACAGTACGGTACTTCTTCTGGGTGAGTCGGGCACTGGGAAGGAGGTAGTCGCGCAGTGTCTGCACCAGCATTCGAGTCGCCGCAACGGTCCCTTTGTCGCCGTCAATTGCGGCGCCATCCCCGCTGAACTCATGGAGAGCGAGCTCTTCGGACACGAGAAGGGCGCCTTCACGGGGGCTCTGGTGGCGCGCAAGGGACGTTTCGAGCTTGCCGAGGGGGGCACGCTCTTTCTCGATGAAGTGGCGGAGATGAGCCCGCAGATGCAGGTAAAACTGCTGCGCGTGCTGCAGGAGCGGCGCTTTGAGCGCGTCGGTGGGTCGCGCAGCCTCCACGCCAACGTGCGCATCATCGCCGCAACCCACCGTAATTTGGAGGACCGGATACGAGAGAATCTTTTCCGGGAGGATTTGTACTACCGTCTGAATGTGTTCCCTGTGGATCTACCGCCGCTGCGCTGTCGCGAAAACGACGTGCGTCTCTTGATGGAATTTTTCCTCAAGCGCCAGGCGGCCGAGACGGGGAACCTGGAGGTCCGTTTGACGGAGGCGGCCTGGCGTGTGTTGCGCGATTACCATTGGCCAGGCAACGTGCGCGAATTGCAGAATCTGGCGGAGCGTCTGAGCATTCTCCATGCTGGTGAAGAGATCGATGTGGAGCAGTTGCCAGAGCGTCTACGCCGCCATGGTGCGGCGAGCCAGGCAGAGCAGGAGCAGCAGAGTCTGAGGGCGATATGGTCCGAGGGATTCTCCCCTCAGCCGGAACTCCCCTTCGATTTGAAGAAGCATATGGAAGCAGTGGAAAAGGAATTTTTGCTGCGCGCCCTGGATGAGTGCGACCAGGTGGTGGCGCGGGCTGCGGAGCGGCTGGGTCTGCGACGCACGACCATGGTGGAAAAGCTCAAGAAATATGCCCTATTGCCGGGGCGTTTCTGACCGTGGGGAAGTCTCCGGCAACGCAGTCGAAGCCCGACTCGGCGCAGCTTCTGGAAGCTTTTTCGCTCTTCAACGAGACCTCGCGCGAACTTACCGAGGCCTATGGTACCTTGCAAGCGGAAGTGGCCCGGCTTGGAGCCGAGTTGGCCTCGGCCAACGCGCGTCTGCGTGCAGAACTGCGTGCCAGGGAGGCCCTGAATCAACGGCTTTCCCTGCTCCTGGAATTGCTCCCAGGGGCTGTCCTCGTTGTCGACGATGCGGGGGCCATCCTGCAGATGAATCCTGAGGCGAGTCGCTTGCTCGGGTCGGACAAGGTGGGGTCGGTTTGGCATGGTCTGGAGGATCTGAGACTGGGAGAGAGTGGTGAGGAATGGCTGCTCCAGCAGCCGGGAAAGCCCATCCGGCGCTTGGCTGTCGCCATCAATGCCTTGCCCGATGAAGGGGGGCAGATCGTGCTTCTCCAGGACGTGACCGCAACCCGGGCGCGGCAGGCGGCGGCACAGCAGCGCGAGCGACTTGCCGCCATGGGGGAGACAATGGCCGGGCTTGCCCATCAACTGCGTACGCCCCTGGCAACGGCGCTGCTCGCCCTCGAGCAGATGTCTTGGGAGCGGGGTCCCGAGCATATACACAAGCAACGACAGCGCGCCCTGCAGCGCTTGCGCGCACTGGAAACCACCATCGACAAGATGTTGCTTTTTCTGCGCAGCGGCGAGGTCGAGGGAGGGCGGATCGGGGTCGCGGATATCCTCGACGGTCTGCGCGAGAACTTCGCAGAGCTGTACCGTCAAAAAAATGTCGACCTGAGGCTACCGACCCTGAGTGCCGACCTTTTCTTGACGGGAAGTCGCGAAGCCTGGATCAGCATACTGGGCAATCTGTTGGAAAATGCCTTGCAATTCAGTCCGGAGGGAGGCACGGTCCGGGTGGACGTGGCGGGTGTGGCAGGAATCCTGCATTGGACCGTTTGCGATGAGGGACCTGGGGTGCCCACGGCCGAGCGGGGGCGAATCTTTGCTCCTTTCTACACTCGCCGTCGTGGCGGTACCGGTCTTGGCCTCAGTATCGTGCGCAATTTCGTGGAGAGCATGGGGGGGAGTATTCAGGTGATGGATACCGCGCAAGGCGCTTGCTTTCGGATTCAGGTGCCCGTCTGGACGCAGCCGGAGCCCATTCTGCGTTCCTCGACTGCACAGGAGCCGCGCTGATGGGTGCGGCGGGGGCGCGGGTATTGCTGGTGGAGGACGACGTCGACTTCGCCGAGGTCTTGGCCGAGGGCCTGGAAGAGGCCGGCATGGAGGTGCAGCAGGCCGCAGACGGCAAAGAGGCGCTGAACCGTCTGCGCGATGGCCAGTTCGACCTGATCCTGAGCGATGCCCAGATGCAGCCCATGGATGGCTACGGGCTTCTGGCAGCCCTGCGTGCGCAGCCAGGTCATCCTCCCGTCGTCATGATGACGGCTTGGGGCACCATCGACGAGGCGGTGCGCGCACTGCAGAATGGCGCCGTCGATTATCTCGTGAAACCCTTTGCCATGCAGGAACTCCTGACCAAATTGCAGCGACACGAGCGCCTGCAGCCGGGTGCGGAGTTGGAGCCCCTGGCCCACTCGCCGGTCATGCTGGAAACGCTGATCAAGGCGCGGCGGGTCGCGCAGACGGAGGCGAGCGTCCTGCTCACCGGTGAAAGCGGCGTGGGGAAAGAGGTGCTTGCGCGCTTCATCCATCGCGAAAGTAACCGGGCACGTGAGCCCTTTGTTGCGGTGAACTGTGCCGCCATTCCCGAAAGCCTTCTCGAAGCCACCCTCTTCGGTCATGAAAAAGGCGCCTTCACCGGGGCAAGCCAGAGCAGTCCGGGAAAGTTTGAGCAAGCCCAGGGCGGTACCCTGTTGCTGGACGAAGTTACGGAGATGGCCCTGCCACTCCAGGCCAAGCTCCTGCGGGTCTTGCAGGAACGGGAGTTGGAGCGTGTCGGCGGTCGGCGCACCATTCGTCTGGATGTGCGGGTCATCGCAACCAGCAACCGCGATCTGCGCCAAGCAGTGAGCGAGGGTAAGTTTCGCGAAGATCTGTACTACCGCCTGCAGGTGATCCCCCTGTGCGTGCCGCCCCTGCGCCAGCGTCGAGAGGATATCCTGCCCTTGGCACAGCGACTGCTTGCCAAACACTGCGAACGCATGGCCATCGCGCCCAAGAGCCTGGATCCCGAGGCGCAGGCGGTTCTGCTCAGCTATCCCTGGCCTGGTAACGTGCGGGAGTTGGACAATGCCCTGCAGCGTGCAGCCATTTTTTCGGCGGATACGGTAATTCGCAGCGACGATCTGGGTCTTGAAATTCGGGGCACGCTGGATGACGCCCGCTCTGAGGGTTCCTCACGTCCCATTCTCGAGGATGTGCGCAGCCGTCAGGAGCAAGAGACCATCGTCAGCGTTCTGCGCGAGTGTCGCGGCTCGCGCAATGAGGCGGCAAGACGTTTGGGAATCAGCCCGAGAACCCTGCGGCACAAGCTGCAGCGGTATCGCGAGATGGGGCGGGATCTCGGCGATATTTAGCACGAATTTTGCTAGCATTTTGCAGTCTATCTTTCTGGGGTATGGGTCATGAGCAGCGTCGAATCTTTGGATGCACTCCTCAGCCAGTTGCGCAACCTGGCAGGTCAGGCACAGGGCCTGAAGGTACCGGCAGCCTCGTCCGCGGGGGCGACGGGTTTTGCCGAGACCCTGAAAGGCATGGTGGAGGGCGTCAATCAGGAGCAGGCGCAGGCGAATCAACTGCAGAATAGCTTCGCCAGCGGTGATCCGGCCGTGAGTCTCAGTCAGGTGATGGTGGCTTCGCAAAAGGCCGATCTTTCCTTCCAGACGATGCTGCAGGTGCGAAACAAGCTGGTCTCAGCCTATCAAGACATCATGAACATCCAGGCCTGAGGCCGAGTCGACGAGGAGCGGATCACTGAGTGACGGCCATGGAAGCTACTCGCCCCGATACTCCGCCCCTATCTTTCCCCGCGCAATGGCAACGCCGTTGGCAGGAGCTGCCTGGCAATCGTCGCTTTGCCATTCTGGCCGTTCTGGCCGCGATCTTTGCCGGCATCGTCGTCACCCTGTTGTGGAGTCGGCCACAGGGCTACGGTGTACTCTACACCAACTTGTCCAACCGCGATGGCGGTGAGGTGATTGCCCAGCTGCAGAAGCTGAACGTTCCTTTTCGCATCACCGACGGGGGCGCCGTCATTTCCGTACCGGCCAACGAGGTTTACGCCACCCGGATGAAACTCGCTGCGGTCGGCCTGCCGCGCGGAGAAGGGGTGGGCTTCGAGATCCTGGACCATGAGCCCATGGGTACCAGCGACTTCGTGGAGCACGTCAATTATCAGCGGGCTCTGGAGGGCTCGCTGGAGCGGACCATCGCCTCGTTATCGGCGGTGGAGCGGGCCAAGGTCCACCTGGCCATTCCCAAGCCTTCGGTCTTCCTCAGTCAGGAGGAGAAGCCAACGGCATCGGTGCTCGTGAGCCTCTATCCAGGGAGAGAGCTGAGCGCTGCCCAGGTGGCGGGTATCGTCCATCTGGTGGCTGCCAGTGTCCCTGGGCTTACCGATAAAAATGTGACGGTGGTGGACCAGCAGGGCAATCTGCTGAGCGCACAGGGCGGCAACGATCTCGGTCTGCAACCGGGCCAACTGGCCTATCAGCGGGCAGTGGATCGCGCTTACGAACACCGTATCGAGCAAATTCTGGCACCCATCGTCGGTGCCGGTGGGGTACGGGTGGCGGTGTCTGCGGACATCGATTTTTCCCACAGTGAGAGCAGTTCCGTTACCTACGGCAATCACCAGATTCTGAGCCAGCAGCAAAACGTCCGGAGCAGCACGGGCGGGGGCGGCCCTTACGGTGTTCCGGGCGCACTCTCCAATCAACCGCCGGGAGTGGCCATTGCACCGTTGACGGCGCCCACCGTTTCAACACTGTCGCCTGGCGATCTCATCGCCCTGGCACCGACCCTGAAGGCTCTGGCGCCCACGGAGAGCAGCAGCGACAGCACCACCAACTTCGATGTCGATCAGACCATTGTCCACACGGTGAATCCGGTGGGTTCCGTCAAGCGCCTGTCGGTGGCGGTTCTGGTGAACGATCGTCTCGAAGGCACTGGTCTGGGGGGTGCGAAGCAGGCAAAACCCTTGACGGCAGCGCAACTCCAGCAGATACAGCAGCTGGTGGAAGACGCCATTGGCTACGACGCCAAGCGCGGCGATACCGTGAAGGTCGTGAACATGCCCTTCAGCGGCACGGAGGCGGTGAGCAGCCATTTGCCCTGGTGGCAGCAGGAGTGGTTTCTGGCCCTGTTGCACGGCACGTTGCGTTACCTTGTACTGCTGTTGCTGGCGATATTGCTCTATTTTGGTTTGATACGTCCCTTATTGCGTATACGCGGTCGGCGTGAGCCCACATTGGCCGCCGATTCCGTCGCCCGGGACGGCGGTCAGGGCGAGGCAGGGGAGGTAGCCGCAGACCGGGGACAACCGGGCCCGACGACGGCTCGGGAACCTGTCTCCATGCCCGCCAATCCCCTGGAGACGGACCTATACGTGGCCCGGCAACTGGTCATGCAGGATCCGGGTCGGGCGGCCCAGGTCGTCAAGGAATGGCTGAGCAGTGAGCGCTGAAGCAGAGGAACTCAGCGGCATCGACCGCAGCGCCATCCTGCTCCTGAGCCTGGGCGAGGACGAGGCGGCCGAAGTCATGCGCCACCTGGGTCCCCGCGAAGTACAAAAGCTGGGCGCCGCCATGGCTCGCCTGTCGCACGTCAGCACCGAGCAGGCGCAGACCGTACTCGCCGACTTTCGATCGCGCCTCGAGCGGCAAACCTCCCTCGGGGTGGGCAGCGATCAATACATCCGCACCATGCTCACCAAAGCCCTGGGGGCAGACAAGGCTGGTACGGTCATCGACCGCATTCTGCACGGCGGTGAGGCTAGTGGTCTGGAGAATCTGAAGTGGATGGACGCTCGCTCCATCGCCGACCTCATCAAGCTCGAGCATCCCCAGGTGCTTGCCATGATCCTCGCCTACATGGAGCCTGAGCAGGCGGGTGAGGTCATCCATCATCTGCCCGAGCGGGTAGTGAGCGAGGCTATGATGCGTCTGGCGAGCCTCGAAACGGTGCAGCCCGCTGCCATCCGGGAACTCAACGAAATCCTGGAAGAGCAATTGTCGGGAGAGTCGCAGAGTCTGCAGGTCGCGAGCCTGGGCGGCGCCAAGAGTGCGGCGGACATCCTCAATCGTCTCGAAACCAGTCTGGCTACCAGTATTCTCGACAAGATGCGGGAAAGCGATGCGGAGTTGGCGGAGAAGGTACAGGAAAAGATGTTTGTCTTCGACGATCTCATCAAACTGGACGATCGCAGCATGCAGATCCTCCTGCGAGAGGTGCCCGCTGATGGCCTGGTGACGGCACTCAAGGGTGCGGCGCCAGCCTTGAAGGAAAAGTTTTTTGCCAACATGTCCAAGCGCGCGGCGGAGATGTTGCGGGACGACCTAGAGGCCAAGGGACCAGTGCGCATCAGCGAGGTGGAGGCGGCACAGAAGGCCATCCTCCAGGTCGCCCAGCGCCTGGATGCAGCCGGTCAGATCAGTCTTGGGGGTGGTAGCGGGGAGGCTATGCTGTGACGGTGAAATCGTTCGGATCGCCGCCGCAGATCATCCCCGCCGAGGGATCCGCATCCGCAAAACGCTGGGAAATGCCCGAATTCAGCGAATCGGCAGTCGCGACGGAGGCCCCTGGCCTGGGTGAGGCGGAACCGCCGGTGGAGGCGTCGGAATTGCGCTTGCCCACCACGGCCGAGATCGAGGCCGTGTACGCCAAAGCGGCGGAGGAGGGGCGAGCGGCAGGCTATGCCGAGGGTCAGCAGTTGGGCAGGCGTGAGGCACTGCAGGCAGCGGCCACGGATATCGAGCGCTTGCGGCAGATTTTGCGAGGCCTCGCGGCACCCGTAGATCGACTCGATGCCGCCGTGGAACAGGCGCTTTTGAGCCTGGCACTGGAGATCGCCCGGCAGGTGATCCGGCACGAGCTGACCACCCAACCCGAATTGATCCTGCCGCTGTTGCGGGAAGCCCTGAAAGCGCTCCCGATTCGCAGTCGTCGGCCGCTGCTGCGCCTGCACCCAGAGGATGTGGCATTGCTGCGAGAGGCCCTGCCGGAGCTGGCCGATGAGGGCGTCGAGACCGTTGCCGACCCGGACCTGGAGCGTGGCGGACTGATCCTTGCGGTGCCTCTGGAGGGAGAACCCGTCGTGCCCGACCGCCGCTGGGGACAGCGCAGTGAGGCAGCCGTAGCCACGGAATTGGATCTGAGCCTTGCGACGCGCTGGCGCCAGGTGCTGGAACAGCTTTTTGGAGATCTGGCACGATGACCCACACGCTCCCGGAACGGCAGGCGTCGTGGGCAGAGTTTCTTGGACAGTGGCACGATCGTTTGCCAAGGACCTTGCCCCCTCCCTTGCCCAGCGGGCGGCTCGTGCGCATGGTGGGTCTCGTGCTGGAGGCGGAGGGGATGGAGGCCAGCGTCGGTAGCCGTTGCCGGGTCATTGCCGCCAATCAGCGGGGCATCGATGCCGAGGTGGTGGGTTTCCACGGCGAGCGCCTACAATTGATGGCGGCAGGGGATACCCATGGCGTGGCCTTAGGGGCGCGGGTTCAACTTTTGCCCGGGGAGGCCCAGGGTAGCGCCAGTCCGGCGCTCCTGGGACGGGTCATCGATGGTCTCGGGCAGCCATTGGACGGTGGCGATGCCGTTCCCAATCGGACTCCCATACCCCTCATGGGAACTCCCCTCAATCCCATGAACCGTATGCCCATACGCCATCCCTTGGACGTTGGGGTACGCAGTATCAACGCTCTGTTCACCGTGGGGCGTGGCGCGCGCATGGGTCTTTTCGCCGGTAGTGGCGTAGGCAAAAGTGTATTGTTGGGCATGATGGCGCGGAATACGGAGGCCGACGTCATCGTCGTCGGCCTGATCGGTGAACGCGGCCGGGAAGTCAAAGAGTTCATCGAGGATATCCTGGGCGAAGCGGGCCTGCGGCGTGCCGTGGTGGTTGCCGCCCCCGCCGATGCCCCGGCCCTTACCCGTATCCGTGGTGCCCATCTGGCCACGGCGTTGGCGGAATATTTTCGCGATCGCGGGCAGCATGTGCTGCTGCTCATGGACTCCCTGACCCGTTATGCCATGGCGCAGCGCGAGATTGCTTTGGCCGTCGGCGAACCGCCTGCCGTGCGCGGCTACCCACCCTCGGTGTTTGCGCGCTTGCCCGCCCTAGTCGAACGCGCTGGCAATGGCGGTCGCGATGGGGGAAGCATCACCGCCTTCTATACGGTGTTGATGGAGGGGGACGATCAGCAGGATCCCATCGCCGACAGCGCGCGCGCGATTCTGGACGGCCATCTGGTTCTGTCCCGCAGTCTTGCGGAGCAGGGCCATTATCCGGCCATCGACCTAGAAGCCTCCATCAGCCGGGTCATGCCGAATATCGTCCCCGCTGCCCAGCTGCAAGCGCTGCACCGGCTCAAGCGCCTTTATGGTCGCTATCGCGAACAGCGGGATCTCATCGCCGTTGGCGCATATTCGGCGGGACTCGATCCCGTGCTGGATCAGGCAGTGCAGGCCTATCCTGCCATTGAGGCATTTCTGCAACAGGATCAGCGGGAGTCCGTCGATCTTGCGCAAGCGCAGGCAGCGCTGGCGGCACTCATGGCACCCTATCTCGGAGGCACCGATGGCACCACGTCCTGACGGGATCCGGTATGGTTCGGTGGACGGATCCCATGAGCCGTGAAGAAACGCTGCTGTCCCTGAGTCGTGCCAGCCAGAATCACGAACAGATGCTGCGCCAGGAGCTCGCTCGCCAACAGCAGTTTCTGGCGGACCTCGGGGCAAAAATGCAGCTTTTGCAGAATTTTCTTGCCCAGTATCGTGCCGAGTGTGCGCGCTTGGAGGGGCAGGGCGTGGAAGTGACGCGTGCTCTGGATATGCGGCGGTTCATCGCTCAACTGGAGCAGGCGATGCAATTTCACGAGTCCTCGCTGCAGGGACACCGGCGGCGGACGGCAGCTCTGCTGGAAGAGTGGAAACGGGCCCGTGGCAAGGAAAAAGCCTTGGCAAAGATCCTCCAGCATCTGCGCGACCTGCAGCAGCATCAGGAGCGTAAGCAAATGCAGAAGGAGATCGAACAATGGGTTGCCCGCAGTGCCGGGCGCGTACACGGATGAGCGCGCGGCGCAGCGGGGTACGGTAATTGCTTAGGAGAGCCTGTCCAAGGTGGTTTTTTCCTGGAGCCAGCTAAACCCATGGAACTGTCTAATATACCGGTTTTGCCGCTGAGTACTTCAGGTTCCTCGACCTCGTCCGTGTTGCCAAAGGCGGGTACCGCGTCCCCGGCTGCTCCGACCTTTGACAGCGTGATGCAGGCGCAGCGCGCTTCTGTGAGCCCAAACTCCGAGGCACCCGCGCGCCCGGAACCTGGAGGCGGAGGGACGGTGCGGGAGGAACCCACGGCCCAGGGTGCGGATCCGCAGGAGAAAAAACCAGAGAACCGCGGGGAGCGCGGCCCGTCCTCCGTCGCTGCAGCGCCACCCAGCGTGGCCGCCGCGGCGTACGCCGCCGGCGCTGAAGGCAAGGACTCGGTGAGGGGGGTAGGGGCAGAGGGAGTGTCCGTTGACCAGAAAGCCGAAAAGACGCCGACAGCCAAGTCGTCGCCGAGTGGAGAGGGTGACGGCAAGGATTTGCCGCCGGCGTCTGCCGCTTTTCCGTTCCCGGCACTGCTCACCCTCGCAGCTTCGCTCTCGGGCGTGAATTACCCGGGCGAGGACCCATCCACGACGACCAGTGCTGGGGATGGTCCCAAGTTTACCGGAGTTTCCACAGGGCAGGTCCTGGGCGGTAACGACGAGCACGCCCAGGAGACCCAGCAGGTTTTGCATACGGCCGTGGGGCAGACCGGATCTCTGAGCAATATGCGGCGGGAGGTGGCCAAAGGCTTGGCCAAGGAGGCGGTGACTCCCGGGAAAGATCCGCAGCAACAACCATTCGAGGCGGGGAGTACTACACGGGTAGCTTCTTTATCCGCAACGAAGGCACTGGCTTCTGCCTCAGGCCCCGCGATCAGGGCCTCGCTGGCCGCGTCATCGCCGATACCGAGCGCTGCTTCCGGGCAGGCGGCGGCTACCACGACCGGCGGTATCGCTGCGACCATGGCTTTGCCGGTGCCCATGGCTCCGGTGTCCGCGGCACCCTCTGCCCCACCGGCCATTCCGATCCCGGTATCGGCACAGGCACCCTGGGGCGCGGCCCTGGGGCAGCAAGTTCAATGGATGCTGGGACAGAATGTGCAGCAGGTGACCTTACAGTTGAATCCTGCGCATCTTGGCCCGCTGGAGGTGCACCTGGATCTGCGCAGCGGTGGCCAGGCCAATGCGCTCTTCATTTCCGCCCACCCGGAAGTGCGTGCGGCCATCGAGGCCGCCGTGCCGCAGCTGCAGCAGAGTTTCGCGGCCATGGGTTTGCAGCTTGGCCAAGCCAGTGTGGATTCCGGCGCCGCATCGAGTCGCCGGTTCAACGATGGTGGAAGATCGTCCCGTGCGGCGGCGATTCGCCTCGATCCCACCGGGGAGCCGGGGACAACGGCCCCAGTGGTGGCGCTCCAGGGGCTGGTAAACACCTTTGTCTGAGCAATGTCGATAATGCCTGGGGTATCGCATCATGGCTGAAGAGATCCTCTCGCAAGACGAGGTGGATGCGCTTTTTCAGGGCATGGCCGGCGGCGAGGTGGAAGTGGAGGCGGAGCCTGCGGCGCCTGTGGGTTCCGTGCAGCCCTACGATCTTGCCAATCAGGACCGGATCGTACGTGGACGTATGCCCACCCTGGAAGTGGTCAATGAGCGCCTTGCACGTCTTTGGCGGGTCAGCCTGTTCAATTTTCTGCGACGCAGTGCGGAGATCTCTGTGGGCCCAGTGCGCCTTGTCAAATACAGTGAATTCATTCGTAGCCTGATGGTGCCCAGCAACATCAATATCGTCCAGGTGAAACCCCTGCGCGGTTCGGCGCTGTTCGTCTTCGATGCGAGGCTCATCTTTGCGGTGGTGGACAACTATTTTGGTGGCGACGGCCGCTTTCATGCACGGATCGAGGGGCGCGAGTTTACGCCTCTGGAACAACGTATCATCAAACGGTTGCTGGATCTCGTCTTCAAGGATTTCAAAAGTGCGTGGTCACCGGTGATCGATCTGCAGCCGGAGCTTTCCCGCTCGGAGGTCAACCCGCAGTTCGTCAGCATCGCCACGCCGACGGAGGTGGTCATCGTGAGCACCTTCAATATCGAGCTCGAGTCCGGTACCGGCAGTTTCCAGATCTGTCTGCCCTACGGCATGGTAGAGCCGGTTCGGGATCAGCTCACGGCCGGAACGACGGCAGACCGTTCCGAGATCGACAAGCGCTGGGTACAGTCGCTCCACGATGAATTGCGGGAGGCCACCCTCGAGCTACGCGTCGAGTTTGCCCGCCTGCCCATCAGTGTCCGCCAATTGCTGGCACTGCGTGTGGGCGACGTCATTCCGCTGGAGAGGCCCGAAACCCTCGTCGCCCGCGTCGATGGGATCCCGGTGTTCCGCGGTCCCTACGGCGTACACGGGGGCAAATACGCCATTCAGTTCCACGAAGCACTGCCGCCCGAGACCGAATCCGGACAAGCCGCGTTGGCGGCCTGGGAGAAATGAGCAATGGCTGACGACGACAACCAGGATGCAGGAACCATGGACGACTGGGCAGCCGCCATGGCTGAGCAGGCGGCGGTCACCGCTGCCGGCAAAACGGACAAGGACACGCCGCCCTCGGCGGAGCCAGTGGCTGCCGCACCGATGCCCGACCTGGAGGAGACCAGCCCGGCGGGGGGCGCGCCGGCGGGGGGCGCGCATGCCAATCTCGACATGATTCTGGACATCCCCGTGAACCTGTCGGTGGAGTTGGGGCGTACCAAGATCCAGATCCGCAACCTTTTGCAGCTGGCCCAAGGATCGGTGGTCGAACTGGAGCGTTTGGCGGGAGAGCCCATGGATGTGCTGGTAAACGGCTATCTCATCGCTCAAGGCGAGGTGGTTCTGGTCAACGATAAATTCGGGATTCGCTTGACGGACATCATCAGTCCGGCAGAACGGGCCAGGAAACTGCGCTGATGGGACGTTCTACCAGCGCCGGCATCGCGCGCCTCCGGTCGTTCCCGTCATCGAGCGTCAAGCTTTCGCTGCGCGATCCGTCAAAAAATCGACTGCGCGGGTTGGTGTCGTCGCCATTGCTGCTGGTGTCGGTTGCCGCCCAGGGAGCGACGATGCCAGAGGTCTTCTCCTGGCGGTCCGGTTTGCAGCTCGTCCTGGCCCTTTTGTTGGTTCTGGCTGTCTTTCTGGTTCTGGTCTGGTTGCTGAAACGCTTCCAGCCGGGACTGACCGGCGGTTCAGGATCGGTCATAAAGGTGGTTGCATCCCTGCCTCTGGGAGCGCGGGAACGCCTCTTGCTAGTGGACCTCCAAGGTCAGCAGTTGCTCTTGGGCGTAAGCCCGGCAGGGATCTCCCTGCTGCAGGTGCTCGAGCAGCCCTTGACCCTTCCGCAACGCAACCTGCCGACGGATTTTTCCGGCTGGTTGCGCCAGTCGATGGAGAGGCGCAAGACAGGCACATGGCGACAAACACCGGCTTCCGAATCCGCAGCAGCAAAGCAGCGCAGCGAATCCTCACCTCCGCCATCGGCGGAATAGCCACCTTTTCCCTTGCTGGACCGACCTGGGCGGCCGGTTTGCCCGCATTGACGGCAAGTCCCGCGCCGGGTGGCGGTACCGAGTACAGTCTCAGCATTCAGACGCTGCTCTTCATGACGGTGCTGGTCTTCCTGCCGGCACTGCTGCTGATGATGACGGCGTTTACGCGCATCATCATCGTCCTGTCGCTGCTCAAACAGGCCTTGGGATCGACCCAGATGCCCCCGAGCCAGGTCATGGTGGGACTGGCCCTTTTCCTGACATTCTTTGTGATGGCTCCGGTGTTCCAGCAGATCAATACGGAGGCCTTGCAACCCCTCAACGATAATAAAATCGACCTGGTACAGGCGATGGCCAAGGCAGAGGGACCCTTGCGCAACTTTATGCTCTCGCAGACCCGTCCCGATGATCTCGCCCTCTTCGTGAAACTCTCCGGCCACAAGGCTCTGGAAAAACCCAGCGATACCCCTCTGAGTCTGTTGGTGCCAGCGTTTATTACTTCCGAGCTGAAAACCGGATTTCAGATAGGTTTCCTGATATTCATTCCCTTCGTCATCATCGATCTCGTGGTAGCAGCGGTGCTCATGTCCCTGGGCATGATGATGCTGTCTCCGGTGACCGTATCCTTCCCGTTGAAACTCATGCTGTTTGTATTGGTGGACGGCTGGGATCTGGTCATCGGTTCCCTGGTTCAGAGCTTTGTCCACTGAGGTAGACAGATGAGCCCTGAGAGTATCGCCAGTATTTCCCAACACGCCCTGTGGACGGCCCTGCTGTTGTCGGCACCACTCCTGGGCGTCGCGCTCGTGGTGGGTGTTCTGGTCAGTGTGTTTCAGGCGGCCACCCAAATCAACGAGATGACTTTGAGTTTCGTGCCCAAGGTGCTGGCCATGGCCCTGGTCCTGATCATTGGCGGACCGTGGATGCTGGGCCTGATCATGCACTTTACCATCCAGCTCTTTCACAATATTCCACACCTCATCAATTCATGATCAGCCTGACCAGCGGACAATTGGAACACTGGATTGGGGCCTTCTTCTGGCCCTTTGTCCGGATTCTGGCGCTGTTGTCCACGGCACCGGTATTCAGCGCCAGTGCCGTACCCATTCAGGTACGGGTGGGCCTAGCTGCAATCATCAGCGTCGCCATTGCTCCGGCTTTGCCGACTCTACCCGCCGTGCACTTTTTGTCTGGGGCAGGGCTCGTGCTGCTGGTGGAACAGATCGTCATTGGCACCGCCCTGGGCTTTGCGGTCACGCTGATTTTCAGTGCCGTGCAATTTGCGGGGTCCGTCATCAGCCTGCAGATGGGTCTTGGATTTAGCAGCTTTTTTGATCCGACCACGGGTGTACAGGTGCCGACCCTGTCCAATTTCCTCAACCTTGCCGTGCTGCTTTTTTTTATGGCACTCAATGGACAGCTCCTGGTTTTGGTCGTGCTGATGCGTAGTTTTACGGTATTGCCGGTAGACCCGAACCTGGTGGTACACGCAACCGCCTGGCACGTTTTAGCGGCGGCTGGAGCCGCGGTGTTTTCTCTGGGAATGGCCATCGCGGCACCAGTCCTGGGGGCGCTGTTTCTGGTGAACATCGCTTTGGGTGTGCTCAGCAAGCTCGCACCGCAGCTCAATCTTTTTGTCGTCGGTTTTCCCTTGCTGATCGGCGTCGGGCTCATCGGCCTTTACCTTCTGGCGCCAGCTCTGGAACTCGTCGTGCGTCAACTCCTCGATCTCGCCCTGAATCTCAGTGGCCGCTTTATGATCTCGGCAGGGGGCTGAGGAATGGCCGAAGAGCAGTCCCAGGAACGCACCGAAGCGGCGACGCCCAAAAAAAGGGAAGACGCGCGAAAAAAGGGGCAGGTTCCCCGCTCCCGAGAGTTGTCCACGAGTGCCTTGCTCTTGCTCAGTGCAAGCCTGCTCTATGGTCTCGGCAGTGAGATCCAGACGATGGCAACGGATTTCCTGCGCGCTGGATTACGGCTGACACCCGCGGTCATGTCGAACCACCAAGACCTTTTGCGTCACCTTGTGCAGATGGCTGGGCTTGCGCTGAGCGATGTGCTGCCTCTATGGCTCGCGCTGATGCTGGTCGTAGTATTGGCCAGTATCGCCCTGGGGGGCTGGAATTTCAGCACAAAGACCCTGATTCCAAACTTCAGTCACCTGGACCCCATAGAGGGAATACAACGCCTCTTTTCTCGACGCGGGTTTCTGGAGCTTGTCAAGGCGGCACTCAAAACCTTGGTGGTGGGTGGCATCGGTGTGACGGTGATCTGGGCACAGCGCGGGGAATTGCTTGGGCTCATCCAGATCAGCCCCAAAAGTGCCATGGTTTCGCTTCTCTCCATGAGCGGTCTGGTTTTTTTGATCATGGCCGTCGGCACCCTGCTTATCGTCCTGTTCGACGTACCTTTTCAGCTCTGGAGCTTCAACGAAAAGCTCAAGATGTCGCGCCAGGACATCAAGGACGAGATGAAGGAGATGGATGGCAATCCCCAGATAAAGACGAAGGTGCGCTCCATGCAGAGGGAAATGGCGCGTCGGCGCATGATGGCGGCCATACCCAGTGCGAGCGTCGTGGTAACCAATCCAACGCACTATGCCGTGGCTCTGCGTTATGTCGAAAGTGAAAACCGTGCGCCCGTCGTTCTCGCCAAAGGTGCTGGTAATGTGGCCCTGCGTATTCGCGAGCTGGCTCAGGAGCACGGTGTGCCGCTGGTAGAGGCGCCACCCCTGGCGCGCGCCTTGTATCACCACGTGGAACTGGAGCAGGAGATCCCGGCACTGCTGTACCGGGCCGTTGCCGAAGTCCTGGCCTATCTCCATCAGCTGCGTCTGGCCCCGCCTGGGCAGGCACTGGAATTGCCTGAGCAGTGGTCGGTACCGCCGGAACTGGATCGAGGGGGTTGATCGTGGATGCCTTCATACGGCTCTTGCAGAAACTGAATTGGCATACGCTGGCAGCACCCGTTCTGGTAATCCTGATTCTGGCGATGCTCATCATCCCGTTGCCCACGTTTTTGCTGGATCTCCTCTTTACCTTCAACATCACGCTGGGACTGATCATTCTCCTCGTCAGCCTGTATATGACCAGGCCACTGGAATTTGCCGCTTTTCCCACGGCACTGCTGTTGACTACCTTGCTGCGCCTATCCCTCAATGTCGCTGCTGCCCGGGTGATTCTGTTGCACGGGCAAAATGGGCCCGGTGCCGCAGGAGTCGTGATCGAGTCGTTCGGTGAGTTTGTGGTGGGTGGCGACTATGCCGTGGGTATCATCGTCTTCGCCATTCTCGTCATCATCAATTTTGTGGTTATTACCAAGGGCGCTGGACGAATTGCCGAAGTAAGCGCCCGCTTCACCCTGGATGCCATGCCCGGCAAACAGATGGCCATCGATGCCGATCTCAATGCGGGAATCATCGATCAGGAAGAAGCACACCGGCGCCGCGTGGAAATCGCCCAGGAGGCCGATTTCTTCGGTTCCATGGATGGTGCCAGTAAATTCGTGCGCGGAGATGCCATTGCCGCCATTCTCATCCTTTTCATAAATCTTATCGGCGGTCTGGTCATCGGCATCTGGCAGCACGGTCTGAGCCTTGGAACGGCGGCACACGACTATACCCTGCTCAGCATCGGCGATGCCTTGGTGGCGCAGATACCGGCGCTGGTCATATCCATTGCCGCCGGCATCGTGGTGAGTTCCGTCAACACCGGGCAGGATCTGGGCCGCCAACTCATCGGTCAGATCTTTCAGCATCGCGATGTACTGGTCATCGTCGCTGCCATTTTGGGTTTGCTTGGCCTCATTCCGGGGATGCCGCATCTCCCGTTTCTGACGGCGGCGGGCGTTTTGGCTGGTGTGGTCTGGTACCAGCGGCGCCGGGCTCAGCAGCAAGCCACGGAAACTCCCGTGGTGGAGACCACTGCCGAGCCCGAGGAAATCGGCTGGAACAGCGTGGAGCCACTGGACCCTCTGGGATTGGAGGTTGGCTATCGTCTCATTCCCCTAGTCGACAAAAATCAGGGGGGTGAACTACTTGCCCGAATCCGGGGGGTCCGCAAGAAATTTGCCCAGGATATCGGTTTCCTGGTTCCGGCAGTGCATGTGCGGGACAATCTCGAGCTCCGCCCTACCGCCTACCGAATCACCATCCGCGGGGTAGACATGGGGGGTGGGGAGGTCTTTCCCGATCTCTTGCTGGCCATCGACCCCGGGAATGTCCTCGGCAAGCTGGAAGGAACGGCAACCCGTGACCCGAGTTTCGGGCTGCCGGCCGTCTGGATCGAGCCGCTCCAGCGCGACAAAGCCTTGGCACTGAACTACACCGTGGTCGATCCTGCCACCGTCATTGCGACCCAGTTGCACCAGATTCTGCAGCAACATGGCGCCGAACTCCTGGGACGGGAGGAGGTGGAGGGCTTGATTTCACACCTCGCAAGTCGCTCGCCCAAGCTGGTGGAGGATGTCATTCCCAAGCTCATCAGTCCAGATCGCCTCAAACGCGTCCTGCAAAACCTGTTGCGTGAGGGCGTATCCATCCGCGATATGCGAACCATCGTCGAAGTTTTGGCGGAGGAGGCGCCCCAGAGTCAGGATGTCGACGAACTGACGGCGACGGTGCGCCGCGCCCTCGGGCCATTCATCGTGCAGGGGTTGTTCCCCGGGCAGAGTGAATTGCCGGTGGCGGTGATCGATGGGCAGCTGGAACACTTGTTGCAAGAAAGTCTGCGTAACGGCAAGGGAGAGAGTCTCGAACCCGGACTCGCCCAGCGTATCCTGGAAAAGGCGAAGGAGCTCATGCAGCAGATGGAGGCAGGTGGATTACCACCGGTACTTTTGGCTATGGCACCCATGCGGGCTTTCCTGGCCCACTTCCTGGCGCGTAGTGCCCCGCGACTGCGGGTTCTGTCCTATGCGGAAATACCAGAAAATAAGAAAATTCGAGTGGTGGCCACCCTTGGCGCCGGATGACTCGCGACCAATAGAGGAAACTGAGATATGAAAATCCGGAGATTCCACGGCGCGACCACGCGCGAGGTACTGGCCCAGATCCGTAGCGCCCTGGGCGCCGAAGCGGTGATTTTGTCCAATCGGGATGTGGCCGGTGGGGTAGAAATCGTTGCCGCCGTGGATTTTGATGACCGCGAGCTACAAGCGGCTGCAGCCACGGCTCCGGAGTCTCGTCAGACACCAGTGCCCGAGAACAAGGCCCAGCAGCGCCAGGATGCGCCAGTGCCGGCAGGGGAGCGGATGTCCACGCAGATGCCCCAGGCCTCGACTCTGGGAGAAGATCTGCACAATCTCCGACAACTCGTGGAAAAACGCTGGGGTCAGCGGCGAAAAGCAACCCCCACGTCCCTCCTGAGTGAGAGTAAAAACCTGGGTCAGTGGGGTTTTTCACCAGACTGGCTGGAAAAGCACGGTCTGCAGAACGCTCTGGACGCGGCCAACACATCTGTGCTCCAGCAGCGCCTGGACCAACTCATTCCCTGCCGACCCATGGGCGATGGCGAGGGCGGTCTGCTCGCCTTGCTCGGACCAACGGGTGCCGGCAAGACCACCACCATCGCCAAGTTGGCCGCCCGCAAGGTATTGCGGCACGGTCCCCATGCGGTAGCGCTTTTCACCACCGATACCTATCGTATTGCTGGGGTGGAGCAACTGGGGATTTATGCACGTATCCTGGGCGTACCCTTGGAAGTGGTACACGATGCCCAGGATCTCCTGCGCGGCTTGCAGAAGTATGAGGATCGCCCGTGGATCTTCATCGATACCATGGGCTTGAGCCCAAGAGACCCACGCCTGCGCCAGCAACTGGAATGGCTCGAAGCGGTTGGTCCGGATCTGCACCGCTACTTGCTGCTGCCGGCAGGACTCGACAGGCGTGGCCTGGGCAGCATGCTCGCCCCGTACGAGCAGCTGTCTTTGAGCGCGGCCATTCTGTCCAAGGTCGATGAAGCCCCGGCCTGCGGCGCGGCCCTGGAATGGCTCGAGCAGCATCACTTGCCGTTGGCGTATTTCAGCGATGGGCAAAAGGTTCCGGAGGATCTGCACGAGGCACGCTGGAGTTATCTCCTCGCGAGCATGGGCGTGGATCCCGACGGCGCCCTGGACTTCACGCCAGCGAGCGCGAGCCGATATCATGATGTCTGAGGGGCGCGAGGGAACTGCCATGGATGGGGTCCAAAGAGCGGATCAAGCGGAGGGCTTGCGAAAAATGCGGAAGGACAACACGGTGCGTGCAATCGCCATTGCCAGCGGCAAGGGCGGTGTGGGAAAGACCAACGTCGCCGTCAATCTAGCCGTCGCGCTGGCGGATCTTGGCTCCCGGCCGCTGCTGCTGGATGCGGATCTCGGGCTGGGGAACGTGGACATACTTCTGGGCTTGAGCCCCCGATTCAATCTGTCGCACGTGCTCTCCGGTGAAAAAACCATGGCGGATATCCTCATCAAGGGGCCCCACGACATCCATATTCTGCCGGCTGCCAGCGGCGTTGCGGGCATGGCCGACCTGGATCTGGGGCAACGCGCGGGGCTCATTGAAGCAGTCAGTAGTTTGGATGCCGATGTGGATCATTTGCTCATCGATCTTGCCGCCGGCATCGCCACCGATGTGCTCACCTTCAGCAGGGCGGCGCAGGAGGTCCTGGTGGTCGTCTCCAACGAGCCGGCCTCCATTACCGACGCGTACGCCCTGATCAAGGTGCTGAGTCGTGACCACGGTCTGCGGCGCTTTCACGTTTTGCCCAACATGGTGGCCGATGCCCGTGAAGGCCAAATCCTCTTTCAGCGCCTGTCGGCGGTGGCGGAACGTTACCTTGAAGTACAACTGGACCTCGCCGGCATCATTCCCTTGGATCCGGCCATGCGCAGCGCCGTGCGGGCACAGCAATGCATCTTCGATCGCTACCCAGGGAGTGCTGCGGCACAGGCGTTCCGGACACTGGCGCACACGGTCCGTGCTTGGCCTCGACGTACCGAGGGCCGGGGGGAGATGCGCTTTTTTCTGGAACGTCTTTTTGCCGATATGGCGCCGGCGCTGCGTGCATGATAGCGCAGCGTGCCTGGGATCAGGATCCGCAGCGCAGCGCCCTGGTCGCGCGCTACGTGCCGCTGGTTCAACGTATAGCGCAGCGATTGCGAGCACGATTGCCAGCCAATGTGGACTTGGGAGATCTTATCCAGGCAGGACTCATCGGTCTTCTGGATGTTCTCGAGCAATACCCTGAGCCCGATGACTCCGACGCCTTTTTGCGCTATGCCACACTGCGTATACGCGGCAGCATGATTGATGAACTGCGCGAGCAGGACTGGTTGCCGCGGCGGGCCCGTGCCAAGGAGCAGCAGGTCAGCCGAGCCATGGCGCAACTGGAGCAGCAGTTGGGGAGACCGCCCAGCGATCAGGAGGTGGCAAAGCACCTGGGCTGGGATCTGGACGATTACCAGAAAGCCATCGCCGACAGTGGTGGTCAGCTGGTTTACCTGGAAGATCTCGCCGCCGACAACGATTCCTTCGTCGGACAGTACCTGCGCGATCGTCACGCAGATATCAGCGAGGTCTTGGGTTCGCTGGAGTTCGATCGGCATCTGCAGGAGGCTATCACGCGACTGCCCGAGCGCGAGCGCCTGGTCCTGTCGCTCTACTATCGCGAGGAGCTGACCTTGCGGGAAATCGGCGAGGTGCTGGAGGTCACGGAGTCGCGCGTCAGTCAGATCGTGCGTCAAGCCGTCCTGCGATTGCGCGCTAGCCTGCAGTTAGGGTCGCTGGGGTAATGGATATCCTGACCCTGTTGGGCTTGCTGGTTGCCTTGGGCGGCATCCTGCTTGGCCAGTTTCTCGAGGGTGGGAAGATTGCTTCCGTCTTGCAGCTTACTGCCTTCGTCATCGTCATCGGTGGCACCACCGGCGCGGTCATGGTGCAATACACGCTGCCGGTTTTTTTACGTTCCGTCAAAATGTTGCCGTGGATCATCAAGCCGCCGCGCAGTGACCCGCAACCCATCATCGCCGAGATCATCGAGTGGAGCACTCTGGCGCGCAAGAACGGGCTTTTGGCCCTGGAAGGGCTAATCGACGGCATCACCGATCCCTTTCTGCAAAAAGGCCTGCAGATGCTCGTGGATGGCACAGAGCCCCACAAGATTCGGGATACCCTGGAGGTGGATCTGGAGGCCCGCGACAGTATGGAAAGGCAAGCTGCCAAAGTCTTCGAATCCGCTGGAGGTTACGCGCCCACCATCGGTATCCTGGGTGCTGTGCTCGGCCTGATTCATGTCATGGAAAACCTGGCCGATCCGGCAAAGCTTGGGGCGGGCATTGCCACGGCGTTCGTTGCCACCATCTACGGTGTCGGGTCCGCCAATCTCTTCTTTCTGCCCGTCTCCAATAAAATCAAGGGAATCGTGCACCAGCAATCGCACCTGCGCGAGATGATCATCGAGGGCCTGGTCGCCATCGCTGAGGGCGAAAATCCCAAGATCATCGAAGGGCGACTTCAGAGTTTTTTCGTACGCTGAGATGTCCCATGGCCGATGATCCACTGACGCCTGCGCCCGGAGTGACGGGACCGGTACAACCGTCCATGCCGCCGGGGCGGCGACGAGAGGAATCTCAGTCTCCCCGACCGTCGCCAAAGCCGAAACGGAAAGATCCGCCGGGCAAGGCGCCGGGACATGGGATCGATGAATACGCCTGTTCAGACTCGATGCCCGACCTTCTCTGCCGCGAGTAGGTCGCGCGTGGGGGCAGGATGTGTCCGCCATCGATCGGCCGAGTGCGGGTGTCCGGCCGTCGCTACGGGTCTTGGGGAAACTCAGTCCTGCTGGGCCAATGCCTGCAATTGGTAAAGCAGTTCCAGCGCTGCCCGCGGACTCAGTGCATCGGGATCCAGATCACGCAGGCGCTGTAGTGCTGGGTGAGGGCTCTCGGCAAAAAGGGATAGCTGGCTTTTGGCGTTGGCGTCTGCGGCCGGTGAGGGTCGGGCGGGATCCTCGAGTTCCGCGAGGTGGCGTCTGGCGTTTTCCAGCACCGTTTCCGGTAATCCCGCCAGCCGGGCCACGGCAATGCCAAAGCTCTGGGTAGCAGGGCCAGGCTCCACCCGGTGCAAAAAAACGATGTCCTTGTCACGGGTCATGGCCGTCAGGTGGGCATTGTGGACGCCCGGGTATTGCAGTTCCGTCAGTTCAAAGTAGTGCGTGGCGAAGAGCGTGTAGGCGCGTTTCTCCGCCAGGCTTTCAAGACAGGCCCAGGCGATGGCAAGACCGTCGTAGGTAGAGGTTCCACGACCGATTTCGTCCAGGAGGACCAGACTGTGGTCCGTGGCCAGATTCAGGATCCGGGCGGTCTCCTGCATCTCCACGAGGAAGGTGGAGCGTCCGCCGGCCAGATCGTCGCTGGCGCCGATGCGGGTAAAGATCCGGTCGATGGGGCCGAGCCGTGCCCGCCGTGCAGGAACCCAGCTGCCGATATGGGCCAAGAGGACGATGATGGCCGTCTGCCGCATATAGGTCGACTTGCCTCCCATGTTGGGACCGGTGAGGAGCAGCAGCCGATGCTCGTCATCAAAGCGCAGGTCGTTGGGCACGAATCCAGCACCCAGCTGCATCTCCACCACAGGGTGTCTGCCCTCATCGATTTCCAGCACCGGCGCATCGCAAAAGCTGGGTGCAGACCAGCGCAAAGCCAGGGCGCGCTCGGCCAGGTTGGCGCAGACGTCCCACTGCGCCACCCGCTGACAGAGCCACTGGAGTTCCCCGATACGCTCGGCAAGTTGCCTCAGGATATCGCCAAAACAGGCGCGCTCCAGGGTCTTGGCGCGACTCTCGGCAGCAAGGCTCTGGGTCTCCAGCTCTTTCAGTCGGGGGTTGCTGAAGCGTTCGGCATGTCTGGTGCTTTGCCGACGCTGGTAATCCGCGGGCAGGGGGCCTGTGTAGCTGCGCGGGATCTCGATGAAGAGCCCCTGCACGCGATTGTACTGTAACCGCAGCTGCGGGATACCGCTGCGCTCGCGCTCGGACTGTTCCAGCTCCACCAGAACCTGTTGCAGGTTTTCGCTCAACTGACGATGGTGATCCAGATCGGCGTTGAAACCGGTACGAATGTAGCCGCCATCGCGCAGCGTCGCCGGCAAATCCTCCTCGAGGGCCTGCTCCAGGAGGCGGCACTGCGCCGACAGATCGGGCCAGGGGAACTCGCCCAGCTCGGACTCCCCTCCCAGCGCCGTCGCCAGCGCCGTTTGCAGTGTCGGCAGTGTCTGCAAGAATTGACGAAGTTGCCCAAGGTCGCGTGGACTGGCGCTGCCCAGAGCAACCCGGGTGACGATGCGTTCGGCGTCGGGCAGGTGGCGTAGCTGCTCCTGTAAACGCAGATGGCCGCGCTGGGCAATCAGGGCAGCGAGGGCGCGGTGGCGTCGATCCAGTATGGGTCCGGGTCGCAAAGGCCGCGCCAATTGTGCGCGCAAGAGCCTGGCTCCCATGGCCGTACGGCAGTGCTGCAATATCTGGTAGAGCGAAGGACCGCCCTCGCGTCCCCCCAGCACTTCCAGGGCGCTGAGACTCTCGCCGTCGAGACCGAGTTCCTCCTCGTCGTTCTCGGGCAGAATCTGCCGCACCTGGTGGAGGGGGCTTTTCAGTCGATTCTCGGCATAGTCCAGTAGGACGGCGGCGGCTTGCAGGCCGATGGGATGCCGCTCGCCGTCGACGATCTGCCCCGGCTGCGAAAAATAGCGCTGCAGGATGGGCTGGGTCTGGCGACGTTCAAACCGCTCCGCCTTCAGAAACGTGGGGGAGGGCAGGCTCCGCGGCAGATCCCGAGGCAGGGAACAGCCCTCGGGCGCCAGGATCTCCGCTACCGGACGCCGTACCAGCACCTCCAGTAAGCGATCCGCACGGACATCCCGGATACCCAGGCGCCCGCCGGCCACGTCCAGGGTGGCAAGGCCCCAACGATCTTTCTCGGGCAGCAGGGCAAGGAGTAGGGCCTCGCGGTCGGCACTGAGGAGAGACGCGTCCACCAGGGTTCCCGGGGTGATGACCCGCCGAATTTCCCGCTCCACCGGTCCCTTGCTAAGGCCCGGGTCCCCAACCTGTTCGGCAATGGCGACGCGCTCGCCGGCCTGGATGAGGCGGGCGAGATAATTGTCGACGCTATGCACCGGTACCCCAGCCATGGGCACCGGCGCACCGGCGCTCTGGCCGCGACTGGTCAGGGCAATGCCCAGGATGGCCGCAGCGCGCTGCGCATCTTCGTAAAAGAGTTCGTAGAAGTCGCCCATGCGAAAAAAGAGCAGGGCGTCGGGGTGCTGCGCCTTGAGATCGTGGAACTGCCGCATCACTGGGGTGTGGGCAGTGCTGGCATCGCCTTTGGCTGTGGACATGGATAGAGTCTTGTCACAAAAAAGACGAAGGGGCAAGGAAAGCCCTTGCCCCCTGACCGGGTCTGTGCAGCACTATTGGCGATTGCCGCCAAAGATCTCCAATAGCGCCATGAATAGGTTGATGATGTCCAGGTAGAGACCAACCACCAGGAGCACCGGCTCCTGAATACCACCGTGAATCATCCGCTGGGTATCGAAGATGATCAATCCACTGAAGACCAGCACCAGCACGCCGGCAATGGCCATTTGCAGGGCTGGGATATGCAACAGGAAGATGTTCAGCAAGGAGACCACTATGGCGACGATCAGACCTGTCAGCAAAAAGCCACCGATATTGCTGAAATCCCGTCGCGTGCGCATGGCGTAGATGGACAGCCCGACGAACATGGCTGCCGTCGTCCCCAGAGCCTCTGCGATGACCGTGGGGCCACCGGGCATCTTGAGATAGACGGCAATGGCAGGACCCATCATCATGCCCATGCCAGCGGCGAAAAGGAAAACCAGGGGCACGGCAAAGGGACTGCGGTGGGCACCGGTATACTGCACCGCAAAGAGTAGGGCAAAGGAGCCGATCATGAGAAGAATCGGGTGCTCGTAGGCAAAGGGAGAGGTCATGCCCACGAGGGAACCGATGGTGGATACCACCAGGGTCGCAGCCAGCAGGGCGTAGGTCTTGCCCATCACCGCACCGATGGGATTGACAGCACTCTGTCCGGCAGGGTTCATGCCATCGGGAAACTGGTAGGGATTCTGATTGAAGTCCATGAAACGTTCCCACAGTTGAAAAACCTATGGATACTATGGGGACTAACACCCCGTTTTGCAAGGTCAGTCTTCACCTGGCAAAGGAAGGCGACCGCTTGTGGCGGGCTGGTGGCATGGCAGGGACGCCGGCAGGTCGCTTTTGCTGGCGATCTTACCCGCCTGGTGACCAAGGCCGAAGGCATCTGCACACCGGAAAGCACACGCTCCGGCGGTGGAGTTCGGTCAGGTACGGCAGTCGTGGAGGATGGTTGCCCCGGAACTGCCGAAGCATTACCCTTCAGGCCTTGATCTGGGCGGGGGTTGGGCGTTTATGGCGGCACTGATTTTTGATACGGAAACCACCGGACGGATCGCTCCGGAACTCATCGAAGCTGCCTGGTTGCGCGTGGGCGAGTTGCGCACGCTCGCGGTAGAAGAGGAATTCGTGCGCCGCTACCGCCCGAGCAAACCCATCGAGATGGGTGCCATGGCGGTGCACCATATCCTCGATGAGGATCTGGAGGACTGTCCGCCGGCATCGGAGTTTTCCCTGCCGGCCGATACCGAATACCTCATCGGCCACAGCATCGATTACGACTGGGAGGTCATCGGTAAACCGGAGGTAAAGCGCATCTGCACCTTCGCCATGAGCCGCAAGCTCTGGCCTGAGGTAGACAGCCACTCGCAGTCGGCCTTGCTGTTTTATTTCAGTAAAGACCGGCGCAAGACCCGGGACAATCTCAAGAATGCGCACTCAGCCCTGGCCGACGTCAAATTCTGTCGCATCATTCTCAATCGCATCCTACTGGCCGTACGGCCTGCCAGCTGGGAGGCACTCTGGGAGTTCAGTGAACGGGCGCGAATCCCCGAAACCATGCCTTTCGGCAAGCACCGCGGGGTACGCATCGTCGATCTGCCCGACGATTATCGCCGTTGGGCCCTGAGCAATCTGACCGAGATCGATCCTTACCTGCGCAAGGCCCTGGAAGGCTGAGGGGGTATCTCGGCGGCGGCCTCGGCCATGGCGCGCAGCAGGGCACGACCGGTGCTCTCGGCGTTGGAGCCAATGGCGAGCATGCCATCTTCGTGACCACGCATCTGCAGGATACACGGTAGTGCGGCAACGGCGACGAGTTCGGCAACGGCTTCCGCCATGGCCGGGGTTCCGTAGGCAATGTCTGCGGCCGTAGCGGGCAAACCCAGACGTGGCGCCGCTCGCCAGAGCTCTGGTGCATGCACGTGGAAGACCCAGGACGCCTCCGGGCGCCGGTCGTAGGCAGCGGCGTGGCTCATGGCTTCCGAGGATGGCCGTGCCGGACCCGTGGCCCAGACCGCATTGGCAGCCAAATCCCAGGATTCCACCCGGCTGTACCCACCAGGTCCCAACTCAGGCAATGCGCCGCTCTGAGTGGCGGTGATCCAGAAGCCCGCGCCATTGCGCCGGCTGAGATTGCCAAAGCCAACCCCGCCATAGCGATCCGGCTCCTGCCCAAGCACTCCCAGCGCCCGAAAACGCCGCCGCCAAGCCTCGAGTTCGGCTATCTCCAAGGCGCTCGCGGCGGAACCTGGACGCCAATACAGCTGAAATTTGGTGACCCCTTCCGCTTCCATCACCTTCGCTTCCCCAGAAACAGGCGCTGCAAGAGACGATACCACCAGGGCGGCGGCCCACCTTCGTCGTCGGCCCGAGCCGGCGCCGTGCGGGTCGGTGGATTGACCTCGGGCGGATAGAGATCCACCAGCGTCGCCCCCCAGGAACTGCGATCCGAGGCCAGGCGAAAATCCTTGACGATGGCCTCTTGCATCAAAATGGTGTGGACGGTGCGCCGCAGTACCCCTTTCCCCTTGCCGTGAACGATACGTAAGTGCAGCACATGTTGCGCGCGGCAGACACGCAGATATTCGCGCACCAGATCCGGCACCTCGCGTGGAGCAAAGGCATGGAGGTCGAGGATGCCATCGATGTTCAGCGGATGCGGCAGGTCGTGGTGCGTGCCCATGGTCTCACAACAGGACGCGTTCGATGCCGCCCTTGCGCGCCGCCGCCAGGAAGCGCTCCTGCCAGTCCTCGCCTACGCGATGGCGGGCTATTTCCACGACGATGTAGTCGGTATCGAGTCCCGTATCCAGGCGATAGCGCTCCAGGCCCTGCTGGCAGGCGGGGCAACTGGTGAGGAGTTTGACGTTGCCGTCCTTGGCCTTGTCGGCGCCGGTGAGGGCGCGAATCCCCTCGTGGAGCACTTCTTCCTTGCGATAGCGAAGTTGGGTGGCGATATCGGGGCGGCTGGTAGCCAGGGTACCCGCCTCACCACAGCATCGATCCGAGGCGCGCACGTCCTGCCCCAGAAGCTGTCCAGCCACTTCCAGCGGTTTGTAGGTCTTCATGGGAGTGTGGCAAGGGTCGTGGTACAGATACTGGACGCCTTCGACACCGTCCAGGGCAACGCCTTTCTCCATCAGGAACTCGTGGATATCGAGCAGACGACAACCCGGAAAGATCTGCTGAAACTGATACTTGAGCAGTTGATCCATACAGGTGCCGCAGGACACGATGACGGTTTTGATGTCCAGATAGTTGAGGGTATTGGCAACGCGGTGAAAAAGCACCTGATTGCGGACGGAAATCTCCTGACCCTTGTCGTCCTGTCCAGCGGCGGACTGAGGATAGCCGCAGCACAGGTATCCGGGCGGCAGGACGGTCTGTACCCCGACCTCGTACAGCATCGCCAGGGTTGCCAGACCAATCTTGCTGAAAAGGCGCTCGCTGCCACAACCCGGGAAATAGAATACGGCCTCGCTGTCCTCCGATGTCTTTGCCGGGTCGCGAAGGATGGGCACCATGCCGGGATCGACCAGGCCCAGCAACTGCCGCATGGTCTGCGCACCCATGTCGGTGGGCAAGGGTTTGCGCAGAAAGTGGATGATCTCGGCGCGTAGGCTCGATTTCCCCGTGGTGGCCGGGGGCGGCGTCTTGGGGATGAGGGGCTGGGCCAGTTCGCTGGCCAGTGCCTGCGCCTTGTAGGCCGTCTGCAGCACACCGCGCCGCAGGAAGTGCACGGTCCGGGCGTCGGAACTGTTGAGATAGGCCATGGCCAGCCGAGTGCCGGCGCTGCTGTGCTTGTCGCCGCGGGCGCGAAGAATGTTACGCATGTGCACCGACACCTCGCCGAAGTCGATGTCGACGGGGCAGGGCGTCAGACACTTGTGGCAGGTGGTGCAATGTTCGGCTACATCCTCCAGAGCGGCAAAGTGCTGCTGGGAAACGCCGCGACGGGTCTGCTCTTCGTAGAGAAAGGCCTCGATGAGCAGGCCGGTGGCCAGAATCTTGTTGCGCGGCGAGTAGAGGAGATTGGCCCGAGGAATGTGGGTCATGCATACCGGTTTGCACTTGCCGCAGCGCAGACAGTCCTTGATCTCACGGTTGAGGGCGCCGAGTTCGCTTGCCTCCAGCAGCAGCGCCTCCTGCTCGACCAGTTGCAGGGAGGGCGTGTAGGCCTGCTCCAGACCGGAACCCGCCTGCAACTTGCCGGGGTTGAAAAAGTCCGTGGGATCGACGCGCTCCTTGTAGGCCGCAAAAGCGGCGACCTTCTCGGGTTCCAGCCAGCGCATCTTGGTGATGCCGATGCCATGCTCCCCGGAGATGACGCCGCCAAGATCCTTGGCAATGCCCATGATCCGATCCACCACCAGATCGGCCTCGTTGAGCATGGCGCGGTCGGAAGACAAGACCGGTATATTGGTGTGCACGTTACCGTCGCCAGCGTGCATGTGCAGCGCGACGAAGATACGACGACGGCGGATCTCGGCGTGGCGCCGGCGGATTTCGCCCAGCACCCCGGTGAAGCGTTCACCGGCAAAAAGCTCTTCCAGGGGTTTGCCCACGGATTCCCGGTAGCTGATGCGCAGATCCCGCTGGAGCAAGAGCTTGAGCAGGCTGTCGTCCAGGTCCACCTGGGCAGCCTCGGCATCGGACAAATGCTCTCGCAGGGCGCGTGCCGGCGCGTCCAGCAGGTCCAGGCAGGCCTGCCAGCGCGCGCGAACGGTATCCAGCAGAGCGAGGGCGGCCGCCCGCTTGGAGGCGACGATGGCCTGTTCTTCCGTGCTGTCCTCGTAGTCCTTGACGCGTTTCAGCTCGGGCAGGTCCCCCTGAAGGTAGTCCACCAGGACGTCGACGATGGCGATCTTGTTGGCAATGGACTGCTCGATGTTGATGCGCTCGATGGCGCGGCTGTATTCCCCCAGGCGGTCCAGGGGAATCACCACGTCCTCATTGATCTTGAAGGCATTGGTGTGGGCAGCGATGGCCGCCGTGCGGCTGCGGTCGGCCCAGAAGCGCCGGCGCGATTCCGGGGTGGTGGCAATGAATCCCTCGGCACCGCGAGCATTGGCCAGGCGAACGATGGCCGAGGCCATGGCGCCCACGGCGTCGCTGTCGTCGCTGGCAATATCCGCCATCAACAGCATCTTTGGACGCTCGCGCCGTGGGGCCTTGTTACTGTACTGAATGGCCTTGAGATAGCGCTCGTCCAGGTGTTCCAGGCCCGTCAGCAGGACATTGGGGTGGGCTTCCACCTGCTCCTTTACCTCGACAATGGCGGCGACGGCCTGATCCAGATCCTTGCCGTAAAACTCCAGACATACCGTGCGCAGGTGCGTGGGCAGACGATGCAGGAGAAAGCGGGCAGAGGTGATGATACCGTCGCTGCCCTCTTTCTGGATGCCGGGCAGCCCACCCAGGAACTTATCGGTGACGTCCTTGCCCAGTCCCGGGTGGCGCAGGCTCCGACCGGGCATCTCGAGAAACTCCGGAGCGCCCAGCGGGGTGTGGCCATCCTCCGCGAAATAGCTCAGGCGGAAGCGGACCGTTTCCTGCTCGTGAATCTTGCCGAGATTGTGGTCGATACGCTCCACCTCCAGCCACTGGCCAGCGGCCGTAAACATCCGCCAGGAAAGCAGATTGTCCAGGGCCGTGCCCCAGAGCACGGCCTTCTTGCCACCGGCATTCATGGCAACATTGCCGCCGATGGTGGAAGCGTCCATGGAGGTGGGATCCACGGCGAAGACGAGACCGGCCGCCTCGGCCCGCTCGGCCACGGCTTTGGTGACCACCCCGGCGCCCGCCACCACACTGGGTACCGAGTGATCGAGACCGGCGGGGGTATACTCCTCGATGGCCGACAGGTACTCCAGCTTTTCCGTATTGATCACCGCGCAACGTGGTCGCAGTGGCACCGCGCCGCCGGTATAGCCCGTGCCACCACCTCGGGGAATGACCGAGAGCCCGAGCTCCCGGCAGGCCTGGACCATGGCGGCAAGCTCATCTTCCGAGGCTGGGTAGAGGACGACGAAAGGCAACTCCACCCGCCAGTCGGAGGCGTCCGTCACATGGGCAACCCGGGCATAGGGACTGAAGTCCACATTGTCCTTGGGACAGACCTTGAGCAGTCGCTTTTCGGCACGCTGGCGTAGTGCTCGTCGCGCGTCGAAATCGGCAATGAAGTCGTGGACGGCGCGCCGTGCCCGTTCCATGAGGCGCTCCACCAGCCGGTTCCCTTGGGCGCGGCTGGCGATATCGTTCAGACGGTGCTCCAGAGCCTCCCACAGGGCTTGGCGGCGCTTGGGGTGGCGGGCCAGATCCTCCTGAATGTAGGGATTGCGGGAGACGACCCAGAGATCACCGAGCACCTCGAACAGCATGCGGGCCGACCTGCCCGTCACCCGCTGCTCACGGAGATCTTCCAGGATGCGCCAGGCCTCTCGTCCCAGGAGCCGCTGGACGATCTCGCCATCGGAGAAAGAGGTGTAGTTGTAGGGAATTTCCCGTACCGTGTCCGCCATGATCACACCCCGACGTTGTCGATGAGGCGGGTACCGCCGAGACGCGCTGCAATGAACCAGCGGCCACCCGCCTCCACTCGGGACAGCGCACGCAGGTCGTCCTCTGCCCGAAATTCCAGGTATTCCACGGCAATACCTGCCTGCACGAGACTCGCCGCAGCGCTTGCTGCCAGATCCGCCGCCATCGCCCCGTGGCTTTGGGCGAGTTCACGCAGGGCCGCAAAGATTCGCGGCGCCAGACTGCGTTCATCGGGTCTGAGGTAGCGGTTACGGGAGCTCAGGGCCAGACCATCCGCGGCCCGCTGGGTAGGGCCCGCCACCACCTGTACGGGCAGGTCCAGATCCGTCGCCATGCGCTGCAACACCCGGTACTGCTGATAATCCTTTTCACCAAGCACCAGTAATTGCGGTTGGCTCATATGCAGGAGCTTGGCAACGACGGTGCAGACCCCCGCAAAATGACCGGGCCGATGGGCACCGCAGAGAACCTTGCTCAGGCTTCTGGCTGGCATGACTAGGCTCAAATCGCGCTTGCCACGGGGGTACATGACCGAATCGTCAGGAGTAAAGATGGCGTTGCAGCCAGCCTCCTGGAGCTTGGCCAGATCCTGATCCAAGGTGCGCGGATACGCTGCGAAATCCTCGCCGCGCCCAAACTGCAGGGGGTTGACGTAGATACTGACCAGAACGTGATCGGCGCGGGTCTGCGCCAGACGAACCAAGGAAAGGTGCCCCTCGTGCAAATTGCCCATGGTCGGCACCAGGGCCAGGGAACCCCGAAGTCCCTGCCGCCAGTGGCGCAGCGCGGCGAGATCGCGGAAAACGGCCATCAGTCCGATGCTCCGGTGGCGGGTGGGAAATGCCCCTGGCGCACGGCATCGGCATAATTGCGCAGTGCGTCGGTGACGATCTCAGCACCCTCCATGAAGGCGCGGGCAAAGCCCGGCGTGTGCTCCGAAAGGCCGAGCACATCGTGCAGGACGAGAACCTGCGCATCGGTATCGGGACCAGCACCAATGCCGATCACCGGCACCGGGCTGTTGCGGGTGATGCGCGCTGCCACCTCCTGCGGTACGGCCTCCAGGAGCAGGAAGGCCGCACCGGCCTCGGCCAGGAGGGCGGCATCCGCCTCCAGACGGGCGGCCTCGTCCGCGGTCTTGCCGGCCCGCCGAAAAGTCCCCCACCGCCGCACGCGTTGCGGAGTGAGACCCAGGTGCGCACAGACATTGATGCCCCGCTGTGCACAAAAAGCCACGGTATCGGCCATTTCCGCGCCGCCTTCCAGTTTGACCACGTCTGCTCCGGCCTTGAGCAGCGCCACCGATGCGTCCCATGCCTGGGCGAGACTGCCCTCGTAGCTGCCCAGGGGAAGATCGGCAAAAACCAGGCAGTTGCCGGCGCCGCGGGCCACCATGGCGGTGTGGTAGCACATGGTGTGCAAATCGACGCCAAGGGTATCGCTCTGTCCCTGCACTACCATGGCGAGGGAATCGCCCACCAGCACCCCATCCAGGCCCGCACGCGCGGCAAGACGCGCAAAGGCGTGATCGTAGGCCGTCACCAGGGAAAGCTTTTTCCCTTCGGCTTTACCTCGCCGCCACACTTCCAGTTTCTTGCTCACCAGTCCTCGCCCAGTTCCGTGATTTTATTCTTGACCATTTCAGTCAGGATTTTAGCATGTTCACTGTCGGCCACAAAATCGCCAGCCACTGTCGACAGATCCAGTACCTGCCCCGGATAGTGCCGCAACCATTGCCGGTAGGCGTCCTGGACGCGAAGCACATAGGCGCGTTGCATGGACGCTTCCCAGGGATCCTGGCGGGCACGGATGCGCTCCAGAAGCACATCCACCGGACTATCCAGATAGATCAGAAGCGGCACACGGGGGGCATTATACGATAATGCGGCACGAATCTCTCGAAATAGGCGCAGAGTCTCTGCCTCGAGGGTCAGCGGCGTGAAGATCCGATCCTTTTCCGGACCGTGGTCAGCAACGTAGAGTCGATCACCTTCCAGACCGTCCCAGGTCTTTCGCCGCTGCATCAGGAAGTACAATTCCGTAGCCAGGACGTGCTGCTGGTGCCGGTAAAAGTCGCCGAGAAAGGGATTGTCCGCCGGTCGCTCGAGAACGGCAGGGATGGCCATGGCCGCGGCGAGAAGGCGCGTGAGACTGGTCTTGCCCGCTCCCATGGGGCCTTCCACCACGATCAGTCGCGCCGCCTTCATTCCTCCTTCCCCCAAAAGGAGGAATACTGCAGGCTCTGCAGGTTCCGGTTTTTGCCCGGGGCAAGGCGCTGGATCGGCTGATCCGCCACTGCCGCAAGAAACTGGGATAGGGGCCCCTGGCCGGGGATATGCCATTCCGGGTCGAATTCGCTGAGGGGCAAGAGCACGAAAGCGCGCTCGTGCAGACGCGGGTGGGGGAGAACGAGATCGGCGCGGGTCACCCGACAACTACCGTGGCTCAGGAGATCGAGGTCGAGAATGCGCGGACCCCAGTAACGTTCCTCGGCACGCTGGCGTCCTGCACGTTGCTCCAGTTCGTGGAGACTGGCCAGCAATTCCGCCGCACCGAGCCGGGTCCACAGAGCAGCCACGGCATTGATGAAAGGTGGCTGCACCACCCCACCGACGGGCGCACTGAGGTACAGCGACGATTGCCAGATCAAGCGACTGCCCGGAAGCTGGGCCAGGGCGCCCAGCGCACGCTCCACCTGACCCATGGGATCCTCGAGGTTGCTGCCCAGAGCGACAAAGGCAAGCACTGCCCGGCGACTCACCGATGGGATGGCTGCGTTTTCTGGCGGCCGATGGCGGCCCAGGCTCTGGCCGGCACCGGTTTCCAAGCGCCGGAAGTTTGTGGACAGCTCAGTGGACGTGACGGGCATGAGCGAAGGGGCGGCTGCGTTATTGCCCAGCAACTAGCCCGTGGTCCCGTTTCCGGAGGCGTCGTCTGCGGCACTGGGGACGCGTGCCAGTCGCGACGGCTTGCGCCGCCGCCGCCGGGGACGGCGGCGTAGGCCGTTGCTGGGCAGGGGGCCGAGGGGCGCTTCGGGAGCCGCATCCTCACGACGCGCCTGTTCCATGAGGGCCTTGCGTCCCTCGCTGTCGGCCTCCTGAAACTCCGTCCACCAGGTCCCCAGTCCGGCAAGCTCTGGGTGGTCGACGAACTCTCCGGATTGCTGGCGTAGCAGAAGGAAATCAAAGGCGGCGCGAAAGCGCGGATGCGCCAGAAGGGCGTAGGGCCGACGTCCACCGCGGCGGGTGAAACGGGGCTGGAGATCCCAGATTTCCCGCATGGGTAAGGCAAAGCGCCGCGGAATCGCCACACGCCCGCGGCTCTCTTCGAGAAGCTCCGCAGCCGCCTGTTGCAGGGCCACGTTGGCGGGTTTGTCCTGGGCCTCCAAGTGCTGCCGCTGTGCCTGCAGCGCCGACCACAGGAGTGCCGCAAAAAGGAACGCTGGGGTAACGGATTTGCCGAGCAGGACGCGCTGATCCGTCCCCTCCAAGGCGAGGCGCAGGAGCTCACGGGCGCTCTCGGCATCCGCTGCATCGAGCACTCGGTCCAGTTGCGGGAAGAGCGCCGCAAACAAGCCCGTGCGTCGCAACAGATCAAAGCTGGACTGGGCATGACCCGTGAGGAAGAGCTTGATGGTTTCCTCAAAGAGGCGCGCGGAGGGTACCTCCAGCAGCAAATCGCGGCAGGGCGCAATGGCGGCCTCGACCGCCGCATCCATCTGAAAACCGAGCTTGGCAGCAAACCGCACGGCACGCAACATGCGCACCGGATCCTCACGGTAGCGCTGTTCGGGGTCACCGATCATGCGCAATCGCCCGGCCTGCAGATCCGTCAGGCCATCGGCAAAATCGAGGATACTGCGGTCGGCAATATTGTAGTAGAGGGCATTGGCCGTAAAATCGCGGCGCCCGGCGTCCTCCTCGAGGCTACCGTAGACGTTGTCGGCCAGTATGCGACCGCTGGCGCTGCGTTCACTGGTCTCTTCGGCGGATTCGCCCTGCCCGCGGAAGGTCGCCACCTCGACGATCTCTGGACCGAACTGCACGTGTACCAGGATGAAGCGCCGACCGATGAGACGGGCATTGCGGCGAAAGAGCTTGCGCACCTGCTCGGGACGGGCATCGGTGGCTACATCGTAGTCTTTGGGCTCACGTCCCAGCAGAAGATCACGGACGCTGCCCCCTACGAGGTAGGCCTGATGTCCGGCCTGGTGCAGGGTATTGAGCACCTGCAAGGCGCCGCTGCTGATCTGCCGGCGCGACAGACAGTGTTCCTCCCGAGGAATGCGCCGTGCCCCCACAGGCACCGCTGGGGCAACTACCATTGTTCCCTCGGGATCGGGTTGCGGTGTCTCGATCGCCGATTGCAGGACCTCGTCCGTGAAGCGTTTCAAGGAAACCAAGGATCTTCTCGTTTGGATGCGGAGCGAATGGGCGCTAGTCTAACCGAAAAACTGGCTACAGTGCAGCCAAAATTGCGGACGATGGCCAACGGCCTCGGGTTCACGGGTGACTGGTCAGGAACGCGCACTTGCGGTTATCATTGGCTCTGCCTTCATGAAATGGGGCTGGGCGGTTTTCCCGGCCCCTTTTTGCTTTGATGGACGATACCTATGCAGCTGATTGGCGAAGCCTTGACCTTTGACGATGTCCTGTTGGTGCCGGCACATTCCGCCGTCTTGCCGCGCGAGGTGGCCATCGGTACGCGCCTCAGTCGGCACCTTAGCCTCAATGTTCCGCTGGTCTCTGCGGCCATGGATACGGTGACCGACGCCGCCATGGCTATCTGCATGGCGCAGGAGGGCGGGATCGGCATCATCCACAAGAACATGACCGCAGAAGAGCAGGCCGCCGCCGTGCGCCGGGTCAAAAAATTTGAAGCCGGGGTCATCAAGGACCCCATCACCACCAAGGCCGATGTCAGCATCCGCGAGGTGCTGCTGCTCATGGCGCAGCACGGTATTTCCGGGGTGCCGGTGGTGGACGGCAATCGGCTCGAGGGCATCGTCACGCACCGCGACCTGCGCTTTGAAACGCGCATGGAGGCGCCGGTACGCAGCGTCATGACGCCGCGCGAACGCCTGGTAACGGTGCCCGAAGGAACCAGCCTCGAGGCGACGAAGGCGCTGTTGCACCAGCATCGCATCGAAAAGATCCTCGTCGTCAACGACCAATTCGAATTACGCGGCCTCATTACCGTCAAGGATATTCGCAAGGCGACGGAACATCCTCTGGCCTGCCGCGATAGTCAAGGGCGCCTGCTGGTTGGTGCCGCCGTCGGCGTAGGGGCGGGCACCGAGGAGCGCGTGCGGGCGCTGGTGGCGGCGGGTGTGGATGTCCTCGTCGTGGACACGGCCCACGGCCACAGCCAGGGCGTTCTCGATCGGGTGCGTTGGATCAAGGAACAATTTCCCGGGGTGGACGTCATCGGCGGCAATATCGCCACCGCCGAGGCTGCCCTGGATTTGGTCGCGGCGGGAGCCGATGGGGTCAAGGTCGGAATCGGTCCGGGTTCCATCTGCACCACGCGCATCGTCGCTGGTGTCGGCGTACCTCAGATCACGGCCATCAGCGATGTCGCCAAGGCCCTGGCGGACAGCGACGTGCCCCTCATTGCCGACGGTGGCGTGCGCTTTTCCGGTGACTTCGCCAAGGCCCTGGCGGCGGGCGCGCACAGCGTCATGGTGGGCGGCCTGCTGGCGGGCACGGACGAGGCCCCCGGCGAGATCGAGCTGTATCAAGGGCGCTCCTTCAAGGCCTATCGCGGCATGGGTTCGCTGGGGGCCATGCAGCAGGGCTCGGCGGATCGCTACTTTCAGGAAAACAGCGCCAATCCCGAGGGTCCGAAACTTGTCCCCGAAGGTGTGGAGGGCAGGGTGCCGTACAAGGGTCCGGCGGCGGGCGTCATTCACCAGCTCCTGGGCGGACTGCGGGCCAGTATGGGATACCTGGGTGCCGCGGATCTCCAGACCCTGCGGCAGAAGGCGCGCTTCATCAAGATCACCCAGGCGGGCGTGCGGGAAAGCCACGTGCACGATGTCCACATCACCAAAGAAGCACCCAACTACCGGGTGGAGTGAATCCCCTACATGTCTGAACGCATCCTGATCCTGGATTTCGGCTCGCAGTTCACCCAACTCATCGCTCGGCGTATTCGCGAAGCGCAGGTGTACTGCGAGATCCACCCCTACAACCTGAGTCTGGCAGCCATCCGCGCCTGGCAGCCCAGTGGCATCGTTCTCTCGGGTGGCCCCAGTTCCGTGGCCGATGCCGATGCGCCGCTGGTGGATGCCGAACTCTTCGCCCTGGGCGTCCCGGTGCTGGGCATCTGCTATGGTTTACAACTCATGACCCACCTGCTGGGTGGGCGAGTGGCCAAGTCGGATCATCGTGAGTACGGACGCGCGCGCCTGGAGATCCTGGAGGCGGAGGGTCCCTTCCAATCCCTGGTTGCGGGAGGTACGGAAGAGGTATGGATGAGTCACGGTGACCGCATCGAGACCCTGCCCGAGGGATTCGTCGCCATCGGCCGCAGTCCCGGGTCGCCCCTCGCCGCCATCGCCCACCGGCAGCGTCGGCTCTTTGGCGTGCAGTTTCACCTGGAGGTTGCCCATACGCCCGCCGGTGCGCAAATGTTGACGGATTTCGTCCGCGGTGTCTGCGGCTGCAACGGCCAGTGGACCATGCACTCCTACTCCGAGTCCGCCATCGCCGCCGTTCGCGCTCAGGTGGGGCAGGGCCGGGTGATATCCGCCCTCTCCGGGGGAGTCGACTCCGCCGTCGCTTCGATACTGGTGCATCGTGCCGTGGGGGAACAGCTGCACTGCATCTTTGTGGACAATGGCCTGTTGCGCTTTGGTGAGGTGGAGCAGGTCAGTCAGGTCTTTCGCCAATACTTCCACATCCCCCTGCACGTCGTGGATGCCCGCGCGCGTTTTCTCGACGCCTTGGCGGGGGTAACGGATCCCGAGCGCAAGCGCAAGATCATCGGTAATCTTTTCATCGAGGTCTTCGATGAGGAGGCCAAGGCCCTGGGCGGTGCCGACTTCCTGGTTCAGGGCACGCTCTATCCCGATGTCATCGAATCCGTCTCCTTCAAGGGACCAAGCGCCACCATCAAGTCCCACCACAATGTTGGGGGACTCCCGGAACGCATGCGTCTGCAGTTGGTAGAGCCCTTGCGCGAGCTCTTCAAGGACGAGGTTCGTGAGTTGGGACGAGAGCTGGGGATGCCCGAGGAAATCGTCCGGCGCCAGCCCTTCCCGGGCCCCGGGCTTGCCATTCGCTGCCTGGGCGAGGTCACCGGGCCGCGCCTGGACGTCCTGCGGCGCGCCGATCGTATCGTTCAGGAAGAAATCCGGGAGGCTGGCTACTACGACCGCGTCTGGCAGGCCTTTGCCGTACTCCTTCCCGTCCGCAGCGTTGGGGTGATGGGCGATGGCCGCACTTATGAAGAGACTCTGGCCATCCGCGCCGTCGAGTCCAGCGACGGCATGACCGCCGACTGGGCACACCTGCCCCACGAACTTTTGGCCCGAATGTCCACGCGTATCATCAACGAAGTCGCGGGCGTCAATCGCGTTGTCTACGATATCTCCAGCAAACCGCCGGCGACCATCGAGTGGGAGTGATCTCCGCGCAGTCGATAGGGTAAATCCCCACGGGTGATCCTGCTCCAGATGCGGGCTACGTCCATGTCAACCACAAGCACGTTGTTTCAGAATATCCATATCCAGAATGCGTAGGTGTCGGCCTTCAATGGCAATGATCCCCGCCTCCCGTAGTCGTCGCAGTACCCGGGACAGGGTTTCGGGCGTGATCCCGATGCGTCCGGCAATGGTTGCCTTCTTGGCCGGCAAGGTGACCCACCCCGGTCTGGCCTCCGCAGTCTGCCCCAACTCCAGCAAATAATTGGCCACCCGGGCGTCTGCGGACTGGACACTGAACTGGCGCAACTCCTTTACCAAAAAGTGTAAACGCATGCTGAGCTGGGCAAGGATGCGGCGCATGAGTTGGGGATTGGCGTCCAGGGTGGCCACCACCGGCGCAAAAGGGATCCGCAATACCCGTACTGCCCCGCTGCAGCGCGCGCTGACTGGGTAGCGACCGCCCATGAAGGCCACCCCTTCGGCAAAGAGATCCCCAGCCTGCATGATTTCGACGACTTTTTCCTTGCCCTCGGCACTGCTGCTGACGAGTTCCACCACGCCCGATTCGAGCCAGAAAAAGTCCGCCGCAGGGCTCTGCTCCACAAAAAGCAGCGCTCCATCCTCCCAATTCTCCATGTGGGTAGATGGCAAAAGCGCATTGAGTAACGCGGGCGGCCAGGCACTGAAAATCGGCTGTTGACGCAACCGTGCGGCCAAGTCGGAAAGTTCCACGCGGGCTCCGGAAGGTTTGCTGGATTCCGGGCCGCATTCTACACGCGCAAGGGCTGCCCCAAAAACTTGACACAGATCAAGGACGCCACCATGCCAGCGGCGCAGACTCGTTCCTGCCGTTTGCGGCAAGGCTAGGCAGCATTACAGGAGCGAACTATGACCATCGACATCGATTTGATCAAAAGCAGCGGTAAGGCCGTACAGGATCTGGGGGTGCAGGTCGCCCAGCACTTTTACGACACCATGTTCAGCCACTACCCGGAAGTCCGCAAGATGTTCCCCGGCGACATGAGCGAACAACGGGTTCGTTTGTTCCATTCCGTCATTCTCATCGCCAGCAACATCGACAATACCGATATGCTGGTTCCCTACCTCAAGGAGTTGGGGGTGGGACACATCCGCTACGATACCCGTCCTGAGCACTATCCCATCGTCGGCAAAAGTCTGCTGCTGACCCTCAAGCACTTCTTGGGACCGGCTTGGACGACGGCCATGGCGGAATCCTGGATCGAAGCCTATAACCTTGCCTCGACCATCTGCATCCAGGCGGCCGCCGAGGCCATGGCCCCGGAGCGTTACGTGCCCCTGGTCCTGGACGATGTTCCCCCGGTCACGCAGTGAGCCCTCCCGCGTAAATCGGATGCGCTGGGTCCAGCCACGGGCCCAGCCCTAAAAACCCAGGAGTTTTTCATGGAACATGAGGTCATTCTGGAGCCGTCCGGGCACCGTCTGCAGGTGCGGGAAGATCAATGCATCGTCGAGGCCGCCCTGGAGCAGGGCGTGGCCATCCACCACGGCTGCGGCAACGGCTCCTGCGGCGACTGCAAAGGACGGATCCTCAGCGGCGAGGGTGTGCAACTCCCGTTCATGCCGCTTCTGCTCACGCCGGAAGAGCGCGTCCATAAGCAGGCCATCCTTTGTAAACTCCAACCCCGCAGCGCCATGCGCATCGAAGCACAGGTGGATGGTGCTACCGAGCTGTGGACCGGGACGGTGATTTCCCTCCAGCGTCTGGCCAACACGGTAATGGAACTACGTTTGCGCTGCGATCGCCCCTATCCCTTTCGCGCCGGCCAATACGCACGGATCGCGGTCCCTGGTCAGGCAGGGCAATGGCGCTCCTACTCCATGGCCAGCCTCCCCGACGAAGGCGAATTGGTCTTCCACATCCGTGCCGTGCCCAATGGGGCTTTCTCCGGATGGCTTTTCGAGCAGGCGCGGGTGGGGGATAGTCTCCAACTGGGTCCTGCTCAAGGGGAATTCATGCTCCAGAGGGATACGGAGCGGCCCTTGCTGTTGGTGGCCGCAGGCACGGGCCTGGCCCCCATCGAGGCTATCCTCAGGGAACGACGGCAACGGTCGTGGACGGCTCCCGTCTTCCTCTATTTCGGTACCCGACGCGTGGAAGATCTTTATCACCTGGACTATCTTCAGGAGCTGGCCATTTCCTGGCCCGATCTCCATCTGGAGGTCTGCTGCTCCGATCCCGCTTTTTCTGGTTTCGCCGGACCCCGGCGTCTTTTGCCCAGCGTAGCTGAGCGTGGTCCATGGTCCGAACACGAGGTCTATCTCTGCGGCAGCCCCGGCATGATCGAAGCCGCGGTGGACCTTCTACTCTCCCACGGCGTTTCCCATGAGCACATCCATTTTGACAGTTTTGCCCCCAGTGCCGGCTGAAATCTCAGGCGATATATGTCAAAGTGCCTGACCTTCAGTGTATGTGCGGTTCCGACTCGTCATGGGTTATTTCGCTCTTCGTCCCCATCCACCCTTCCGCCTGGACCTCACGGTTTGGGGATTGCGCCGTCAGGCCCACAATGCGATGGACGTCTGGGAGCAGGACGCCTACCTACGTACCTGGAACTATGGAGAGACACGGCTGGCCCTGCGCTTGTGGCAAACCCGAGGTGTGGAGGAGCCCATGCTCGAGGGAGAAATTTACGCAGGCCCCGATGACGACCGTGCCATCGCCTGGGTGTGCGAACGCCTGCAGTGGATTCTCGGCCTCGATCGTGACCTGACCCCCTGGTATGTCTTCGCGGCCGAGGACCCGCGCCTGGCGAGCCTCCGCGAGCGTTACCGAGGATTTCGCCCGCCGCGCTTTGACTCCCTCTATGAGGGACTCATCAATGCCGTCGCCTGCCAACAGGTGAGCCTGCAGGTAGGCATCCTCTTGCTCAATCGCTTGTGTCGGGTCTGCGAAGGGGATAGTGGGGGCCTAAATCAAACCCTTCTTTTTCCAACCCCCCAGCAACTTTTGGAGCAAGAGCCGGAGTTATTGCGAAGCCTGGGCTTCAGCCGGCAAAAAGTGCGGGGCTTACGCGCCGTGGCGGAGGCCGCCCGCGCTGGCGATTTGGACGAAAGGGCGTGGCAAGGAATGCCCACAGAAGCGATCCGGGACCGATTGACGCAGATTCCCGGAATTGGACGCTGGTCGGCGGAATATGTGCTTCTACGGGCCTTGGGCCGCCTCGATGTATTTCCCGGCGACGATGTAGGCGGACGCAAGGGTCTCCTACGCTGGCTCGGCGAAGACCCTGAAGGTGCAGGCTATGAGGAAACACTCAGATACTTAGCGCCTTGGTCGCCCTTCGCTGGTATGATCTACTTGCTCATGCTCCTGCGCCGACTCGAGGCCGGCAACCACATCCAGCCTAAGGAGTCCTTCACCCGCTAAACCCCACCGGGTGAGGAGCTCGCCATGCGACGCCGCTGCATGGCGGTGCCCAATTCCCTGGCCGTCTCTGGGTCGAGCAAGGCCTCGGCCAACGGAAAAATCTCCGTGTTCTCGCAAAGCAGGTGCGCCCGATTGCTGGACAGAAAAGGCTCCAGGCGTAGGGGACAAACTACACCCTTAGTCAGTACATGGCGCAAATCGCAGGCAAGGTCGTACCAGTTTTGCTCTAGCTCCGTATGTTGATGGCGCAAACGCTGCAGCGTGCTGCGCAAAGCAGCCGACAAACCGGGGTGAGCGAGCAACCAGGGAAAGAGCGTGGCCTCTTCGTCCATGTGGTGGGCCGGAGCGGCCTCGTCGAAGTAGCGCAGCACACGCATGGCTGCCTGCGCAAAATCCGCATCTGCGCCATGCTGCTCCAGGTGGGTGGGGAGACGTTCCAGCGTAAGCGCATGCCGCAGCATTTTTTCGTGGCAGGCACGCAGGAGCCCAATGGGGTCATGGAAGGATGGCGCTGGTGCAGGAAAAAAATCCATGATGACAAGTTCCTATGGTACAGGGACGGTGCAGGATTGCAGACGACGACAGGACCGTCCTTGACCCGCGTCAAGACCGTGGCGCGATCGCGAAGCCACTGCGTAACCGGGCGCAGTGTGGCTCACGGCGCCGGCAAACTGCGCAGGAAATCCGCCAGAACCAGTGCCCCATTGTGCGCCGTATCGTGGGCGGCGTAGAGCAGGAGCAGGGTATCCCCTTTGAACTGAGAGGTGAGGGCCGATACTGCCTCGGGGTGCGCCTGCAGTTCCGCTAGATACCGTTCGCGAAACTCGACCCAGCGTTCCGGATCGTGGTGAAACCACTGTCGTAACTTCGTTGATGGTGCGAGATCCTTGGTCCAATAATCCAGCGCCAGATCGGTTTTGCGCAGACCCCGGGGCCACAAGCGCTCGACCAAAACCCGATAGCCTTCGGGAAAAGGACGATCGTAGACTCGCCAAGGACGAATTTCCCGGCCACCCATGCGTTCTCTCCCGCCCCTATCCGGGGCCTGTCCCATGCGGATCAGCCCAGTGGCCCGCGCGTTTTTGACCAAGCCCGGCGTCCCCGCAACACGGCAATGAGGCCGGCGATGGCACACCGCGCCAGCTTCCGATCATGAAATTTTTCTTGCATCTTCCGCCTGGATGCAAATCGTCGATGTCCTTCTCCGAGCAGCGGGTAGTATCGTCGAGGCTGTACACATCGTCATGGCTCCACCAGTTCCGCAATGGCCGTTTGCTCCGCGACACTCTCCGTGCTCCTTTCCCTGGGCACTCGAGCAAGGATACTCCAGAGCGCAAGGACCAGAAAAATCCAGGCGGCAAGATAAAAAATCTCATTGAAAGCAAGCATGGCTGCGTGTTGGCGTATGGACTCCGCGAGGATACCGGGCAAATGCGCAAAGTGGCGCTGGGCAGTATTCCAGAAACTCAGATTACTGCCCCGAACCTCCACCAGAAAATGGCGGTGGAGGTCCAAGCGGCGTTCCCACAGAGCCGCCACCAACGGAATTCCCATGGCCTGACCGGTGCTGCGCAGAAGATTCAGCGTTAGGGCTGCGCGTTGTTCTGCGGGTCCGGAAAGTCCCCACAGACCAATGCGTGCCCAGGAGCCAAAGGCCCCGCCAAGACCCAAACCCACCAGCATGGGTGGCTCGGCGATACTGCTTGGTGAAACCGGCAGGTCGTAACTGCAGAGCCAGAAGGCACCTGCGGCCAGAAGGAGCAGAGACGCCACGGCCAGGGGGCGCGGGTCGAATCGCCCAAGGTACCAGTGGGTGAAGGTGGCGCCGACAGGCGCAAAAATGGCCAGGCTCAGAAGTATCTCACCGATAGCGCGGGCACTGTAGCCAAAGCTCAACTGATACTGAACAATGAGCAAGGCCAAGGTACCCTGGAACACCAAGGCGGTCACAAAAATCCCGATGGCCGCCACCCGAAAATTGGCGTAGCGAAAACTTCCCAGATCCACTGCAGGCAAGCGCTGTCGGCGTAGCCACCAAATTGCTGTCAGGCCCAAGACCAGCGTGAGGGCGGCAAGCAGGCGAATCTCCGATGCACGCCACCAGTCGTCCTTGCTGCCAAGGTTGCAGAGCATTTCCAGACTCAGCAGGCTCGCTACCAAGAGGGCGTAGCCCAGCCAATCCATGGACGCCGGCTCCCCTTTGGCCGCGGGCGGTTCCCACAGCCAGATCCCGAGAAAGCTCAGGAGCAGTACCGGTAAATTGAGTGTGAACAGCCAGCGCCAGCCCCAGCTATCCACGATCCAGCCACCCAAAAATGGCCCGAGGGCAAAGGGCGTAATGGCGGCCAAGCCCCACAGGAACAAGCCGAAGCTACGGGCATCGCTGTGGTAGTGGCGGAGGAGGATGTTGAGGGAAAGGGGGATGCTCAGGCCGCCCGCAAGACCGGCGACGATTCGAGCGGCCAGAAACGGCAGGTAATCTCGGGTGGTGGCACTTACGAATGAGGCGAGGAAGATGGTTGCCAGGCAAAAAAGCAGCCCGTTGCGGTCACCATGACGTTGGCTGACCCAGCGTCCAAGGGGCAGACCCAAACCCAGAGCCAAAAAGTAGAGATCTTGGCTCCAATCGCCATAAAGGGGATTGCGTCCCAACGAACCAATGATACGTGGGATCATGGGTAGATAGGCGCCGCCATTGAACAGTACCAGAAAATGTTCGAGGCCAATGGCCACGTTCAGGGCCAAAAAGCGATCTGGAGCAGAGTGTATGCCGGCTAGCCGCCGACGATAGAGGAAACGCACGTTTTGCCGCCGGGAGAAAAACAATGCTCGAAGCCTAGCAAAGGGGTGCCTTAGGCACAATAAACGGAGTGAACGAGATGCTCGTTCATAGGTCCGCGGTGACTCATAATCCGTCGGCCGTCGCAGTGTATATCCAAAAGATAGATGCTATCCGCGATCCGCTGCCGAAGTTCGAAGTGGTTTTCAACCTCTTTACTTTGGCGCAAGCATTGAAGCCAATGCCCATCGACCGGGAGTGGTTGTCCGTCTCCAGATAGCGGAGTGCTTGTATGACTGGTTGGAGTATTATGTTGAACAAAGAGTCTGCTGCATCGTCAGAAATAATGGATGGGGAATGAAAGCAGCGCCAAATTAAGCGTATATTATCTCCCATCATTGTTCTCCAAAACATAATGATTTTCCTGTATTTTTACCCCGCGTCTGCGTAGAGGTAGCGTATAGATGCTGTCTTTCATGAACATGCGACGTACAGCGAAAGCGCTTACAGCAGTGAGTATTGCCGGGAGCAGCGCAGCATAATTTCCAGTCAATTCTATGACCATTATCGGCGCACTCAGGAGAGCGCCAGTGCTGGCAGCAATCATACCTGCCATTCCACATAGGCCTATCGTACCCATTAAGTGCGGTGATAGTACATGCCATTGTGTTAGGCAATATCCGTAAAGCATAGCAATGGCAGCACCAATGAATAACGAGGGTGAGAAGATACCCCCCGATCCACCCGAGCCGATGGTAAGGCTGGTAGCTATGAGCTTCAAAACGAGGAGTATAAGCAAAACGTTGGTATCGGTGAGTGTGCCACGGAGGATATCGCCGGTACCGACATAGCTACCGCCAATCAAATAATAATGTCCGGTAACTGCAAGGCTCAGCAAAAGCAGTAGGCCTACCAGGAACATCCCCAATGCATGACGCACGTACGCATTGGGAAGCAATCGCTCACTAATGTGGGTAGTCGTACTTAAGGTAACAATAAAAATGATGCTCCCGAGGGCTTCTACCAAACCCAAGCCGGCAAAGATGAGTAACGGCATCGTCTGATTCACCGGCGTACTTATGACCGTAGGCAAGAGGTGAAAATTACCAAATACCATTACGGTGACTTGGCTGGCGACGATGGTAGCGACCAAGGTGGAAAGAATAGTCCAGGGCCGCCAGTCCGGCAAAATGACTTCCATGGCGAGAAACCATCCTCCCAGAGGCGCGTTGAACACAGCCGCAATACCAGCACCGATACCACAGCCGAGCAGATGAACGCGGCGATGGGTAGGCAAAACCATGATCGTATCCAGCCAGGAGGTAATGGCTGCTCCAAACTGCATGGCGGGTCCCTCTCTTCCCGCCGATCCACCTGTACCAATGGTTATGGCGGTGGCAAGCGGACGCAGTAAGGCTATGGAGCGTCGCATACGACCCTCACGCGTATGAATTGCCTCCAAGACTTGGCTCACCCCAGCCCCTTGTATTTCAGGGGCATAGTGACGAGCCAGGTAGATCACGATGAGTCCCCCAAGGGCGGGTAGGATGGGTAATGCCCAGCCCCAAATCGAGGGCTCGGTATGCACATTGAGATTCTGGTCAAATTGCAATTTGCCGGTTATCGCGACATTGTGGATAATCGCAACGAGAAAATGGAAGGCGATGGCCCCCAGGCCAGTTAATAGACCGACAAGTGCTCCCAAGAGAACGAGGAACACACCCTCCCTCGCTTGCGGGTAAAGAATACTACCCACGCGCCGTGGGCGGGGCTGTGGCTCTATGGACACGTCTTTCCTGGGTGCATCTTCCGAGGCCGGCAAAAATTTTCATTCATTTTGCCCCCGTAACAGACGGTCTGGCAAACCGGTGTCTGCGAGCACGTCTTCGACGGAGACAATCGCCAGCACATCCTCCGCGCGCGTGAGTCCCTTCCCGTCTCGGCAGAGTAAGGCGATTTCGGTTGCACTGCGGCGAAACTCTCCCACTAATTCATAGAGTTGCACATCACCGCCAACGACGATCCAGTCGGTGCTCGCGAGCTCCAACAAGGGCGTACTGCCGGGGATGTCTCGCCGATGCAGTAGCTCGTTCAGTCTGTGGGCGGCGAGTACCGCTATGGGCTTGCCCTCCCGCACGAGCAGAGCGTGGGGCACACGCGGATAGCGGCTCATTAGTTTTTTCAGATCACTGAGGCGGCGATGGTCGTGCAGGCGCAGAAAGGGTGCTTCGCTGAGGCTGGCTACGCTGCGCATCAGGTAGAGATTGCTGTGGCGCGCTTCCGGGATGTAATGGCCGCGACGCAGTAGCTTGAGAGTATAGATGCTCTCGCGAGTGATCATCCGGCGTATGCCAAAGGCCAGAGAAGCTACCAGAATCAGTGGTACGATGATGTGGTAATCGTTGGTCATCTCAAAAATCATCACCGCTCCGGTGACCGCGGCGCCAGTCGATGCCCCCACCATACCCGCCATGCCCAAGGCAGCACCGGTAGCCAAATGTAGGTGTAGGGAGGGAAACAACAGATCCACGAGCAGAACGAAGGCGCCTCCCACCAAGGCCCCAACATACAGCGAGGGGGAAAAAACGCCGCCGGAGCCACCAGCACCCAGGGTGGTGCTGAAACTGAGAATCTTCAAAAGTGCCAAAAGGAGAAGGAATGCGGGGTTGAGTAGTGTGGAATGGAGCACATCCTGCACCGTAGCGTAACCCACGCCTTCCACGTAGTAATGCCCGGTAGTGATGGCCAGGATGTAGATGGTTGCTCCCACCGCCGCCATGCCCAATATCGCCCGGAGGTAAGGGTGCGGCAGCCACTTTTCCATAAAGTCCTCGGTCCAGTAGAGCATCCGCGTAAAAAAGAGACCGACCGCACCAACGAGGATACCGAGGATGGCAAAGAGCAGATAATTGATGGTATTCATGTGCGCGGTATGCGCGATGATGTTGGGTGGAATGATGAAGGAGGGATAGTTGCCGAGCAGCAACCGGGAGATCAGGGTTGCGGTACCGGTAGCGATCATGACCGGTACCAGGGTACGCGCGCTGATTTCCACCAGCATAAGCTCGACGGCAAAAAGCACGCCACCCACGGGGGTGTTGAAGGTCGCGGCAATTCCTGCACCGGCCCCGGCGGCGATGAGCCCCAAACGCTGCCATTCGGGAAGGCGAATCCACTGCGCCAAAGCGGAGCCAAAGGCGGCGCCGATCTGGATGATGGGACCCTCGCGCCCCACCGAGCCGCCGCTGCCGATGGTGATTGCCGACGCCAGCGCCTTGACCAGTACCACCACCGGACGAATGATCCCGGCGCGATAGTAGATGGCATCCATGACTTCGGGAACGCCATGGCCTTTCGCCTCTGGTGCAAAGTTGCGGACCAACCAGACGACAATGACGCCGCCCAGTACGGGTGCCAGGATAATGCCTGCTCCCCACGGACTGAGGGCACTGTGGTGCAGATCGTTGAAATTGATGTCGAGACGGCCGTAAAAAAAGAAATTGTGCATGAGGCCAATGAGGCGGCGAAAAACGACCGCACCCAAGCCGGCAATAATACCGACGAATATTGCCAATAGAAAATGAAAAAATGGATTTTTCCGCACCCGTTGCCAAAGTATGCGGCGCTCTTCTAAGTCGACCGAGTCGCCACGCTCGGCACGTGACTGCGTAGGAACTATGGTAGACAATGGCTACGCCTGCGTAAGCACGGCATGTGCGCTGGCCTCGTCGAAGATTTTGCTGTCCACTTTGCAATATATGGCCTTTTCATCTACAAAGATGGCAATCTCGGCGACGCCGGGCAGGGCCAACAAGCGTTCTCGAAGCGTGTCGGTAGCGTCGTCGGGCAGAGGAAAAATGCGCGTCAATAAATACGGCGGCCGCTGCATGCCCAGGCTCACCACAAACCAAACGACAAAGATGGCGGTTACCACCCAAAATATGGTGCTGTAATTGCGCGTTTCCGGAATATACAATAAACCGCCCAGGAGGCCACCGCAGAAGGCGCCCAAAAATTCCGAAGAGGTATACACCCCGGTTGCCGTACCTTTGGCGCCGGGGTGACTGAATTTGGCAACCAGAGAGGGCAGACTCGCCTCAAGGACATTAAAGCCCACAAAAAACAGAAAAAGGGCGATAGCGATGATGGCGAGACTTTGTGCTGAACTCGCGAGCAACACCGCCGCGATGATCAGCAAAACAATGGCCAAGAGAAAAACTTCCTTGAGCTTACGTTTTGCCTCACCAACGGCGATGAGCGGAATCATGAACAGAAACGAGAGCAACATGATAGGGAGATAGAGCTCCCATTGGGCAGAAAGCGGCAGAATCGGATGCGCCGGATCGACCAATACCAATGGCAGAACCACAAAAATCGAGGTCAACCCCGTATGCAGTGCAAAGATACCAAAATCGAGGCGACGCAGATTGGGATCCTTCAACACCTGGGAGAGCATTGCCGGATTGAGTTCGGCATCGCGATGAAACTTGGCAGGAACGCTGGGAATGATGAGGTACAGCACCGCAATGGCTAGCAGGGACAATACGGCCGTCGCCCAGAATATTCCAGATACGCCAATGAGGTGCGCGAGGGGCGCTGAGAGCACCAAGGAGATGCTGAAACTGACACCAATCGTGATACCGATAATGGCCATGGCTTTGGTCCAGCGTTCTTCCCGCACGAGGTCGGCAGTCAAGGCAATGATGGCTGCGGCGACGGCGCCAGCGCCCTGGATGATACGACCGATGAGCAGTCCGTCGACACTGGTGGCCACCGCCGCGACAACGCTTCCCGCGGCAAAAATCAGGAGGCCAAGGGCGATGACTGGCTTTCTGCCAATGCGGTCCGAGAGCTTGCCAAAGGGAATCTGAAAGATGGCTTGGGTCAACCCGTAGGCCCCCAAGGCGATGCCAATGAGCGCGGGATGATCCGCCGCCCCCTTGAGGCTGTGGGCGTATACCGAAAATACCGGTAGCACCAGAAACAATCCCAGAAGGCGCAGACCAAAAATACCCGCGAGCGAGAACACTGCGCGACGTTCTCGCTGATCCAGGACAGAGGAGGTGGGAGTTTTCGGCATGGATTTTTCCTGTTTTGCTGAGGACGCGCGGCGTACAGCAGCATCCGTAGAGTCGGCTATTGATTTAGTTGAACTATACCTTCGAGTGTGGCATCATTCAAATCGATATAAATGATATATATATTGATATAGATGATATATGAAGCTGGACGCGGATCAATTGCTTACGCTGCTGACCATTGCTGAGACAGGCAGTATTTCCGAGGCCGCTACTCGCCTGGAACGAGGGCAGCCGGCTGTCTCTGAGCGCATGCGACGTTTGACCAAGGTGGTTGGCGAACCGCTGTACCGACGCGAGTTTGGGAGAATCGTGCTGACTCCACTTGGGCAAATGCTGTTACCCGAGATACAGCAGTTGAGATCGCAATTGGGCAATATCGAAAAAATTCTTGAGCGTCACCGCTCGCTCACTTCGGGTGATTTGCGGATTGCAACCACCAGTCTGATCGCAAAGTATTTCTTGCCTACCTACTTGAAAAGATTTCAGGAGGCGCACCCAAATATAAATATCTACATTAAGAGTGGGGTGACATTCTGGGAGCGTATCAGTCTTTCGGATCTTGACGCGTTCTTTTTTGAGGGTGGTATGGAAATACCCACTATTCCTCAAAGTTTTGAGATCATTCCCTGGATCCGGGATGAGATCGTTGCCATTCTGCATCCTGAGCATCCGCTGGCAAACCAGAGCTCGTTTTGTCTGACCGATCTGGAGAATTTTCCGCTCATTTGGAGGGAGCCATCCTCCGGTGTGCGAAAGATTCTAGAGGCGGCGCTTTTGGAGAAACGAGTGCAACCCATGCACTTGGTAGAGGTCGATGATGTTGATTCGGTGGGCGCGATGACAAAAGCGGGAATGGGTATCGGTTTTATAGATAAATCCGTTTATCTGCAACGGCCTGATTGGGGTCTCTATCACCACCGAGTGTCGGATGCGACTCTTGTTTGGGAGAGTTTTTTGGCAATACCCAGAAAAAGTCTTCGATCTATTGTTCTTGAGAAATTCCTTGAGGCGGTATCGCTTCCTTGATATGCACGAGTTAGGAGTCTTGAAAAGTTCGGTAGTCGTGGTTTCATGTATCCATCCGTCCTTCAATCTCACCGAAATTTCTCCTGCGGGCTCCAAGGCTGTCCGCGATCTTCCAGAGAAACCAAACAAGCCCGTGTGCTGGAAGGCTGGCTATCCACACTTTACTCGATAGGCTCGAGCCACCCGACCTACTTGCCCGGGCGCAACTGGTCGATTCCGCTCTCATCTTCCAGCGTACTGATATCCTGGGTAATTTCCTCGCCGCGGGCGATGGCGCGCAGGATACGACGCATGATCTTGCCGGAGCGGGTCTTGGGTAGGGTGTCGACAAAGTGAATATCGTCCGGACGGGCAATGGGGCCGATGAGTTCCGTGACCTGGGCGCGCAGGGCGGCACCCAGCTCGTCACGGTCATCGCCGACGTGCTCATGCTTGAGGATGACAAAGGCGCAGATGGCCTCGCCTTTGATCTCGTGCGGGATGCCGACCACCGCCGCCTCGGCAACGGCGGGGTGAGCGACCAGCGCCGACTCGATCTCGGCCGTACCCAGACGGTGACCGGAGACATTGAGTACATCGTCGATACGCCCCATGACCCAAAAATAGCCATCGGCGTCCCGCCGAGCGCTATCGCCGGCGATGTAGTAGCGGTCATCGAACTTTTGCCAGTAGGCGCTGCGATAGCGCTCGGGATTGCCCCACACACCGCGGAGCATACCGGGCCAAGGTTCTTGGATGACCAGGTATCCACCTTGGTCCGGACTGTGGATCTCCACTCCCTGCTCGTCCACGATATGCGCAGAGATACCGGGCAGGGGTAGGGCACAGGAGCCCGGCTTGTTTGCCGTGACACCCGGGAGGGGAGCGATCATATGTCCACCCGTTTCCGTTTGCCACCAGGTGTCGACGATGGGACAGCGACCAGCGCCGATCTTCTCTCGATACCAGACCCAAGCTTCCGGATTCAACGGCTCACCGACGCTACCCAGCAGGCGCAGGCTGGACAGGTCGTGGCGCGCCGGCCACTCATCTCCTGCTTTCATGAAAGCGCGGATGGCCGTGGGCGCGGTGTAGAGGACGGTGACCCCGTGACGCGCGATCATTTCCCAGAAGCGGTCGGGACGGGGGTACATGGGCGCGCCTTCGTATAGAAAAACGGTGGCGCCGCAGGCAAGCGGCCCATAGACGACGTAGCTGTGGCCGGTGATCCAACCAACATCGGCAGTGCACCAGTAGACGTCCTCGGCCTTGAGGTCAAAGCTCCACAGGCTCGTCAGCTTTGCCCAGAGCAGGTAGCCGGCGCTGGAATGAACGATTCCCTTGGGCTTGCCGGTGCTGCCCGAGGTGTAGAGGATGAAAAGCGGCTGCTCGGCCTCGAAGCCTTCGGCGGGACAGTCGGCGGGTTGGCCGGCCACTGCGTCCTCCCAGCGGATATCGCGCCCTTCGACGATATCCACGTCCTGGCCCGTGCGCGTCAGGACCACGACGTGCCGGACCTTGTGCTCGTGTTCCCGCAACAATGCCTGATCCACATGACGCTTGAGAGGCACGAGCTTGCCGCCGCGCCATGCGCCGTCGGCCGTGATGAGCAGGGTCGCACCGGTATCCTCCAGACGATCCTTGAGTGCCTCCGCCGAAAAACCACCGAAGACGACGCTGTGAATGGCACCGATGCGGGCACAGGCGAGCATGGCGATGACGGCTTCGGGCACCATGGGCATGTAGATAGCCACGCGGTCGCCGGGACCTATGCCCTGCCGCTTCAGGGCGTTGGCAAAAATGCAGACCTCGCGGTGGAGCTGGGCATAGGTGAGGGTACGGACCTCTCCCTTTTCGCCCTCAAAGATCAAAGCCGCCTTGTGCCGCTGCGCACCGTGCAGATGCACGTCCAGGCAATTGGCACTGACGTTGAGCCTGCCATCGGCAAACCAGCGATAGAAGGGGGCCGCTGAAGCATCCAAACCCTGCTGAAAAGGAGTGATCCAGTGCAAGTGCTCCCGCGCGAGGCGCTTCCAGAAACCCTCCCGATCCTGCTCCGCCTCGGCCTTAAGGGCGTTGAACCGTGCCTCGTCGATGTTGGCCTGGGCAGCAAACTCCGCTGGCACAGGAAAGACGCGGTTTTCGAGGAGGTGCGAGTCGATGGAAGAGGCAGACATGGAAGCTCCCTGGCGATGATGATCAATAGGCTAGGCGCCATCTTACAAAAAGCCACCCGGACGCGCACCTCATCGGTACCAGAGTATCCGCGAATTCTCCAGGGGCACCCGAACCAGGGGGTGCTTTGGGACGATTCTGGGCGTGTAGTCCTCGGCTGGACGCTGCGTCGTCACGTCGCAAAAATAGGTAAAACTGTTGATGGCGCCCGTCAGGGCCTCACCGCGCTCCATGGCGTGTATTTCCGGTTCCGCGGTCCCTTCGCCATTGGCAAAGAGCTGTACCTCGATGGCGTCGGCCTCGAGATCGTCCAGATAGATGTGTACCTGGAAGTGGAGGACCCCATCCCGGGACTGGGCATGTAATTCACCGAAGCGTAAACCCTGCCAGTGGGCAGCCAGTTGGTCGTGCCAGCGACAGATACTTTCGGTCTGGGTACGCTGCTGACGCGCCCTGAGGTACTGCGCCGCCGGCAGGTAGAGCTTCTCGACGTATTCCTGCAGCATACGGTTCGTGCTGAAGCGGGGCGAAAGCTGAGCCATACTCTGCCGCATGCGCGCCACCCAACCGCAGGGGCAACCGCTGTCGTCACGGCCATGGTAGAAAAGCGGCACGATCTCCTCTTCCAGCAAGCGATACAGTTCCTCGGCCTCGCGCCTGTCCCACTCGGGGTCGTGGTCGTGCTCACCACGGTCACCCAGGGCCCAGCCCACCTCCGGGGTGTAGGCTTCGGCCCACCAGCCATCCAGTTCCGAGAGATTGAGCCCGCCGTTGACCAATACCTTCATGCCACTGGTACCACTCGCCTCCCAGGGGCGTCGTGGCGTGTTGATCCAGAGATCCACGCCCTGAACGAGGTGGCCGGCCACCAGCATGTCGTAGTCGGCAATGAACACGACTCGGCCAAAAAGATCCGGATGCTGGCGCAGGAAACGGGTCCATTCCTGAATCATGGCCTTGCCCGCACCATCGCGCGGGTGCGCCTTGCCGGCGATGAGCAACTGCACGGGATAGCGGGGATTACGCAGAATGCGATACAGACGGTCCGGATCCGTAAGCAACAGATTGGGACGCTTGTAGGCAGTGAAACGGCGGGCGAAGCCCAGGGTCAGGGTATTGGGATCCAGAGCCGTGCGCGCTGCCTGGCACTCCTCGGCGGGACGGTGGGCAGCGGCCAGTTGCCGCTGTAGGGCCTCGCGCGCGAAGTGGATCACGCGCTGACGCGCCACACTGCGCAACTGCCAGAGCTCGGCATCGGAGGCCTGCTGGAAGCGCTCGGGCAGGTCGCCGAGGTCGCCGCGCCAGCGATTCTTGCCACAGCGGCGCGTCCATAGGGCATCGGCCTCCGCCGAATCCCAGGACGGCACGTGGACGCCGTTGGTGATGTGCGTGACAGGCACCTCCGCCTCCGGCCAACGCGGAAAGAGGGGCTGGAAAAGGCGCCGGCTCACGGCCCCGTGAAGGGCGCTGACACCGTTGATGAGGATACTGCCGCGAATGGCAAGCCAGGCCATGTTGAAAGGTTCGTGGGGATCGTCCGGATGTTCCCTACCCAAGGCAAGGATGGTCTGGACATCGATGCCGAAGGCCTCCGGCGCACCCTCCACATAGCGCGCCAAGAGCTCCGGGGCAAAGCGGTCGAATCCCGCGGATACCGGTGTGTGCGTGGTAAAGACATTCCCAGCGCGGGTGGCGTTCAGTGCGCAGGGGAAGTCGGTACCGTGATCGCGCATGTGGCTGTAGGCCCGGGCGAGGATGGCAAAGGCGGCGTGGCCTTCATTCAAATGGCAGATTTCCGGTTGAATGCCCAGGCGACGCAAGAGAAACCAACCGCCAACACCCAGACAGATTTCCTGCTCGAGGCGCATTTCCGCGCCGCCCCCGTATAGTTCGGCCGTGATTCCTCGGTCCGCCGGGCTATTGAGGGGGTCGTTGCTGTCCAGCAGATAGAGGGTTACGCGGCCTACCTGCGCTTGCCAGGCGCGCAGGATCACCTCTCGACCAGGAAAGGGGAGGCTTAAACGCAACCATTCGCCATCGGCATCGCGTACGGGGGTGACGGGCAATTGCGTCGGATCGTTGTAGGGATACAACTCCAGTTGGCGACCACAGTCGTCCAGGCTCTGGCGAAAATAGCCCTGCTGCCAAAGCATGCCGATGCCGAGCATGGGAACGCCCAGATCGCTCGCGGTTTTGAGGCAATCGCCGGCGAGAATACCGAGACCGCCGGAATAGATGGGCAGGGCCTCCGAGAGCCCGAATTCCATACTGAAGTAAGCAATCTTCTGAAAAGGCGCTTTGGGATATTTCTGCTCAAACCAGCCCGGATCGGTCAATTCGTTGCGGTGGCGCTGCAGGTGGCCCTCCAGCAGCGCCAGAAAGGCGGCATCCTGCGCCAGTGCTTGCAGCGTTTCACCAGAGATATTCTGCAGGATCAGCCAAGGATTGCGCGTGCGCGCCCAAAGCTCCGGTGCCACCTTTTGCCAGACGGCATCGGCGGCGTAGCTCCAGGACCAGCGCAGGTCCAGTGCCAACTCGGCCAGTCCGGCCAAGGATTCCGGCAATTGCGGCAAGAGATAGCAGGGGGCGATGCTCATGAACACCTCGGATCGTTGCGGGCCAGGGAAATTCAGTAACTCCGGCTGGAAATACGGTGGTGTCGCGTCCTTCTATCGAGCGCGACAGCAAGGGGTTTGCTCGAAGGAACGCTGGCGCGGACGGGCATAACCTCCCCGAGATAAACTTCATACTTAATCTTAGGATTATATCTTAACTTAATGATAACATTGATGTTATTTTCATTAATCCAGGAGCTCATGGGGATCCCTGGGTAGGTCGATTGCGGTGGATTCGAGGTCGATGATTTCCAAGCGATTGGTACCGCCCGGGTGCCCTTGGCTTGGCCCCTGGGTGAGCAGCATGCGACCGCGGACCTTGCCCTGCTGGCGCAGCCAGGCGCGCGCGGCGAACTCCCAACCGGCACTGGGCGAGGCCATGTGCACCCCATGGACGCCGTAGCTGAACGCCAGTTCCTGGCAGACTTTTTCACGGGGACACAGAGCGATGATCCAGGGGCGCAAACGGTAGCGGGCAACGCGCCGAGCGCTGGCTCCCGATTCCGTGGGGGTAACGATACACAGAGGCTTCAGGACTCGGGCGGAATTGGCAGCCTGCAACGCCACCACCGACTCCACGTCCGGCGCCGTTGGCACATCGTCATCGTCCCCGGGCGCGTAGAGCACGCGGGTGTCTTCAACGGCCTGAGCGATGCGCGCCAGCATGCGTACCGCCAGCACGGGATGTTCGCCCATGGCCGACTCTTCCGACAGCATGACGGCGTCGGTCCCGTCGAGGATGGCATTGGCCACGTCGGTGGCCTCGGCGCGGGTGGGTCGAGGCTGCTGCACCATGGATTCCAGCATCTGGGTTGCGGTGATTACCGGCTTGCCGTGGGCACGTGCCTTGCGAATGAGGCGTTTCTGCAGGATAGCGATGCCCTCTATGGGGGTTTCCACCCCTAGGTCGCCGCGGGCCACCATGATGGCGTCGGCGGCCTCGAGAATCTCATCGATACGCTTGCACGCCTGTTTTCGCTCGATCTTGGCAACGATGAAGGGATCGTGTCCCAGTTGTCGGCAATACCTTCGCGCCGCCTCGATATCCTCACGTTTTTCGACAAAGGATACGCTCAGAGCATCGACCCCCGCAGCGAGGGCAAAGGCAGCCAGATCGCGATCGCGGTCGGTAAAGGCACCGCCTTCCAGTTGGACCGCCGGGAGGTTGACCCCTTTGTGGGACAGGAGCACGCCGCCGTTCTGTACGCGACAGAGCCAGTGCCCGTCCTGTTCCTTTTCCACGTTCAAAACGATGAAACCGTCGCTGAGAAAGACGCTGTCGCCAGGGCGCAGAGGGCGGGCCAGGGGCGGCAGCTCCAGGGGAATGTGCAGGGCCGTGCCGCGCGGCAATACGGTGGCAGCGGGAGCCGTACTCCGCAGGCGGTCATTGTGCTTGTCCGGGTTGGCGTCGGGTGGCGCCAGCAGGACGCGATCGCCGCGTTTGAGGCGCATGGGTTCGGGCAGCACACCGATGCGGATCTTGGGACCGGGTAGATCGGCAAGAATGGCCAGGCGACAGGATTCGGCGAGAGCGGCCCGGCGAATGCGCTGGATACGGGAACCGTGCTCCTCTGGCGTACCGTGGGCGAGATTGATCCGCGCCACCCGCATGCCCGCCTGGATCATTTTGCGCAGCGTCGCTTCCTTGTCCGAGGCGGGACCGATGGTGCAGACGATTTTGCTGCGACAGCCGCTCCAGCGCATCACGCCGAACGGACCAGCAGCTTTGCGGCGGTGTCCACGTCCTGATTCTCGACGACGATGGCGTGGATGGCCTTACAAAAAGCGACGGCCTCGGGCTGACTGCGTTGGTGCACGTTGCGCCCGGTGGCACAGCCAGCGGTGTTACCATCGTGGATCTGCCCATACAGACGCTTGAGAAAATCCTCGGCAGAGGTTTCTGCGCCACCGGCACAGACGACCTGAGTGCGTCCCGCCGCCGCCACCGCCTCACCCAACAGTCTGGGATCTTGCACTCCCTGACTGTCGCGGGGCGGGTTGATCTTCACGAAGTCGGCGCCCAGACAGGCGGCAAGGCCCGTGGCCCCGGCCGTAAGATGCGGATCGTGCTCGCGTTCGCCCACTGCCTGCCCGCGCGGATAAGCCCAGATGACCGCAAGCAGACCCAAGGCATGGGCGTCGGCAATGAGCCGTGCCGCTTCCGTCAACATCTGCGCCTCATGGCGCGATCCAGGGTAGATGGTGTAGCCAACTCCCACCACATCCAGGCCGGAGTAGTGAATGAAATCGGCGAGCTGGGCCATGGTCTGCCACTGCAGGCTCAGGGGATCGTGTTCGGGGCCTTTGAGCAGATGGGTCTTGCTGTTGAGCTTGACCAGGTAGGGCACGTCCGGATAGTCGTTGCCGTAGCGCGCGAGAAGGCCCAGCTGTGTCGCAAAACAGCCCACGGGGGCGGCACTGGCGATGCGAAAGAGATGTTCCGGGTCGGCGTCGTCGCTGGCGACATTACCGCCCACGAAGTCGTCGTTGAGGTGTTCCACCTTCTGGTCGCCGGCCATAAGGAAAAGGCGACCGCTCCCTTGGGTGACGCGTTCGTAGTGCGCTTGCCAACGTTTGGCACTTTCGGCGGAAATGCCCGCCGGGGCAGACGGTTTAGAGGGATGCATGGGAATCTCCAGAAAGGCAGGGGTGTTGAAGGGCATAGTGCCGGCGCAGGGCATCACCCGTTGCCGCTACCATGGGGTGCAGAGCGGGGGTCAGGCGCGGCTGGCTACCAAACTGCATGCTGGCCAGATCCGGCGCCGTGGCATGCATCTGGATGGCAAGGCCCATGGTATTGAGCAGTTCCCCCGTGGTCCTGCCGCCCAAGACCTGGGCCCCCAGCAGCTGCAAGGTATTGGCAGAAAATATGAGGCGGCAATAGATTTCGGTAGTATCGGGCATGGCCGCCGGATGATGGTCCGGCATCCGTGCCTCGCCTACCAGGATGGGAAAGCCCTCGGCGCTCGCCTGCGTCTGGGTCATTCCCGCCACGCCGAAGGCCAAGCCGTCGATCTCGCTGGCATAGATGCTGACGGAACCCGCGTTGTAACGCAGCTCCCGCAGACCGTAGAGGTTCATCCCCGCGATGCGACCCTCGGCAGCGGCCTGTGAGGCAATCATGGCGTGGTTGGCCTTGCGTGTAAAATAGTCCTGTTTGTGGGCGCAGTCTCCCACGGCAAAGATGGCCGGATCCTCACGACTGCGCTGGAAGGCGTCGACCCAGACACCGCCGGAACGACTCAGGGTCAGCCCCATATCCTTGGCCAGGGCCACGTTGGGGCGCACACCGATGGCGATGAGCACGGCATCCACCGAAAGTGGCTCCCGATCGGCGATCTGCACTTCGCCCACACGCCGGCCGTCCGCTCCCGGGCGCAGCGCTTCCACCCGTGCCTCGGTGTGGATGTGTACGCCGTGCTGGCGCAGTTGCTTTTCCACGGCCACACAGGCATCGAGATCAAAGGCCGCCTGCATCAGATGGGGAAGCATCTCGATGATGTGCACTTCGATCCCGCGTTTGCGCACCTCGTCGGCAAATTCGACGCCGATGAAACCGCCACCGATGATGGCCAGACGATGTACATCCGGGATGATCTGACTGAAGAGCCGGTCGAGATAGTCGTAATCCTTGCGAATGCTGAAAACGCCATGGAGATCCGTGCCGGGTATAGGTGGGATGAAGTTTTCCCCACCGGTGGCCAGTACCAGGCGCTCCCAGCCGATGATACGACCATCCTCCAGTTGCGCCTCACGCCGTTCACGATCGACGCGCTGGACCAGGCCATTGATGAGTTTGCCCCCGGCGGCAAGCAGCGGTGCACGGCCGGCCATATCCTCCTCGGTACCACCCAGGGTGCCGAAAATGTAGGGGATACCGCAGGGGATCACGGCGTCCGTTTCTGGGCGCAGCACCGTGACTTCCTTGTGCGGCCAGAACTGCGCGGCGGTGATACCGGCCATCATGCCTGCTGGGCCACCGCCGACGATGAGCACATCGGTCTTGCTGCTGTTCATGATCCACCCTCGCGCCAAAATGGTGTTTTCAGTATAGACAGATTCAGATATCCAGAGGCGTCACCTCGATCTGTTGCAACAGGGCGCCCAGATCGTTGTAAGAAAAAATAGCCGTACCCGGTTGTGCTGCGGTACCGGAACCACAGGCGACGGCCAGGCGTAAGGCTTCCTCAGGCCGCTGCCGGCGGGCAAAGGCGGCAACGAGTCCAGCAACCATGGAATCCCCGGAGCCCACCGTCGAGCGCACGGCAATGGCCGGCGCGCGAGCATAAAAACTCCCCGCTGGTCCCACCAGAAGCGCCCCCTCGCTACCTAGGGAGACGCAGATATATTCCACGCCTTGGCGCTGCAGTCTGCGGCTTTCTTCGGCAACGTCTTCCAGACGCGTCAGCTCGCGGCCGCAGAGCAGACCGAGCTCGTAGCGATTGGGCTTGATGATGAACGGTTTTTCGACGATGGCCGTGTGCAGCAGGGTACCGTGAGCATCCACCACACCAAAGCCGCCCTGGGCGCGAATCTCCCGCAACAGCTCGGCATAGATGTGCTCGTCCACCCCCGGCGGCACGGAACCCGTCAGCACGCCGAAGCCCTCCTTGCACAAGCCCAGGAAACGCTCGCGCACGGCAGCCAGTGCCAGCGCCGATACCCGCGGGCCGATGCCAGTCACTTCGTATTGCACCGGCGGCTCGGCCTGAAGGATGGTAGCGTTGATGCGCGTCTCACCCTCCACCTCGACACAGTGGGGATCGTCCAGGTGATGCTGAAGGAGGCGCTGCAGCAGCGCCCCCACATTGCCTGCCACTATGCAGCAACTGTGGGCGCACACCATGAGTTCCTTCAGCGCCCGCGCCACATTGATGCCATTACCGCCGGGATCATAGCGGGTGGTACGCGCATGGGTTTTCTGATCGTCGACGAGCCGGTCCACCTCGTAGGCGATATCCACGGCAGGATTCAAGGTCAGCGTGGCAATGGCTTGACAGGGTCGATCTAGGGTGAGGGCGTCAGCCACGGGCCGGCTCCTGGGTGTGGTGTACCAGGGCCGCCAGGGCGGCGGATACCAATCGGGCACGGGCTGGGTCGGCGCGCGAGGTCAGTATGATGGGTACGCGTGCGCCATAGACGATGCCGCCCAGGGTAGCGCCACCCAGATATTCCAGATCCTTGGCCAGAATGTTACCGGAGACGAGATCCGGTACCAGCAGGATATCGACATCGCCGGATACTGGACTATGAATACCCTTGATACGAGCGGACTGTGCCGATATGGCATTGTCGAAGGCCAATGGTCCGTCCACCAGGACGCCGGCTATCTGGCCGCGATCGGCCATCTTGGCAAGACAGGCAGCGTCCACCGTCGACGGGATTGCCGGATTTACCACCTCCACCGCCGACAGTGCCGCCACCTTGGGCGTTTCCACCTCGAGCACACGGGCAATGGCTGCGGCATTGGCGATAATGGCAGCCTTGGTCATCAGATCCGGAGTGATGTTGATGGCGGCATCGGTGATGAGCAACAGCTTGTGGTAGGACTGCAATTCGCAGACAAAGACATGGGAAAGACGACCGTTACCGCGTAATTTGGCCAGAATGGGGTGGAGAAAGGCGTCACTGTGGATATGGCCTTTCATCAGCGCTACCGCGGCTCTCTGTAGCACGAGATCAACCCCTTTCTCTGCCGCCTGTTCGGCACTGTCGCTGTGGACGATCTGAAAACTCGGACATTGACCAGAGTCTGCGCCCAAGGCACGTAAAAGACCGCGGATGTGCTCACTGTCACCAATGAGGATTGGATCGATGATGTGGCGCGACTTGGCCTCGCAGGCACCGCGCAACACGAACTCCTCGCCAGCATCCACCACCGCTACCGGAATGGCACCCAGGGGCTCCACGCGCTGCAGTAGTTCGTCGAAATGGGCAAAAGCCATTTTTCTCTCCTCGCCAGACCGCAATGGTCACTGACAGTGTAGGCAAGGCCCCGAGCTCCTGCCAGAAAAACCATCGCCAGGGCGTTGGCAATCGACTTCCACAACCAGCCTCTTCCCGCTGGACGCGGCCGCGTTTGACAGCGTCCAGGCTGCGTGCTAGGTTCTTGCCACTTTCATTGGCAGGAGGTTCCCCCGAACTTGGACAGTAGCCCTGGTTCAACGGTCAGCATCTGACTGGGTGTCCTCTGGCAGTTCCTGCCTTGGTCGCCCGGTTCTCGGGTGGCCGTAGAAAATTTCCTGTTTTGTGGTTGGGCCGCGCCTGGCGCGGAATTGTGCCCGCTTCGGTTTTCGCCGAACTCGGGTATTGCGTCTTGAGTCGTCTGGAGAAAATGGCGGTGGATCCGGATCCTGAACCGGAACCCATGGCGGTCGCGGTGGCGGCCGGGGTTCCTGTGGTCAACATCTTGTAAGCGCTCCCTCGGCCCGCGACCGCGCATGCCGATGGGAGCATCGGGAGGCGTCATGCGCTGGTATGGCTGGGTAATGAGGCTGGCACTGTTCTGTGCCGTGTGGCCAAAGGTAGCATTGGCGGCCAACTTTTGGTCGGGGTTTTCGCCGCACGCCCACTTCGCGGGAGAGTTCGTCGGCAACTTTGCCGGTGGACTTGCGCGCGGCGGCACCGGCACGGCCTATTTCGATGGTGGCCTGGATTGGGACAGCACGGCCGCCGGCGCTTACCCAGGCGGCAAGTTCGTCCTCCGTTATCTCGCCGTCGATACCGGCGAGCCCGATCAGCTCTACGTAGGGGATGTGCAGGGGGTGAGCAACCTCACCACCGATTACAACATCAGCCGGCTCTATAAGCTCTATTATCGTCAGAGCCTAGGCCCGGTAACCGCCCGTCTGGGGCTGCTCAACGCCAACGACTATTTCGACACCGTCGGTACCGCTAGCTATCTGCTGTGTCCGTCCTACGGCATCTTCCCCGTCTGGAGCAGCAATCTGCCGGGCTCGAGCACCTACCCCTTTTCGAGCCTCGGCGCGATGGTAGCCCTTGGTGGTGACCATCACCTGCTGGAAGCCGGCGTCTTCGGTGCCGATGCCATGCACCCTTATCGCCAGCCCTTCACCCATGGTGCGCTCATGCTGCTGCAGTACACCCAGGCTGGCAAACTGGGGGCAGGCGACTACACCATCAAACTCGGTGCTTTTCGCAACCGCCAAAACGCCCAACTTGCTCCCCGACTCGGACCGCAGACCAGCGGCTTTTTCGGGGCGATGGAGTATCGCTTCGACGCGCTGGGCCTCAATTGGGGGGCTTTTCTGGTGGGCGGTGGCGCACCCAAGCCTGTCAATGCCGTGCCATGGTATGCAGGGGCGGGGCTGCGTGTGAAAAATTGGTTCCCGAACCATCCCGACGACGTGCTCTCGGCGGGCGCTTCCCGCGTCAGCCTGCGTGGTCTGCCCCATGCCGAAACCAACTACGAAGTGACGGGTATTTTCGCGCTCGGTCCGGGGGTGAAGCTGCAACCGGATCTGCAGGTCATCGTGCATCCGGGAGGTCAGCTGCCCACAGCCCTGGTGGGCATCCTGCGCGTCGATATCGATCTGGTCCAGTGGGCAAAAAGTCAAGGAGTAGCGCTATGAGCACCGTGCTCAAGGACACGCCAGAGGCCTTTCCACAGGGCCCGCAGCGCCTGACGACGGCAGGCTGGATCTGGCTGTATCAGCCCGATCCCGTCAGCATCCAGAGGCTTGCCGCCGAGTTGGATGTGGACGAGGACTTCCTCTTCGATGTCCTCGACCCGGACGAAAATCCGCGCCTGCAGCGGGAGGAAGATCACCTTCTGGGAATCCTGCCAGTACCGGTTCGTCGGGACGAGGACGGTGGCTGGCTGTTGCGGCCCATGGGCTTCATCCTGCAAGAAGAAACCCTGGTCACCATCAGCACCGTCCAATGGACCTTTCTCCAGGATCTCTTTTCGCGAGCGAGCACCGAGGCCGGGTCTGCCGGCGGACAACGGCGTAACCTCCTGCGTATCGTCCAGGCCATCACGGAAATCTACGAGCATGCTCTGGATGACCTGGTCCAACGGATGGCGCAGCTGGAAGATCTGCTGGACAGCACCCAAAGCAACGACGACCTGTTCCGGTTGCTGGAGGTGGGGAAGGCCGCCCTGCAGATGCACGCGGCCCTGGCCGGCAACGTCGCCGTGATCTTCAAGCTCTCGCGCCACCACCGATTGGCCTGGAAAGACGAAGAAAAGCGTCGCCTCAATCTGTTGGTAGCCGATCTGCAGGCAGTACATGAACGTGCCGAGGTGCTCTCCCGGACCATGAACAGCACCATGGACGCCTATGGTGGCATGGTGCAGAACAACATCAACCACGGCCTCAAGGTACTGACCACCCTGGCGCTGGTGCTCTACATCCCCGCCCTGATGGCTACCCTGTACGGCGTCAACCCGCCCATACCTTTGCAGGACAAGCCCTGGATCTTCTGGGTCGTCGTCCTGGGCAGCTTCGCCCTGTCTGGGCTGATGGCTGCGGTATTCCGTTATCGTCTCCGCTGGATCTGAACGCTGGGAGCACACGCCATGTCGGAAACCCTCAAACTCGTCGCCAACCGTAGCAACACCGAGGAGGGCTGCGCCAATTGGCAGCATCGCAACCTAGCCGATGACCAGAGCCTTGCCGCCACAGCAGAGGAATTCCGTCTCAGTGAAGCCTTCCTGCGCCAGTGTCTGGATCCCGACGAGATTCCGCACATCGATCGCGAGGGCGAACACATCCTCCTCCTGCTCCAGGCGCCTTGGATCTACGAGGAGACCACCGCCGCCCTGTTCGTGGATACGGTGCCCCTGGGAATTCTTCTGCATCCGGCAGAAATCGTCACCATCAGCGCCAAGCCCCTGGCCCTCTGGGATCGACTACACCGGGAACTGTGTGATGACGCGGCACCCAAACTGCAGAGAGAGGCCTTTCTCGCGCGTTTCTTCACGGTGCTCGCCCGAGAATTCCTGCATGCCATCGATCGTCTGGAGGCGCAACTGGAAACGGCCAAGGAGCAGCTGCGTCGCTCCCAGAGCAATGCGGAATTCTTCCGCCTGCTGTCTTTGCAGAAGAGCCTCATTTATCTGACGGCAGCGCTGCGCGGCAACCTGGCCACGGGAGAGCGCCTGCTGCATTCCCCGCGCTGGCAAGGCAGTGCCGAGGAGCAGGATCAGCTGCGCGATGCCCTGGAGGATCTGCGTCAGGCACGGGATACCGCCGAGCTCATGGCCAGCACCACCACGAATGCCATGGATGCCTTTGCCGGCACCCTGCAAAACAACATCACCGTCGCCATTCGCGTGGTGACGGCCTGGACGGTGGTCATTACCGTCCCCATAGCCGTGATTTCCATCATGGCCATGAACACGCCCTTGCCCCTGCACGACTGGCCCTATGCCTGGCCTGTGCTCATGGGCGGTTCCTTTGTGGCTTCGGGTCTGCTCTATATCGCCCTACGCCGCAGTCACTGGCTGTGAGCGCAGCTGTTCTGGAGGAGTGACGATGCAGGAAAGAAAACACGACGGCCTGGATGCCGGAGCGGAAATCCCCCTCAGCCCCGATCCCACCGGAAAGGAACGGCGCTGGCTCAGCATATCCCAACCGGAACCGGCAGAACTCGGCCGGCTTGGGCAGCAATTGGGGGTAGACCCGGGCTTTCTGGGTGATACCCTGGATCGGCACGAGCGCCCTAGCCTGCACCGGGAGGGAGAGACCACCATCCTTCTGCTGCGCGTGCCACGAATTTCCTCAGCGCCGCCGGACCCCTCTTGGGAAACGGTACCGCTGGGCATCCTCCTGCAGAAGTGGCAACTCGTGACCATCGAGACCCGACACTTTGGCTTTCTGGAGCAATTACGCGTACGACTCGGCAAGCGCGCCCGTCGCATCCGTCTGCGCGAAGCCATGGCGGAACTCCTGCAGGCCATCGCCCAGGAATACTTGCGCTCACTGCACCAGGTAAAAAAGGGGATGGACACGGTGGAGCACGATCTGCGTGCATCCCAGAACAACGACGACTTCTACCGCATGGTCTCGTTGCAGAATGCCCTGACCCACTTTGCCGCCTCCCTACGCGGTAACATTGGTGTGTTGCAGCGGCTCTTGCAGATGCCGGTCTTCCGGGACGACCAGGAAGATCTTGAGGATGTCGCCGATGCCCTCGTGGACCTGCAACAAGCCCGAGAAATGGCCGAGCTCTACGCCGCCACGCTGACAGATCTTCTGGATGCCTACGTGGGCGTGCTGCAGAACAATATCGCCAACCGCGTCAAGAAACTCACGGCCTGGACGGTGGTTTTGGCCGTATCCCTCATGTCCACGAGTCTTTATGGCATGAATGTGCCTCTGCCCTGGCAGCATTGGCCATATATCACGCCGACCTTGGTGGGTGGGGGCTTCCTCATCGCCGCGGCAATCTACGTCTATTTTCGTCGTCACGACTGGATCTGAGGAGGATGGTCATGAGCGCCTGGTTCTTTCACGACGACCAAGGTTGGCAGGACGTGGACGCCTATGCGGGCCCCGGGGTTTATCTGCTGGATCCCGCCGACAGCCAAATGGCCGCGGTGCTGGACGCCGCCCTAGGTGCCGAGCTGCCGCAACTGGCACTGCCCGTCCAGCCTGGGCGCCGGCCGCCGCGTCTGGTCTTGGCTGCCCACGGCGTGTTGGCTCTGCGCCTGCACGTGGTCTTTCCCCGGCGTGAGCCGGAACTACGGCGCAGCGAGGAGGAGCAGCTGCAGACGCGTCTCGTCTGGGGTCGCGATCATCTGATTCTGGTAGCCCCGCAACAGCACTGGCGGCGCATCGTCCGCGACAGCCTGGAGCTGGACCCCCATGCACCCCAGGACAAGATCCTGCAGAGGATATTGCTGACGGCCATCTACAGTCACGACAGCGCAACCCAACGCATCATCGCGGAGCTACGCGAACTGCGAAACGCCTTACGCAGTTCCCTGAACAACCGGGAGATGCGGCGGATCGTGGTCCTCAATCGTCGTCTGGGAGAACTCGTGGTTTCCATTCGCGACCTGGGCCTGACGCTGCGCAGTCTACGCGCAGAATTGGGCGACGCCGACCCCTTGCGCGACCGTATCGACGAGATTTACGACGAGCAACGGCGCATCGAGGAGATTCTGACCCTGATCTGGGATCGCTACCTTGGAGTAACCAACGCGTACGCCGGTATCATCCAGAACAACGCCCACACCATCATGAAGGTCATGACCGCGTACCTTGCCTTCCTGATGGTGCCCATAGCGCTGATCATGCCCTTCCACATGAACACCGTACTGCCCATGGAGCACTTCCACTATGCCTGGTATGTGCTCCTGCTCTACAGCTTCGGGACCTCGGGCTGGTTCTTTTTCCAGTGGGGACGCAAGCGCGGCTTTTTTCATCTGTGAGGAGTGCGACATGCTTGAGATCGTTCGCAATGCTTTTCTGACGGGTAACGACCGGGCGCGCGACTGGATGAAAATCGCTGCACCCTCGCCCACGGAGTTGAGCCAGGCGGCCACGACCATCCGGGCGGAGGAAAGCTTCCTGCGTCGTCGCCTCCAGGGCGGACCGGTGCGCCCCGTGGTGGAAGACTCGGGCTTTCTGACTTTTCAGATGCTGGTACCGGCCCATGCGGCTCGGGCGGAGGGTGTGGATTTTCACCTGGTTCCCCTCAACATCTTTCTGGTGCCCCACTATTTCGTGACCTTGAGTGCAGAACCCCTCGCTTTCCTCGATACCATCATCCGCCCCGAGGCGCCCATCCGCCGTTGGGAACTCATCCTGCGTATCGCCAAGGAAATCGCGCTACGTTACGTGCATATGGCCAGGGACGTAGCCCGGGAAACCGAAAGTGTCGAGGCAGAGCTCAAGGTGGCACAGCGCCACCACGTCATCTACCGGGCGCTGGCCATCAACGACCGCCTGCTGCAGCTGGACATGGGCCTGCTGCAGCTGGAATACGTCATCGACGAAATGCGCGAGCGCATGCCCAAGGACTCGCCAAGCTTCATGGAGGAGTTTACCGATGCCCGCATCGAGATCCGGCAGGCGCGGGAGCAGGTGGATCTGGAACAACAGACCCTCAACGAAATCATGGATGCCTACACCTACATCATCCACAACAACGTCAACCATATTTTCAAATTCATGGCGGCGTTGATCATCCTCGCCTCCATACCCATCATCGTCTGCGATTCGGCTTCCATGAACGTGCCCTTGGGCAGCTTTCGGACCTCGTCCTGGGGCTTTCCCCTGGATGTCGGTTTCCTGCTGCTGGTAGAGGCCATCACCGCCTGGCTCTTCTACCGCAAGGGCTGGCTTACCCTCGGCTGAGCGCGCCTGGCCGTGGTAGCCTCACAGGCCCGGGATACTGCTGATTCCGCCATAAACGCCCAGGCCCGCGGTGAGGATGCTGACCGCGACTACCAGCCAGAGATACCAGCCACGCAGACGGTGCTCCGGCGGCAGGGCGTAGATGGCCAAGGCGACCAGGAATCCCAGCACCAAAGGCAGCAGCAGCGCATTCATCACCTCCACGGCGATATCCAGGGCGACGAGATTGGGAACCAAGGCGACGGCCAGAGCACCGGCCAGGACGATGAAGGTGTAGGTTCCGTAAAACCAGGGTGCCTCGCGGGGATGATACTCCAGGGAATGGCGAAAACCCGTCACCTCGCCCCAGCCCCAGGCACCGGCCAGCGAGGCGACGATGGCCGCTACCATTCCAGCGCCGACAATGCCCACGGAAAAGACCAGGTAACCCCAGGCACTGCCCAGGAAGGGCACGATGGCCTCCGACAGCTGTTGCACCGTATTCAGGGGAGCGTTGGGATTACGCAGGGCAATGGTGGCCGCGACGGCCACCAGCACCGCGGCCATGACGGCCTGGGTGATGACGGCACCAAAGGCAGTATCCCAACGGGCCTCGCGGTATTGCTCCGGGCGCAGGCCTTTGTCGGCAACGGCCGACTGCTGGTAAAAGACCATCCAGGGCATGATCACGGCGCCGATATTGGCGGCAACCAACATCATGTAATGGCTGTCGGCTACCGGGATCTGCAGGATGTCCCGCCCCATCTCGTGGATGTCGGGATGACTGACGATGGCAATGGCAAAGAACACCAGCTCGAACAGGCCAAGGATCAGAGCGATGCGCTCCACCCGACGGTAGGAACCCGTCCACACGATCAAGAGCAGGGCTGCCGCCGCCGTGGCGATGCCGACAGCGCGCGGCAAACCGTAGAGTTCGCTCACACCCGCCATGCCCGAAAATTCCGTGAGCAAGGCGCCGGTGGTGGCGATGGTCAGACCACTCACCGAAAGATAGGCCCAGCCGCTGCCAAAACGCTCCCGGATCAGCTCGCCGTGACCCTTGCCGGTAAAAATGCCCAGGCGAACCGTCAGTTCCTGAACGATGAAGAGAATCGGCATGAGGATGAACTGCAGCAACAAGAGCCGGTAACCCCACTGCGCGCCACTTTGTGCGGCGGTGATGATACTGCCCACGTCGGTGTCGGCGAGCATGACCACGAGACCCGGACCCAGCACGGCCAGAAAGGTTCTCCAGTGCCGGTGGGGAAGGGACCTGTGGGAATTTTTGGCGGCAAGAACCATGGCGTAGGGCCCGACGTTTTAAATGAGAATGCGAATGATTACCGAACATCTTCTCGGTGTCAAGCCGTCACCGCTGCAATTCTGGCCGTCAGCGACCGCATCGCCACCATCCCCAGGGGTGCGGACAGGCCGGCGAGTTTCTTCCCGTAGTTGGAGAAAATCGGGCCACGCCAGGGAAAGGCAAGCAGCCGCCCTATCCACCCCCAGGATTCTGGTTCCAGAAAATCTGTTGGACACCGGGAATCTGTTCCAGGGCCTGGATTGCCCTGTCCAGTTCATCTTCTTCAATGTGACTGGGCAACAGGGTTGCCCGCATTTCCGTTTCCACCGTGCCGAAGGGACGCATGCTGAATTCGCGCACGGGATAGCCGGCGGCGTCGAGGATATCCGAGGCCTGCTCCTGAATATCGCCTTCGAGACCGCGGCGAACGATGAGAAAGACGGTGGCTGTAGTCTCGGTGCTGTCGCCCGTGGGTAGCCGATTGATCTGGTTGGCTACGGGACGCAAAAGGGTATTGGCGGCCAGGACAAAGGCCGCGGCGATGATGGCCGGCGCCCATTGCCCGGAGCCCGCACAGGCACCCACCGCTGCAGATCCCCAAATGGTGGCGGCGGTATTCAGACCGCGAACGTTGACCCCTTCCTTCATGATGGTGCCGGCGCCCAGGAAGCCGATACCCGAGATGACATAGGCGACGATGCGTGCGAGTTCTGGGTCGCCGCCGATACGCCAGCCCAGATTCACGAAAATGGCGGCGCCCACGGCCACCAACGTGTTGGTGCGCAGACCGGCCGTACGCTGACGCCACTGACGTTCCACACCGATGAGCGCACCGAGAACGAAGGCCAAGGCGAGATCGGCCGTAGTGGCCAGGAGTTCCTGCTGCGCTGCCATCAACATGCTAGACCTCGGGTGTTTTCCCGCCATTATGGCACGGTAAGGATCGAAGGGAAGTGACTGCCATCACAGCTCAGCCCACAAGACGACACTTGTCGCCAGCGGGATGAGATTCAACAGCGCACCGTGTCGGTTGAGCCAAGTCGAGCGCCAGCACAATCCGAGCGTCGTCACAAAACCGACGAAGACCACGATCGGCTTAACGGTGGTCAGTGAATGGACCAGTAGCACCGATGCCATCGCCCAAGCACCCAAGGGCAACGCGGCGATGGGCACTCAGTGATCGGGCAGAATGGCGTGGGGTAGGGCGACCAGAAAGGCCGCAGCGAGGAGCATCCAAAGTGCAGACATCAACCGCCTAGGACCCGGTGTCGAGGGCATGGACGCGCTTCGGCGCGGGTGAAAGCTTAGGCGAAAGAGCGGCCGCGGAGCGCACCATGCCTTGCACGCCCGAGGCTACTCCAGTATAGTTCTGCGCTCACCGAAAGGTGCACGCTCCCATCGTCTAGTGGTCCAGGACACCGGCCTCTCACGTCGGTAACAGGGGTTCGAACCCCCTTGGGAGCGCCATCTGCCCCCCCCTTTTATCTCCGGCCTCGATCTTGTAACTCACGATTGCAAAGAATTTTTTGGGTCCAGGGGTATCCGGTCGACGATTCCGCGCCAACAGGTTCTTCACGGCAACGTCGTCGCTCCCCTCAACAGACGCAATGAGGTTGTTCAGGGCCCGCTGCACATCCGCCACGCTCATGTGCCGAAAAGTCCTCACCATGGATTCCTCGGCTTCGACAGACTCTGAGGTAGCCAGAGTCTTGTAGACACTCTCGATTGGATACCATGGATCGAGGAGGATGTGATGACTAGGAAAGTACCGCCGTACCCAAAGGAGTTGGAGTCTGGGACATAAGCTGTCCCGCGCCAACGGCATACTGGCGGGCTCAGTGGCCAATGCCCGATGTGCTGCTGCGGAGCGTGGGGCCCCAAAGAGCCTTTTCCAGCCGAGGTCGATATCCTGTCGGCCCGTCGCCTTCCACGATTCGCCGCCGAGGGCGATGGTGGCCGATTCAGCAGCGCCCCGATCGTGGCTAGTTGGTCCTTGGCATCCCGTTTGGGAAACTTCTTCCACTCCGTCGGCCGGATGGGCAGGTCCTGCATGCGCCAGATCTTCTTCTCCCTGACGGTCTTCGGTACGTCGCCGGGCAAATGGCGTCTGGCTCCGCCTGCTCCAGAATGTGTCCAAAGGCGTTGGTGATCTCATAACGGCTGGCCTGCAGTCCCAGCCCTTTCCGGATGGCGCGGGCCATGCTGGGCTTTTTGGCAATGATGACGGTGGTCAAGGGTGTGCTCCTCGCTTCTCTGCTTGCGCAGGTATAGCGAGGGGCGCCGGCAATAGTTTGGATTGACAACTGTGGTTGACATGCACCGTGAGTGTCAACTATAGTTGACACATGAAGGAAATCATCAAATCCGATATTTTCGATCGCTGGCTTATCGCACTTCGTGACCGACGAGCCCGAGCAAGGATCGAGGTGCGAATTCGGCGATTGAGCCTTGGTAATCCCGGAGATGTAAAACCAGTAGGGGAAGGCGTATTGGAAATACGGATTGATTACGATCCAGGTTACCACGTCTATTTTATGAGTCGTGGCCCATTGGTCATAGTACTGCTTTGTGCTGGCGACAAAAGCAGTCAGGACCGGGATATTGCCTTGGCCAAGAACATTGCAGCACAGTGGAAGGAGTGACGACGATGGACATCCAATTCAGTCGCTATGACACGGTAGACTACCTTCAGACCGAGGAAGACATGGTGGCTTATCTCGATGCGGTGATGGAAGACGGCGACCCTGCATTGATTGCCGCAGCGCTGGGGGACATAGCCCGCGCCCGCAATCTCAGCCGCCTCGCCCGAGAAGTCGGAATGAGCCGCCAGGGGCTGGACAAGGCCCTTTCGGGCAAAGGCAACCCCAGCTTGGCTACGGTCCTCAAGGTCGCCAAGGCGCTCGGGCTAAGACTGGCCTTTCAAACAGCCAGACAAGGTTAATTTTCCCGAAGGCCCCAGATAGAGAGCAGTGAGCGAACGATTGCGCCAATGCTGGCATCGTCAACGCTGGCGCTAGATGTCGCACAATACCATTTCGCCGAGTACTACTTCAAAATGGTGTTCGGCCTACTAAGGAGTCTCTGATTTAGCCATCTGATAGAATGGGCTGACCGAGTAGCGAGGAGATGCCATCCATGACCGGACAGATGACCTTTGCCGAGGAGCCCAGCCTGTCGCGACGCCGCAAGCAGACCAAGCGAGAACGCTTTCTGGCCGAGATGGATGCCGTGGTTCCCTGGGCCAGGCTTGTGGCCTTGATCGAGCCGCACTATCCCAAGGGTGGCAGTGGCCGCAAGCCCATGCCCTTGGAGCGGATGCTGCGTATCCACTTTCTCCAGCAATGGTTCGGCTACTCCGATCCGGGGATGGAAGAGGCCCTGTACGAGGTTCCCCTGCTCCGTCAATTCGTCGGTATCGACCTGGGCCGGGACTTCGTTCCTGACGAGACCACGATCCTGAAGTTCCGCCGCTTACTGGAGCGCCATGCGCTTGCTCAGGCCATCTTTGCCGAGGTGCAGGCGGTGTTGCGGGAGAAAGGGCTCTTTCTGCAGGAGGGCAAGACCGTGGATGCCACCTTGATTCACGCCCCGAGCTCCACCAAGAACCGAGACCGCCAGCGGGATCCGGAGATGAGCTCCACCAAGAAAGGGAATCAGTGGTATTTCGGGATGAAGGCGCATGTGGCAACGGATCTCCAAGGTATCGTACAGGCGGTGGACTTCACCGCGGCCAAGGTACCGGATCATCAGCGGCTGGAGGGGCTCCTTACCGGAGAGGAGTCGGTGGTCCTCGCTGACCGGGGCTATGACTATCCCCAGGTGCATGACACGCTGGTGGCCCGAGGCATACGGAACGCGGTAGCGCGGCGACGCTATCCTGGGCAGAAAACCGGCTTGGCGGCCCTCAAGCGCTACAACCGCGCCATTGCCCGGATCCGTGCCCGGGGAGAACACGCCTTCCGGGTGCTGAAGTGCCAATTCGGTTATCAGCGAACCAGATATCGGGGTCTGGCCAAGAACGGTGCTCAACTGACCACGCTCTTTGCCTTGGCCAATCTGTACATGCTGAGGAGATATCTCCTGGCCGCGTAGGGAGTGGTGTGCCCAATATCCAATAATTCTCCAGAAAATGGGGGAATTTGACGGATAAGTGACCTGATAGCAACGTGCTTAGGTCAATACTGGGGACAAGGCGCACCTTTTTAGGCTAGGTCAGAGCTTCCCTAAACCCCCGCCTCGCTCCGATGATCGGCCGAAGGGTACCAACCCACAGGATCTGGCGCCAAGACATAAGAGGTTCCCTAGTCCCCGGATTTTTATAAGATTTGCTCATTTTCTCAAGCTTTTTCCCGCTAGCCGAAAAAGAGCACCCCAAAAATCCCCGATATCAACCAATTTTTTATCATCACCGACTTTGCGTATGGCTGCAAAGACGGCATTGGAATCAAGATTCTGGCTCCAATCGGAATGGAACTGTTTTTCCAATTTCAGAGTGTCCCATCCTTTCAATAACACACCCATTTCCCGATTGTCTTCCAGACTGGTCTGGGTAAAATTCTCCGACCCAATGAAGGCCAGATGGTTGCCAACGATCATCTTGGCGTGCATGTAGATGGGTTTCTTGGGCATCAGCCGCACCTGGCAGCCATGCTGCTCCAAGAAAGCCACATCGCGGCGATCCTCGGTACTGATGGTGGCCGGCAAAATCATCCGCAGATCCTTCCCTTTTGTTGCCAAGGCATCGAGGATGGTCTTATAGGGCCCCAATTCTTCGGACTCCACATCAACCGTCCCCGGCTGATCGATGACCTGTAAAAGCTGCGATGCCGAAGTGCCAGGCGAAAGGACCAGAACCCGATGCGTCCAGGCGGGCGCATGCTGGCGGTTCCAATCCGCGTCGAACACCGCTTGCACCGCGCGAACGATCGTCGGATTGGTCGTGTCATACAGATACTCCCGATTCCGGTGGAAAGCCGACCAGTCCATGTTGGCCGTGCCAATCTCGGCCTCGTGGCCATTCACACAATACTTGGCATGGTAGAACCGATAGGCGCCGTCGCCGCTCACGAACCGAGTGGGGACGTAGCGAAAATACGCCCCCGTCGCTTCGATGGCGCGAACTTCCTTTTGCACCTGCCAGGGCTTCATCCCGTAGGGCTTCGGCTCCACCATGATGCGGACGTCCACGCCTCGGTGCTCGGCATCCCGCACCGCGGCCAAGATTCGGCGATCGTCGAGGTAGTACACCCCGATATCGAGTTGATGACGGGCGGAGTCGATGACGTTCAAAATCGGCGCTGGGCCGGCGTTCGGTTCGATATACAAAGGCACGCGCAACCTCTAGGGATCCGGGAAACCTTTTCAGATTTTAGGGGAAGAGCACGGAAAATGCCCTCCTGCCCATAGCACCGATGGTTTCGTCTGTTGCTGGATAGAGGTATAGCCAAAGGGCAGGGCGGAAAGCGCACAAACCAGCGCAGCCCCAGTTTGGCTCAAGAAGATGTGCCCTTGCGACGCTGGTTGTGGCGAATGACTGTGGACTGAACGGCGAGGAAAGGGGAGAGCGACGCGAACCCCTCGGGCGCGCCAACTCAAGAGCCATCGGTAAACTCTCAGAGTTCGTTGCTCAAGAAGACCCTCCGGCGCCCGGCGGCTTTTGCTGCGTACAGTGCCTTATCGGCGTCGATGATGCAGTCCTCCAGTTCCATGCCCGAACGCCACTGCGTGATTCCAGCGCTGAAGGACACCGTAAAGCTCCCGTCTCGGACCATCGTGGGTTGTCTATCCAGCTCGTCCTGCACGCGCTCCAGGACACTGCGGGCCTTTTCTGCGGTGGAGTTGGGTAACAGGGCGACGAGCTCCTCGCCGCCGTAGCGGGCAAAACTGTCCGTCGCGCGCAAGGCGCGGCGAAAGGTTTCGCAAAAGTTGATCAGCACACGATCGCCCAGATCGTGTCCATAACGATCATTGATCCGTTTGAAGCGATCCAGATCCACGAGGGCAAGGACGAGGCTCTGGTTATGCCGCTCTGCACGGGCCTTTTCCCGCCGGAAGACCTCTGCCAGACCGCGACGGTTGAGCGCGCCGGTGAGTGGATCGACGTGCACCAGAGCGCTGACCGTCGCGAGTTCTTCCTCCAGTTCGTGGATCTTGTTCTGGGCCCGTCGCAATTGCTCGCGCGCATCCTTGAGAACAGCCAGGGAGCCGGCCGTCTTTTCGCGCAGGCGCTGACTGGTCTCGAGGACGCCGGTGACGATTCGGCGAATCTGCTGCCAGTCCTCTGCTACTTCCAGGTTTTGCGAATAGACCGCCAGCGCATTCTGTGCCTCGGCACTATCCTGACTGAAGTTCTCCAGGCTCTCGAAGATCAGCGTCATCAGATCGTGCAGGGCACGACGGGCTGCACCAATGCTGGATTGCCGCTGCTCCTGCTGCAAAACCAGAGTCTTCAGACTACCAACCCCAGTTTGCACACGCTGCAGGCGCAAAGGCGGATGCAGGCTACTCTCGAGAATTTCCATCTGTCCCAAAAGCCAACGATCATCCTCGACCAGGCTCTTGATATTGCGCAGAAAAATATGGACGAGTTCAGACAGGGCGGCACTGAGGCGCGCGCCATCGGTCTCCAGTTGGTCGAGGCGTTGCCACAGTTGGCGGCTGCCCTGGAGCAGCTGCTGGAGATCGGGGGCATCTGCATTCAGTTCGGCTTCGAGTTGTCGAAGGATGGGGGCGGCCTCCCCATCCTCGCGCAGGCTCGCGGCGAGCCCCTGAAAAATGCTGCGGCGCCAGAGTTCCCGCCAGGCTTCCTGGGATCCTCGCGCAATCGGATCCTCTTCCACGCCGGCAGTGGCTGGCGGCACCCGGCGCGTGGGCTGCTTTTCCCAATTTTTCACCAAAGCCGTGAGCTTGTGGTACAGGGTGGTGTTGCTACTGTACTTCAAAACCTGCTCTCGGCTCATGATCTTTTGCAGGTGTGTGAGATTTTCCTGGTCGCGCTCCCACTCCCGGAACCAACGACTCAGGAGCGTTGCCCAGTGGTATTCCGTTTCATCGCAGGCATTCGCGGCAGACGTGTCGGCGGCTGTGGCCGAGGTTTCGGATACGGCTTCCGGACCAAGCTTTTCCGTGCAAACCTCGTGGTAAACGCGGGCATAATTCTCCGGAGTTGGTGCCGCCTTGCGATTGGCCAGATGGCGCAGGGTCTCGCGAGCGATCTCGGTGGCGTTTACGGTCGACATGGTGAATCCCGCTGTGGCTTTTTCTATCGGCTTAGAGTAAGCCAGGATCAGCCCATGGAATAGCTGACTACGGCGCGGTTTCTGCCCGTTTCTTTAGCCTGATACAAGGCCTGATCGGCAGTCTTGAGGATAGCCTGCGGATCGCCACCTTTCTGCAGCGGAGCAAGGCCCACCGATACCGTGATGCTGAGGCCAGATCCATCGTCCTCACGCAAACGCTCGATGGCACGGCACAGTCTGTCTGCCATGCCCACGGCACACTGTGGATGCAGTTTCGGAAGGAGGGCGATGAATTCGTCGCCGCCGAAACGATAAAGGCCGTCATAGCGGCGCAGCGACTCGCGTAAACGCTGGGCGACCCGAGTGAGCAACCGATCTCCGAGGAGATGGCCGTGTCGATCGTTCAAAAACTTGAAACCATCGACATCGATCATGGCGACAAAGCAATCCTGGCCACGATCCACCAGCGCCTGCTCGCGCAGCAGATCGCGCTCGAATTGCCGACGGTTGGGAAGGCCCGTCAGTGCATCACGCTCGGCAAGGTACTGGCTGTGCGCAATGACCTGGTCGCTGACCGTCTTTCCAAAGGCGGAAACCTGGCGCAGCGTGCCCTTCGCATCGGGTAGACGACAAAAACTTGACGGATCAGCACCAGCCAACTGGTGCAGGAGATGATGGCACTCGTGTTGCAGCTCGTGCCAGAGCGTTTTGTGTTCTGGCGGTAGTCGCGTTTCTGGATCGTGCAGGGCGGCAAGAAGTCGCCGCTCGCTTTGCCGTGTCGCGGTCAAAGGCGGATCGTCTGCAAGCCACGTCTGCCAGAAATCCTGCCAGGCCCCGTGAAGTTCAAGCAGATCCTCAAAAAACCGCGAACTGTCGTCCGCCAAGCCCATAGACGGCAACTCAGACGACAATAGTTTGGTTCGGACCATGTTCCAACCTCCTATGGTTGGTACATATATAGCAAAAGGCGTGCCCGGCCGGATTCCGAGATGCAGCGAGCCACCCTTCAGAAAAACGGATCGTGTGTCGTAGAACCAGCTGTTGCTGGCCAACAGGATACGTCCATGACCACTCTGTCGCCAAACCGTCCCTGTTCCGCGGGTGTCTCGCCGAGGGCGGGCACGCTGCATTACCTCGCGCTGGACTCCATCGCACGGGTGGTCGAGCGACTTGCGGGCAGCACTGACCTACGTGAGCGTCAACTCCTGCTGCAACGTTTGACGCGCTTGGAGGCGCTCATCTATTGGCAGCTTTTTCACCTGGGAAAGAGCTCACGGCAGGATCTGGCCATCCAGGGCGATCGCCTGCTGCGGCTGCTCCTCCTGCGGCTGGCCCACCTGCGGATTTTTGGTGATTACGGTGTGCTCGGAGAATGTCGAGACATCCTCTCGGCGCTACAGCGTTTTTTGCAGGCATGGACAATGGTTATACCCGATCTTGCGGATTACACCGTCGACTTCGAGCGCCTGTGGTCGGGTCAATGAACCGAGCATACCTCAAGGGGCAGCTGTATCCATCGCGAAACGCTTCGCAGGCCTACACGGTTATGGGAAGATACCGCGCTTTTCAACAAATGGGGCATTGAACAAGGTAAAAAGCCATGGCGGTAAACAAAACATCGGGTAAGGGTAAATGGATTCTCATCGCAATCATCGTGATCCTTGTGCTGCTCCTCGCCAGTGCGGCGGGCTGGTGGTTCCTGCTACGTCCCTCGGCGGCACCCACGCCAGCGCAAATTGCGAAGGAGCGCGAGGCCAAGGTCAAGTTCATCGATCTTGGCTCTTTGGTAACCAATCTGCAAAGCAGCGATGGCAGCACCCACTATATCCAGGTCGAGGTGCAGCTGAAGACCTACGATCCTTCCATAGACGCCAAGGTCAAGGCCCTGATGCCGGAAATTCGCAATAGCATCCTCCTTCTACTGGCCGCGCAGCATGCCGACCAGGTCGGGCAACCCCAGGTGCGCACGGATCTGCTGAACGAAATCAAAAAACGGGTGAACGGCATCCTCGACAGCGACGGCGGCACCTTGCCAGCGGCGCAGACCAGCGCCAAGCAGCCCATCGCGGCTGTCTACTTCAGCAGTTTCGTGATCCAGTAAGGCGCAGCCATGTTTCTGATTCTTGGTTATCTCATCGGCCTCGGCGCCATATTTGGGGGCTTCGTTCTGGAGGGTGGTAGTATCTCCGCATTGATCCAGCCTTATGAGCTGCTGATGATTGCCGGCGGCGCTTTTGGGGCGTTCTTTGCGGCCACCTTCCCGCGCAGCTTCAAAGCGGTTCTGCGAACCCTACCCATGGCCTTGAAGGGTTCCAAATACACCAAGGTAGCCTACCTTGAATTGCTGAGCCTGCTCAACGAACTTTTCTGCGCATTCGCCAGGGTGGCTTGATGTCCATTGAAGGAGATATCGACGATCCCGCTGCCAGTGAACTCTTCAAAAAGTATCCGGTGCTGCTTGCCGACCACAGTGTCCTGGAGTTTCTGACGGACTACCTGCGCCTCATGATCGGCGGCAATCTGGGTGTTTTCGAGATGGAAAATCTCATGGATCTCGATATCGATACCCACCACCGGGAACTGGAAGTACCCGTTCATGCGCTGACGCGGGCAGCCGATGGCATGCCGGCCTTTGGTATCGTGGCGGCCGTGATGGGTGTGGTGCACGTGATGGCTTCCGTAGACAAGCCGCCGGCCGTATTGGGAGAACTCATCGCTGCTGCCTTGGTAGGAACCTTCCTCGGCATTTTACTCGGTTACGCTGTCGTATCGCCCATAGCCTCACGCATTGAAGATCGGGTGGCGGAAGGCACAAAAATGCTGGAGTGCATCAAGGTTGCGCTGTTGGCCACCATGAACGCCTATCCTCCGCAAGTGGCCGTGGAATTCGGGCGTAAGGTACTATTTTCCACGGAGCGGCCAAGTTTCCAGGAACTGGATACCCATTTACGGGAAATGAAGGGTAAGTAAATGGCGGCAAATGAAAAATCCCAGCCCATAGTCATCAAACGCATAAAAAAAACCGCGGGCGGCCACGGGGGTGCGTGGAAGATAGCCTACGCCGATTTCGTCACTGCCCTGATGGCATTTTTTCTGCTCATGTGGCTCCTGGGTTCGACCACCAAGGCTACACTGCAAGGTATTGCGCAGTGGTTCAAGAATCCGGAACAGGTATCGCTCATGGGAGGACCTGGCAGTGGTTCCTCAAACTCGGTGCTCAATGGCGGCGGCAGCAACATCAACAAGACGGTGGGTGAGGTACAACGAGGCCAGAAAAAACAGAGCATGCCTACCAACGAGGCGCCCGCCGATCGGTCGCAGACGGTCGATCAGCGCAACCTCCGGGAGTTGAAGAACAAGTTGATGGCGCAGATCAAAAGCAACCCGGAGCTTGCTGCCTTTCGCCATCAATTACTCATCAGCATCACTCCGGAGGGTCTTCGAATCCAGGTGGTAGACAGCAGTAAACGGCCGATGTTTGCCAACGGTAGCACGGTGCTGGAGCCCTATGCCCGCACCATTTTTTCTGCCATTGCGCCGACGCTGGACGAATTGCCCAATCGTATTAGCATCACGGGACATACGGATGCACTGCGTTACCTGAACGAAGGCAGGGGCTACAGCAATTTCAATCTGTCTGCTGGACGCGCCAATTCGGTTCGGCAGATCCTGGTACAGAGCGGTTTGGCCGAGAACAAGGTATTGCGGGTGGTGGGGATGGGCTCGGCGGTTCTCTTCGTACCCAAGGATCCGGACTCACCATTGAATCGCCGGGTATCCATCGTCGTGCTGAGCCGTGCGGCCGAACAGCGTATCATCCGCGATCAACAGGTTGAAGATTCCGTCGAGAATGCGTCTTCTGCCCAGTCGTTGATCCACGGCGCCCCCAAATAGGCGGACGACCAACATCGAAAGTACGGATGGCCGTATCTGACCGCTAGTGCAAGCGGGGGAGAATTGGTTTATCTTTCTCTCGACATGCGCTCCGATTCCGATGAAGATTCCAGCGAGGCGACAGAGGTCCAGCTAGCGCAGCTCTGCGCCGTTGGCCTCGCGCTGATTCGCTACCCAGAGGTGGTGATCGAAACCGCCAACCCGATTTTTTTATCCCTTCTGGGCGAGCGCAACCTCGAGGCGGTGCGAGGACAGAGTCTGCGCCGGTGGTTCCCGGAGATCCCTCGCTCCGCACTGTTGCAGACGGAAACTTCGGAACGTCCGGGAACACGGCGGTCTTTTTGCCTGAGGCGCCTGCGTTCGGATGGCAGCTGGCAGATCGTCGATGTGGCGGTCTGCCCAGTACACGAATCCCCAAGCGTGCCCAAGGCAGTCTGGACGATGGCGGAGCGGATAAGCGATCCCGCGGGAGGGCAGCCCTGGTGTCCGCAGGAACACCGCGATCCCCTTACCGGACTCTACAATCGCCGAGCCCTCGATGCGCGTCTGGATGCCGATGTGGCAGAGGATCGCGATGTGCTTCTCTGCATCCTGGATCTGGACGATTTTGCCGCGGTCAATCAACGGTACGGTCATGAAACCGCAGACGCGATGCTCCGGGAGGTGGCGCATCGTCTGGAAACCGTCGTACCGTCCCACGCGCTACTTGCCAGATTGGGGGGCGACGAGTTTGCGGTACTGCTGGACCGGGACATGGAATCGCAGGCAGTGGAAGCGCTGTTGTGGAACATAGAGTCCGCGGTGGGTGAAGCGATAGTGCTCGAGGGTGCCGCCTGGTCGTTCAGTATCAGCGCCGGGGTCTGTCACCATCGATCGGGGAGTGGGCGAGGGGCAGAGAGCATTGTCCGCCGCACGGACCAGGCCCTCTATCTCAGCAAAGCCCACAAACAGGATCGCAGCCGCTTCTGGACGGTCTTTGGCGATGGCACGCCGGTTCGCCCCAATCTCTGTCAGATTCTCCTCGGTCAGGGTGCGAGCTATGGTCAAGATTGGTGTATGAGCATTTGCTAACACGATTCAGGCGGCGTCCTGTTGAGGATCCAGCCGGGTTTCGTTGGCAGGCATCCCATCGACAAATGTCACCCCGGCAAAGAGCTCGCGCAGTCTTTCCGGATGCTGAATCCCGCGCCAGTGTCTCTCTGCCTGCTGGATGAGCTTGTAGCTCAGGCCAAGGAAAGTGGCTCGAGAGACACAGTTTTTAGTGCGGCTGCTGCGTTGCCGTACGGTGGCGAAGGTCGATTCGATGGCGTTGCTGCTGCGGATATGCCGCCAGTGCTCTGCCGGGAAGTCGAAGAAGGTCAGCAGCACGTCCCGGTCCTTCTCGAGCTTTGCGACCGCTCTGGGATATTTGGCCTGGTAGTCCCGCACGAAGGCTTGCCAGGCTTTCTCCGCAGCTTCACGGGTGTCGGCCATCCAGATCGCCTGCAGGGCGGCCTTGGCTTTCCCCTGAAGGCGCTTCGGTAGCTCGTTGAGGATGTTGGCCGTCTTGTGCACCCAACAGCGCTGATGACGGGTTTGTGGGTAAATCTCGTCCAGGGCGGCCCAGAAACCCATCGCCCCATCTCCTATGGCCAGTAGTGGCGCCTCCTGCAGCCCGCGGTCGCGCAAGTCCCGCAGGATCTCTAGCCAGGAGGCTTTGGACTCCCGTAAACCGTCGGTGACCGCCACGACCTCCTTCTTGCCCTCGGCCGTCACGCCAATAATGACCAAGAGACACATCCGGGGATCGTCCTCCGCCCGCAGCTGGGTATAGACCCCGTCGGCCCACCAATAGGCGTAGCGTTTTCCCTGTAGAGACCGGCGCTGCCATTGGGCATGCTCTTGCGCCCATTCGACTTTCAAGCGTCCCAGCACGGCCGGAGAAAGCCCCTTGGCCTCCTCGCCCAGGAGAACAGACAGCGCCTCGTGCATCCGTCCCGACGATACCCCGTGCAGGTACAACCAGGGGAGCGCTGCGGCCACGGTCCGCGACTTGCGCACGTAGGGCGGTACCAGGGAAGAACGGAAGACCACGCCCGAACCGGAGCGGTCTCGCACCTTGGGGACCTGTACAGGCACGGGGCCGACCGCTGTCAGGATCTCCCGCTCCGGCAGATATCCATTCCGCACGACGGCCCGGCGACCATCGACCATGCGTACCGCGGCATACTCCTCCAGCAGCACCTGCACCTCGCCCTCGATGGCCTGTTGGATCAGCTGGCGCGCGGACCGCCGCAATAAGCCCTCGATGTTCAGGCCCAACTCTCCCATTCCTCCGTCGAAACCAGTACTCTCTTGCATGGCGCACTCCTCATTCGTTGCGAATCGGATCCAGAAACCCTTTTCTAGCAACAGTGCGCCACCCTCCTCAAGCTAGTTGTAGACCTCCCGTACACCAGATTCGAGCATAGCTCTCAGGGTGCGGTGGAAGTACACTACCAGCCCATTCTCGACACCTTCAGCGGCCGTATCGTTGCCATCGAGGCCTTGGCACGTATGCGCGAAGCAAGCGGCACCATCTACCTTCCGGCACAATTCCTGCCGCAGATGAGCGTCGAAAATGGGGCCGAACTCAGTCGCGTGGTGCTGACTCGGGCACTGTCCGATCTGGCGCGCCTTGACCAAGGCGGATATCGCCTCGGCATATCCTTCAACCTGTCGCCCCTGTCTCTGGATCGCGAATGCGTGAGCTGTTTACGAAAAGTGGTTCAAGAGTCAGGGATCGAAGCACATCGAATAACGGTGGAGATCCTGGAAAGTAGTGATTTCAGTGATATAGATCGGGCTATTGAAACCTTGCGAGAAATCCGGGAATTGGGACTTGAACTCGCTTTGGATGACATGGGCAGCGCCTATGCATCGCTGCTACGTCTAAAGAATCTGCCCGTCGGTAAGATCAAACTCGACCAGAGTTTCGTGAGCTCTCTGGAGCGCACTCCCGAGGATCTCCACATCGTCCGTGCCATTCAGGACCTTGCCGCCGATTTGCGCCTCGATCTGGTTGCCGAGGGGGTGGAGACCGAGGCCGTCCTGGATACCCTGGTTACCATGGGCATTCCTGCAGTTCAGGGCTTTGCCGTCTCGCATCCCTTGACCCTGGAACGACTGCAGGCTTTTTTGCAGGAATTTCACTTTTCTCGTGAGCCTCTGCCGCGCACACTTTTTGGCTTCTATGCGGGCACCATGGCGTCCCATGCCACCATCTGCCGTATGCTGACCATCAATCCTACGGAGCTGAATCTGGAGCACCTGCCGCTGGCCAGTCACTGTCGCGGCCACGCGGTGCTGGAGCGTCTTGGCCACCCCCACGACAGCCCCCTGGGAGTCATGCATCAGCGTTACCACGAGGCGCTGGGGAAGACATCGGAGCTGGGCTTGGGCGCGTGCCACTCCCGGCAGTGGGAACAGATGCAGGAGATCTTTGATACCTTTATGGCCATGGTGCTCTCAGCCTGGCGCCGAGAGCAAAGGGGCAGCAAAGGATGACCGAAGCTCAGGAAACACCACCCACCCTCACGAGGGCAAGCGACCAGACACCGAGCCCGGCGCTGATGTCCGATTTGTTCATGAACTATCCTACGGCGCACACCCTGGTGCGCGATGGCAAGATAATCTTTCTCAATCCAGCAGCCATACGCCTCTTTGGCGGCGTCCATGCCGAGCAATTCATTGGCCAGCCAGTGCTGGACTTCATTCATCCCATGGACCGGGAATACGTCCGCCACAGAATAGCCCTGTTGGGTCCAGACCGACGGCAGAATGAACCCACGGAGATACGTATTCTTACCCTGGATGGCCAGGTGCGCATTCTGGCGACGGCATCGGCGGTAGCCTTTGCTGAAGATGGAGGGCAGGTGATCATTGCCACCGGGATAGATGTCACCTCCTTTCATCGTCTGCAGGACGAACTACGCAGTTCTGAAGAAACCTTTCGACGACTCTTCGAGAACATGCACGATCTTTTCTACCGAACCAATGCGGCGGACGAGCTGACCCTCATCGGACCTGGTGTCGAGCGCGTGTTCGGTTACCGCCAGGCTGAGGTTTACGGTATGCCAGTAGCCAATGCGTACGTAATCCCGGCCCAACGTACACAGCTCTGGGCTCGTCTGAGAAAATATGGAGAGATAAACAATCGCATCGTGAAACTGCGACACAAGGACGGTCACGCCCTGGATATTGCGATCACCGCCAAGATGATTTTCGACGATACCGGTCACTTCCAGGGGGTCGAAGGTCTGCTCCGCGATGTCACGGAAGAGTTACGACTGCGCCGTGAACTGCAGATTCTTGCCACCATCGACAACCTTACGGGCCTACTGAATCGACGTACTTTCCTGGAACAGGCGAATCAGGCCGTGGGGATCGTCTCACGCTATCGAGAGCCGATGGTGTTCCTCATTGTGGACATCGATAATTTCAAGGAGATCAATGATAATCTGGGCCATCTCCTGGGTGACGAGGCGATTCGCAAGATCGTTGCCGCGGGACGCTCCTGCTTGAGGGAAAACGATATTTTTGGCCGACTTGGGGGCGATGAGTTTGGCATCATCCTGCGCCAATGTGAACCCACCGAGGCGCTGCAAATTTGTCAGCGAATCCTGGCGCGCGTACGCGAAGTGCGGATTCGTCTGCGGGGCAAGGGTGCCGATACACATATGTCCGTGAGTCTGGGCGTCACACCCGTCTGCCGTACCGATCGTCCCTTCGCGCGCGCCCTGGCCCGCGCCGATCGTGCCCTTTACCTGGCCAAGAGTAGCGGACGCTGTTGCTGCGCGTATCAAGCACTGGAGGGCAGTCCCGTATTGCCGCTCCAAGCAGCGGACAGCAATCTGGACTTGGGAGCGATCCGAGATCATGTTTGAAATGTCCCCAAAATCCGAAGCCCCATCCATGCTGGAAGGAGACTGGGTAGAACTCGACGGCACTCAGGTTAGCGAGTATCTGTTGGATCTCCGGACGACTGCCATGGGTATCGGCGCCATCCGAAAAAACGACGGATGCCGTTTTTCCCTGCGCATGGCCCGCCTGACGGAAAGCCGGATAGAAATGGTCATCGACCACGTGCCAGCGGGCGATCCCGTGCGCATCACCCCGGGTGAGACGATCTGGTGCTTTGTCTACGCGCAGGAATACGCTCTCAGTTTTGTCCTGATGGTGGAGGACGCTCTCGGCGAAAGCTTCCATACGGGTTATCCTGTCCGCATGTGGATTCGCAAGGATCGTCGCCACAAGCGCTTCATTCCGCGGGTGCCGATGCAGGCGACCTGGCACCGGGAGGGCGCGCCGGACATCACCGGGGATGTCATGGACATCGGTCTGGGTGGCTTTCTCGGCGGCGTCAACGTCGTCACCAAGGCCGAACGCGATCCAGTGCTCAAAGAGGACGATTATGGCCTAGTGCGTCTAAGCCGAGACGAAGGGACGATTTGGTCTGGAGAGGGCGTATTACGGCGAATTTCCTGGGTCGGAGATCGGGACCACGGCGAGTTGTCTGCATTCCTGCTGTTGGGATTTGCTTTCGTCTTCCGCGACGAAAAGGGCATGCGTCAGCTGACGGAGTTCCTGGATGGTTTGCTGGAATCCATGTAACCATTACATTTCTATACATATAGTAGGAAGCGCTACGCCCGTCGATATTCCCGCGCGACGGAAGGGCTGATACACTGCCGCGTCGGCCGCCCCCGGAGTTTCCTCTGCCTGCCTCGCTTTGTCACCGCCAGCCATGATCGCACGCGCGCCCTTGATCCTCGTCTTACGTCTTCTGCTCTCGGCTACGCTGCTGTCCATGGCTTCCTGTGCGCAACAGACGCCGGTGCCGCGGAACCCGCCTGCAGCCGTCACCCCGGTGTCCAAATCGGTGTGCCCTCGGCAGTCCTCGCAGTCCACTGTCCGTGGAGCGCCCCAGAATCGCTATCTCGACCGTATGGCTATCGTCGACGCCCAGAAGGATTTTACCCAGGCGCCCGAGCCCGATTATGTCCTGGATGCCGATTCAGTCGTGCGTTTTCCACGAATCGAACCCATCGGTGTCATTTTTATTGGCGACAGCATTCTCACAGGATGGTCGGGATACTTTGCCAAGGTTTTTCCCAACGCTTTCCTTGATGGTCGGGTCGGTCGTCAGTTCTCGTCCATTCTACCCATATGGAAAGTACTGACGGAGTGTCATACCACGCAGGGTGTGCGTACCGTAGTCGTCGAATTGGGTACCAACGGTGAGGTATCGCCGGCAGATATGGACGCCTTTTTGCATATGGCGGGTGACCGTCAGATTTTTTTAGTGGTCCCTGAAATGCCACGTCCATGGGCGGCGGAAGTGCGCGATCTCTACCTGAAAACCGCAGCTTCCCATCCCAACGTACACCTGATACGTTGGGATCTGCTGAGCAAGGATCATCCGGACTATTACTGGTCGGATCGCGTCCACCCCAATTGGCTAGGGATTCAGGTCATGGTACAGGCCATCGCCAAGGCACTACGCAAAGACTGAGTCATAAAACGCAATCTTATTTTTTTGGAGTCGTCGCGATGTTGTTCCTCGATTATCTGCGTTTCCTGGCTATCTTTGGCGTCATTGCCTTTCATCTGCACGATACCGTAGCCTATGCCACGCCTTGGTTTTCGGGCGGCTATCTCGGTGTCGATATTTTTCTTTTTCTTTCCGGATATTTTATAGAACGATCGCTATCTGGCATTCGGGATCAAGAATTGCTGCCGGCCGGTCGTTATTTCTTCAGCCGGCGTTTGTTGCGCATCATGATACCGATGCTTTTTGTCACTGCCGTGGTTGGTGGATTTTCCTATAGCCAGAATATGCCGCTATGGAAGGACATGCTTTACTCCTCCCTCTTTATTTATAATTTTTATCTGGTCTTTCATCATATCCCTTATTTTCAGGTATACTCTGCTCCACACCCATTCATGGGAATGTGGTTCATTGCCATGCTGGTGCAGCTCTATATCGTGCATTTTCTCCTGTCGCGTTTGGTAGCCAACACCGTTGTCTATCGTCTCATACTGGTGATTCTGGGTGCGGTGACTTTGGTCGGGACCTCGCTGCTCATACAGCAGCATGAGACCAACATGGCCTATGTATTGCCCTGGCATGCCTTCTCCTACATTGGCGGAGCGCTGACCATGGCGCTCATGGGACAACCGGGCGAGACGGTTCGGGATCGCAGTCAGGATCTGGTGGTCTTGGTGACTGTCTTCGCTCTTTTGCTGCTCATGTTGCTCGCGCCCTACCGCGATTTCCTCGTCTACTCCGTGGCTACCGTGGTGTTGACGGCACTGTTCGTCGTGGCGGCACAACAATCCTCCATGCTGCAGGATAAGTCGTGGCCACTACTGGGCAAGCTGGGTGAGATGGCGTACTCGTTGTATCTGTGGAATGTCCCCGTCATTTCCTTTGTGCACTATTTCTACCCCCAGAATCCGGTTTTCGTCAGTGTCTGTCTATCTATAATTCTCATTCTTATTCTCTCGTTGATAACTTATTCTGCCATAGAAATGCCGGTACAAAAATGGTTTGGGAAGGCTCCACGTCATGGAAGCGGCAGCCTTGTCAGTGCACCGGTGATGCTTCTGCTTTTGCTGGCGGGCTGGGGTTGGTACGCGCTGGCCGGTGCCCAATCTCAGAATGTCCATCAACGTGAACAGATGCAGCACGACGCACTGTACCGCGACTATCTCTTGCAGCAGGTAAAGCAGCTTCAGCAACAGGTGCGCGACGCACATCACGCTGCGCGCGTCGCCCGTGAGCTGAGCAAGGAACAATGGGTTCAGTGGCAACCGAGGCCACGTGCCGGTTACCTCTACGACGGCAAGGACCTGCGCGGTAATCCAGAATTTCCACAGAAAAAAGTGCTGTTCATCAGTGATTCCGTTTTGCTTGGTTGGTCTGGCTACGTGGTTCACCAGGTTCCCGACGGCATTCTCGACGGCAAGGTTGGACGTTCCTTTCCGCAAGCAATGCCCGTACTCACAAGCATGCTAAGTCAACCGGAGAATCGCCACATAAAGGATATCGTTGTGGAATTGGGCACTAATGGGTATGTCGAGTGGCCAGAGCTGGAGGCCTTCATCCAGGCGGCTGGAGATCGACAGATCTTTTTGGTAATGCCCAGTGTACCGCGCCCCTGGGCGGCGGAAGTACGACAGACTTATCTGCGCGCCAAAGCGAAATACGGCAACGTTCATCTGATACCCTGGGACGACATCAGTCGTGATCATTTCAATTATTTCGTGGCGGATCAGGTGCATCTCACCTGGGACGGGATCCAGGCGCTGATGCGCGCTATCCTAGAGAGTTTGTGGAAGCACGGATACACCTTGCCGAAGGGTGCGCCCAGAGCCAGCGGCCCGTCGCCTGCGTTAGTACCCACCACCGCAACCCAGAGCAGCGACATGGCCCAAGCGAATCCGCCACGATCGGAAGACACCCAGCTCGACCCGCTCAAGCCCACACTCCCGACGCATCCCACCGCCCTCGTCGCCAGTCAGCACACCAACATTGGGAATCCGAAACCCACGACCACCGAGACACCATCACCTTCCGGGGAATATGATTTTCAAGAACCAATGGTCGCGGCTCCAGCGACCTCGACACCTTGATCTCCCGCGCAGAGGGTACGTCCGCCAATTCTAACGCCCAACTGAATCTCTCGCTGCGTTTTTTGATCGCACCGTCGCGGCGGCGATGGCGATCGTGCTGGACAAAAGGATGGCCGAATGCGTGTGGTGCCTGGTCCCGTATCGGTCTCGCGACAGTTCGGAAAAGGGAAGACTAGTTTCTGTCGCCGCTTTTCGGCAGAACACTGCCTGAAGTCCGGCAAGAAACGAAAAGCGAGGTTCGGAGAGCTATTCTGAGCGCCCGTTTTACTTGGTGCCGGCAAGAGGAGTCGAACCTCCGACCTACTGATTACGAAACAGTTGCTTGAGCATTTTTCTCCTACCCAGCGTTTTAATTTTAGCATATAACATCCTGGTTTCAATAACAAATCACTATTATTAATATATCCTTCAATGGGTTGCTTTGGCCCGCGTTTCTGGCAGAACTAGAGCCAGACTAGTGCCAGAATTGCGCCATGAGCAGCTGATTTGATCAGTTGCTCTATCGCATTATGCCCATCTATATATCATCAGATATAGATGTAACAACCTGATATAAAAATGATATAAGCCGTTCGTTTAACTCGTAGAAATTGTGATAACCGTTCTTGTTTGGGCAGAACTAGAGCCAGACTAGAGCCAGAAAACTAGGTCTAAGCAACTGAGTTTTCATCAACTGCTCTGAAGTTCCCTCCAAAAGTTGGATAGGGAGCCAAGCTCCGGGCTTCTGAACAGGGAGTCGGAGATGAAGGGGAAACGCGAGCAGTACAGGCCGGAGTTTAAGACGGTGATGAAAAAGTCGGTGGTATACTGGGCGAAATGGTACAGCGGGGGTTGGAAAGATGCGTGGAGCGAAGGTAGAGACCCAAGGGTTGTTCAGCTACGTTTCCCCGGAGCAACGGGTGCCCCAAGACCATCCGCTGAGAGCGATCCGGGCTATCGTGGATCGCTCCCTGGCGGAGATGGATAGCCACTTCAGCACGATGTACTCGACCTACGGTCGCCCCTCCATTCCACCGGAGTTTCTCCTGCGGGCGCTACTGCTGCAGGTGTTTTACAGCATCCGCTCGGAACGGCAGCTGATAGAGCAACTCAACTACAACCTGCTGTTCCGTTGGTTTGTCGGTTTGGGAATGGACGACGACGTCTGGGTGCCCACGGTCTTCAGCAAGAATCGGGATCGATTGCTGGATCACGGGACGGTGCGGGAATTCTTCCGATCCGTACTGGAACAGGCCCGCGGCCAGAATCTGCTCTCCGAAGAGCATTTCTCCGTCGATGGCACCCTGCTGGAAGCTTGGGCTTCGCAGAAGTCTTTCCGGCCGAAAGATCCTGAGGACCGTGAGGGCGATGGTTCCGATTTCCGCGGCCAGACGCGCAGTAACGAGACGCACGCCTCGGTGACCGACCCCGATGCCCGGCTCTACAAAAAGGCGCCCGGCGAAGCTTCCCGCTTGGCCTATCTTGGGCATGTGCTCATGGACAATCGCCACGGGCTCATTGCCGGAGAGCAGGTCACCACCGCCGACGGCACGGCGGAAGTCGACGCCGCCGTCCAACTCGTGGACGATCTGGGCGGGAACCAGCGCATCACCCTCGGTGCCGACAAGGGCTATGACCGCCACGGCTTCGTCCAGAATCTCCGGGATCGGAATGTGACCCCTCATGTAGCCCGCAAGCGGAAAGGCTCGGCCATCGATGCCCGGACTACTCGCCACTGGGGCTATGCCATGAGCATCCACGTCCGGCGGCGGATAGAATCCATCTTCGGCTGGATGAAGACGGTGGGAGGGATGCGGAAAACCCGATTCCGTGGCTTGGAACGGGTCGGTCTGCACTTTTCCTTGGTCACTGTCGCCTACAACCTGGTCCGCATGGTGCGATTGGGGGTGGCCTGATGGGAGTACTGCGTCTGGAATCCGAAAATGGCCCCAAAAAAGACTGCAACAGCGGGCAAAACAGGCCTGATAGGGCTGCCTATTCCGCAATTTTTGACCAAATCGGATAGCGCCTCGGCGTTTCTACGGATTTTTTCCGCATCCTCTTAAAGCCAATACTGTTTACTTAGGGAAGCTCTGCACAGCCTGAGCTGGTAGAATGAGGGGGTACGCACAAGGCAGGAGGCGATCATGGCAGGTCAGATGACATTTGCGGAGACAATGGGGCTGTCGCGCCGACACAAGGAGACCAAGCGGGAGCGTTTCCTGCGGGAGATGGACCAGGTGGTGCCTTGGCAGGCTTTGATTGAGTGCATCGCTCCCTACTACCCCAAAGCTGGACCGCGTGGCGGTCGCAAGCCCATGCCGATAGAGCAAATGCTGCGTATTCACTTCCTGCAGCAATGGTATGCCTACTCGGACCCGGGCATGGAAGAGGCCCTGTATGAAATTCCCTTGCTACGGGCCTTTGCCGGTATCGACTTGGGCCGCGACCTGATCCCCGACGAGTCCACTATCCTGCGCTTTCGTCGCCTGCTCGAGCAGCACGGCTTGGCGCAACAGATATTTGCCCAAGTACAGGAGCTGCTGGAAGCCTCCCACTTGATTCTGCAGGAAGGCAAGATGGTGGATGCCACCTTGATTCACGCCCCCAGCTCGACCAAGAATCGAGACCGCAAACGGGACCCCGAAATGCATCAAACCAAGAAGGGGAACCAATGGTATTTCGGCATGAAGGCCCATGTCGCGACGGACACGCAAGGCCTGGTTCAGGCCGTCGAGTTCACCGCGGCCCATGTTCCGGACCATCGGGTGCTGGAAGAGCTGCTGACCGGAGACGAGAAGACGGTGCTCGCCGATCGTGGCTACGATTACCCGCAGGTCCATGAATTTTTGCGCAAGCAGGGGATTCAGGATGCCGTGGCTCGACGTCGCTTTCCCGGCCAGAAGACGGGGCTACAGGCACTCCAGCGTTTCAACCGCCGTGTAGCAAGCATCCGTGCGCGGGGTGAACATGCCTTCCGCGTCCTGAAGTGTCAGTTTGGCTACCGCAAGACCCGCTATCGGGGCTTAGCCAAAAACGGTGCGCAACTGACCACCTTGTTTGCCCTGGTGAACCTCTACCTGGTTCGTAAGGAGCTCTGTTGGTTACGGGCGTAATCCGTCACAAAGACGAAAATCGGGTGATTTCCGTGGGCACCATGCGCTCTTTGGTGTCTCTGGGGAGGAAAAATGAGAATTTTGGTCGCCAAATCGATTTTGCGAGACAAACTCGCCCCAAATCACGACGATTTTACTACCAGTTCAGAGGTTCCCTAGGAGATGCCACCATGTCTGGACAGATGACCTTTGCCGAGGAGCCCAGCCTGTCGCGACGCCGCAAGCAGACCAAGCGGGAACGCTTTCTGGCCGAGATGGATGCCGTGGTTCCCTGGGCCAGGCTTGTGGCCTTGATCGAGCCGCACTATCCCAAGGGTGGCAGTGGCCGCAAGCCCATGCCCTTGGAGCGGATGCTGCGTATCCACTTTCTCCAGCAATGGTTCGGCTACTCCGATCCAGGGATGGAAGAGGCCCTGTACGAGGTCCCTCTGCTTCGGCGATTCGCCGGTATCGACCTGGGCCGAGACTTCGTTCCTGACGAGACCACGATCCTGAAGTTCCGCCGCTTACTGGAGCGCCATGCGCTGGCTCAGGCCTTCTTTGCCGAGGTGCAGTCTGTGTTGCGGGAGAAAGGGCTCTTGCTGCAGGAAGGCAAGACCGTGGACGCCACATTGATTCATGCCCCGAGCTCCACCAAGAACCGAGACCGCCAGCGGGATCCAGAGATGAGCTCCACCAAGAAAGGGAATCAGTGGTATTTCGGGATGAAGGCGCATGTGGCAACGGATCTCCAAGGTATCGTACAGGCGGTGGACTTCACCGCGGCCAAGGTACCGGATCATCGGATGCTGGATAGGCTCCTTACTGGAAAGGAGTCGGTGGTCCTCGCGGACCGGGGCTATGACTATCCCCAGGTGCATGACACGCTGGTGGCCCGAGGCATACGGAACGCGGTAGCGCGGCGACGCTATCCTGGGCAGAAAACCGGCTTGGCGGCCCTCAAGCGCTATAACCGCGCCATTGCCCGGATCCGTGCTCGGGGAGAGCACGTCTTTCGGGTGCTGAAGTGCCAGTTCGGCTACCGACGCACCCGCTATCGTGGACTGGCCAAAAACGGTGCTCAGCTGACCACGCTCTTTGCCTTGGCCAATCTGTACATGCTGAGGAGATATCTCCTGGCCGCGTAGGGAGTGGTGTGCCCAATATCCAATAATTCTCCAGAAAATGGGGGAATTTGAGGGATAAGTGACCTGATAGCAACGTGCTTGGGTCAATATTGGGGACAAGACGCACCTTTTTAGGCTAGGTCAGAGCTTCCTTAGATCACTACGGGTACTGGTGGGCGGCTCGAAAAACCTCATGGCCACTCGGGGTTTGATAGAATAGCGGTAGGCCGGTGTTAATCAGCGTGTAAAAGTGAACAGGTGCAGGTAGGAATCAGCGTCGAAAACTGAACACCTGCTACCCTCTCGGGATTTGGCCCGGAGGAACCTGGAGTGCTTTGCATGGAAACGATTGCCAAGATTCGTCTGCTGTATTTCACCAAGAAGAAGACCGTCAGTGAGATTGCCCGTCTCGTGCGTATGTCGCGCAACACGGTGTACAAGTATCTGCATCATGATGGAGATGTCCCCAAGTACAATCGCCGGTCCTCGGCGAAGCCCCAACTCGGGCCGCAGGAGGCCATTCTGCAGAAGTGGGTGGAGACCGAGTCGCATCTGCCCCGCAAGCAGCGTCGGACGGCGCGCCGACTCTTTGAGGATCTGCGCAAGGAGGGCTATACCGGGGCCTACGATAGCGTCCAGCGCTGGGTGAAGCACTGGCCGTGGAGCATCCGCGCGCGCAGAAGGCCTATATCCCGCTGGTCTTTCGCCCGGGCGAAGCCTACCAGTTCGACTGGAGCACCGAGACCGTCCTCTTGGGCGGTGTGACGTGCCGGGTGAAAGTGGCGCACTTTCGGCTCACCCATAGCCGGATGTCCTTTGTCCGGGCCTATCCCAGGGAAACCCAGGAAATGGTCTTTGCGGCCCACCAAGAGGCCTTTGCCGCCTTTGGCGGGGTGCCCGAGCGGGGGATCTATGACAACCCCAAGACCATCGTCGACGTGGTCTACAGCAAGCTCGTTGAGGGGCAAGATCGGGAGTTCAATCCTCGGTTCCTGTCGCTGATGAATCACTATCTGATCGATCCCACCGCCTGCACGGTAGCCGCCGGCTGGGAGAAGGGGCAGGTCGAGAATCAGGTGGATACGCTGCGCTCGTGGTTCTTCACCCCCACGCCGCGCTTCGATGACCTCGACCAGCTCAATGCCTGGCTGTGGCAACAGTGCCTGGAGCGCGCACAGACCGCGGCCCACCCCGAGCTGCAGGAGCGCAGCATCTGGGAGGTCTTCCAGGAAGAGCAGCCCTCCCTGCGCCCCTTCCGGGCGACCTTCGATGGCTACGTCGAAGTGCGAGCACGGGTGTCCAAGACCTGCCTGGTGACGGTGGATCGGAACCAGTACAGCGTGCCGGCCCAATACGTGGGCCAGTACCTGCAGGTACGACGTTATGTGGACCGTATCCTGGTCCTGCACGAAGGCCAAGGGGTGGCCAGCCATCGGCGGCATATGGGGCGCAATCAGGTCTTCACGGATGTCATCCACTATCTGGATGTCCTGGAGCGCAAGCCTGGTGCCTTGCGTAACGGACGTCCCTTCCAGGAACTGCCGCGCGCCATCGCCGCAGTGCGCCAACGGCTGCACGGCAAACCATTGGGGGATCACGAGTTCGTCACGGTGCTCCTGATGGCTCGGGAATACGGTATCGACAATCTGGAAACAGCCTGCGCCATGACCCTGGAGCAGGGTGCTGTGAATGCCGCGGTCGTGCTGAACGTCATGCATCGTCTGGCGAATCCACTGCCTCCAGCGCCGCTGTGCACGCCGGAAGCCCTGCGTCTGCAAGAGGAGCCACAAGCCGACTGCGCCCGCTATGACCGGTTGCGGGGGAGTGCCTATGTCCACTGACCTGCTGCAATCCCTGCGCGCCCTGCACCTCTATGGCATGGCTCTGGCGGTAGAGGATTGGATGGATCAGCGCCTACCTCAGGATCCCGAGGCGTGGCTGGCACAACTCATCGCCGTAGAGACCCAGGAGCGCGCCCATCGTAGCCTCCTCTATCAGATGCGTACCGCACGTTTCCCGGCCCAGCGCGGCCTGGAAGACTTCGATTTTACCGAGAGTCCCGTGGACCAGAAGGCACTACAGCGGCTTGCTGAGGGTCACTATCTGGGCGCTGCCCACAACCTTATCTTCGTCGGGGGTACCGGGACGGGGAAAACCCATCTCGCACTGGCCCTGGGCCATGCCGCCATCTACCAGGGGCACCGCGTGCGCTGGTTCAACGTCGTCGATCTGGTCAATCAATTGGAGCAGGAAAAGACCCGTGGCCAGAGTGGCCGCCTGGTCAAAACCCTACTGAACATGAACCTCGTCGTTCTCGATGAGCTGGGCTACTTACCCTTCTCTGAGTCCGGTGGCGCCTTGCTCTTTCACCTGATCAGTAAGCTCTACGAGCACACCGCGCTGATCGTCACCACGAACTTCTCCTTCGGGGAATGGGTCCAGGTCTTCGGCGACGCCAAGATGACCACCGCCATGCTCGATCGCCTCACACACCACTGCGACATCATCGAGACAGGGAACGACTCCTACCGCTACAAACAGCGCCGTTCTCTCCCCCTCTGAAACTGTTCAAAATTGGACGCTGACACCTGTTCAAATTTCGCGCTGATTGACAGCCAGTCCACGATAGCGCGTGCGTCGGTAGCCGAATTGGCACTTCAGCACCCGGAAGGCGTGTTCTCCCCGGGCACGGATCCGGGCAATGGCGCGGTTGTAGCGTTTGAGTGCCGCCAATCCGGTTTCTGCCCAGGATAGCGTCGCCGCGCTACCGCGTTTCGTATGCCTCGGGCCGCCAGCGTGTCATGCACCTGGGGATAGTCGTAGCCCCGGTCAGCGAGGACCACCGACTCCTTTCCAGTAAGGTGAATCCCCCCGGTTTTCGTGGAGGCTCTGAAGTGTGAAAAAATGGAGCCATGGATACCATGAAATCGAGTCAAAAGTTTTCGCAGGAAGTACGTTCTCGCGCAGTGCGATTGGTGGAGGAGCATCGAGAGGAGTATCCCTCCCTTGCGGCCGCGCTGCAGTCGATTGCGCCGAAGATTGGTTGCACCCCCAAGACGTTGCGGGTGTGGGTGAATCGAGCCGCAGTAGAGGCCGGCAGCCGGCCCGGATGGTAGCGACCGCAGGTGGGGGAGCGATGAAGGACGCGCCATATCGAGGAAGGATAGATTTTGGGATCGCATGGTCCAATTGCGCTGCAACCGCGGTCATCCAGTAGCAGACGTCCGCAGGAACCAGCAGCTGTACAAATCACGCCCTCCATCCAATCATTAGCAAGGCAATTTCTGGGCTACGGATTCATGGTCAGAAAGCATATTGCAGCATCAAACGATCGTCGATGAAGGTACCGTGATAGTCTGCGTAGGGATTACTATGATCCACCGCCAGACGATTACGTAGGGAAAGTCCCTTCCAGAACCCTCCCGGACTGTAGGTCACGTCGAGGTAGTTGGCATCGACATTGGGCGCATAAGGGGCAGTGATATACATGCTGTAACTGTACTTGACACGCAGTTGCGGCAGTGGATGGATCAAGAATCCAAATTTCCAGGCATGCCCCGGTTGGGATGCCGACACCAGACCGTAATCCATGATACTGGTATACAGCGGATCAGCGCTGTACTGCTGGGTAAAGGGAGAGACGAATCCACCGTTGTACAACTCTGCACCGCCGGCAGAGAACGGCGAGCGGGCAGGGATCGCATTGTAAGCCGCAAAGATGGTGCCAATTGGACTATGTAGTCCCAGCATCCCGCCAAAGATCGTTGCATCCACTGGTCCCGCGTATTGAGCACCGTCCGCCCACTCCCGAGCGTACTGAAAATCGGCAAAGGGTTTCACATCCCAGGAAAGGGTGGGAGCCCCATAGTGCACTGTTCCATAAAACAGGTTGGCAAGATCATAGAAATGATAGAACCAAGCACTGGAGTGCAGCCCATGCCAATGACCAGACAGTCCAAAGGCCAGGGTTCCGTTGAGATGGTCTGGCATACGGGGATAGAGTGGATTCTCATTCAACAGGGTCTGCCGATAATAGTTTTCCTGTATGCGGTTCTTGTAGCGGAACTCTCGCAGAGCAGTGAACCGTAGATCGCGAATCGGTGTGATCTGTACGAGAGCCGCCTGGTAGGTGTTGGGAATCATAAAGGCGTCTGCCGTTCCCATCCAAGGGGTACGCAGGAGCATATCCCCAGCCTTTACCCGCAACCACGGGTTGCGATATTGCAAATAAGCCTGTCCGAGTACGTTCAAACTGTTACGATTGCCCATAAGCAATGCATCGAGATGCACGCCGTTGAGATCGTTTGCGCCCAGGCCATTGGCGGTATAAAACGCTACCCCCGCGTTGAAGCCGTAAAGGGATGCCGTCTGAACTTTGAGCATGCCGCCAAGCGAGTAGGCCCAGCGGTTGGGAACCGAAGAACCAGAAAATATTTGATTGAAATAGTAGTTCCGAATATCCCCGGTTACTGTAGAATTCAGCAAAAACTGCTGAATACTATTGGCTCGAGCCGCCTCTGAAGTGGGAGTTCCTCCGTAGACCAAGGGCGCCGCCAACATCAACGTCGCCATCGTTAACCCGTATAGATGCTTCATTACGACCTCCTCGAACGTCTGTTGTAGAAGTATTGTTTAAGCTCACCAGCGTAAGGCTGGGAAGTTATAACATCGTCTTCACCATGGTAGTGCCGTGGACATCTTCGGAGCAGTCACGGACCATTCCCGTCTCCTCGGAGAGGCAGGGGGCTCGGAACAGCGCGCCGGTCCACATCCCCACAAAGCTACGCTGCGTGACGACGATCCAGAACCCCGCCAGCAGCACCGTGAAAACGGCACCGAGCACGGTCAGCGGGCCAAAATCCGTCACCTCGCCAAGGCCGTAGGTGGCAGCGTCGAACACCCCCAAGGGAAAGGTGAAGCCCCACCAGCCCATGTTGAAGGGCAGACCCTCGCGCAGATAACGCAGGGTGAAGGCGACGGCCATGACCATCCACCACAGGCCAAAGCCCCAGAGCACGAGGGCAACCAGAATACCCGCCAGCTGGCCGAAGTTCGCCATGGAGGCCAGCGGAGTCCCTGCAAAAGCCAGGACATCGGCCTTGCCCAGGGTAAGCATGGCGAAGGCGCCAGTCCCCAAGGGACCCAGGGGTAGCCAGGTGGACACGGCCATGTCGCGGTGGGGAAGCTTGTGCAGGGTCAGGCGAAGCAGGAGGATGGCCAGCACCGCAAGGGCCAGGAGCACGGAGATGCTCCACAGCACGTAACTCACATAGACCACGGGTCGCGCAAGGGCGGGAGACAGGTGCTGGGCCAAAAGGCCGCCGCTGGCCGCACTCACCTCCGGCGGAACGATGGGAAGCAGCCACGCGGCGGTCATCCGCTCGATACTGTGCTCGTGGGCCGTAAACATGAAAAAGGGAATGAGCAAGGCGGAGATCAAGGCCATCAGGACATCGACCCACCACAGGCCCTGGGCAATGGCGAGGGTCTGCGGAGTGATCGGCCAAAAATCCAGCAACCCGTTGATGATGGTTGCAAATCCCATGGGAATGGCGCCGATGAAAAGCGACTGCACCGGATGCTCGAAAAGCTTCGCAAAACTGCGGGGGTAAAACAGCGCCCGCCCCGTGAACAGGGCAGCGAACAGGACGAAGAAGAAGACGTTGACGGCCCAGAGCCCGCGGGCGATCTCCAGCTGTCCCCAGTGGCCATAGGGAAAGGCCGCCAGCATCAACGCGAGGATACCTGTGCCCATGTTGGCGGCAAACCAGTTGGGGGTGAAGTGACGAACGATTTCCCGAGGATCCCGACCGGGGGCGGCGGACAGCAATCGCATGGATGCAGCACTCCCTTAGCGAAGGACTGAGCAGAGCATAGACACTTGCAATACGCCAAGCCAATGACGAATATGGATTCATGAAATTCGTTTATTTTATTTCTGGCATGCTCGCACAGGTTGGTGCATGACGCGTATAGCAAGGGCCTGGAGGACTAAGCCGACGGCCGCTTGAATCGCGGCCAGGCCCCACATTTTCTCTGAGCGCATCGCGTTTTCATGATCGTACGGAGCTGAGGGTGCGCATGAATATCAAAAAAATACATGGCGGCGAACCAGTTGAAGGGATATAGATAGCCGCCTCCTAGCTCATGACTAGTCGGCAGACGACCAGCCTAGTCCGTACGATCACTATCTCGGAAATCATCCGAACAGTTTGCCGACCCTCCGGACCGAGTCACTGTCATTGTCTTTTACAGTACGAGGAACACCTGCATTCTCTACGTACGCGTTACCGAGCAACTCAGTTTCTAACGGGCACCGAACGTTTCGAACTATATACACGACGATGAAGGTTCGTGTTCATCAGTTATAGGCAATTGAAAGCCCGCTGAGGCCGCGATCTTTTATACTAATCCTCATGCCGTCAATTTTTACTGTTATACGCAGTCTAGAGCTCTAATAATAGCTGTCGTTCCGTCCGTAGTATCCGATCTCGCACCAGCAGTAGGTACCGGCGATAGCGCGCCAACTCGGTATCCATTACGATTTTCTGCTGGTCCAGATCTTCGGTGCATCCATCCGGAAGCATTCGGATTACCTTTTCCCAACTTTCCCGGACAATTTGATGGCGTTCTTCCAAGACGTCTAAAAACTCTACCAGGCGGTTTTCCTGGGGTGGTTCCTGGATATTTAGGTGATCGAGTCGACGTGCGTGCATGCCATTATCCCCTGGATTGCCGTATTGCGTCCCCAGGACGATCGCCGGATGGTTAGGCGACGTCCGGGAAGTGAGAGCTTAGTGACCCATGTAGCTCGCCTTCTTGGTATACCGTCCCCGGAATACCCAGATCTGGTACCAGTTGTACAGGATCATTACGGGTACGAAGCCGGTCATGAAGAGGGTAAAGACCGCGATGGAGTCGGCAGGGTTGGCGGCCGCGCTTATCGTCCAGGTATTCGGTACGATGTAGGGGTACATGGTAGCCCACATGGCGAACCAGAGCACAGCGACAACTGCCTCACCCCAGAGCAGTGCGGTAAAGTCGCGCTGCATTGTATGTGCCATCATGGACTTGTACGCGGCAAAGAGAACGACCATCAATACCAGCGCCCAGTTCCACCAGTTGGGTCCGGTCCACTTTGCGGCCGCCCAGGGAAAGATCGCGTAGGACCAGACGATGGTGACGACAATGGTCACCAGGGCAAGATAGGAAAAGAAGGTTGTCCAGGTCTGGGCTTTTTTGTTGATGACATCGCCAGGCTCAAATCGAGCGCATAGATAGAGACCACCAGCCAGACACGCCGCAACCACTGCTCCAAACCCGGTAAAAAGTGAGAAGGGGGTGAGGAATGTCAAGGCATTCCCGGAGAAGTGTGGAATCGGTGAGTCGACAAAAAGGCCAGGTGAATGCACTGCCATTGCCGGCCCGGTACGCATGGGAAATCCTTGCAAGGTTGCACCGAGAGCAAGTCCTGCACCAAAAGGGGCCAGCAGGCTACCGAAGGCGAAAGCCCAGCCCCAAAGGCGTTTACTCCCCGTAGCGTGGACGTGAAATTCAAAGGCAACGGCGCGCGAAATGATACCCCAAAGGGCCAGCATCAGGGGGATCATGAGGTAGTTGAAGGCTGACCCGTAGACTAGGGGAAACGCCCCAAACAGTACGCCGCCGGCTACGACCAGCCACGTTTCGTTACCGTCCCAGATGCCCGCCATGGATGCCATGATCGCCCCGCGCTCCTCCTCATCGGGAGAAAACAGGGCAAAAATTCCAGCACCCAGATCGGCACCATCCAAGCCGATATAGAAGAGAAAAATGAGACAGAGCAGTAGCCACCACCAGGTGGTGAGCGTGGTGGCAATATGCGTAATATCCATCGATAGCTACTCCTTGTGGATACCCCGGAGACACCCGGGGTACGATCGTTACGGTTCCGGATGCAGAATCGGTTTCGCAAAGCTTGGTCGGACCATGCCGCCGCCAGCCTCAACGGAAGCGTCCGTGTCGGAGCTGACGCCGGGCAGCGGACTATCCAGATCGGGTCCTTTCCGGATGACCTTGCTGAAGAAGTACCAGGCTCCCGCCCAGACACTGAGTTCGAAGACGATGTAGCCCGCAAACCACGCGATCTCCTGACCGACACCCATGTGGCTGACGCCTTCATAGGTACGCATGATGTTGTAGACCACCCAGGGCTGGCGTCCCACCTCGCGCGTCCACCAGCCGGTCCAGATAGCGAGGTAGGGCAGGAAGCCACTAAACACCATCAGACGCAGGAACCAGGGGCGTTGCCGAAGTTCCTGAACGGTAAATTTACCGCGCAGCATCAAGAGCGTTCCCCACAGCGCCATGAAGAACAAGAAGAAACCAATGGCCACCATGATGCGGAAGGCGTAGAAAGGCACCCAGACATCGGGGCGATCTTTGGCCGGGAAGCTGTCCATACCCGTTACCTTGCCATTCCAGGTATGCGTTTCCAGCAAGCTCAGCACGTGGGGTATGGTGATGGCGAACACGTTACCGTCGTTTTTGGCATTCGGGATAGCAATCAGATGCCAGCCCGTATTGACTTTGCCATTGGGAAGGTAGGTGTGGTAATGCCCTTCCATCGCCGCAAGGGAGGTTGGTTCGCTATGCGCAACATCCACGCCCAGACTATCACCCAACCAGATCTGAATTGGCGCACAGATCAATAAGGCCAACACAGCAGGTTTGAGCATCTTGATGAAGAGATCGGCATGTCGATTCTTGAGGATATACCAGGAACTGACGGCGGCGAGCACGAAAAATCCTAACAACATCGTAGCCATCCACATGTGCGGGAATCCCCAGATGGCGTTGTCGTTGAAGATGGCATGCCACCAGTTGGTGACCTGAAAAATGCCATCCTTGAGCACCACCCCGTTGGGGGTTTGCATCCAGGAGTTGGCTACCAGGATCCAATAGGCCGACAGACTGGAGGCAAAAGCGACGTTGAAAGTCGAGAAAAGATGCATGCCTTTCCCGATCTTATTCCAGCCAAACACCATGAGCCCGATAAACCCGGCTTCGTACATGAAGGCGGTGATGGTCTCAAACCCGAGAATATTGCCAAAGAATGGCCCTGCGGCTTGCGAGAAAGGTCCATAGAGAATGCCGAAGGCCATCTCCATGGTGACACCGGTAGCGACACCCGCACCAAAGTTTACGATAAATATTTTCTCAAAGAAGCGTTCCAGCCGATACCAGCGTTCATCGCCGGATCGGAGCCAGGCTACTTCGAGCCCAAAGAGAATCCAGGATACGCCAATGGTAAGCGGTGTCCAAAGGATATGCATGGAAGTGATCCATGCAAAGTCCAGCCGACTCAACAGAATCGGCAATGTATTTTCCATAAGCATTCGGGTTGTCCTCCTAGAATACAGAACCCATGTGTCCCGGGCTAAAGAAAGCATGCTTCGTGCCTAACTCTTGTGCTACGATAAAACAATCGGTTAGGCTGAATCGTTGTCAAAACGCAATAACCCTGCTGGGGGCTTTGACCCATATATCTCACCGTTGTAGTTTCTTTTGGTGCGGTGTTGATAATTCGCAATGCGCTTCAGAGTGCTTGCATTCGGACGGATTCGCGTTAGGCTGGTCGGGGTATCGTGGAGCGCACCACTGGAGACGATAGATGTCCGGCTTGCTGACAGACCAGGGTCTGGCCCCTTGTACCACCTGCCCGATCCATCGCTGGAGTATTTTTTCTGGGCTGAACGATGCGGACCTGGAACAGCTTCCCATGGCGGTCCACGATCTCGCCGTTTCTGAGGGTGCCGTACTCAGCGTGGAAGGGCTTCCCAGCGACAAGGCATTTGTGGTCCGGCAGGGAGCGGTCAAACTGGAAAGGGCGGGACCAGATGGGCATCACTTGGTACAGCTACTGCGCAGTGGAGACATCTGGGGATTCGAGGGATTAGATCAACTTCCGTATCGGCACACGGCCACAGCGTTAGAGGCGGCTCGGATCTGCTGTCTGGAAGTAGAGGCCTTGCAGCATTGGTGTGAGCGCGACGCCCGTGTCCGCCAGGCCATACGCCGGCGGCTACAACAGGCCCATCAGGAGACCGAAGATCACTTATTGTTATTACTCTCTTCGAGTGCTGAGGTTCGCGTAGCGGGTTTTTTGTCGCGCTGGTGTCGAGACTATCCCGACGGTCAAAAAATATCGCTCCCGCTCAGCCGGCAAGAAATGGCGAACTACCTTGGCATGTCCAAGGAGCATCTGAGCCGAATCATGGCGAAACTGAAACGCGATGGCGTGGTACGCGAGCGGCACGGTTGGATTCAGGTGAATTATCAGCGCGTGCGCGCAATATATTCTGGTGTGTTACAAGCCACCGATGCCGAGAAGGACAGCTCATGATCACCATCGTTGAGCATTAATCACCTTCGCCATATCGATTGGCCAATTGGTATCGGGTTGGCCGAGATGCTCTGTGGTTTCTTCCCCGCTGATATCCTCGAGGGTACGGCCGGAGGGCTCCTTGAGGCAGAAGGCGGTGAGGAGGAGGCCAGCGAGGGCGAAGAAGAAGGTGATCATGAGGGTGCCGTGGAGGCCGAACTTGGCCAGGAGGATGGGGAAGACCAGGGCACCGAGGAAGGCGCCGACCTTGGCGGTACCGGCGGACAGGCCGTGGCCGGTGGTACGCAGGTTGACGGGATAGAGTTCACCGGCCAGTACGAAGGTGGTGGTGTTGGGGCCATACTCGGCGAAGAAGTAGGACAAACCGTAGAGGACCAGGAAGACGGCGATGGACTGGGTGAGGATGGGGAAGGCGCCGATGAGCAGGAACATCAGGCCCATCATGAAGAAACCCAGCATCTGCAGGGTCTTGTGGCCGACGCGGTCGATGGTGAAGGCGGCCAGGAAATAGCCGGGCACGGCGGCCACGGCAAAGACGATGAGGCTCAAGGCCGTACTCTGGATCACGTCGGCGTGGGGCGCCAGGTGGTGCATGACCATGGGGGTGGAGATGGTATTGCCGTAGTAGGCGTAGTCGAACATGAACCAGGAGCCGGCGGTGCCGAGCAGGGTCAGCCAGTACTTGGACAGGGGCTGCTTGACGACCTTGTCGTTTTTGTTGGCGACGGCGGTGCCGAGGCTGAAGGAAGCCAACTGGCGCTCGGCGGTGGCGCTATCGCCCTTGACGCGGGCAAGCCAGCGTGGGGACTCGGGGAGGGTGCGGCGGATGTAGATGACGGCCATGGCGGGCAGGGCACCGAGGCCGAGCATCAGGCGCCAGGCGGCATCGTGGTTCATGCCGGCGGCGAGGAGGGTGAGGGCGACGACGGGGCCCATGACGAGGCCGATGGCCTGTGCCGAGAAGACCAGGGAGACCATGCGGCCGCGGGATTTGGCGTTGGCGTACTCGGACATGAGGACGGCGGACATGGGGTAGTCGCCGCCAATGCCGAGGCCCAAGATGACGCGGGCGATGAGGAGGACGGTGACGTTGGGGGCGACGGCGGAGAGCAGGGCGCCGATGGTCATGAGGATGGCCTCGAGGCCGTACACTTTCTTGCGCCCGAGTTTGTCGGCGAGGATGCCGAAGAAGTAGGCGCCGGCGAAGGTGGCGATGAGGGAAATGGAGCCGATGAGGCCCACCTCGGAGGCGCTAAGATGCCATTCGGCCTTGATGAGGACGAGGGCGGTACCGATGATGAAGAGATCGTAGGCCGAGGTGAAAAAGCCCATGGAGGCCGCCCACATGGCCTTCAAATGAAACGGACTGAATGGAGCTGTGTTGAGGGTATGGGCAACAGTGTTATCGTGCATTCCATCGGATGCGGATGCCATGAAGAGGCTCCTCGCTTTGTGGTTAACGGGTTGGCTGCATGCGCATACTAACAAATCTATGTGACAGTTTTATGACATAATGATAAAAATATTTTATTGCCTCCGTGGGTATGGGCTATCGAACGCCTCCGCCTGGACTCAGTCAGTTCCCGAACTCTGGGATTGTGTGCTGTGCCCTCTAACGTCCTCTTGCGGAGGTATCTGGATCGCCATGCCGGGGCGTTTCTGCCGATAGTGGGCGCGGTGCTGGCCCGACTGCTGCAGAGGGTTCGGGCATCGATCAATCCGCTGTCCTGTGGCTATGTCCCTCTGGATCTGAACGTCTTTACCCTCGACAATTCCAGTACCCGGAAGGAAGGGATTGGCTGGATCTACGCAGGTTTTGTCGGCTTATGCCCCTATTGCCGTTTACCTGGGGCAGGGGGGCGAACGTTGGCGTGGAACTGTGGGAAGGAACACGGCACAGCGCCGAAGCGAATACAAGACCTTGGACCGCGACCCGCCCAGAACCCTGAGCCTCACCAGGCAATCGATCTTCATATGCATGGACGCCGGCTTTCACAGCAAGACCATCGCCGCGACTCTGGCTCGCTATGCCGACACACATCGGCAGCAAGAAGCGAACCTGGCTTTCCTCATCGAGTGGAAACGGCGCGGCCATGACCTGGATCGGCTCATCGCCGCCAGCCTGGAGGATTAGGAAACCTGCTGGGCACGGCACCGGCATGCACGGGGTCTTCGTCTTGAGGAACGGGACGACGCTTGCAAACAGCAAACAACTCCTGATGCCAGAAAGTAGCCTGGAAGGCTGTGACACGACACTGCCCGAGCGTTTCGCCCCATAGGCCAGCACCGCGATATACACCGAGTGACGAGCGGTACCGTGCCGGGATGGTATGCGCGAAGGTGACGGGTTCGGGTTGAGTGATCGTTAGCTTACGATAGACTGTAGCCTCGGGGGCACGGCCATGACAAGAACTTGGGCGCCTCGAAAAACCCCATGGCCACTCGAGGTTTGATAGAATGGCGGTGGGCCGAATTGCAACGGAGTAGACGGGATGATGGCGCGCAGGACTGCGGTCAAGAACGATCTGTTGGCCGATGAGGGTTACGCCCACAAGGTGGATGCCATCGGTGACCCCTTGCAGAAGATCGAGGCTGTGGTTGATTTCTCTGCTTTGGCGCAGGCCGTAGAGCGGATCTCCCCGCCCCCGGAGCAGCCCAAAGGTGGGCGTCCTCCCTATCCTACTGAGATGATGGTTCGGGTCTTGGTGGTCAAACGCTTGCACGGCCTTTCTGACGAGCAGACCGAGTTTCAACCGCTGGATCGTCGCAGTTTCCGGCGTTTCTGTGGCCTGGAGCACTCCCGCAACATTCCCGACCGGACCACGATCTGGAACTTTGAGAATCGGATCGGAGTGGACGGGGTCAACGCACTGTTTGCTGAGCTGGATCGTCAGATCCGTGCGCGCGGCCTGGAGGCTCGTGCAGGGCAAATCGTCGACGCCACCTTGGTGCCCGCGCCCAAGCAGCATTTCACCCGGGAAGAGAAAGCAATCCTGGATCAGGACGCTATGCCCGCGGACTGGAAGCCCGCCAAGCGACGGCAGAAGGATGTAGATGCCCGATGGACCAAGAAGCATGGTAAATCCCATCACGGCTACAAATTCACGGTGAGTGTGGACCGTAAACACAAATTCATTCGCACTTGGGTGCCCGACACGGCGTGTGTGCACGATTCCCAACATCTGGAAGCGGCGCTCGAGGAGTGGAACACCAGCGCCGAGATCTATGCGGACAAAGGCTATGTCGGTGCCGAACGGGAGGAACGCCTTCGGGAGCAAGGCTATCGCCCGCGGATCCAGCGCAAGGCGAAGCAGGGCAAGCCGCTTTCTGCCTGCCAGGAGCGGCGGAACCGGCGTATTGCCAAAGTGCGTGCGCGGGTAGAGCACGTCTTTGCTGCCATCACCCAGTGGGGTGGTAAGCGTATCCGCACCATTGGTCAGGACCGCGCCAACTTCGCCATGGGCATGATGGTGCTCGTTTACAATATGCATCGCCTGGCCTTTCTGGGGCCGTAATGCGTCCAGAGCTCAGAAAACCGGGCTGAAAAGCCTAAAACAGAGGAGAAACCGGCTCAAAAAGGCCATTTCTGAGCCCCAGGCGGATTCGTCATGCCGCGTGGTCAGTTTTTGGCGGTTGATCGAGGTGCCCACCTGTATGGACGCAACATAGTGTAAGTATGTATTGAACTGCTATACACTTCGCATGGTTTCGAACAATCCTTATCATTTAAGTAGGAGATGTATAGCATGTTGAGAAACATTTTACTCGCTGGTTTTTCTGTAGTTTTGACTGCGTGTTTTAGCGCCCCATCATTCGCGCTGACGGCGTCACAGCTATCGCACATGACCAAAGAACAAAAAATCCAGGCTCAGAAATATTTTAGGGTTCTTCGACGTTTCATGTGGGTAGCCGGAGATCGAGCTTACCCAGGATGAGATAGGCCATATTGATGAAGTTCTTGTGGGTGCGGTAGCCACGGGCCTTGGCCTTGGCAGACTGCAGGAGGCTGTTGAAGCCCTCCAAGATACCGTTGGTGATCTGGCTCTCGAACCAGCGGAGGATGCCATCCCAGTGGTTCATGAGGGTGTAGGTGACTTTGACCAGAGGGGGTAGTCCGCTGGCCTTGGCGTTTTCCATCCAGGCCTTGAGGAGCACAGCGCCCTGGTGGCGATTCTGGATCGTGAAGATTTCTTGGAAGGTCAGGCGGAACTGGTAGGCCTGGGCCGTCTTGAGGTTCTGGTTCTTGAGGAGCTCCTGGAGCTTGGCGCTCTGCTTGGCCGAGAGCTTTCCTGGATTCTTGAGCCAAAGCCAGCGGCTCTTCTTTAGGTCGGGTTGGGAGTACACCTCTCCCTTGCGCACGACGTCCACGGCCTCATTGATGAGCTTCATCAGGTGAAAGCGATCGAAGGTGACCTGGGCGTTGGGTAGGTGTTCTGCGGCACCTTTTTGGAAGGCTGGAGAGAGGTCCATGCTCACCTCCGCAATAGCCTCGGAGTTACCACCATGGGCCTGCAGATCTTCGCAGAACTTCTCAAAGGTCTGAGCATCCTTGCCTGGGGTGGCGAAGAGTAAGCGCTTGGCCGCCAGGTCCACGAACAGGGAGATGTAGTCGTGGCCGCGCCGGCTGCTGGTTTCGTCGACACCGATGGCCTGAACCTCCGACATGTCCACCGCCTCGCGGGCTTTGGAGACATAATGGTCGATCACCCGCCAGAGTCGCTGGTCCGTCTCCCGGACCAATCGGGAAACCGTCAACACCGGCATCTCCCGGACCATGGCCATGACGAGAGCCTCGAAGAGCAGTGTGAATCCTGAGCCTTCCCGCGCCCAGGGGACGGGCACCAAATGCACACCGTGTTCCGGGCACTGGACCCGCGGCACCCGAGCATGGAGGTAGGCCGCATGCTGGAAGAAGTCGAGGTGGCGCCAGACCTTCTCCTGCGTGTCATGGACGGGACAATCCTGACCGCAGACCGGACAAGGGAAGTGGCTACCTCTTGAGAAGTTCACATAGAGGTCCAGGCGCTTCTCCTCCACCGTAAACCGAACCACGTCCACCGCCCACGGTGGAACTAGGCCCAATGCCAGCGTGAACAGCTGATTCCCTTGGTCCATAAATCCCCTCGGCTTGCTGACCGCTCCACTAGGCAATCATACCGCCTTACCCACTCAAAATGTCGAAGAGCCTATTTTAGATCTCACTCATTGTGATTCTCACGGATTTTTAAAAGGTATCATCCTGGACCCTATTGGATACTGAAAAATGCAAAGAAACTCGATTTTACAAAAAACCAGATTGCTCAGGAAGCAAAGCTTAAAGATGGTATGGCAATTAGCACCATTACCGATGACAAAAACTACAGAACGCCTATGCCATATATAAAGAAAATGCAGCGGCCGCACAACCGAAAGCTTCGGTCATAAAACGTGATATTTACAATGTTGGCAAAGCGGAAACGCTTTTGGCTTGGGAGATGGTTCCGTATCATCTGAAAGGGTATTCAATACTCAATCGAGATCAGAAAAATGAATATCGTATACTTGCAAGTGAAGCATGGTCAAAGCATGCTAGCATGAAGAATGACTAGAATCGCGCGAGTGCTTAGGACTGCTCGCATTTGATAAGAATGTTGGCCGCTTCGCGCTTGCTGGGCAGAAGCGGCTCATCTATTCTAACGAGTAATCCTATTCTGGCGTCGACGGACAGCGGATCCCCAGTCGCTGCGTAGGCTTACTCAGGCCGGATCCAGAGCACCAGATATGACGTCCTTATGGGCAGGCTCTTCCTGAACACGGCGCTGCTTGCCGAACCATACATAAAATGCAGGTATAACGTATAGAGATACCAACGAGCCAAAACCCAAGCCAGAAACAATCACGAGCCCAATAGAGAATCGAGCATCCGCGTTTCCCCCAGTAGCAAAAAGCAGCGGGATAGCTCCCGCGATCATTGCGGATACGGTCATGAGGATAGGACGCAACCGCAGAGATGCCGCGTCAATCACAGCACTTCGTTTATCTAGACCTTTTTCCTGCTGTATAGTGCTGGCAAACTGTACAATCAGAATGCCTTGCTTTGCAATCAAACCAATAAGCATCACCATCCCTACCTCAGAGTAGATATTGATGCTCGACACCCCGAGTGCGATAGGCAATAACGCGCCAAAAAGCGCTACCGGAACGGCGGTCAGAACGACCATGGCATCGCGAAACGTGTTGAACTGTGCCGCTAGTAGTAGCAATACCATGAGCAGGGCAAAGGCAAAGGTGATGGCAAGCGTATTCCCTTGATGCACGTATTGGCGGGAAACTCCGGCATAGTGTACTTCAACCCCTTTGGGCAGCATCTGCTTTGCCGTTGTTTTTAAGACAGATAAGGCCTGTCCCAAGGACACTCCTGGTGCAGGATTTGCCTCTATCGTCACTGATGGCAATTGGCCAAACTGGGGTAGATACGTGGGTGCGGTATGGGCCTTTAATGTGACCAGTGTGGACAGTGGAATTTGTGCCCCGGTAGCCGTTGCAATCGTATAGGACTTAAGAAAGTCCGGATTAGCACGGAGAGCGGGGGGAACCTGTGGAACCACACGATAACTGAGTCCCTTCATATCAAAATAATTTACATAGTTGCCGCCAAGCAAGGTCTCTAGGTTCTTGCCTATATCGGCCATGCTCAAACCAAAGGAAGCGGCCATAAGACGATTGATGCGAATCGTATCTATCTGATTGTTGTACTTGAGATTCTTGCAGATAAACGCGAAATCCCCGCTGGCTTTGGCCTTGTCGATGATTTTCCGTGCCAGACCATCGAGCTCATGGTAGTTGCCGGAGGTGCTCGTCAAGACAAACTGCACCGGCAGTCCTACGGCAGATCCTGGTAAAGGCGGCAGGCCGAACGCGGATAATTTCATTCCGGGGACTTGACTCGCAAGCTGTTGTACTTTTTGACGCACCTGCTGCGTCGTGACACCGTCCCGATGCGGCTTCAATACCACACCGGCCATTACCTCGTTATTTAGAAGCATGCCGCCAATACCGACACCGTTGACGGCAAAGCTAACGGCCCGACTATTGACTTTGTCGAAATCGGTCGTGGTAAGGTAGCGGTCGTAGGCATTCATGTACTGCAAGGTTGCTGTGGGCTGGGCAACGCCGTTGACGTAGACGATTCCCTGATTCGCTGGCGGTGCGAGCTCGCTGGGTGCTATCGCGAATAACCCGTAGATTCCTGCCGTGAGTGCGACGGCCAGCACAATGACCGCCGGCCAGACCGTGAGGACCCGCGATAAAGAACGTCCATAGACGCCTTTCAAGCGGTTGAAGGCATGTTCGACCGCGACGGCGATACGACCTTCATGCCCTGGCTTCAAGACGCGCGATGACAGCATCGGTGCCAAGGTGAGCGCGACAATCATGGAAAGGGCCACGGTCGCGACGATAGTCAGGGCGAATTCACTGAACAAATGACCGACCAAACCGCCGATGAAGGCCATTGGTGCAAACACGGCCATCAACGTGGTCGCCATGACCAGGATAGGGCTCGCGAGTTCCTTGGCGCTGGCCAACGCGGCATGTAGCGGTGTCGCGCCATGTTCCATGTGACGATGCACGTTCTCCACAACGATAATGGCGTCGTCAACCACTAAGCCGATGGCGAGCACCATGGCCAAGAGCGTGAGTAAGTTGATGGTAAAGCCCATGGCATGGAGCAGAGTCAAGGCACCGACCATCGCAACCGGTAACGCGACGGCCGGAACGATGAGCGCTCGCCAGGTACCCATGAAGAGATAAATCACCAGTACGACCGCAAGCAGCGCCAGTGCGATGTCGGTGAGCACCTCGTGAATCGAGCTTTGAATAAATTGCGCGCCATTGTAGATGACCTGCTCGTGCATTCCGGCGGGCATGGTCGTCTGTAGCTGTGCGAGCACCGTTTTTACACCCGCGGCCACTTGTAGAGCGTTGCTTCCTGGTGCCTGCTGGATACCTATGTTCACCGCAGGCTTGCCATCGACCAGTACGGAGGAATCGTAGGTCTGCGCTCCCAACGAGACCTGGGCCACCTGATCGAGGTGAATAGGCACACCATCCCTGGTCGCGACAACCAGTTGACCAAACGCTTTCGGTGTGTGCAGGGCGGTAGACGCGCTTAACGAGACGGCGGTGTAGTGACCGCGCAACCGGCCCACCGCCGCGACGAAGTCGTTTTTTTGCAGAGCACTATCGATCTCCGCTGGCGTTACCCCGTATACGGACATGGCGTGCGGATTCAACCAAACGCGCATCGCATAGGTATTACCATTGGGACCTGTGCCGGGGGGCAGGATGGAGGTCAATCCGATCCCCGGAACTCCCTCTATCGCGGGCTGAACGACTCGGGTGAGGTAGTCGGTAATCTGCTGCTGGTTATATCCTTTTCCCTGAAAACTCAGCAGCATCAAGTAGGCGCCTGAACCCGGCATTTCTTCAACGATCGGTTGCATGACCCCTTTGGGCAGCTGATTAAGAACGGTGTTGACCTTGCTCTGAACCTGTGAAAGCGCCGCATTTGGATTCACGCCCATGCGCATGTACAGGGTGATGATGGACACGCCATCTTCACTCACGGCCGTCATATAATTGATACCCGGGGCCTGACCCACAGCTTTCTCCAGGGGTGCCGTGATAAAGGCGTTCACCGTCTTTGGTGTCGCTCCAAAATAGTGCGTTGTCACCGTAACCATGGAACTCTTGGTCGGGGGATACTCGGTAATAGGCATCAATCCCAGGGAGCGAAGCCCAAAGAAAAATAATACCAAAGCAAGACTGATTGCAAGAATGGGGCGGCGAATGAAAGGTTCAGTGAAATGCATCGTCAAATATCCTCTGGATGCGCGTCAAATCTTGGCAGCGTTATTAATACGAACCGTGTCTCCACTACGTAGTTTTACCTGGCCCGCCGTAACAACTTTCTCTCCAGGCTTCAGCCCTGACGTAATGGCCACATCTTCACCAAAATGCGGACCGGTTTTTACCATAACCTGCTTGGCCACAAGCGTATGATTTCTTCCCGCGGTAACAATATACACAAAATCGCCATAAGTATTGAAACTGACGGCTACGGTCGGTACGAGCAACTGCGGAAGCGGCGCACTTTTGGGTACCACGGCGAGTGCAAACATTCCCGGCTTTACCGGCGCGTCCTTAGGTAGTTCTGCGCGGACCTCGAGTGCGCGATTCTTCGCATTCACCTCGTTCGATAACGCCTTTATGGTCGCATCAATACGGTGAACCTTGGAGCCCAGCCGCAGTTTTACCTGGATCGGCATTCCTGGGTGAACCAGGACACTATCTTTTTGCGGCAAAGTAAAGTCCAAATAAAGGTGGTGGAGATTTTCCAGAACCACTGCCGGTTGGTCTTTTTCTAAGTATTGACCAAGATTTACCTTGCGCAATCCGACAAGGCCAGAGAACGGTGCGATTATCTTGGTGTCATTCAGGCTTTCTTGTAAAGCCGTGACCTTTGCGCGAGCTGCCGCAGCGGTATATTTTGCTTTATCCAGGGCAGCCGTAGAGATGCCGTGAATTGCGTATACCTTTTCTGCGCGCTGATAATCGACTTGTGCGAGGCGCGATTCGGCGAGTGCCTCCTGAAGCTCTCCAGGAATTGGGCCGGGATTGAGCTCCACCAGCAACTGGCCACGGTGGACCAGTTGGCCAGAGTGAAATGAGATCTTGGTGACAATACCGGAGGCCTGCGCGCTCAGCATTGCGCCCTGTTGAGCCACCACCTGTCCCACTTCCGTTAACCGCTCCGTCACCGGCTTGCGAATCACATCCGCGACGGATACCGTGACCGGTGGATTGGCAGAAGCTTCCAGTCGCTTCTTCAAGCGTTCTTGTGCCAGGCGATAATACGAACCGACACCAATTGCCAGGAAGGCAATGATCAGGAGAACGAGTATCAGAGCTTTTTTCATGTGCGATTCCCAGGATGATGTTGTACTTGCGTATCGGGGCGTTGGTTGCCGTCTTCGTGCGGTTTTACCTGAAGATCCGGACCCTCGCCCATAGCGACAAAGAGGGCCACGTTGTCGAGATACAGAGTGCTCCGCGCCTTGATGGCCGCGACGGTATCTTCTTGATACGCAATCTCGGCGTTCAGGAGTGCGTTGTAATCGACAACCCCGTCACGATACTTCGCAACGGCGAGTTTCAGCGCTTTTGCTGCAGCCTTTGCCGACGCTTTACTGTGCTTACACGCGGTGTGCGCAGACTGGAGTGCACGGAGCGCGTCAGCGGTTTGGCGAAAGGCATCGAACACGGTGGCGCGGTATCGGTTCGCAGCTTCGTGGTACGCGTCCATAGCGGCCTGGCGCTCGGCGGTCAATGCACCACCTTCATAAATGGGCGCGACGAGGCTGGCGCCCAACGACCACAAGGTGGAGACCGGATTGAAGAACAGCATCCCCGTTTGGGCGGCTTTGCCGATACTGCCGGTGATATCCAGTTGAGGGTAGAGATTGGCGGTCGCGACATCGGCGTTTGCCGAAGCCACGCGAACTTCCGCCCGGGCGGCCTCAATATCCGGACGAGTTTTTAGTAAGGCCGACGGCACGACTACGGGGATGTTTTGGGGAAGATGCAGGCGCTTGAGTGCCGGCAGATTGACGGGACGATTCGGCATACTCCCTAGCAAGGCATCGAGCGCGTGACGCGCCGCTGACACCGATGCTTCCAAGGGAGCGAGGCGCGCCTGCGCGGCGTCGGTGATGGCTTGCTGTTGTTCCACATTCTGCAGGTTCTGATAGCCCAGTTTATATTCGGCGCGCAGCAAAGTGAGCAAACGTTCATCCGCACGGGCTATGTGCTGTGCGGCCTGCAACTGGGCTTGTGCTTGCGCACCATCGATGGCCGCATTCATGGTGGCCGCGATGACGAAAATCTGCGCCTGTCGTAACTGTGCGCTTTGTACTTCGGTTCTCGCTTTGGCTGCATGGACCAGGTCTTCCTGACCGCCGAAGACATCGGGGTTGTACTGCACCGAGACGGTTCCCAGAATCAGGCTGTACAGATTGCCAGGCACCTTGTACTGCGAGCCCCCATCCGCTCCTGTGCGTAGAGCTTTGCTGCGGTCCGCACCGAGGTTTGCACCGATGCTGGGCATCAACCCGCCCTGGGCTGCGGCAACCAGTGCTTTGGCCCGTGCGAGCGATGCCCGATCCGCGGCAAGATCGGGATTGTGTTGAAGGACTTGATCCACGATCCGATCCAGCCCGGGCGACGCAAAGGTGGTCCACCACCGTGCATACGCCTGGTCGGACCAGCGCAAACGCTGTTGCCCGCCGATCTTTTGCGGGAGGGCCTTTTGGGTATACCGCGCCGGCTGCGGTATCGTCGGCGGCGGTAGATGCGGGCCGACTGCGCAACCCGTCAAAGCGGCACCAATGAGCGCGCTTGCAGCAACGCGAGACATCCGACGGGAAGGCTCTGTCGTTCGAAAAATAGCTTGGATTCCGCTCATACCCAAAGCACCTGCGTGGTCGTGCACGTTCCAGCCGCCGTTACACTGGGCAAGGTGTGTGTGGGGATGACGAACGCTAGATGGATCGTGGGCGGGGCAACATCTATGTTGGTCTCGACGGCATTGTTCAATACAGACAACGATTTTCTGCCAGAACGGCCCTTGACGGATCCGATTATTCTGGCGGATGAGATTCTAATGAGACCGTACCAATCCTCATGCAACGCCCATCCTTTACTCCAGTCCATCTGCACAACTCCTATCTAGACCCCGTCGCGCACTCGGGCATGAGCACGTGACCATAGCTTTTGCCATCGCTTTAGCTTGGCATGTGATCGAAAGCATAAGGGAAAGTTGTGTAACAATCTGTCAAAATTGGGCGCTTTTTTGTAACAAATCGTAAAATATGTAACATCCTGGTAGATCTGTTACAAAATACCCTTGCTGGAGGCACGGGTTGATGTTCCTATATATTCGGCTTTGTACTCCTGTGTCGGCCAGCCTGGCGATGGCCACCGGCATCTGCCCGGTAATTGGGCCAGGCTCGAATCAGGTTGTGCGAGGATTACAGCGAACGTGTGGATTACTGTTGCCAGAAAAAGGCTTTTGGATCTGATCAGCAACGGGTAAGGAGAGGGCCGTGGAACAGGGTAATGCCTTTGCGAAGGGAACGGGAGAGTCGGGCCTGGACATCGAAGGGTTGCTGCGGCGATCTGCTCGCATATGGATGGATCAGGCAATCGCGCGGAATGGGGTACCTTCCGGAGCAGGAGATCCTGACGGTGGTCGGCCCCGTGCCCGTACCGATCCCCAAGGTGCGAGACCGGCCCAGTTCGGGCGTGGTCTTCCGTTCTTCCCTGGTACTGCCGTATGTGCGCAAGTCGCGGACCGTGGCCGCCTCGCTCCCCTGGCGGTATCGACACGGGGTATCGTCGGGACGGATGCAAGCGGCGCTGTCCGTCCTCCTGGGCGAGGAGGCCAAGGGGCTTTCTCCGGCCGTGCTGGGGCGCTTGAAAGCCGAATGGGCACAGGAGCATGATCGATGGCAGCGCCAATTCCTACAGGGAAAGCGCTATGCCTACGGGTGGGCCGATGGAGTCTGTACTGACCTGCGGTTGGAGGACGATCCCCAAAATGTGTCTCTTGGTCATCCTTGGCGTGACGGCCGAAGGCAAGAAGGAGGTCGTGGCGGTCACCGACGGTTTACGGGACTCCAAAGCCTCCTGGCTAGAGATCCTGCGGGACTTGCGCGACCGCGGGCCACAGGAGGCGCCCCTACTGGCCATAGGAGATGGGGCGATGGGTTTCTGGGCCGCCCTAGACGAGATCTGTCCGCAAACTCGCCATCAGCGCTGTTGGGTGCACAATGCCGCCAATGAGATGGTTGGGTAAGTAAGGTGGCCGTTTCCAGCCCAACGGTGGAGAAGAGGTGACGCATGGAAATCAAATCTTCCGCACACATTCTGGTGGTTGACGACGATTTACGGCTACGGAGTCTGGTGGAAGCACACCTCCGTCAGGTGGGGTTTACTGTCGACGGAGTGCGTGATGGCCAAGGACTCGATCATAAACTTCACGGGGGGGAGGTAGATTTGATCATACTCGATTTGGGCTTGCCCGATGAGGATGGTCTGCAGATTTGTCAGCGCCTACGCCTGACATACGATACCCCTATCCTGATACTGACGGCCCGTGGGGATGAGGTGGATCGCATACTTGGGTTGGAGATGGGCGCCGACGATTACCTATCAAAACCTTTTCATCCACGGGAGTTAATCGCTCGTGTTCAGGCTATACTGCGAAGAACAAAGCCCATGAACAGGGGTCGCCAGCACGCCGATGAGCCAGAAATATGTATGAAGGGCGCTTTTGTGGTGGACACGCGCCGTCAAAAAATTCTGTGGCGGGGAGAACCGTTAGAGTTATCACAAGCCGATTTTCAGACACTTTCTACGCTTATCAAGCACGAGGGACAACCGCTCAGTCGGGAACGGCTCATGCTTCTGAGTCGGGGCCGAACCTATGCGTCGGATGACCGAAGCATAGACATGCAGATCTCGCGATTACGAAAGCTACTCGATTCCAAAACCGACGGTGCTCAGCACATTCGCACAGTATGGGGTAGCGGATACATGTTTCTCTCCGAACCATGATACGCTTAGGTGGCTGGCCTCGGAGCACATTGGGTCGAACGTTATTGTTGTTGACCGCTCTACTCCTCGTCTCTCAAGGTACCGTGTATGTCCTTTACCATCGCTACGTACTGGACCCCGCCGCTGATCGTTTCGCACAACTGCTTTGGCGAATGACTACCACACTTGAGAACAAGGCATTTACGCAGGCCCGGATTACCGGGTTCGATTATTTACCGCCGAATGATAAACCCGGTCTACCACCAAACGATTACTTTCTTCGACGCACGGCCAATTCTTATCGTCGTATTTCTCCAGGGGCATCGTTCAGGGCAACGAACGATAAAGGTCATCGCGTCTGGATTTGGATTCGCCCAAACCGTAAAGACCAGTGGATTGGATTTCCTATGGGAGCTATGGATTTTGTCACCCAAGGTTTCTTGTTCGCCAAGCTTGGGTTGTTGATGTTATTTACTTTAGTTGGTGCCTGGCTGATTGTGCGCCAAATAAATCGGCCCCTGTCCTTGCTTTCCAGGCAGGCCGTACGTATTGGTAAGGGAGAGGTGCCTGCCGCAACGGAACTGAACCATGCTCCAGTTGAAGTACAGGCTCTAGGGGCAGCCATTCAGCGTATGGCAGAGGATATTCATAGGCTGCACGAAGATCGCAGCCTATTGTTGACAGGAATATCGCACGAATTACGTACGCCGCTATCTCGTCTTTTGCTGACTTTGCATTTGGATGATGCAGAATTGCTGAAGCAGAAGTCGGAAATGCAAGAGGATGTCGCCGAAATGGACGAGGTACTCGATAAGTTTCTCACATTGGTTCGGTCGGGAGAGCATGAGCAACCGGTGATAGCAGAGGGCCAGGCGTGGTTGCGGCGCATGTCCGCTCTGGCACAAACAAAATACCACTTAGATGTGAGATGCCAACGCTTTGACGCAGCCTCCACAGGATCCCCCCTTATAAGGGTTCGACCGTTATCGTTGGAGCGGGTATTTCGCAATCTGTTCGACAACGCGAAAAAGTATGGCAGTGGCGTTCTGGATATGACCATGGAGACGGATGGTTCCGAGGTCCGGTTTCTTCTTGTTGATCGTGGTACGCATCTCGAAGCGCCGATTGTGTACAGAATGAACAGTGGCGAGTCTGCTCGGCAACCCGGACATGGGATGGGAATCGGGTTGATGATTTGTCATCGCATCATGGCATTGCACAAGGGCTCTTTGCATTTCACATCAGAGGATGGGCTGGCGGCAACCATTTGCCTTCCGAGAGTACAAGATGGAGTAACATCGGCACAGAGACAGGAATTCAACGCACGTAAATTGTAACACCTGTTACACCTGTTACAACTTGTTACATAAGCTAAAACTTATATGCAATTGTCTCCTATGGGCCCCGAGTATACTATCCGAAGCGCGGCGTAGTTATGCCCCTAGACAACGTATTAGCGATTCGGAGATTATATATCATGATTAAAAGATATTACGCGATCGGTATTGCCGTTACCGCAACCCTCTTGATTCCGACCGAGGCCCTTGCATCGATCACCCCCGTTCTGCAACCGGGAAACCCGTTCGATCCGGACAGTCCTTTTGCGCGTTTGTACCTACCCCAAAATGCGCCCAAAGGCAAGGATAAGGTAGGTCCCGCGGAATGGACACACGCGTATGGAAGTCCGACACACAATGCCGGATTTTCGGTGAGCGCGCACGCACCAGCCTGGGTCCGACGCGGTGTTCAGTGGAATTTTCCAGAAGCCCGCGCCTGGCCGTTGACGGATCCTACTCCTTTCGGAGCTCAAGTAGACGGCGTTAAGGAAGCACTGCCTGTGCAAACTCAATTTTATGGTAATGCCTTGGGTGTCTCAATGGTTCGCGGCGTTGTCTATGCCGAAAGTGACGACATGTTCGCCTATGCGATTAATGCCAGAACCGGAAAATTGATATGGCGCACTAGCCCTGTTGGCAATAATCTGATGGGTAATCCACTGGTTATTGGTAACCGCGTTTTCCTTTCTGCTGGAAGTGTATCGTTCAACTTTGCGAACGTAGTGGAGTTTAAGACGGATCCAGATAAAGCAGGCCGCGGAAAAGATATAAGCTATAACGGTATCTACTGCCTAAATAGCAAGACTGGTATGCTCGAATGGTACTTTCCGACGGCTGGAGACGCAATGCCGACTCCGGCCTATGCGTATCATTCGTTATACATTAGTACCGGTGATGGTAATGTATATCGCATCAATGCCAGCGATGGAAAGCAAATCTGGAAAACCCACGTGGGTGGTATCGCAAATATGTCGAGTCCCGCTGTTTGGCATGGTCGCGTTTATGTTGGCATGTCCGTGGTTCCCGGCCTGTATGCGCTGAATGCGCGCACCGGCAGTGTGGACTGGAAAGGGGAGATTCCCGGTGCAGTGAACACCGGCATGGGCGACGTGTCGCCTGCTGTGGCTCACGGGATCGTGGTCATGGATGCGGTTGCCAATCCAAAGATTGTGGACGGAAAGCCCACCATGGTGACCCTCGTGCGTGGCTTCAACGCCAAAACTGGAACCGCGTTGTGGACGGACAACATGGGACGAGGCGCAAAGATCCCGGCATTCAAAGGTGGTGTTCCAATGATCCACGGAAATGTCGTGTATGTTGGGTCACCGGTGACCTCGGACTACGATGCCATCAATCTGGATACCGGTAAGGTACTTTGGACCTGGCATGTGCCGCATCCGGGTCCTGCTGGCGCAGCCAGGGGAGCCCCAACCTACTATCAACATATGCTGTACATCTCAACGGGGCCCGATCTATACGTGTTGAATCCAAAAAATGGTCAGGAAGTTGGACATTACCATGTGGGGGGACGGTTTGGAATTGTCAATCCCACTATCGTTGGTGGCACCATTTATCTTGGGAACTCGTGGGATTGGGTCAACGCGGTGCCGGTAAAGGACGTATACTCCGGGTTCAACACGGCCAAAGATTGAGAGGAGACGGACGATGACATCGATCGTAGATAAGGAAATCTCGAAAAATGCACAACCTCACAGCAAACGGAGTTGGTGGATATTGTCGGTAGGCTTATTGGCAGTACGGTTTGTGCAGGGGTGGATTTATTGGGGTGGGGGATCCAGGCGATTCATATACGGTCCACAAAAACTTAATCCACACGATCACTGGATGGCCTATAAGTTTCAAACGGCTATGCCCGGCGCAATTCTCGGGACGCAGCATATTATCGCCTTTTTGCTGCATCATTTTACGCTCTTGTATGCTTGCGTCATTATCTTTAGTGCCGTCGAGCTCGTTTCTGGCCTAATGCTCCTTACGGGATTTCTCACGCGACTGGCCGCATTTTTGACGCTCGGACTTTCGTTTACGCTCATGCTGATGTTTGGTTGGCAAGGTGCTACCTGTATTGACGAGTGGACCATGGCAGCCTCTAATTTCGCTATGGGGATCACCCTCGTACTCCTCGGCAGCGGAGCGTATTCGCTAGATAACTGGGTTGCTCGTAAGAATCCGGTACTGGCGGAGAAGGGATGGTTTCGCTGGCTTGGTGGCAGCACACCATTACCGCTATCCGATGGAGCATTTAAAAAGCTGTCCTTGGTTCTATTCTGGATTGGGGTAGTTTTCATTGTTGGGACGTATTCCTATTACCGTGGCTCTGTTGTAACGCCTTTTCATGGTGATCCCACTGGAGTAAAGGCGCACCACATCGCGTTGACCAAAGGCCGGATCGTGGATCATAAAACCTTGGACGTAACAATGTACGTGGACGCGGGGACTCCGACCGTGCCGGCACATATTATTTGGATTCGGTTGGAGAATGCGGCGGGAAAGACGCTGGACAGGTGGAATGCAAAAACTCTGTCTCACCTGAATCCGAAGGCTATCCACAATATTTTTGCGTACCAGAAGGTTGCTCCGGATCCATTGCTCGGCCTAGAAGCTGGACTTGCGGCCAAGGCGACACTTGAACTTCCACTGGTTAGGCCCTTGAATAATCCTTCGGCCAATTCGCATGACAAAATTGTGATGCAGGGAATTAATGGGGTCGTTTCGACCGGAATGGTCTCCTGAAGAGGTTGCACCGTGTGATTTGAGGGACAGCAATCTTTCCCTCGCATGAGGGATAGTATACTCGACTGGCTCTAGGAGGTCGCTGAAAAAATATTGAAAAATCTCTTTTATTAACCAGGCCCCTAAATATCTAACATCGCGTAGCGTGCTGCGGGATGGTGGAAATAGCGCGCGACTTTCTCGGGCAGTTGGCGTAGCCCGTTCATGAAAGTGGTTGCCTTCTCCAGCAAGCTTTGGGTATCTGTGCTCATGGGGCCCGTACGCAGAGCGGTTTTGAAATCGCGATTGAGATACTCGTCGGGGTTGGACTCTGGCGCATAGGGCGGCAGAAATACGAGCTCAATGCGGTCCTGTTTGTCGGCCAGCCACGCGCTTACCACCTTGGCGTGATGTACCCGCAGGTTGTCCACTACCAGGAAGACCTTCTGCGGCGCGCCGGTGATCAGCTTTTCCAGAAAGGCGATAAAACGCTCCGCATGGATGCTGCCCTCCACGATCTCGAAGGCGATCTCTCCGCGCGGGGAAATTGCCGAAATCATCGACAGGGTGGTCCAGCGTGCCGGATGCTCGAGGATGGGGGTCTGCCCCTTGGGGGCATATCCCCGGACCCAGTGGGCATCCTCTTTGACGGCGGTTTCGTCGCCCCAGTAAATGACCGCACCTTCCTGCAGGGCACGCGCCCGAAGCCTGGGGTACTCCACCTCCAGCCACTGCCGTACAGCTTCCGGGTTCTGTTCCAGCGCCCGTTTGACCGGACGTTGGGGAGTAAACCCCCAGCGCTTGAGATATTTGCCCACCAATCGCACCTGCAAATCGATCCCGAAACGCTCCCGAATCAGTTGCCGGATGGCAGGCCGCGTCCAGAGCGCAAAAGGCATCTGCAACTGCCGTGGATCCTTTTGCACGATCTGGTCCCGAATCCAAGCCTCTGCCGCCAGAGTCAATTTACGGCAAGCCCCAACCGGCCGCCCCCGCGGGCGTTCCTCAAGGCTCTCGGTTCCTTCTCGTTTGGCTCGCGCCAACCAACCGCGAATCGTCGAGGGATGGGCACCAGACACCTTGGCCAAGTCCTCTACTCGCATGCCCGACTGTTGGCGCAACCGCACCACCATCTGCCGCAGTATGTTGCGCCCATCCACCGTCAATTTACGCACATCTACCCGCTTCATGACCCTCAGCATAGCAAACTACTATCGGATATTTAAGGGCCTGGTTAATAATCGGGATATTCGGTCAAAAAACCCCGGGAAACAGGCGCGGGCGCAGCTGTTTTGTTGTATTTCTCAGCTTTTGGTAGCCCTTGGACGGATTCCGGACGCACGAATCCCATCAAGTTGCTCCCAGTCGCGCCATCCGCACGAGGACGTACGCGGTCGCCGTGAGATGGACCGTTAGTGGTGGGTAGGCCGGACCGCCGGGGCGTCCAGCCCCAGGTTCAGGCGGTCCTCATCGTTCAACTCAAGGCTGACGGCCGCCAGTCCAGCGCGAGCCCTCTCATCTCCTTGCGCTGCAGCAGATCGAAAGAGCTCGTACGCGTAGACGAGATTACGCGGCAGCCCCAGCCCCTGGTAAAAGAGTAGACCCAGATTGAACTGGGCTTGCGGGTCTCCCTGGTCGGCGGCAGCGCCGTACCATTTGGCGGCTTCCAGAAAATCTTGGGCAACACCGCGACCCTCCGCGTAACGCACCCCCATGTTGAACTGGGCTACGGGATCACCGGCTAGAGCACGCTGCCGCAGGGCTTCCGGTTCGTCTCTGAGTCCGGCCAACTCCAATAAGTCCAGAGGTTCTCCGTTCCAATCCATCTCGATGCTACCCCCAAGAGCGGCTCTCGGTGCGCACCGAAGCCGGTACTTCGGTCGCCCGGTTCGCACCTACCGACGCCCTCCAAGATAAGGCGATGTGCGTGCTGAATCAAGCAGACCGCCGCTGCGCTGGTCTGGTAGTTTGTGCTGGAGACCGGCACATTCTAATCGTCCACGCCCAGTTTCTGCAAAGGGATGGCCTGTAGATACCCGCTGTTAGTACCAATGAAAAAGGTTTTCCCGAGCGCCACTCCATTTTGTGGACCGTATCCCCCTTGGTGCAGATTAGCGACGTGTATGACCTTTCCATTGGCTCTGTCCAAGGTAAAGAGGTTACCGTTACCCGTAGGCTGAATTACAGTATTTCGCACGATGGTGGGCGCCGCTTTCATGCCCACCTTAAGCGGGGTAGTCCAGAGGATTCGGCCATTGCTAACGTTTATGGCATATTCTCGATGGGTCACCGGGCTGCCCGTATAGATCACCCCGTGGTCAACTGCTGGTACAGCATCCTTGTTTCTGGGCGGTGTCTTCCCGGTACCCAGTGTGGTCGACCAGACCACTTTCCCGGTCGCTATGTCGATGGCCAACTCTTCCGAGTTCGAGACCGACTTTTGTCCTTTGGTCCTGGTCTCGATCTGCCCAATCGCCAGTCCGTCGGCTACCGCCCAGGTACCGTCGCCACCGCTGCTGGAGAAAATATGGGCAGGATGCACTTTCCACAAAAGTCTGCCCGTTGTAGCGTCGAGCGCGTAGATGTTACTTGGATGGGTTCCGCCGACAATGACTACGTTGTTCTGGGGATCTAAGGCGGCGGAAGACATGCTGACAAACGATTGGATGGCGGTCTTCCATTTCAGGGCACCGTTGGCAGCATCCAAGGCGTAGACATGGCCGTCGCCGTTACCAAAGATGAGCATGCCGTGATCGAATACCGCGCTGGGCATGTCCTCTCCCTTTGTCCGGTAGGTCCATACGAGTTTTCCGGTTGCCGCATCGACGGCATCGATTGCCGACACATCGCTGCCCCGGATCACCTGAGCGTCTTTCATGCCGAATTTCCGGGCGTGGCTATAGGTGAATACCGAATTTCCGGCACCCACGAACACCAGCGTTTTACCAGCGACGCGAGCCACTACCGGTGTGGTCATCAACTGGTTGTAGGCGTCGAATGCCCAATCGAGTTTGCCGCTTTTTGCCTGGAGCTTATACAAATAGCCGTTGTCATTGGGCGCAAAGACGGCATGGTCCGCTACAGAAACCCCGATAGGAAACCCCACGAGGTCACGGATGGTGGTGTTATTGAGAACCGCTTTCCGCGCGGCCGCCGCCCCGGGCACCTCAAAGGTCCACGAAACCGCAGGAAATGGTAATTTGATGAAGGCATTATGGCCCGGTTGAAACGCATACATGGGCCACAGTGTGGGTGTTATCCCTGCCGCGGCGGTTGGTACGTACAGGAAACTGCCGGTGATTACCGCGGAAATTAGCCTGAAAATAGTCGGGATCGTGTCCGAATCATGGTAGGTTCCTTGTCCATACAAGTATTCGCTCGTGCGCACTGAAGCATTATTTATGCCCGGCAAAACCCGGAGGACCGCGCCCCATATGGCGCGCAATGGCACACCGGCATGCCGGGTTTATGGGCAATACGGAACAGCGTGGTGCGCGTCTTATGCTTTTCACAGGACGCTCGAATGGCGCGAGATCGGTGCCCCATCCGCCTGTTGATGGCTATGGGTTGCGGGGTCTTCGGGTTCCTGCGAATAGCGGGCCGTATCGCTGCATGAGCATTAATTATTTCTTTAATATTTTCAAGTTCTGAATTTCTTCCGTCTGCATACAGGCGGTTTAGATATTATAAAAAATATCTGGAGTTCGGGGCAATCGTCGTCTATAGGTAAGGATACGTTGACACTGAGGAGTAAGCTATGACGATAGATAAGACCGAAAGACCCGGCAGGTTGACCCTGTTCTCCTGGAAGCTGTTGTTCTTTCGTGGGCTGGCGGCTTTGGGATTTGTTTTGGCCGCGCTTTTGGATTTCCCGGCCACGATGTCGCTGTTGGTGTGGTTCTTCGTTGGTTATGTCTTTTTTGACGGGGTATATTCGGGGTTACGGCTGATGCAACGAGGTACGGGCGTTTGTCCGCGCGTCCTGGTCGGCGTTAAAGCGATCCTGGGTATTGGTGCGGGTTGTGCCGTGCTGGTGCTCGCGTTGCGTGGTGCGCAGGTGCCCACCCTGATCACGATTTTTTCCTGGATTGCACTGGTTGGGGCGGTCGAGGGTTTGTGGGTACTGCGGAATGTCCAAAACAAGGAGCTCGTGCTCATCATTGGTTCCACGGCCTATTTGGCGTTGGCCGTTGCGTTACAAATGGTATTCGCCGTAGCGCAGACCGCCGGGGTCGAAATTTACAGTTGGATCGTCATTGGATTTTCGGCGGCATTCGCTGCGGCAATGTTCGGTATGAGCTGGGCCATGCACCGGAATGCCTTGCATCGTAGTCCATTGGCGGGTAGGGGGACGCGGGCGCCGGTGGCTTAGGGGTCATCGCGCATCCGCTGCGCAGGTCGTTCAAGGCGTCTGGTTGGGTACGTCCCCGACGGGACGTTCGGTGAAGCCGGTACGTAGTGCGCCGTCGCAATCGGTTGAGCGGCGGCGTTTTGCTTTTGCAGCCGGGTGTGGCGCTTGGCGGTACGGCGCAGGGTTTGTTTGGATGCTGGGATCTGGGTTTGGCGACAGGCGAGTTCCGCTCGATGCGGGCTGGCACCGAGGGGGCGGTGTCAATGAGCTATGCTCGAATCTGGTGTACGGGAGGTCTACAACTAGCTTGAGGAGGGTGGCGCACTGTTGCTAGAAAAGGGTTTCTGGATCCGATTCGCAACGAATGAGGAGTGCGCCATGCAAGAGAGTACTGGTTTCGACGGAGGAATGGGAGAGTTGGGCCTGAACATCGAGGGCTTATTGCGGCGGTCCGCGCGCCAGCTGATCCAACAGGCCATCGAGGGCGAGGTGCAGGTGCTGCTGGAGGAGTATGCCGCGGTACGCATGGTCGATGGTCGCCGGGCCGTCGTGCGGAATGGATATCTGCCGGAGCGGGAGATCCTGACAGCGGTCGGCCCCGTGCCTGTACAGGTCCCCAAGGTGCGAGACCGCTCCGGTTCGGGCGTGGTCTTCCGTTCTTCCCTGGTACCGCCCTACGTGCGCAAGTCGCGGACCGTGGCCGCAGCGCTCCCCTGGTTGTACCTGCACGGGGTATCGTCGGGACGGATGCACGAGGCGCTGTCTGTTCTCCTGGGCGAGGAGGCCAAGGGGCTTTCTCCGGCCGTGCTGGGACGCTTGAAAGTCGAATGGGCGCAAGAGCATGCCCAATGGCAGCGCCGGTCTCTACAGGGAAAACGCTACGCCTATTGGTGGGCCGACGGGGTCTATACCCAGCTGCGGGCGGAGGACGATCCCCGGATGTGTCTCTTGGTCATTATTGGCGTGACGGCCGAGGGCAAGAAGGAGGTCGTGGCGGTCACCGACGGTTTACGGGAGTCCAAAGCCTCCTGGCTAGAGATCCTGCGGGACTTGCGCGACCGCGGGCTGCAGGAGGCGCCACTACTGGCCATAGGAGATGGGGCGATGGGTTTCTGGGCCGCCCTGGACGAGATTTACCCACAAACCCGTCATCAGCGCTGTTGGGTGCACAAGACGGCCAACATCCTCAACGAGCTACCGAAGCGCCTTCAGGGGAAAGCCAAGGCCGCCCTGCAGGCGATCTGGATGGCCGACACCCGTGAAGCTGCGGAGAAAGCCTGGCAAGCCTTCGTGCGGGACTACCAGGCCAAATATCCCAGAGCGGTCGCAAAGCTCGAGAAGGACCGGGACGTGCTGCTGACCTTCTTCGACTTCCCGGCAGAGCACTGGCGGCATATCCGCAGCAGCAACGCCATCGAATCGACCTTCGCCACCGTACGGCAACGCAGCAGCCGCACTAAAAACTGTGTCTCTCGAGCCACTTTCCTTGGCCTGAGCTACAAGCTCATCCAGCAGGCAGAGAGACACTGGCGCGGGATTCAGCATCCGGAAAGACTGCGCGAGCTCTTTGCCGGGGTGACATTTGTCGATGGGATGCCTGCCAACGAAACCCGGCTGGATCCTCAACAGGACGCCGCCTGAATCGTGTTAGCAAATGCTCATACACCAATCTTGACCATAGCTCTTGGTGTCAATGATATAACTGCAGAGAATATCGGCTTTCAATAATAGAACTTGCCTGCCCGTGGACCGAGGACAAAACTATCACCGTGTTCAAGCAGCACGTGCTGCAAGCGGAGTCGGCAGGTGCATTTCGTGCCTGTTTGGTGTGTTTTGCGCGAACCCGGAAATAGGAGGTTGTATGCTACTGGAAAACACCATGCCCGTGCTCCTCAGTCGTCTGGACTTTGCCTGGATCACGTCCATGCATATCCTCTGGACGCCGATGACCATCGGTATGTCCTGGCTGCTCTTCGCCCTGGAGATGGCCTGGCTCAAGACCGGTGACGAGCGCTGGTACAAGCTCAACCGCTTTTTCGAAAAGATCTTCATCATCAACTTCGGGGCCGGTGTGGCCACCGGTGTGACCATGGAGATGGCCTTCGGCATCCTCTACGGTCCCTTCTCCCAGGCCGTGGGGCCCTTCTTCGGCAACATCCTGGGCTTTGAGACCATCACCGCCTTCATGTACGAGGCTGGCTTCATCGGCCTCATGGTCTTCGGCTGGGGCAAGGTGAGCAAGGGCATGCACGCCTTTGCGACCTTCAACGTGGGCCTGTCCTCGACCCTGTCGGCCATGTGGATCCTGGTGGCCAACTCCTGGATGCAGAGTCCCAACGGTGTAGTCCTGAAGCATGGCCTGTTTCAGGTGACCAACTGGTGGCACGCCATTCTCAATGACAACTTCGTCTGGGGCTTTCCGCACATGTGGGTGGCCTGCTTGGAGCTGGCGCTGTTCGTCTTCGCGGCGGTCTCTTCCTGGTTCATCCTGAAGAACCGCAATGCCGACCTCTTCACCAAGTTGCTGAAACCCACGCTCCTGGCGCTGCTCATTGTCACGCCCATCCAGATCTTCATCGGTGATACCCTGGGGCGCGATGTGGCCATGACGCAGCCGACCTCCCTGGCGGCCATGGAAGGGCACTACCATACCTACCTGCCCAACGGTAAGGTCAATACGGGCTGGCACCTCATCGCTTTCCCCAACGCCAAGAACGATGGCAACAGCTTCGCCATCACCATTCCCCACGTCCTGAGTCTCTTGGAGACCCACACCTGGAACGGCAAGGTGACGGGCATGGACAGCTTCCCGGCCAAGGATCGCCCCGATGTCTGGGTACCCTTCTATGCCTTCCGGGCCATGGTGGCCATTGGCTTCTTCCTGTTCTTCGTGGCCCTGTGGGGCAACTGGCTGCGCCTGCGTGGGCAGTTCAACGCCCAGGCCCTGCGCAAGCATCCCTGGTTCTTGCGTTCCGTGGTGTTCTCGGGCTTCCTGCCCTATCTCGCCATCTGGTGCGGTTGGTGGACGCGTGAAATCGGTCGGCAGCCCTGGGTCGTCTACAACCTCATGCGCACCTATCAGGGCGTGAGCCACATGTCCGTGGGGCAGGAGATCTTCTGGTTCACGGGCTACATCGTCTTTGAGCTCGTCGTGTGGAGTGGCGCCTGGTACTTCTTCAGCCGCGTCATTCGCAAGGGTGCAGACGACATCGCGCCGTCGGAGTCCTTGTTCCACCATCCGGATGCGGGGGAGACCGATGCCGGTCGGGCAGGAGGCGGCTTTGCCAAGCCCACGTTTGCCAAGCCCACGATGGATAAGAGCCGCTAACCGCGGCGTGGGGCAGTTCCGGTCGGGAGGCATCGGTGAGGTGCCCCCGGCCACACCAGAATACGGAGGAATAGCAAATGGGAATTGCAGGTCAAGTGACGCATATCGTTTCTGCGCTGTCGACGTGGTGGTGGTTACTGCTCTGTCTGATGTTCCTGTTGTACATTGGTCTCGATGGGGCCGATCTGGGCGCCGGGATTTTCGCGCTCTTCTCCAAAGATGAGGAAGAGCGGGGCGCCATCATGGCCTCCATGGCCGGCTTTTGGGACGGTAACGAGACCTGGCTCGTGGTAGCCGGCGGGGTCCTTTTCGGCGCTTTTCCCTTGGTGTATGGATCGGCCTTCAACTACCTCATGATTCCGCTGGCGGTTGCCTTGTGGGCGATCATTTCCCGCGCCATTGCCTTTGAATTTCACGTGCACGCCATCGGCTCCAAGCGGTTTTGGGGATGGATGTTTGCCGGTGGTAGCCTGGTGGCTCCCTTTGGTGCTGGCGTGGCCCTGGGTGCTGCCTTGCAAGGCTTTCCTATGGCCCATGGTATGGCGCTCGAGTCGGTTCCCGGGGCCCATGCCAGCGCTTTCGATGCGGTACCGCACTTCTCGGGCAATGCGCTGAGTTTTCTGTCGCCCTTTTCGCTGTGGACCGGCGTTGGGGCTGTTGTCGCCGCAAGCCTCGCGGGTGGGCTCTATCTCTGCGCCCGATTCCTGCCTGGAGATCCCATTCACCAGCGGGCCAAAGCCTGGACCAGCGGGTTTTCGCTGGTGGCGCTCGCGGCAATCGCCGTAACGCTCATTTGGTCCTACGCCATCTTCCCCTGGGCGGCAGCCAAATGGACCGGTCCCGACTGGTGGTTTTGGCTTGCCTGGCTGGTGATCATCCTGGGGTTTGCCTACAAGTCCATGATGGCCCACGCAGAACAGCGCGACTTTACCGCACTGCTCTGGGGGGAAGGGGTGGTCGCCCAACTCTGGATTGCTCTGTGGGCGACGATGTACCCCTACATCGTGCCCGAAACCTGGACGATCCAGTCCGCAGCGAATCCAGCCAATTCCTTGGCCGTCTTTACCCTGTTTATGACCGGATTCGTCCCGGTGATGATCTTGTACAACTGGTATCAGATCTGGGTTTTCCGCGGGCGTTTCACCAAGAAGAGTGTGTACGGAGGGCACTGAAGGCTGGTGATCTGGTGGACAGTACCGGGCCGTTTTTCCCGGGGCTTCGGAACCCATGGGCTGTCCATCCGGTCGTAGCCTGAGCACACGACGACCCATGTGCACAATCCGTGCTCCCATCCTATCGTTGAGGTGACCCATGCAGTTGCCGTATTTTCGCTTCGATCCGCACAGCTTCATTCTGCGGGACTGGTTGGCGCTGGACCGAACCGTATTGGCGAATGAGCGGACCTTTTTGGCCTATACGCGTACGGCACTGACCTTGGTGCTTGCGGGCCTCACCTTCATTCGGTTTTTCGGTCCCGATTTTTGGGCGATTTTGGGCTACGCCGCCTTGACCGTGGGTGTGGCGTTGTGGCTGCTCGGGTTAAAACGCTATCGCACGATGCTGGAACATTACCGGGCGCTCCTCCCGGAAGAGGAGCGAGCCCTGAGCCCCGAATCCCAACGGCAGGGGATTTCGTGAACGAAACGGAGCAGCGGTCGTGGGTACGTGCGTGATATTCGAAATACGAAAGGCTACATTCTCAGATCGAATTGGCAATATGTAGTCATCTGCACCACAATGCAACCTATATGCAAAGGAGACGTAGTCGATGAGCGAAACGATCACCGTATTTGAGGACCATTCCAAACAACGGATCGAGTATTCGACGTGTTACATGTGTGCCTGTCGCTGTGGCATCAAGGTGACCGTAGAGAATAACAACATTCGTTTCATTCAGGGTAATCGTGAGCACCCAACGAACCGTGGGGTGCTCTGCGCAAAAGGTTCGGCGGGCATCATGAAGCAGAATTCGCCCGCCAAACTGCACCATCCCTTATTGCGCAAGCCGGGGACGGCCCGCGGTGCGGGTGAGTTCGTACCCATATCCTGGAATGAAGCTCTGGATATGCTGACCAAACGGTTGCAACATATTCGCTCCACCGATCCCAATCGTCTCGCTTTCTTCACCGGGCGCGATCAAATGCAGGCGCTCACCGGCTTGTGGGCACAGCAGTTTGGCACACTCAATTGGGCTGCGCACGGCGGATTCTGTTCCGTCAATATGGCCGCTGGCGGACTCTATATGATGCCGTTTGCGTTTTGGGAATTCGGGGATCCCGATTGGGACCGTACCAAATACTTCATGCTGTGGGGAGTGGCGGAAGATCACGCGTCCAATCCCATCAAAATCGCGTTGGAGGGGCTGAAGCGGCGCGGTGCCAAATTCGTTGCCGTCAATCCCGCACGCACCGGGTATCAGGCGATTGCCGACGAATGGGTCGCCATTCGCCCCGGTACCGACGGACTGCTCGCATTGTCCATGGTGCACGTACTCCTCAAGCACGAACTGTTCGATTGGGATTTCCTGATTCGCTATACGAACGCTCCGTTCCTGGTCATTCAGCATCCCGGTCACAGCGATGACGGGCTGTTCTGGCGTACCGAAAGCGGCGAGCCCTATGCCTGGGATATGTGCCAGAAAACGTTTGTGACCGGGACGGATGCGGGCATCGCGCCCTCGCTGTTGGGGGATTATCAAACCCCGGATGGGAAGACGGTCAAGACGGTCTTCTCCGTGCTCGCGGAGAAATATCTGGACGAAGCGTACGCGCCGGAGCGGGTTGCCGAGACCACGGGGGTTCCGGCGGAAACCATCGAACGGTTGGCGCTCGAGATGGCGCACGTGGCGTTCGAGGAGACGATCGAAATCGCCTGTGAGTGGACCGACTGGGCAGGGCGCAAGCACGATCGCTTCATCGGGCGTCCCGTCTCGATGTACGCCATGCGCGGTGTGTCGGCCCACTCCAACGGCTTTCAATCGGCTCGCGCCATTCACCTGCTTCAGATTCTATTGGGCACCATCGACTGCCCTGGGGGCTTCTGTGCGAAGCCGCCGTACCCCAAGCCTGTTCCGCCGCCCATCAAGCCTGCGCAGCACAGCGCGCCGAATACGCCGCTCAAATCCTCTCCCTTGGGCTATCCCACGGCACCCGAGGATCTCGTCATCGACGAACAGGGCCGTCCGAAGCGGATCGACAAGGCGTTTTCCTGGGAATCGCCATTGGCCATTCAAGGCCTCTTGCACATGGTGATCACCAACGCCCACAACTACGATCCCTATCGGATCGATACCTTGATGTTGTTCATGGCGAATATGGCCTGGAACAGCAGTATGAATACCGCAGAGATCCAGAAAATGCTGGTGGCGAAGGATCCGGAGGACGGGGAGTATCGCATTCCGTTCATTGTCGTATCGGATGCCTTCCATTCGGAGATGGTCAACTTTGCCGATCTCGTGTTGCCGGATACGACCTACCTCGAGCGGTACGATACGCTGTCGATGCTGGATCGTCCGATTTCCGAGACAGACGCTGTCTGCGACTCCATACGCCATCCTATCCTAGAGCCCAATCGGGATGTGCGTGCTTGGCAGGAGGTGTTGGTGGATCTCGCCGGGCGACTGGGTTTCCCGGCGTTCGTCAATGCCAAGGGTGAGCCGCGTTATAAGGGGTATAAGGACTTCATCGTGTACTACGAGAAGGAACCCGGTATCGGATTTCTTTCGGGGTGGCGGGGAGAGAAGGGGGACCAGCATCTGCGCGGTGCGCCCAATCCGAAGCAGTGGGAGGCCTACATCGAGCACAAAAGTTTCTTCCAGTATCACTTGCCGATGTCCCTACGCTACTTCCGCTCGGCGAACAAGGATTATCTCGAGTTTGCCGTAGAGGCCGGATATATCCCCGAGGCGAAGCCCATTCTGATCGAGCTCTACTCGGAGCCGCTGCAGAAATTCCGTCTGGCGGGGCTCGGTCTCTACGATGGTCCGCAGCCCAAGGATCCCGTGGACCGGGAGCGTTTGGCGACCTATTTCGATCCTCTGCCGATCTGGTACGAACCGCTGGAGCAGCAGCGAGTCGATGCCGAGGAGTATCCCTTCTTCGCCGTCAACCAGCGGCCGATGATGATGTACCACTCCTGGGACAGTCAGAATGCCTGGCTGCGGCAAATCATCGCGCAAAATTATCTGTACATGAATCGGGAGCGCGGTGAGCAGATGGGCATCAAAGACCAGTCCTGGGTTTGGGTGGAGAGTCACAACGGCAAGATCCGGGTGCAAGTGAAGTTGATCGAGGGGTGTCAACACAACACCGTGTGGACGTGGAATGCCATTGGTAAGCAATCGGGCGCCTGGGGCTTGACCCCCGATGCACCGGAAGCGACTCGGGGATTTTTGATGAACCACCTCATTTCGGAGCTCTTACCGGATAAGCAGGGAGAACGCCGACTGACGAACTCCGATCCCATCACGGGGCAGGCGGCGTGGTACGACCTGCGGGTGCGGGTCTATCCGGCAGCTCCGGGCGAGGAGGGGGTGTGGCCCACATTCCCGACCATCAAACCGCTGCCGGAGGAACCGAAACAGCCGGATCGGTTGCGTTATCACACCCACAATCCGGTCAACCTCAAATCCTGACCGGGATCTGAGGGACCCTGGCTCCCCAGAGGGGAGCTCGATGGAATCATGGAGGTTCGTATGCGATTGGGATTGGTTATCGATCTGGACACCTGCGTGGGCTGTCACGCCTGCGCGGTGGCCTGCAAGGAATGGAATACCAGTGGCACCACGGGTGCGCTCACGGACTACCAGCCCTACGGGGCCAAGCCCTCGGGCGTGTGGTTCAACCGCATTCGCCACTACGAGATCGGCGATTATCCCCACAATAAAACCATCAATTTCCCGATGTCGTGCATGCATTGCGAGAACGCGGAGTGCGTCACGGTGTGCCCGACGGGGGCGAGCTACAAGCGCGCCGAGGACGGCATCGTGCTGGTGGACCAGAGCAAATGCATGGGCTGCAATTACTGCTCCTGGGCTTGCCCCTACGGCGCCCGTGAGCTGGATCGCGCCTCCGGCACCATGAAAAAGTGCACCCTGTGCATCGATCGTATCTACGACATGGAGATCCCGGAAGAAGAGCGACAGCCAGCCTGTGTGCTGACCTGCCCGGCGCACGCCCGTATGTTCGGCGATTTTGACGATCCCGAAAGCCCGGTGAGCCGGGCCGTGCGCGAGCGCGGCGGCTATCAGCTCATGCCCGAACTGAACTACAACCCCAGCAATCATTACCTGCCGCCGCGGGTGCACGCGCCCATCGACACCGAACGCATGCGCCAAAAGGGCTTGCGAGCGGTGAAGGACTGGATCCATCGGGCGGTGGAACGTTAGTTCAGGAGCAATACTATGCATCCGGCACTGGCAGTTATTTTTCTTACCTTGTTTTCGGGTGGGGGCTTTGGGCTGATGGCACTAACCGCCATCGTCAACGATTTTCAGATCGACGGCGGACTCAATCCGTTACAGACCATGATCGCTTTGTTGGTGTCCTTGGCGTTCGTGAGTATCGGTCTGCTCTCCTCCACTGCGCACCTGGCCAATCCCAAGAATGCCTGGCGTGCCTTCACCCGCTGGCGAACGTCCTGGCTGGCGCGCGAGGGGGTGTTCGCGGTGGCCTATTATCCCTTTGCCATGCTCTACCTGATCTGGGTTTTTTTCACGGGGCATCCGGCCGCACTCCCGGGGCTGGTGCTCGCGAATATGGCGGCGTTGATCGGCCTGATCACCATCTTCTGCCAAGGCATGATCTATGCGGTACTGAGAACCATCCGGCAATGGAATACGCCGTTGGTCCCAGCCAACTTCTACCTGATGGGCCTGGCCATCGGTGCCACCATTTTGGTCGCCATCCGGTGGGCCACGGGTAACCCAGCGCCGGCGCTTCTGGGCACGGCCGCAGCGCTCTTGGTCCTTTCCGCGGTCTTCAAGGGAATTTACTACTTTTGGATCAGCCGTCCCGCTGGGCCTACGATTCGCACGGCAACGGGATTCAATCGCCTGAATGTCCGGATCCTGGATCCCGGGCATACCTTTGGGACCTTCCTCACGGAAGAGTTCGGACATACCCTCGCCCCGGCAAGCGCGCACCGTATCAAGGCCCTCATGTACACGATCGCCTATGGGGTTCCCCTGATTCTGCTGGCGACGGTCGCGCAGAGTAATGCGGCGATACTCGCCATCCTTGCGGCGGTACTGGTGGTAGGGGGGATTGGTATCGAGCGCTGGCTGTTCTTCGTCGAGGCCCAGCACGTGATCAACCTGTACCACGGACGGCAGCACTGTTGAGTCGCTTTAAGAGCCAGGAGAAACATCATGACTAGACGCATCACGCTTATAGGTGGCACGGGCTTTTTGGGCAAGCAGCTCTGTCGGGTACTCGCCGGCTCGGGCGATAGCGTTCTCGTCACCAGCCGCAACGTTGCGACACACCGCTCCGCCTTCGCCTCCTTTCCAGGAATTCAGCTCTGGCAAGTGGATCGATACGACGCGCTCACCCTGGCCGACCTGTGCCGTCGCTCCGACGTGATCGTGAATTTGGCCCACATCCACAAGGAGCAACACCGAAGCCGGATCGATCTGCCCCCGGCACGGCGGGGCGATTTTGAGGAGGTGTTCATCGAATTGCCGCGTCGACTGATCCATGCGGCAAGCGGTTGTGGTGGGCTGCATATCCTGCAGATCAGTTGCACCGGGGCGAGTCCGCTGTCGTCCTCGGGTAAACATCGTGCCCAGGGGTTGGGGGAGATCCTGATGGTGGAGGCGAGTCGAGACAGCCAGGCGCAGGGACATTTCACCTACCTCGACGGCCCCAAATTCGTGTGGGGCGATCGCCTGCACACCACGGTGTTACGCCTGCCCGATCTGAGTTCCGGCAATCTTGCGAGATTGGCCGGGGTGGTGGTGGATCGGCTCACGCCCCGATCCGAGGAGGTTGGGCGTATCCTCGAGGCTTCCCCAGAGGGTCGCGTGTCCGTGGTTTATCCCCGTACCTCGGCACAGCCGGTAGCCGCCCATGCGTAGGTTGCCGTACGACGACTTCAGTCGCGCGGAACTCATCTTGCGCGATTGGTTGGCCATGGATCGCACGGTGTTTGCGGGCACCCGGACCTTTCTCGGATATATCCGGGCAGTCGTTACGCTCGTGATCGCGACCACGATATTCGTGGCGGTTTTTCACCGGGAGGCCTGGGATGCGCTGGTGTATGTCGGCTTCCTGGTGGCGGCGGTACTGATGCTGGTGGGTGTCCTGCAGTACCGGGCGATTCGCCAGCACCATCGCGATCTGCAGGCGCTGGAACGCTGTGCAAAACTGGACGCATCCGAACGATGACGGCGAGCACTCACCGGTTTCGGCACCTGGATCGGCATCGGTGGCACATGCACCGCTATCCGGCCACGAAGCTCGTCCTGCGGGACTGGCTGGCGGCGGATCGCACCGCGGCCGGCAACCGGAGGACTTTCTACTCCTATTTACGCACGACGCTGGATTTCAACATCGCCGGGTTGGTGCTGATCCGCTTTTACGGGTACGGCTGGATCATCGTCCTGGGGGTGTGTTTTTTAGCGGCATCGGTGTTCTTGGCCGCTTACGCCGTGCATCGCTTTTTTACGGTGCGCCGACACTATTTTCAATTCCAGCGGGAATTTGCCAACGCTTTTCCCGCATGTCTGGTGCGAGTGGATCATTCGGTCCAAGCTCAGAAGTAGTCACACAGGAGATTAGGCCATGCAGCATATCGATCACGCGCGTGCGGTAGAACGGGCCCGTGCCCTGAACTTGCACAGTCCCCTCGATGCCGCGTTTCTCGCCATTATGGAGCAGATAAGCCCAGTGAAGCCGCTGACCCTCGATGCGGCCGTGGCGGCGCTGGACAACGATCAGATCCTCGAATACGCCGCTTTTCTCTTTCAGAGCCGAACGCACGAGGATCTCGAGCGGCCTTGTCGCAGCCAACCCCCGAGCGCCGAGAGCGAGCGGGAGTGGCTGCTGACCGAGGATCAGGCGTGCCTCGCCCGGAAGATTGCTGCGGTGGCCAGCGACCTCGACAGCTAATCCCGTCGTCCGTCACCGTGGTGCCCGATAGACCACATGGGGTGGTCAAAGGAGAAGTTGTGGCCTACTTTCGCATTCCAGAAGAGACCTCCCTTCTGGTCGATACGGTACTGACGCACTTTCAGCGCACGGCCGCCGAGGACACGCGGGTCGTTCTGATCTGCGTGGACGATGGTGTGCAGGTTGTCTGTGGGCAATCGCAAATCCGTCGCCTGGGAAACAGTACCTGGGACCACGTGCTCGCCGTCTACGATCGCGCCGTCCCCATCGAGTTCGTATGGGAGGATCTCGTGTACTTTCAGCAGCACCGGGAGCAGCGTGCACCGGCCAGCTCCAAGTCGCGCACGCCGGCTACCGAGTCGGCCAGGGTGTTGGTGCATCCATGAGTTCCCTTCTGCGCGATGGCGTCGGCCGCTCCATCACCTATCTGCGGCTATCCCTTACCGAGCATTGCAATTTCGCCTGTCGCTATTGCAGCCCCGAGGAGGGTAGCCCCTATTTTGCCGGCGCGGACCACCTGACACTCACCGAGTACGGACGACTACTCGCGATATTCGGCGGGCTCGGCGTTCAGCACGTAAGACTGACCGGCGGAGAACCCCTGATCTATCCCCGTCTGGCTGGCTTGCTGGAAATGCTTCCGACCTTGGCCATTCCCCAATGGAGTGTGAGTACCAACGGGGTCCTTTTGCCGCGGTGGGCGACGCCGTTGCGGGAGGCGGGCGTGCGCAAGGTCAATATCAGTCTCGACACCCTGGATCCGCAGCGCTTTGCCTGGTTGACCCGTGGCGGATCCTTGGCGAAGGCCTTGCACGGCATCGAGGCCGCTCTGGACGCTGGCTTTGATTCCGTGGCTATCAACGTCGTTCTGCTGGACGCACACAGTGTGACAGAATCGACCCGCATGGTGGAAACCTTTGTACCTCAGGGAGCGCAGGTACGTTTTATCGAGACGATGCCACTCGGGCCCGCCGGGGTCGCGGCAATCCACGCCGATTCGCCTTCCGTCGACGCGGTGCGCGAAGCGCTGGAAAACCGGTGGGGGGCACTCGAACCCGCACCCTCTCCAGACCATCACGGTCCAGCCACGTTCTATCGTTTGCGCCAGTGGCCTGGGATGGTGGGCTTCATCGCTCCGTGGAGCGCCGTGTTTTGCGATACCTGTAATCGCGTGCGGCTGACTGCCTCGGGACGCTTGCACTACTGTCTGGGGCAGGAGCGGGGTTTGGACCTGCGCGCCTTGCTGCGGTCCGGTGCCCAGGACGCGACCATCGCTCATGCGATTGCGGTGGGAATCGCCGCGGACAAACCGCAGCGGCACCACTTCCACGAAGACCTTCGACCCTCGCGCGCCGTGTACATGATGCAGCTTGGTGGCTGAAATCCATGGTGTTGGGCCTATTGAGGACGTGGTATCTCGCGTCCTCTTTTTTTAGCGGGGACGCTGCGTTGACGGCGATACGGAAAGGGTACAGCACATGAGCGTCGATTGGCCCTTGATCCTGGTGGTCATGGGGATCGCCAGCATCATCCTCATCGGTTTTGTGGTCTTCCTGCGGGTGGAGGCGCGCGGCCACCGCGGGCGGGAAAAGGCCCTGCTGATCTGGATCGAGGGGATTAGCGCTGGCCTATTTTTGGGGTTGATCGGGCTGTCCATTTGGGTGCTCGGTCATACCGCCTTGCTGTGATTGGAACGACAGGATAATACGAATGGAACACTTGGATCCCGAACTGCTGCTTACGTGGGCTAAGGTGGCGCGAGCCGGAAACCTCAAAGCCGTCAGTCAGCAACTCTTCATCTCCCAACCCGCGTTGTCGCACCAGATGCGCAAGCTACAGGACTGGTTTGAGGAGCCCTTATATCAGCGCACGACCCATGGGATCGAGCCGACCGTCATTGGACGAAGACTGCAACGGATCGGTGAACAGATCGAAGCCCTGATCCAGGAGGCGCGCCTGCTGCGTCAGCATACCCACGATCTGATCCTGGGAAATCTCAAGATCCTCGCAAGCCAAACGAACGCCGAGTTCATTCTGCCTCGCCTCATCAGCGCGTTTCATGAGGCCTATCCTGCCGTGAACGTGGAGTTGACGACGGTCAATAGCCGCGAAGCATGGGCGAACCGGGCCGAAGCCGATCTGGTGTTCTTAGAAAACTCGCAGAACGTCTTGAAGCCACCGGCCGAGTGGCAACAAGACCATCTGATCGAGACCGAGATCGTCCTGATCGCGCGACCGGATCATCCCCTCGCGCAGCAGGATGTGGTGGCATTGGACGTTCTGCGCGAAGAGACGATTGTTTGGAGAGAGGAGGGGTCGGGCATACGCGAACACGCCCTGAATGCTCTGCACCAGCAAGGGATCTTCCCCGAGGTGCACTACGCACTCAGCGGCCTGTCCGCAGTTCGCGATGCCGTACGGTACGGTTTGGGAGTCGCCTTTGCGTCGGCTCTGGTCTCCCCGCATCAGCAGCAGGATCTTGCCGTCATCCGCCTCTGTCCGGCTATTCCCCATACCTTGAGCATGGTCTATCGCACCCCCGGAAGTACTGCCTTGGAAGCCTTTGTCCATAAAACTCACGAACTGCTGATGGGCTATAAATCGGCCTAGCTGAGCCAAAAGCCCGGATGACGAAAGAAACACGCTGGCCCTGGGGCGGAACGGCACGACAGATATTCGCGCAGAGAATGGCGAGTTTCAATCTTAGCATTTGTCGGCCACGCGAAAAGAGTCTAGTGTTCATTTCGGTATCTTAACCATCGGAATGCACGCTTGGAGGCTATCGTGAAATCGCTTATCGCCGTTGCCGCACTACTTACCGTCAGCTCTGTTGCCTATGCGGACATTACCACCAGTCCAACCATGCCGTATGGTGGACCCATCGGTCAAGACCAAAAACAGGTCAGTTTAAGCTAGTGCTGGCGTCCTCATTCGCAGCGGATTGGCGCTGCCCCACGACCTCCTCGATGACCTTTCGGTCCGCTTTTGGATACTTGTCCACAATACAGGCACCACCGCCCTGCCCAGTCCGATAGACGAGATCGGGAGTGGCGTAGCCCAGCGATTGATGGGGGCGAAGGGTATTGTAGTGCTCGAAATACTCGGTAAGCCCTATCAACAACTCCGGCACACCCGCGTAGGCCTTCAGGTAGATGTCCTCGTACTTCACGGATCGCGCTCCACAAAGACATTGTCCAAGGCTCGGCCACGCCCGTCCATGCTGATCCTCACATCGTGGGCCTTGAGCACGCCGACGAAGGCCTCGCTGGTGAACTGGCTGCCTTGATCCGAATTGAAGATCTCCGGGGCTCCGTAACGCTGTAGCGCTTCTTCCAGGCAATCGACACAAAAGGCCGTGTCCATCGTGTTGCTGATTCTCCAGCTCAAGACCTTGCGGCTATACCAGTCCATGATGGCGACCAGGTAGACAAACCCCTGCTTCAGCCGAACGTACGTGATATCCGTGCTCCACACCTGCCCAGGCCGCTCAATCACTAAGCCCCGCAGCAGGTAGGGATAGACCTTGTGCTCGGGGTGTGGCGTGCTGGTATGTGGCCCTGGCGCCATGCCCGCGAGACCCATCTGGCGCATCAACCGCTGCACCCGCTTGCGATTGACCAGGAAGCCCAGGTTCCGCAAGCAGACCGTCATCCTGCGGCTCCCAAAATAGGGGGTCTCCGTATACAAGGCATCGATGGCGTTCATGAGCTCAACATCCTCCGCGTTGGGCTTCACCGCTTTACGCTGAGCATAAATCGTGGCCCTGGCCACCCCAGCCAACTCACATTGCCGACGCAATGAGATCTGGCCGTGCCGCGCAATCCAGCCCCTACGCACCCCTACTGGGAAAGCCCCGACTTTTTTTGAGCCAGTCCAGCTCAACCTTGAGACGCCCGATCTCGCTATACAGATGCTCTGGGTCACTCTGAGCATCCACGCGCCGCGGTCCCCGCTTGCCGTCAAACAGCGAGCCCGCCTGTTCCTGGATGTGGTGGCCAGGCATTCAGACATAATTTCTTTTGGATAGAGAGGTCCACTACAGGAGTGTAGCGAGCGGCTGCTTACGCTGCAAACCACCCATTCATGCACCAGAGCGTACTGTCAATGCAGCGTGATTATATTCCCATTTGCAGGTCTGTCGATGACTACGGTGAAGTTCAGCCGTTCCAGAACCTGCCGGAGTTTGTCCACGAGGTGATCGCGTGGCACTTGAGCGGCCTCGTAAGCCAGACCGCAGAGCAAATGCTGGGCTCGCCCCTGGGGTTGGATGAAAACATGGAGGGTAGCATCCGCCCCCTCCTTCACCTGGATCTGGCAACCCTCAGCACCCACCCCCGACTCTTCGACCCAATGCTTTGCCGCGGACACAGCCGCAAGGATCATCTCCATCGTGCGTCCTTCTACCGAATCGGGCTCGGCAATATCTCGTTCCAGGAACCATCGCAACGGGGCACAGGCGTCCATGGTATTTGGGGGCCATCCAAGCGCCTCGGACTGCGCGCGAATCAATGTGTCGGGATGGGGCCAAATCGGTATATGTCCCATCGGAAACTCCAATCGCCCGACCAGCAGGTAGACGGTTGGCGTTGTCGTGCGGCCATAGTTCCAGGTATATGGCTCTCTAGCACCCGGGGTATTGAACGTCCAGAGCTGCAAAGGGCTGGCATCCCGTAGCACATATATCGACTGTGGCTTCTGTACCCAGTAGACCTTACCGCCCCGGGGGAGGATCTCCTGTTCTCTGAGCACCCGCGTAAGGGCCTTGCGGTCTGCTCCCCGGCACTCCCCGGTCCAGGGAGCGAGGAAGGGAACGGCGATCAAAAGGCTTTGATAGTCATCTTCGTAATTTTTCGTGCAGGCCATATCCAGAGCGCGGTCCCAGAGAAATTCCCAGATCGCTCTAAGGCCTTCGGCACGGAGCGTTTCGAATACCGTCGTAAAGGCGTGACTGTCCTGATCGACAAGCACCTCATAAAGCCAGTCCAACAAACGGGAAATGTCTGGGCCGGGTTCCAGATTGTCGGACACCGCGTGTGCCAAGGGCATCAGCTCGCCCAATAGTGCTTCCATGCGGGCACTGCGTTTTTTCATGGCAGACTCCCAATATCCGCTCGCCTTACAGGGCGATACGTGGTAGCGGAATCCAGGAAACACATCCCGATTTTCATCTCAGGGCCGGTCCACGGTACGCGATCTGGTCAGACCGCTCATTTTTTGGGATGCCCATGTGCCCTTGTACCCGTTCCAGTGTTAGCATGCGCCTACGATACTCCGGGTGCCGCTGTTGCTAAAGTTCCTGATTCAGCACCAGTGATGCCAATCCCATTTTTCCGCTTTTCTTGATCCAGCCCGAGAGCCATTCGCTCAGCCACTCAAGGGTCTACTGGCTCTCCGGGCACAACCACACTTCGGCACATCCTCCGGGAATCCGCTGCAGGGCTTCGATGTCTTCCGCAATGCTTGCGGCGCTTTCCGGACGAAGGTTCAATCACCGCTTCCCAGGCGCAAGAACCAGAATTCCTGGAACCACAGGAGCCATCGCCCCATAGCTTATACGTGGTCGCGAAGGCTTTCGCCAGTTCTCGTGACGCCTTGCCCGACAGTTGGCGCCCGGGTCATGGCCGCGCCACGAGGAGTAATCCCATCCCTTTCAGAAAAGGGTTATGCCCGGTCTGTTGCCTCGGGCGTCTTTGGCTCCAGATTTTAGCCGAGTTTTCCTATGCCTATCCGTCCCGCGCATCCTTCCAGCCTCCGAGGAACTGTTTCCCCGAAATCGCATCGCCTATTTCTCCAGCACCCCCCCACCCGGTGGTAACAGGACTGCTGGCATCAAGTCTACGCCCCTAGAGGGCACCAGGGTCAACTGCTCGAAGGTAACGTGCCCGAGGGAAGGATGTCAAAATACACGGACGCCACACTGGCGCTCGAGGCCACGGCATCGGTCGAGATAGACGCCGCGATTACCATTTTTTAGCGATCTTCTGATCTTGCCGCTGCGGGTTCCAAGCGACCTTACAGGCGGGCGTTCAATTGTGTGTGCCAGCTTACCAGCGCTCCGGATTTTTGTCTTTGCCGCCTCAGAGAGCGCACGCCACAGGGTATGGTCTTCTCCTTGGTAACGCTGATCTTGGTCTCAAGGGGAATCCGGATGTGACGATGCCCCTGGTTGTACCGAGCGAAAGTTCCATCACGCTTTACGGGGCCGGACGAAGTGGGAGCACAAAGTAAAGCGTCGCGGTCCGGATGAGCGCACCCAATACTATCGCGGAAGGGCGACGGTCCCCCATAATGTTTTTCTTCGAAAGGCATATTTGCAAAAAGCCAAAGTGGGTTTATCCTGACCTTTTTGCCAAAGAAAAGGATGGTTATGCAAATGGAAAGGAAGCGTCATCGCCGGACAGCGGAAGAACGGTTGGCGGACCTGGAAGCCAAACGCCAGCAGACGGAAGCAAAGCTGCGTGAGCAGTTGGCGAAAATCGACGAACAGAAGCGGCGTTTGGCCCAGAGCCCCGCTGTGCGCAAAACGCAGGTGGAAAACCAGAAGCGTTTTGAGCGCGCGGTGCAGAAACTGGCACCGGACCTGGATCACCGGCATTTCATCGCCATCATTGCCGATGCCGTGGATGGTGGTTTCGACGCCGATGCGCTGGCTGAGAGGGGCGAGGCGCTGTTGGCCGAGCACGGCAAGTCCCGGCGTGGTCGTCGGCCCCGTTCGGCGGTAGGATTGTAGCGCAGTTTTTGGGAACCCGGGCGTAAGCACGATATGCCCCCTTCGGGGGGAGAGCTAGGCCGGATCGAGTGCAGACGTCGTGCCAGATCGATCCCTGTGGGTTCCTCCTATTTTTGGCTTTCTGAAATTTGAAGAGGCGATCATGGATATTCAGACAGTCGATCAGCAGTACCAGCAGTTGCAGCAAGAAGCCCAGGGCGTCATGCAGAGTTTGCAGACGCTGGCTGGCAAGCTCAAGGCCGCCGCTGACGGGGGTAACCAGGATGCTCGGGAGTGGCTCTTGGATCTCAAGGAGCTTGCGCTCAACGTCCAGCAGGAGCAGCAGCAGGTGATGGCGGTGATGCAGGCGCTGCATCAGGCCATGCAGAATGCGCAGAGCCAGTGGCAGCCCGGCTATCCGCAGACACCGCAACCGCAGGGATATGGCCAGTCTGGTATGCAGACGAGGCAGGGGGGTGGTTTCCTGTCGAACTTCCTGAATTCCGGCTTTGGCCGCGCCATCGAGCTGGGGGCGGGTTTTGGTATTGGGGATGACCTGATCAACAGTATTTTCTAGGTGAGCTGTCGTTTCACGGAATACGTTTTCTCAGTAAGGTGTCCTGGCTGTCGGTCAGCGTGGAAAAATGAACAGGATGCTTGCCAAATCAGCAATTCATTTGAACACCTTGCTTGATGGGCGATCGGCGGCTCTTTTTGTTATGTATCAAATTAGTATGTCGACGATCGCTCTGCTGGCATGTTTTCACGCCCGGATGCTGACGATTGTTCAACCCATGACGCTCTGATTAATAGTCCTTCGTCTGGTCAGGATATACGCGTGCTTCAAAATCTGCAGGTCTTCGTATCCAACCAGTAGCGCCGAATCGCCGCAGGGAATAAGGTAAAACCAACCATAAGACCCAAGATCTAGGCCAGCTACCGATGATCGGGTTTCGGGAGCGAATGCTTCTCGTATTACGTAATCCGGCATGGTCAACTCATCGACATGTTACCCCATCGGGCGCTCCCAGGGGATGTGTTGCCTTATTACCCGGCTCTGGTCCATCCCATGGAGACCTATTACGTGTCTAAGGAACCTCTGAACTGGTAGTAAAATCGTCGCGATTTGGGGCGAGTTTGTCTCGCAAAATCGATTTGGCGACGAAAATTCTCATTTTCCCTTCCCAGAGACGCGAAAGAGCGCATGGTGAGCACGGAAATCGCCCGCTTTCCGTCTTGGTGACGGATTACGCCCGTAACCAACAGAGCTCCTTACGAACCAGATAGAGGTTCACCAGGGCAAACAAGGTGGTCAGTTGCGCACCGTTTTTGGTCAGGCCTCGATAGCGGGTCTTGTGGTAGCCAAACTGACACTTCAGGACGCGGAAGGCATGTTCACCACGCGCACGGATGCTTGCCACACGGCGGTTGAAACGCTTGAGTGCCTGTAGCCCCGTCCTCTGGCCGGGATAGCGACGTCGGGCCACGGCATCCTGAATCCCCTGCTTGCGCAAAAATTCATGGACCTGCGGGTAATCGTAGCCACGATCGGCGAGCACCGTCTTCTCGTCTCCGGTCAGCAGCTCTTCCAGCACCCGATGGTCCGGAACATGGGCCGCGGTGAACTCGACAGCCTGAACCAGGCCTTGCGTGTCCGTCGCGACATGGGCCTTCATGCCGAAATACCATTGGTTCCCCTTCTTGGTTTGATGCATTTCGGGGTCCCGTTTGCGGTCTCGATTCTTGGTCGAGCTGGGGGCGTGAATCAAGGTGGCATCCACCATCTTGCCTTCCTGCAGAATCAAGTGGGAGGCTTCCAGCAGCTCCTGTACTTGGGCAAATATCTGTTGCGCCAAGCCGTGCTGCTCGAGCAGGCGACGAAAGCGCAGGATAGTGGACTCGTCGGGGATCAGGTCGCGGCCCAAGTCGATACCGGCAAAGGCCCGTAGCAAGGGAATTTCATACAGGGCCTCTTCCATGCCCGGGTCCGAGTAGGCATACCATTGCTGCAGGAAGTGAATACGCAGCATTTGCTCTATCGGCATGGGCTTGCGACCGCCACGCGGTCCAGCTTTGGGGTAGTAGGGAGCGATGCACTCAATCAAAGCCTGCCAAGGCACCACCTGGTCCATCTCCCGCAGGAAACGCTCCCGCTTGGTCTCCTTGTGTCGGCGCGACAGCCCCATTGTCTCTGCAAACGTCATCTGGCCCGCCATGATCGCCTCCTGCCTTGCGCGTACCGCCTCATTCTATCAACTCAGGCTGTGCAGAGCTTCCCTAATTCGTGCAGAAACTAGAGCCAGCAAGGGTTAGAAAAGTTTTTGTCATGTTTTGCCATGTGATGTCATCCGCAGCGCCGGCGCGCGAAAACTAGAGCCAGCTGGGAACATTGTAGCCAGCATCTGGCGTGAGGCGTTGGCAGAACTAGAGCCAGACTAGAGCCAGATAAGCAAAAGGCACTTAGGTAATATTCCTAAGTGCCTGATTTTCTTGGTGCCGGCAAGAGGAGTCGAACCTCCGACCTACTGATTACGAATCAGTTGCTCTACCAACTGAGCTATGCCGGCGTATTGGTGCATTATATCTTTGGCGCCTCGGCAGGACAAGAATCCGCCTCCTTGAACGGCCGAAGTGCCGCGGGGACATGGGCGAGACCAAGGCGCCATGGATGTCCTCACAACGACCTGGCAGTTTCCCCACAAACCCCACAGCAACCATCCAAACACAGAGAAATGTCCGACACTCGATGCCTTGGGATGGTTTGGGTGCATGAAGAGGCCAGCGAAACGCGCGCAGGCCCTGAGTGGGCATTAATGCGCCAGAGCCCCGCATTCAAAGAGGCCGACCGGCACCGAGACCTGGCACCAGTCGGATTCGAGCCGACGAACCGTCCGGGGCATCAGCTCTGCGGAGCAAACTTGATCTGCTGAGACACTTCCATGCGTGAGGCAACGCCCCACGGTAGAAAAATGAGCAGCGAAAGCAGTACCACGATGCCGCTGGCCACGGGCATGCTAAACACCTTCAGTGCTCCCTGACTCCCCAGATAGGTCATCAGAGACAGGAACACAATGTAGGCGATGTACCAGATGGAATTGCTCATTCCTTTCTTTACCCCGCTGAAGTAGCCGAAGACTACGGATAGCAGCAGAACCAGCACGGCAGCGTAAGGCACGGACGGCCAGCCGCTCCAATAGATGATCAAGGACGCCGAAGCAAAAGCCAGTGCCGCGACGACGGTACTGACGGTTTCCGAGCGGAATTTCCCATGCCGGCCTTGCTTGCGTAGAGCAATCATGATGGGCGGATTGATGGCAAAACCGATATAACCGGCGACGACGGCATCGCCGATGAGGTTGTAGATAGAGGGCAGTGGTGCGGCAATAAAGGCGATGATGATACCGATCACCGTCGTAACCACCAAGGACTTGGCCGGAATACCATGGGTATGGCTCAATTCGACCATACGCCTGCTCACGATCTTCGACCTGCCCATGGCAAAGAGAATACGGCTACCCGCTCCCTGATAGATATATCCCGTCACGAAGGGGCCGATGATGACGATAAGTATGACCAAGCCGATGAGCCATGCTGCGTCGGTGTGCTTGGCAATCTGTAGAAAAGGATTTCCTGGAATGGAAGAAAGACCACCCCAGTGCCCGGCTGTGATGTCCAGATGACCCCAGTTGAGCGCAAAGAGCAGCGCGATCCCAAAGAGTACGTAAAGTAGGGTTTGCCCAAAAAGCGACCAGAGAATGGCACCAGGAATAGCCGATGGATACTTCGCCTCTTCGATGTAATCGGGAATCACACGCAAGCTCCCGAAGGCAAACATTCCCAAGGGAATGGCGACAAACACGCCTTCGAGACCGTAGGGTAGGGCGCCCCCGTAGGAGTACATGTTGTGCACATGCCAGAAAGAAATGAAGCCGAAAGCCACCAGAAAATAAATGAGCAGCTTCACGCCACCGAAAAGGTTGGTGCTTTTGGAAAAGGCCTTCACTCCGTAGTAATTGAAGGGAAAGAACAAAAGCATCAACAATACGCCCAATAGACCACCGAGCATGGTCGGGTCACCAGAGCTATTCACAAAATGTGGATAGAAAAAATTCAACCCCATGACCACACCCAGTGCTTCTATGGGGGGAATGAAGAGATACCACAATAGATCAGATATCGCATTGATCATATTGGCGATGGGCCCAAAGGTATAGAGGCTATACCGCGAGGGTCCACCCTCTTCGGGATAGAGCTCATTGAGATCGATATAGGTTAGACCCACGGTGAGATACATCAGCGCACCGATCAACCAGGCCAAAACTACACCTGGCCCTGCCGCTGCAGCCATACCTGCAGTTCCAAAAAGCACACCGGTGCCTACGGCACCACCGATACCGATGATTATCAAATCGAGTTGGCTGAGCTCACGATGCAATCGAGCTTTGGATTGAGCCATGGCTAAACTCCTTCAGATTGTTGGTGTGAGCGCAACAAAAAGGTTGCAGGCGCTCAACATCGTCGTGGTCATCCAAGCTGTTGATAGACCTGCTTGGCGATACACCATCATGCGGCTGAGTGCAATTTTTACTACACCAGCATAAAACTAGCATAGGTTACCGATTACCGCAAGAAAATGCTGATGCTCCTAAATCATGGATGGGCAACCCCATGTAAATCAAAAATATTTATCAAATACGGCGTTTCCAGATCAGACGGTTTTTTTGAGAAGTACTTGTGAGTCGCTCATGGAAGCGCCTGAAGAGTGTGGTGTCGGCAACAGCATTTAAAAGTGAGATCTCCATACCCTCCACAACCGGAGCTCGATGTAAGCAAGTCCAGATGGACTGAATCATGATCGCCCGCAGCGTATTAATGTCTCTTCATACACTGATGCCTTGCGCGAGCCTCGTCGAGACGCTACGATCTCGACGACATCGGAAGCCAGCCGAATGCTTCGCGAGACAGCAGCCGCATGCACATGTTGATGGAGTTCAAACGCCTCCGCAGGTCGGCGGTAGCCCATGACGGTAAGCTCCCACTCGGGCTCGCGGGGTTCGTGGTCTGCCTTGGATTGGCGTGTCCCGCAGCCGCATACGGGGCGATTTTCCAGAAACTGTATCACGATCCCTGGGGCATCGAGCGCGGCGAGGTGCCCAACCGAATTGGTCATCCCTGGACTCGTCTGCCGCGCGACCTGCCCCAAGCGAGGGTACCGAAAGCGACGGCGACAGCGCCAAAGTTCAAGAATCTCTGGAGCCTCACCCAGTACGCGCTCGCCCACAATCCGCAGTCGCGAGAAGCCTATGCGAATCTGCAGGCGGCGGCCGCAGGGCTTGGCGTCGCTGACGCCGCTTATCTGCCCACCCTAAGCCTGCAAAGCACGGCAGCACGATCGGAAGCCAACACCACCGCCGGTTTTTCGATTCCCGTCCAAAACAACGACAGCACCAATCTCACCTTCAGTTACATCCTGCTGGAATTCGGCGAGCGCCGTGCTGCACGCGCGCAGGCCTTGGCCCAGATCTATCTCAACGGTTTCGATTACAACGCGGCCTTGCAGAGTGTGGCGCTGACGGTCACCAAGGCCTACTACACCCTCATCGGTGAGGAGGCTCTGGTGCGCGCCTATGAGCGGACCGTGGCGGAGGATCGCGCCAGCCTCGATGCCGCCAAGATCAAGAGGCATGCCGGCATGGCGACGGTGGCAGATGTGCTGCAGGCACAATCGGCACTGGCCCAGGCACGCGCCAATCTCCTTTCAGCCCAGGCGCAAGTGCAATCGGACCGCGGCGCTCTGGCGGTGTCTTGCGGTCTCGCGCCAACGGCGAAGATCGTGGTGCCGCCCCTGCACACCCATGCGCAACCGCCGACTCTGGCTCCCGGACTGCATCGCCTCATGGCGCAGGCTTTGCGGAACAACCCGTCTATCCGCGCAGCCGCCGCCAACGTGCTGGAGAGCCAGGCCAGTGTGCGGGCCGACGAGGCGGCAGGCATGCCGACACTCAGCTTCCAGGCCAGTGGCGGCAAACGTTTCCAGAACGGACTGCTGCCCTCGGAGAATTGGTCCATTGGGGTCAGTCTCAAGGTTCCGCTGTTCACCGGTTTTCAGGACAGCTATCGCATCAGCGAGGCGCGGGCACAGGAGCGCTCGTCCCAGGCGAGCCTCGACAATGAGGCCGCCACCATTCGCAGTACCGTCTATCAAGACGCACAGCAGCTGGCCGGGGCGCGCACCGCAGCGCAGGCGGCACGTCTGGCCGTGGCCAGTGCACGCGCCTCGCTAGCGGCGGTGCAGGCGCAGTACAAGGTAGGGCTGGCGACGATGATCGACGTACTCACGGCGCAGGCAACGCTGACCACGGCGGAACAAACGGAGATCCAGGATCTGACCACCTCGTATACGGACCTGGCCAATCTTGCCGATGCCTTGGGCTACATCGCCTTGCCGCAAGCACTGGATACTGGGGCGGGCCCGGAAAAGGAGATGCAGCCGTGAGCTTTTGGTCTTCGACGCCGCTCTACCGATCCCGGGGTCGCGGCAGCTTGGCGGCTGCGGCGTTGCTTTTACTCGCTGCTTGCGCCAAATCGGCTCCGCCGCCTGCTCCCAAGCCATTGGATGTGGAGGTCGAGCCGGTGCGCATGGGCAATCTATCCCTGTCGGTGCCTACCCTGGGGACCGCGCAGGCGGTACACACCGTCACTCTGATTCCCCAGATCTCGGGGATATTGCAGCACGTTCTCGTCCACTCGGGGCAGATGGTGCACCGCGGTCAGCTGCTCTTCGTCATTGACCCAGCGCCGGAGCAGGCAGCCCTTGCCGAGGACAAGGCCAAGCTCAAGGGAGCACTGGCGGATCTTGCCTACGAGGAAGGGCAGGTGCGCGCGTATCGACCGCTTTTGCCCAAAGGCTATGTCACCACGCAGACCTACGATCAGACGGTGTCTCAGGCGGAGCAGGCGGCGGCTTCCGTTGCCGAGGACCGCGCAGCCATCGATAGTGCTCGTCTGCAGCTCGGTTACACGCAGATCCGTGCGCCCATCACGGGGCGCCTCGGTATGTTGACGACCAAAAGTGGTAATCTCGTCTCGGCTAACAGCAGCACCCTGGCGACCATCACCCAATTGCAGCCCATCCACATCCAGTTCAGCCTCCCGCAGCGCTACCTGCCGGATTTGTTGCAGGCGGAAAGGTCGGGCAAGGCGCGCGTGCGCCTCTACGGCAACGATGGCCAGAACCTCCTCGGGCAAGCACCCGTGACGGCGGTGGATAACAGCGCCGACAGCAGTTCCGGAACGATATCGGCCCGCGCTACTTGGCCCAACGCCCATTTGCAGCTCTGGCCGGGAGACTACGTCCAGCTGCGTTTTCAATACGCGACCCTGAAGCGCGTGGCGCTGATACCGCGAAACGCCCTGCAGGAAGGGGTCAACGGCCCCTTCGTCTACGTCCTGCGCAAGGACCATGCGCAGATGACCGCGGTGCACTATCTGGGTACCGAGGGGAACCTGGTGGCCGTATCCGGACTGTCGCCGGGAACTTTGGTGATCTACGACATACCAGCGCACCTGCATCCGGGTAGCCTGGTGCGGGAGCTGGCGCGGCCACCCAAAGCCCTGCCACAGGCCCACGAGCATGACCGGCCAAAAGCTGAGGGTGTGGTACCGTGAATCTGTCGGCACCATTCATTCGCCGCCCCGTGGCAACGACGGTGCTGGCCTTTGCCATTCTGATTTTGGGTACCGTGGGCTATTTTCAGTTGCCCGTCGCGCTCTTGCCTAATGTGAGCTTTCCCACGGTGGCCGTGAGTGCCAGTCTGCCCGGCGCCAGTCCGCGCACCATGGCCAATTCCGTTGCCACGCCCCTGGAGCGGCAGTTCACCAGTATCCCCGGCATCAACTCCATGACGGCGGTGAGTCAGAACGGTTCCACCCGCATCACCCTGCAGTTCAACCTTGGGGTATCGGCCACCGCGGCAACCCAGGAGGTCTCGGACGCGGTGGCCGACGCTCAGGGACTCTTGCCTTCGGACCTGCCGCAGCCGCCGAAGGTGCGCAACATCAATCCATCGGCGGCACCCATTCTGTTTTTGGCGGCCACCGCTCCGGATATGCCCCTGTCCCGCCTGGATCGCTATGCCCAAACGCGGGTCGCCACCGAACTCGCCACCATTCCCGGGGTGGCGAGTGTCCAGCTTTTTGGTGCGAAGACCTACGCAGTGCGTATTTACGTCAATCCCTTTGCCCTGTCCAGCCGCGGTCTAAGCCTGCAAGATCTGCAAACGGCCATTGCCGATGCCAATGTGGATTTGCCTCAGGGCACCATCGAGGGGAGCAGGGACAATATCGAGACGGATGTGCACGGCCAACTGCACACAGCAGCCGCGTTCAACCGCTTGACCATTGCCTACGTGCACGGGCACGCCGTGCCGCTGCAAGCGGTGGCCAGGGCCCACAACAGCACCGAGTATAACGAGCAGCAGACGTGGTTTGACACCACCCCAGCCATTGGCATGGCCATCATTCGCGAACCCGGCAGCAGTACGGTGGCCATTTCCAGGGCGGTTCGGGAGATGCTGCCCCGGCTCGAAGCGGCTGCCCCAGGGGGTGCCAAGCTCCACGTGCTTTTCGACGACGCCGATTACATACGCGCCGCCGTCCACGAAGTGCTGCTTACCCTGGCCCTGTCCAGCCTGCTGGTGGCAGGGGTCATGTGGATCTTTCTGCGCCGCTTTTGGGCAACGGTCATCGGTGCGCTGGCCATTCCCTTTTCCTTGCTCGGCACCTTTCTGGTGCTCTGGTTACTGGGCTACAGCATCAACACCCTCACACTTTTGGCCCTGACGCTGGCCGTGGGTTTCGTGGTTGATGATGCGGTGGTCATGCTCGAAAACATCAACCGGCACCTGGACTGGGGCGAGGAGGGGAGGCAAGCGGCCCTGGAGGGGAGCCGCGAGATCAGCTTTACCATTCTCTCCATGACCCTGTCCTTGGCCATTATTTCTCTACCCTTGCTCTTTCTCGGGGGGTTCGTCGGGCACCTGTTCACGGCCTTTGGGGTGACCATTGCCGTGGTGATTCTGGTGAGCGGCCTGGTGGCGCTGTCCGTGACCCCGGCATTGGCAGCGCGTTTCCTGCGCCGCGATAGCGCTGGAGTGGACAGCGGCTTTCAGCGCCTCTTCAACCGCAGTCGCGACGCCTACGTACGCAGCCTGGCCTGGTCGCTGCGCCACAAGCTCTGGATTCTGGGACTGGCCGGGCTTACGCTCGTCGGCTGCTTCGTGTTGACGGCGGCGGTACCCAAGAGCTTTCTCCCGACGGAGCAGAACGGACTCATCAACGTCAATGTCGATTATCCACCCGGAATGAGCTTTGCCGAGGTCAAAAAGGAGCAGGAGGCCATTGCTGCGGCGGTGCGCCGCAACCCGGCGGTCTTGCAGGTGGTATCGTCGGCGGGGCAGGGGCCGGGAGCCTTCGCCGGACCCACGAACGGGCACCTCTTCATCCGCCTCAAAAATGCGTACAGTCAGGATGCCAGCCAGGTGACGCAGCAACTGGAGCGGTCCGTGCGACCCTTCCGCAACGCCGAGATCGTCTTTGTGGGCCAAAAGGGTGCCCAGGCGGGGACGGCAGCGGCCAACGGCGCCTACGTCTATGAGGTGACCGGAACCCGCTGGAGTGACGTGAATCGGGCCGCCCACCGGCTCGCCGACGCCCTGCGCGCCTCGCCGCTACTGCAATCCGTCAACACCGACCTGCACGACCATGACCCGGTGCTGGCCATCCACATCCGCCGGCAAGAGGCAGCGGCTTATGGCGTGAGCAGCCAGGCCATCGAGGAAACCCTGAATCTGGCCTTTGGCGGTCGCAAGGTGGGGACGATCTACGGCTCCGCCGACGAATACGAGGTGCTCATGGAGATCGACCCGCGCTATCAGAACAGCATCGCGGCCATGGACACCCTCAGCGTTCCCAGCAACAGCGGCAGCCTGGTACCCTTGTCGGCTCTCGTGCGCATGCACCTGGCCGCCAGCGCCCAAAAACTGCATCAGCACAACGGGCTCCCTGAGGCCAGTGTGTCCTTCAATCTCGCCCCCGGGCACAGCATCGGCGACGTCGTGCCAGCGGTACAACGCATTGCCCATCGCGTGCTGCCCAATGGCATCAGCGGACAGTTTGGCGGCAATGCCCGTCTCTTCCAGGCCTCATTCAAGGAATTACCCATACTGCTCCTGGCAACGATACTCCTCATCTACGTCGTTCTGGCCATCCTCTACGAGCATTTTCTGCACCCGTTGACCATCCTCACGGCTCTCCCGCTGGCTGCCTTTGGCGCACTTCTATTCCTCTATCTGCTGCATTTGCCCCTGGATCTGTATAGTTTTATCGGCATCATCATGCTCCTTGGGCTCGTCAAGAAAAATGGCATCATCCTCCTGGACTTCGCCATAACCCGCCGACGCGACGGACTCACGGCGGAAGAGGCCATCGTGGACGCCTGCTCCGTCCGCTTTCGCCCCATCATGATGACTACCATTGCCGCCATCCTGGGAGTGCTGCCCATAGCCATCGGCTTTGGTACCGGCAGCAGCAGTCGCGTACCTCTGGGTGTTGCCGTGGTGGGCGGTCTCATCTTTTCGCAGTTCCTGACGCTTTATGTCACGCCGGCATTTTATGTGGTCATGGATGGATTGCATGATCTACCCAAGCGTTTTCGCCGGCCATTGCCGAGCCCGTGATGGGCTCTCTCTTGCCGGTTCTGGATGCCGAAGCCTATCCTTGGGGTAATACCGCGTGACGAGGCAGCAAATAGCATGGATCCCGAGAGCCATTGGCAGAATATATACGCTGAAAAATCAACGAACAGTGTGAGTTGGTTCTGTGCTCACGATACACCGTCTTTGGCGATACTGGATACCCTCCAGCTAAAATGTACTGACCCGATCATCGATATCGGGGGCGGTGCCTCGACTTTTGTTGACGATCTTCAACAACGAGGATTTCGGGATATAACGGTGCTGGATATTTCCGCGACAGCGTTGGACGCGGCGCGGGCCAGACTTGGACCGCAGTCCGGCACAATAAAATGGGTAGTCGGTAATGTTCTTGATATCGACTTGCCCAAACGACACTATCGTCTGTGGCGCGACAGAGCCGTGTTCCATTTCCTCATCGAGGCAAAGGACAGGGCTGCTTACCTGGATCAACTCAAGGGATCCCTCGTCGCTGGCGGTGATATCATCATCGCCACTTTCGCCAGTGATGGGCCGGAACGGTGCAGCGGTCTGCCCGTTGTCCGCTACGATGCAGACGACCTGCACAGGGAATTGGGCAAGGACTTCGCCTTGATGACGAGCAGGAAGATTTTGCACAAAACCCCGGCGGGAAACGATCAATGGTTCACGTATTGTCACTTTAGGCTATCGGGCGGCGCGCACGACGAGCGGTCGGTATAGGAGCCCCACCAAACCCACGGCAAGCCGCGGGGATGGCTCTGGAAACCGGGTGTACTTGTACGTCGCATAATACCTATTATGTTAAATGATAAACACGGCAAAGGCGTAAGGGGTGCTCACGGTACCCTAGACCGTCTTCCCCCATTCGAGCTACAGAGACCCAGAGACCCGCGGACGTCCGGCCGCTTACCGTGGGAACCTTGTGCTACCCTCAGGGTCCACCACTGAAGTTACGGACAACTGTCCTTCTGCCGGGGAGCATGGATGATGCGGATCAACCATTTTCAATATCGGGCTTCACACTGGTGGCATCGCCTGCTCTTGAGTTTCTTTGCCCTTCTCTTGCTCCTGGCGTTTTTCTTTTTCGCGATTTTTGCTTTGATTGCCGTTGGCATCCTAGGCCTGGCATGGAGCGTTCATCTCTGGTGGCGTCACCGGAGCCGAAGAAATTCCGTGCAACAGGATATTTTTGTCAAGGAATATCTGGTCTTGAGAGACAATTCAGAAGCACTTCCCAAAGATGAAGCGGATGGCCGACATTAAGGTAAACGGTTCACTCAGCACTCCGCGCAGCAAACCAGAAAGACCCGGCGACCATCGAGCCAGAGCCAGGCATTCTGTCGCATTGCCCCGGCAAGCCAGCAGGCCGTGCGCGGATCGAGCCCAGCGGCAAAGTAGTGTTGCTCCCACCACGAGGCACAGCCACCCCAGACCGTCACGGGCGCACCGCGGCCTACCCGCCGCAGCCGCCTTTCGAGTTGCCGATCTGCGCGAAGATTCCGCCAGAGGCCCTGGCGCTGGGAGTGGGGATTCCAGGCACCGAGAATCGCGCCATGGCGCCCGTGACACGACCCGCCAATCCTCCAGTTGAGTCTCAGGCTCGGACAGACGTAGCTGGAGCGCTGGTATGCTGAGATGAGTTCAGCCGTGTGGGCCGGCAGCGGAACGGACCGTTTTCGGGTAGTCCTGCGCTGCCAGGGCGAGGGCACGCGCCCATCCTTGCACCAGACGATCCAGGACTCCGCGCAGGGCTGCTCGTGACAGGGAAAAATCATTGACCAGAATCGCGAATACATAGGCCTGCTCGGGTTTGATGTAGAGGATGCCGGCAAGGGAGATGGCATCGGATAGGGTTCCCGTTTTCGCCAAGAGCATGCCGGCGTCCAGAGTGCGGAAACGATGGCGCAGGGTACCGTCACTGCCTGCTTCCGGTAAGGAGGCGGCATACTCTGGCCACCAGGGTTGCTGTGTGGCCCAGTTCAGCAGGCGCACTAGGTCGCTGGCACTGAGCCGATCGTCCCGCGACAGGCCGCTGGCATCCACGAAGCGCGTCTGCCCAGCCAACAGTCCCCGCTCCCGTGCCCAGGTCTCTAGGCCTGCCACTGCCGAACTTCGGGTACCGCTGCGCCCCTGAGCGATGTCGGCCAGCCGCGTGAGGGTCTCGATGTGGGTATTCTGACTGACCTTGTTGATGACCTGAATTTCCTCGGCCAGCGGCGGTGACCAGTGCTCTGCCAGGAGGAGCCTGGCGTGGGTAAGGACCGATGCCTGTTCGGGAATTCCCGACTCCTCCAAGCCCGCATCGCGGTTGCGCGATAGCCCTCGGACTCGAATGTCCCCGGAGACGGCTATGCCCCGCTCCCGCAGAACCTCGGCCAGGGTAATGGCGGCAAACCGCGGTGGATCGGGCTGTGCAAGTCCGGCGACCAAGGTACGTGACCCCGCACGCACGCTTCCGGACAGCCGCCAACCCGTAGTATCGGTCACGAGGCGCACGGGCTCCGTGGGCTGCCTCTTGCCCACCGTGCGCACGGCGTTACGGATGAAACCTTGCGGATTCGGCGTGATCTGCACCGTCGCCAGAGCACCGGGTTTCGCCGCTGGCCGGACGCGCACCAGGACACTGGCATCGTTGATATACAGCCCGTGGATGGGAGCACCGTACCAAAAACGCTGGTCATCCTCTGTCCAGCCCGGTGGCGAGCCTGTTTCTGCCGGAAAGGGGCCGTCCACGGCGACGATGCCGTCTGGTACGCGCCGGACACCCGCCTGCCAGAGTTGTTCCGCCAGCTCCCGCAGGACCACAAGGGAATCCGCCTCGTGCTCCGAGTTACCCGTGTACGGAAACCGGCGAGACGAAAGGTTGGGATCTCCACCACCCACAAAAACCAGTGGACCTTGGAGCGTGCCCTGATCCAGGCCACGCGCCCGCAACTGCGTACATTGCCGTGCGTCGGCGCCAAGGCGGTCAAGAATGTAGGCGGTGCTGAACAGTTTGAGGACGGACGCGGGCGCCAGCAAGGCATCTGGCCGATGGGCTACGAGAGGATGGGAGTCGCCGATTTTCTCAAGAAGCACGCTCCAGCGGCCATCGGTCGAGGCTGGTGGCGCGAGTAATGGCATCGCCTGCGCCCGCGCAACGCCCAAACAGATAACGCACAAAAGGAGCATGCGCAGGTGCCGGAGCACGGGGCTGGGCCCGAGCTTCGCCGGATCATACTGGGGTACACGCATGGAAACAAAACCAGGCATCGCCAGTCTCCTTTGGGCCTCCCTCAGACCCTATGACGGTGTTCCGGGAAAAGATCGCGGGGTAAAAAATAGGCAAGTATGAGACTAGGGAGCGCGGCGATGAATGCCAAGAGAAAAAACGCGGTAAAACCCACTTTGGCTGCCAGAAATCCGCTGAAACTTCCGGCCACCGTGGACGCAACGGACATGAGTGCCGAGCCAATGGCAAAGTGGGTTGCCTCGAAGCGCTTCTGGCAGCGCTGCATCAAAAACACCATGAGCACCGCCGTACCCAGGCCCGCCGCCGCCTGTTCAAAGGCCACCACAAGGCCCACCCAAGGCAGGTCTGGTGTCACCCACGCGAGCCATGCGTAGGCCGGAATGGCGAACGATTGCACCGTGGCCAGGGGCAAAAGCGCGCGGCGCAATCCCCAGCGGGCGATGATCAATCCGCCCAGCAGCGCCCCGCCGATGCCCGTTACCGTACCCAAGGCACCCGTGAGTAGGCCGCGGGCCACCAGACCATAACCCAGATGATTGAGAAAAGGCGTGACCATGGCAAACATCAAGGCGTCGCCGGCACGAAAAAGCAGGATGAAGGCCAGCGCCCAAAGGACGTGTTTCTGCCCAAAGTATGAGCGAAAGGCCTGTACCGTAGCCGTGCGACGGCTTGCGCCGGGTGCCCTGGCAACGGGCCGCGGAAGCATCCAGCGATGAAAGCCGGCAAGCAGCCACAGCATCCCCGCCGCGGTGAGAAAGCAGGCAGTCCAAGATACCCAGCCGGCCAGGACCACCAGCCCGCCGTTTCCCACCAGCATGGCCACCCGATAGGCAGCAACGCGCAGACCGGAGTAGGCCGCCTGCGCATCCACCGGCAAGGTCTGAATGTAATAACCGTCCACGGACATATCGTGAGTAGCCGACAGGAAGGCCATGAGCGCAAAAATCTTGAAGGCGAGATCCAGATCCAGCGTCTGGGCCGGCCATATCAATAGGATGGCCACGGCGCCCAAGAGTAACTCCATCGATACCAGCCAACTTTTCTTATTGCCGAAAAGATCGATGAAGGGACTCCAGAACCATTTGACATTCCAGGGCAGGCCCAACAGGGATAGCAGACCGATGGTCTGGAGGCTGGCACCAGCAAAGGTAAAAAATTGGACGGATACCTGCTGTACCAGGGAAAAAGGCAAACCCTCAGCGTAATAGGTGCTGGCAATCCAGGAGAATTTCTTCAGGCGATCGTGAATGCGCATATCGTAAAATAAAAACCCCCGCCAAGGCGGGGGTTGGTCGCTGGTCGGAGACTCAGGAGGCCTTTGGAGGGGCAATGGGCTTTTGGGCCAGCACCCAACTAGCCAGCTCCTTGGCCTGCTCGGGCGTAACATTCTGGGCCGGCATGGGCATGCCACCCCATACGCCAGCAACACCGTGCTCGATGGCGTGACTGACGGTGGAGAGTGCCTTTGGGTCGCCCTTGTACTTATAGGCCACCCACGCAAAGGCAGGACCAACCACCTTGGCTTCCACCTGATGACAGGCAAAACATCCCTTGGCTTCCGCCAGAGATTTGGCCTTGGCCATCTGATCACTACTCATGCCCGCTGCCACCTTTACCAGGTGACCGCCCCCGCTCTCGGACTGGAATGCCGCAGGCGAGTTGGTCGCGGCAGAGGAGCCAGCGTCGGTGGAGGAACTCGAACTGGTCGCACCGGAATCACTGCGGCCTCCGCTGGACTCGCTCTGCTTTCCCTGACCACAGCCGGCAGCCAGTGCAACCACGCACGACATGGCGAGGATGCGAAGCCAGGACGCCCGAATGTTATCTGCACGAATCATGATGCCCCTCCCTGTTCAGAGGACTCTGACTAGCGTTATCGAAGACCGATTATCAGTCGGAACTGCCGTTGCCGCTGCTGCTGGTCTCGGCGCTGCTGGACGAGCCACTCTCGTCGGAAGAAGCGGAAGATTCCATGGGCGCGGTGGAGCTGGAGGACATATCGCTGGAACTGCTGCTCTCGGTTGCGGCGCTGCCGTTGTCCGAAGAAGCGGCGGAGGAGGAGGATTCGGTGGTGGCGGAACTGCTCGCCGGAGCGCTGGACTCTTCCTTCTTGGCACAGGCGCTGGCCAGAGCGATGACGCCGGCGATGAAGACGACGCGAGCGACGGGCTTGAATTTGGCTACGTCTAACATGTTTACACTTCTCCTTGCACGATGGATGAACAACACAATGGCTACTAAACAAAGGTCGCTGACATACCTCTGAGAAAGAGTAGCACCTTCGGCGCCGAAAGGGGAAGAGTCCTCTGTGCGGATCGCGCAACCCATCTCGGGGCCAGAATGGCCACAAGGGCCCTACCCCGCCTGGACATTGCCGGGCGGACGGGTGTCGCGCAGCAGAACCTCGAGGCTCTGGGCTTGCCTCGTATGCCCCATATAACTACAATCGCATCTGTAACTCGTTATTAATGCGCTCACCCTCCAGGAGGCGACACGATGTCGGACACCCCATCGCATCAGGACTGGGAAACCTTGCACTCCGTAAAGCTGCAGGACCTACGCAGTACCATCTCGCCCGAGCGCTACCGCCGTTCGCCGGCGCGCGCACTGCTTTGGTACGGCATCGATGGAAGCCTTTATCTGCTCAGCATCGCCGGCGCACTCCTGCTCCCCTGGTGGTGGGCACAGATACTGTGCGGTCTGTTTGCGGGTTCGGCGGTGGCATTCATGTTCGTCTGGGCACACGACGCCGCCCATGGCGCCCTCTTCCAAAGCAAGCGCGTGAGTGAGATCCTCGGCACGCTCTTCATGCTGCCATCCCTGAACATGTATCGACTCTGGGCATTTGGCCACAATCGTGTGCATCATGGCTTCACGAGTCTTGTCTCCCTCGACTGGATATGGCGTCCCTGGACACCTGCGGAATACCGCGCCAAAAGCGCATGGCAGCGGCTCCTGTATCGACTGGAGCGCAGTCCCTATGGTTGTGCCCTGCACTACCTCCTGCGGGTATGGTGGCCGGGGATGGTCCGCTTTCGTGCGGATCCCAAAAGCCGGGACAAAGGCGCCTTTTTCCTGGCAAAAATGTCTACTCTTCTGTTTTTTTTGTTGTTCTCTGCCGTGGCGCTGGTACTGTCGGGCTGGCTCGGCTGGTTTGCGGCCATTGCGCTGCCTTTTTTGGTCTTCAATTACTACATTGCGCTGTTCGTCTTTCTTCACCATACCCACCCGGACCTTCCTTTCTTTACGGATAAAGAGGAGTGGAGTCAGAGTATTGGACAGATGTATTGCAGTACCGTGGTACGTTGCTCGGCACTGAGCGAGGCCTTGATCCACGGTATCCTGATCCACGCCCCACACCACGTGGACCCACGTATCCCCTTCTATCATCTGCGTGGCGCCTACGACGATCTGCGTAAACACTATGCCGCCTATCTGCACGAAAGTCGCTTCAGCTTTGCTCTGGTACGAAGGATTTTCCGCCAATGCCAGCTTTACGATTACGAGAATAAGCGGTGGTTGAGCTTCCGCTCGCTGAGACAGTCGGTGCTCACCCCCGGTCTGGCGGAGGAACCACGGGTTGGAGTAGCGACCAACCTGCACTAGTGGAACAAGGCGAGCAAGCGGACCCCTGCCCGAAAGGGCGGGGGCAGCTCTGCGGCCAGAGCCTGGTGGATTGTTCTGGAGGGCGGCGACGCCGCATGACGGACGTTCAGGCAGTACCGTAGTACTGCCGGTACCAGCGCACAAACTCGGCAAGCCCCCGCGCCAATGGGGTTCGCGGGGCAAAATCGACGAGGGCAGCCAGATCGTTCACCTCGGCATAGGTGGCCAGGACGTCACCCGCCTGCATGGGCAGAAGCTCCAATTGTGCCTTGCGACCGAGACACTCCTCCAAAGTCGCAATGAAGTCCAGGAGCGCTACGGGCTGATGGTTTCCGATGTTGTAGATTCTGAAGGGTGCGGCACTGGTGGCAGGATCGGCGGGCCAGTCCACCTGCCTCTGGGGCGGATGATCCACGAGCCGCACGACGGCCTCGACGATGTCGTCGATGTAGGTAAAATCGCGCTGCATCTGGCCGTGGTTGAAAACGGGAATGGATTCCCCGGCCAGGATCTTGCGGGTGAAACTGAAGTAGGCCATGTCGGGCCGTCCCCAAGGGCCGTAGACCGTAAAAAAACGCAGACCCGTGACGGGGATATCGTAAAGATGGGCGTAGCTGTGGGCCATCAACTCCCCTGCCCGCTTGGTGGCCGCATACAAGCTCACCGGGTGGTCGACGGGGTCGTGTTCGCTGTAGGGAAGTCGGCTATTGGCACCGTAAACCGAACTCGAGGAGGCAAACAGCAGATGGTCGACACCTTGATGTCGGCAACCTTCGAGCAGGTTCACAAAACCCAGGAGATTGCTGTCGGCATAGCTGTGGGGATGTTCCAGGGAGTAGCGGACACCCGCCTGGGCGGCCAGATTGACCACCACGTCAAAACGTGACCCCGTAAACAGGCGGTGCAGGTCATCACGCTGGGCAATGTCCAGATGCTGAAAGGTGAAGGCGGGATGTCCTTCCAGCTGGCTCAGGCGAGCCCGCTTGAGGGCAGGATCGTAGTAGTCGTTGAGGTTGTCGATACCCCTCACGGTCCAGCCCTCGGCCAGCAGACGCCGACAGAGGTGAAAACCGATGAAACCAGCGGCTCCAGTGACCAGCAAGCGACCGGGCGTCACTCAGGCTGCTCCTCGAGCCAGGCGATATAGCGGGCAACCCCCTCCTCCACCGTCAACATGGGCGCCTGGTATCCCGCCGCACGCAGTTGACGCGTATCGGCCTCGGTAAAGCTCTGGTATTTGCCGTGCAGACTTTCGGGCATGGGAATGTAACGGATGATCTCAGCCTTCTGGAGCTTCTCCAGCTCCCGAATCGGCCCGTCACGGCGCGCCTCGATCCCGTTGATGACGGCAACCGCCATGGCATTGAAGCTTCGCGCCACACCCGTGCCAACGTTGTAGATGCCCGAGCGCGGGTGGTCGAGAAAATGCAGATTGACGGCACATACGTCGTCTACGTGGATGAAATCTCGACGCTGTTCGCCATCGGCATAACCCCCCGAGCCAGCAAAGAGATGCACGTGCCCATCGAGTCGGTACTGGCGGGAAAAATGCAGGGCGACGGAGGCCATTCGCCCTTTGTGGAACTCCCGCGGCCCGTAGACATTGAAGTAGCGGAAACCATGGACCGGGGCCCGTAACTCCTGCCAATGGCGGCGCAGGTATTGATCGAACTGAAATTTACTGAAACCGTAGATATTGAGAGGGTCTTCCGACTCCCGCGCCTCGGTGAAGCTACCGCTGCGACCATAGACCGAGGCGCTGGAGGCATAGAGCAAGGGCACGTTTGCCTTCTGCGCCCAGTGCAGCAGGGTTTTGCTGTACTCGAAATTGTTCGTCATGACGTAGCGACCGTCGCTGGCCATGGTGTCGGAACAGGCGCCCTCGTGGAAAATCGCCTCCACCGGCCCAAAGCTGCCCGCCTCGAGGCGGGCAAGAAAGGGCTCTGCCTCCAGGTAATCGGCAATGTCGAGTCCAGAGAGGTTGCGGAACTTGTCCGCCTGCTGGAGATGGTCCACCACCAGGATGTCGCGCTCGCCGCGCCCATTGAGAGCGGCCACCAGATTGGCACCGATGAACCCTGCCCCGCCCGTAACGATGATCATAAAGTCGTGCTCCTTTTGCGCTATGATACCAAAAAGACCTGCCCAGGAGACCCCTCAGCCACCATGCCCGACTCCAGCCTGCTCATCGTCGTGGTATTACTGGCAACGACGGTCGTCCTCGTCGGCCTCCTGAAGTGGCTGCGCCTGCCGGCCATCTTTGCCTATCTCTTGACGGGCGTCCTTCTGGGACCGCATGCCCTGGCTTTAGTGCCCGATCTCGAGCGCACACGCCAGTTAGCCGAATTCGGTGTGGTCTTTCTCATGTTCAGCATTGGTCTGGAGTTCAGTCCGGCCCAGTTCATGGCCATGCGCCGTCTGGTATTCGGCATGGGCAGCCTGCAGGTCCTGGCTTCCCTGTTGCTCTTTTTGGCCATTGCCACATTCCTGGGTCTAGGCTGGCGCTCTGGAATCATCGTCGGCGGCATTCTGGCCATGTCGTCGACGGCCATGGTTGCCCGGGTGCTTTCGGAAAAGATGGAAACGGCATCCCGCCACGGCCGTATTGCCATCAGTATCCTGCTTTTTCAGGATCTTGCCGTGGTGCCGTTGCTGGTACTGATTCCCGCGCTGGCCGGGGACCGCGCTGCCCTGCCCGCCGCCCTCGCCCTCGCCGCCTTGAAGGCAGCGGTGATACTGCTGGTCTTATTGGTACTGGGGCGCCCGATCGTTCGCCCCTGGTTTCAGCTCGTAGCTCAGCGCAAGTCCAGTGAGCTCTTTATGCTCAATGTCCTCTTCGTCACCTTGGGACTTGCCTGGATCACGGAGGCCGCGGGACTGTCCCTGGCGCTCGGCGCCTTCGTGGCGGGCATGCTCATCGCTGAAACGGCCTATCGTTATCAGGTGGAAGCGGATATAGCCGCCTTTCGTGATATTCTCCTTGGGCTTTTCTTCATCACCATCGGCATGCTGGTGGATCTGCACCAGATCCTGGCCGATTTTCCCGAGATCCTGGTAATTCTCGTGGCGATCCTGGTGATCAAGGGTATCGTGGTCTGGGCCAGCTGCCGTCTGTTCGCCTTTGAGCAAGGGGTGGCCCTACGCACGGCCCTGGTGTTGGCGCAGGCGGGCGAGTTTGGCTTTGTTCTTCTGTCGCTGGCCAACCAGTTCCGCCTCCTGCCGGCGGCGGTATTGCAGCCGCTTCTCGGTGCCATGCTGCTTTCGCTGGTGCTTGCACCCATCTTTCTCGAACATAACGGTTGGATAGCACAGCGGCTCGTGCGCTCGTACCGGCGCGGGCGCGAGCGTTCGTTGCGGGCGATTCGCAGCCTGCAACTAAAGGAACACGTCATCCTTTGCGGTTACGGGCGAGTGGGTCAGAGCATCGCGCGGGTGCTGGAGGAAGAAGGCATCCCCTACCTTGCCCTGGACCTCGATCCGAGTCGCGTGCGTCAGGCACAGTCTGCGGGCGAGTCCATATTCTTTGGCGATGCCAGTCGGCGCGACGTTCTGCAGGCTTCTGGCCTGGCCGAAGCGCGGGCGCTGGTAGTGACCTTCGGTGATGTGGCCACTAGCCGGCGGGTGCTGGCCGTGGCCTCGGAACTGCAACCGCGGCTACCGCTTCTGGCCCGCGCCCACGACGATAGTCAGATTGCCGCATTGGAGGCCGCTGGTGCCGATGAGGTCGTACCGGAGGTAACGGAGGGTGCTCTGATGCTCGCCTCCCAGACCCTTTTGCAGCTGGGTTTCCCCTTGAGCCAGATCCTTCGCCGTGTGCGTCGTTTTCGCGAGGAACGCTATCGGGTTTTTCGCGGCAGCTTTTGGGGTGGATCGGAGCCGGGCGAGGATCAAGGTTCACCGCGGCTGCTCTCCGTCTCCCTGGGGGACACCGGCTGGGCCATAGGCAAGACATTGGCCGAACTGAATCTGCCGGCACTGGGGGTACAGGTCACGGCCCTGCGTCGTCAGGGGATCCGCGGGCGCGATCCCGCCGACACCATGCGTTTGCGTGCCGACGACGTGCTGGTTATTTTCGGGGATCCCAAAAGTCTGCAGGCGGCCCAGCAGTGGTTGCTGGAAGGCCCAGACGCAGGCGCATTCGTGACGCAAAACCGCGAGTAGGAGGTGTGTCTTGCAGTGGAGCCGTTACCGTCGAGAGGGCGTCGTGGAGTGGGGAGTGTGGCTCGATGAGGAGCTATTTTCCCTGGAATCCCTGGACGATGGCCTGAATCCGTCGCAGTTACTGACCTCAGATCCCGTCGCCCTCCTCCAACATCTGCGCCGGCGACGGAGTGCACGGGTGTGCCCCGTTGCGGTGGAGCGCATCCATTTCCTCCCGCCCACGCAACCACAGAAAATACTGTGTGCCGGCCTGAACTATCGCGATCATGCGCGGGAAACCGGAGCAGAACTGCCAAGTTCCCCCACCTTCTTCATCCGCTTTCCCGACACCCTTTGCGGAAGTGGCGAGGCCATACCGCACCCAGTCCAGTCCGATGCCATGGACTTCGAGGGCGAACTATTGGTGGTACTCGGTCAGGCCGTCCATGGCAAGCTCCAGCGCCATGAGGCTCTCGCAGCCGTCGCGGGCTACGGAATTTTCAACGATATCAGTATGCGCGACTACCAGTTTCGTACGAGTCAGTGGACCATGGGCAAGAACTTTCCCCACAGTGGTTCCTGCGGCGCGCGGGTGACGACCACAGACGAGCTACCCGAAGGGGCCAACAACCTCTATTTGCGTACCGAGGTCAATGGCGACAGGCTGCAGGACGGTAACACCGCCGATCTCATCTTTGACGTCGCCGCACTCATCCAGACTCTGGCGGAGGTCATGCCACTGCACCCCGGCGACCTCATCGCCACCGGAACCCCAGCCGGCGTGGGCTTTGCCCGCAAGCCGCCCCGCTATTTGCAGCCGGGGGATACCATCCGGGTAGAGATCGAGGGACTGGGTGTTCTCGAGAATCCCGTGATACCTGCACGCCTTGACACCGTCGAACGGCCTGCCTAGCTTTAAACAAACGTACTGGACGGTTTGCTAGCTGCCCATGTGGGGGTGATCGATGGCGGAGAAGACGAAACTGGTCAAGAAGGCCCGGGTGGGCGCAGCGGGTGGATGGGGTTCCGTGCGCGGTATCGTTGAAGTCTACGGCGCCGAGCATCCGGTACCGGGTGTATATCGGACCCTGTTTCAGCTCAACAAGCCCGGCGGCACCATGTGTACTTCCTGTGCCTGGGGCAAGCCAGCCAAGCCGGGGCTGTTCGAGGTCTGCGAAAATGGTGCCAAGGCGACCATCTGGGATCTGACCTCGGATCGCTGTACGCCGGAGTTTTTTGCCGAGCACAGCCTTGCGGATCTACGCAGCTGGTCCGACCACGACCTGGAGATGCAGGGTCGTCTCACCGAGCCCTTGCGCTACGATGCCGGCTCCGACCGCTACGTGCGCTGTGGCTGGGATGAGGCATTTGCCGGCATAGGCGCTGCCCTGCGCCGACTCGAACCGCAGTCGGTCGTTTTCTACGCCTCTGGTCGGGCGTCGCTGGAGACGTCCTATCTCTACGCCCTTTTTGCGCGGCTATACGGCCACAACAATCTGCCGGACAGCTCCAACATGTGTCACGAGACCACCTCCGTCAGCCTCAAGGAGCATATCGGTACGCCCGTCGGCACCTGCGTCCTGGACGATTTCGAGCATTGCGACGCCATTTTCTATTTCGGTCAGAATCCCGCCACCAACAGCGGTCGCTTCCTTCACCCCTTACAGAAGGCCGTGCGCCGCGGCTGTCGCCTGATCGTTTTCAATCCCGTGATCGAGAAAGGCTTGCTGGAATTCATCGATCCGCAAAATCCCGTGGAGATGCTCACAGGCACTGGCACACGGCTCGCGCACCAGTACCTTCAGGTCAAGGCCGGTGGCGACATCGCTGCCATAATCGGTGTCTGTAAACACCTGCTGGAACGGGACGAAGCGGCCCTGCAACAAGGCAAGCCAGGTATTTTGGATCGCGCCTTTCTGGAGGAGCACTGCCATCGATCCGAAGCCTTCCTTGCCCAGGTACGTGCCACGGCATGGGAGGACATCGAGGCGCACTCGGGACTCAGCCGCGACGATCTGAGCCAGGCGGCGACGGTCTATGCCGAGGCAGAACGGGTGATCGGGGTGTACGGTATGGGCCTGACCCAGCACGTGCACGGTTCCCAGGCCATTGGAACGTTGCTGAATCTACTATTCTTGCGCGGCAACATCGGCCGCCCGGGTGCCGGTATCTGTCCCGTGCGCGGACACTCCAATGTCCAGGGACAGCGCACCGTGGGCATCTCGGAAAAACCCGAATTGGTACCCCTGGAGCGTCTGGCCGAACTTTTTGATTTTGAACCCCCGCGGGAGCATGGACTTGCCACGGTGGACGCCTGCGAGGCCATTCGCGCGGGTACGGTCAAGGCCTTCGTCGCCCTGGGTGGCAATTTTCTGCGTGCCATCCCCGAGCAGGAGGCCATGGAGCAGGCATGGGTCAAACAGGAACTGACCGTCAGCATCGCCACGAAGCTCAATCGCAGCCATCTTTTTCCGGGCAAGGAGGCCTGGCTCCTGCCCTGTCTGGTGCGCTCCGAGATCGACGTGCAGGCTAGTGGTCCCCAGGTAGTTACCATCGAGGATAGCTTCAGCCACATCCACGTCTCCAGCGGACGGCATCCGCCCGCCAGCCCGCACCTCCGCTCCGAGTTGGCCATCGTGGCCGGGATGGCCAAAGCCACGTTGACACCCAATCCACGCTGCGACTGGGATGCCTGGGTGGCCGATTACGGCAAGGTGCGCGATCTCATCGCCGCTACCTATCCGGAGTTTCACGACTTCAATGCGCGGCTGCAAACGCCTGGAGGCTTCTACCGCGGCAACCCCGCCCGCGAGCGACGCTGGCAGACCGCCAGTGGTAAGGCCGAATTCACCCTGCCCTCGGTACTCTCCTCCCTGGGCATCGGCGACGCACCCGGACGCTACCACCTCATCACCATGCGCTCCAACGATCAGTTCAATACCACGATCTACGGATACAGCGATCGCCTGCGCGGTCTCGAAGGCTCGCGTATGGTGTTGCTAATGAATGCGGACGACATGACGGCAGCCGGTCTGTACGAGGGCCAGGAGGTCAGCCTGGTTTCCGATGCGGGGGACGAAACGGCACGCCAAGTGGATGGCTTGCGCGTTACCACTTTTGCCCTGCCGTGCGGTTGCGTAGGCGGTTACTATCCGGAACTCAACCCACTGATACCCCTGTGGTATCACGATGAACTCTCGAAAACCCCCGCCGCCAAGGGGGTACCGGTCCGTATCCAGATTGGCGGCGTGCACGGGAACGGACGTGCCGCAGCACGGTGAGCCTTTGCCGGCCCCGGATCGTATCGGTTCGACCCAGGCGAAGCGGCCCAGGGCGCCCATGTCCGCGCCCGGGGGAATGGACAGGTGAATCGCGATCCACACATCTCTGGCGTCTTGTGGTCGTCGGCCCACTGCCTGGACAACGACAAGGACCTTGGGATGCACGAGGAGGCTATCCTGGAAGAAGCCGCCGTCTCCATCGTCATCCACGGTGCCGTTTATGGGGTGATGATGCTCACCCCCCACGACCTGGAAGACTTCGTAACGGGATTTCTGTGGACCGAGGATGTGTTGCGCTCGCCCGCAGACATCCTCGCTTGTGAGCACGAGAGCAGCGCCGAGGGTGAGGCCCTTTACCTGCAGCTTCGTGCAGAGGCCGCCGAGCGAGCCGAGACCCGGCGCCGCTGCCTGCCCGGTGGCAGCGCCTGCGGCCTGTGCGGCGTGCCGGACTTTCACGGCTTGCAGCCCTTCCCGCCCATCCGCGACGGCCGGCGGATTTCCTGCACCGCCATCGCGCAGGCTCTGCAGCACCTCTGTGCCGAACAAGAGCTCAACCATCACACCGGAACCGCGCACGCCGCGTGTCTGTGCACGGAAGACGCTGTCATCGTGCGCGAGGATATTGGCCGGCATAACGCCGTCGACAAGGCCATAGGTGCAGCACTGCGGCAGGGCTGGCGAAGCGGCCAGGCGCGCCTGCTGGCGGTCTCCTCCCGCCTCAGTTTTGAAATCGCTCAGAAGGCCTTGAGCTTTGGTATCCCGACCGTGGTAGCCGTGTCCGGCGTCAGCAGCCTCGCCATCCAGCTTGCCCAGAATTGCGGCTTGACCGTCATCGGCTATGCCCGCAATGGGCGCCTGACCGTCTACGCCAATGCCTGGCGTCTTGCCCGATCGAGCAGCCGCCCGGAAGATACGGGTGCGCCCAGCGTACTGGAGATGCCGCGCTGCGCTCGCGGTTGAGGTGCCGCGGCACGCCCTTTACACCGTGTCGTGGATCCTACTCGAGGTAGGTGTAGCCCTTCAGTCCCTCCGCATAGTGGCGAAGAAAGTCTCGGGCCTCATCGGCACTGAGGTTGGTGCTCGCTGCTATCTGCCGGCCAAACCCTTGGGACAGGGATTCTGCGGAAAACTGCACGTAGGCCAGAACCTCCTCGACGGTGTCGCCAGGCACGGGTTCCTGCAGCTGAAAGCCGCCGTCGTCGGTGCAGAGGACATTCACGGCATCGGTATCGCCGAAAAGATTGTGCATATCGCCAAGGATCTCCTGGTAGGCACCCACCAGGAAAAAGCCGATGTGGTACTCCTCACCGCGCGTCCAGGGATGCAGGGGTAACGTCGGCCCCACCCCATCCGCAAAGACGTAGCTGTCGATGCGTCCGTCCGAGTCGCAGGTGATATCCTCGAGTCGACCACGGCGGTTGGGCTCCTTATCCAGGCGGTGAATGGGGAGAATGGGAAAGACCTGGTCGATGGCCCAGACGTCGGGCAGAGACTGAAAGAGAGAAAAGTTGACAAAATATTTATCTACGAGCTTTTCTTCCAGTTCGTCCAGAATCTCACGATGGGCGCGTTTGGCGGGATCCAGCAGCGCCCGCACGCGCCACATCAGATGCGCGTAGCTGTTTTCGGCAAGGGCGCGCTCGGGCAGGCGCAAGAGCCCGAGCCGAAAGGCCTCCTGATTCTCGGCCAGGAGGAACACCGCTTCCTGGTAGATCTCCATGGCTTCGGTGGCACTCGCCCCCGGGAGTCGATCCAAAAGCCGCTGCCATGCGCCCAGGGCCGGACTGCTGCCTTCAAGCACCGGCCGTTGTTCGCCCGGCGCGCGCTCCACATCGATGATGTTGCTGATGAGGACTGCGTGGTGCGCCGTCAGGGCACGACCGGACTCGGACACGATCTCCGGATACGGCAGATGCTCACGCTGGCAGAGCTCGGCGAGTATCCCCACCACGCTCTGCGCGTAATCGCTGACGCGATAGTTCACGGAACAATAGGCGCGGGAGTGGGTGCCTTCGTAATCGACGCCAAGGCCACCACCCACATCCACCACGCGAATGTCGGCGCCCTGGTGGCGCAGCTCTTGATAAAGTCGTGCACATTCGCGCATACCGCCCTGAATATGCTGTATATTCGGGATCTGTGAACCCAGATGAAAATGGAGCAGTTGCAGATTCTGCAAGGCATCTGCTGCACGCAGGTCCTCTAGAAGCTGGAGGATCTCGTGGGAAGACAGGCCAAACTTGGATTTTTCGCCCCCGGTATTCTGCCATTTGCCGGCACCCGCCGAGGCGAGCCGAGCGCGGACGCCGATGCGGGGCTGTACCTGGAGTTCACGGGCAATCCCCAGGATCAATGGCAGCTCCGAGCTTTTTTCCACCACCAGAAAGACCCGTCGACCCAGGCGCTCGCCCATGAGCGCCAGACGGATGTACTCCGCATCCTTATAACCGTTGCAGACGATGGTGGCTTTTTCGGGCGAAAGGGCCAGTACCGTCAGCAATTCCGGCTTACTGCCCGCCTCCAGACCGACGCCGCCGTCGCCCGCCTGCAGGATACTCTCCACCACGCGACGGTGCTGGTTGACCTTGATGGGATAGACAGCGGTGTACGGCGCTGGATAGTTCCAGGCAGCCATGGCCGCGGCAAAGGCCGACTGCAGGCTCTGGACGCGCTGGGCAAGGATCTGCGGGAATCGCAGCAGACAGGGGAGCGCAAGACCTTGCTCACCCAGAGCCGCCACGACATCGCTGAGGCGCACCCCCCGAGCACCCGGCGAACCCTCGGGAAGTACCCGCAGAAATCCAGCCTCGTCGATATCGAAGAACCCTGCGCTCCAGTGGGCGAGATTGTAGAGCTTACGACTATCGGCAACGGTCCAGGCTGGCATGGTGGTGGCTTCCGGAGGTGGCGCGGGATGGGAGCCCACAAGATACCGGACTGGCGCGGAGAATCAAGAAATAGCCGTAAAGTTACGGGTGCCCGGCTTCAGCGATGCTGGGGCGATGCCTTACAGGGCCTCGTTGGCAAAATCCGCCAGACGCGAGCGCTCGCCACGGCGCAGCGTAACGTGCCCGCTGTGCTCCCACGACTTGAAACGGTCCACCACATAAGTCAGACCCGAGGTGGTTTCCGACAGGTAGGGTGTGTCGATCTGGGCAATATTGCCCAGACACACGACCTTGGTGCCGGGCCCGGCCCGGGTGATCAGGGTTTTCATTTCCTTGGGAGTGAGATTCTGCGCTTCATCGATGATAACGAACTTCTCCAGAAAGGTACGTCCGCGCATGAAGCTCATGGACTTGATGCGAATGCGCTTACTCACCAGATCCTGGGTGGCGCTGCGTCCCCAGCTGCCTCCCTCATCGCCACCCCGGGCGAGGATTTCGAGGTTATCCTCGAGCGCTCCCATCCAGGGCTGCATCTTTTCTTCTTCCGTGCCCGGCAAAAAACCGATTTCATCGCCGACGGGTACCGTCGCACGGGTGATGATGACCTCGGAATACTGCTTGTTCTCGAAGATCTGATGCAGAGCCGCCGCCAGGGTCAGCAAGGTCTTACCCGTCCCGGCCGAGCCGATGATGCTGACGAAATCGATGTGCGGATCCATGAGCAGATTGAGGGCGAAGTTCTGCTCCGGGTTGCGCGCGCGAATACCCCAGACGGAATGCCGTTCGCTGCGAAAATCGCTGACCCGCTCGATCACCGCCTGCTGCCCCTCGATACGCCGAACGATGGCGGCAAAGCCCTCCTGGGCATCATCGCTCTGGGGCAAAAACAGAAACTGATTGGGATACCAGTGCTGCGCCGATGGACCCGTGATCCGGTAGAAGCTGCGCCCGGTCTCCTGCCAGGCATCCAGATCGCGGCTGTGGACCTCCCAGAAATCGGGACTGAGTATCTCTACGCCGGTATAGAGGAGGTCGACGTCTTCCAGGGTCTGATCGTTGCGGTAATCCTCGACGCGGATCGCCAGCGTGCGCCCCTTGATGCGCAGATTGATGTCCTTGCTGACCAGCACCACATCCTTCTCGGGGTGACGGTTCTGCAGGGCGAGGGTCACCGCCAGGATCTCGTGATCCGCCTTGCCTCCGGCAAGATCCGCCGGTAGAGCCTGCTCGTAGGCGGCGGTCTGGAAAAAGAGCCGACCCTGGGCGTGCGGCAGGGGCAGGCCTACTTCGAGATCCTCGTGGCCCACCAGGAGATCGTCCAGGGTACGACTGACCTGTCGGACATTGCGCGCCTGTTCGCTGAGCCCCTTCTTGTGCTGATCCAACTCTTCCAGCACCACCATGGGGAGAAAGATGTCGTGCTCCTGAAAGCGGAACAGCGCCGATGGATCGTGCATGAGCACGTTGGTGTCGAGCACGTACAGCCGGGATTTCGGTGCTGCCGTCAGCGAGCTGACCACAGCGGTCATGGCAGGGACTTGACGATATCGAGAATGTGGGCGGCGTGCCCGGCGACCTTTACCTTGCGCTCCATATGGGCAAGGCGTCCAGTACGGTCCACAACAAAGGTGCTGCGCTCGATGCCCAGGTAGGTCTTGCCGTAGTTTTTCTTCTCCTGGATGACGTCGTAGGCCCGACAGACCGCCTCGTCGGCGTCGGTGATCAGCGGAAAAGGCAGCGAGAACTTATCAATGAAACGCTGGTGACTGGCCAGCGAATCGCGTGACACACCGATGACCTCGGCTTCCGCCGCCTGAAACTCGGGATACAGGGCAGCAAAATCTTGGGCCTCGACACTGCAGCCTGGGGTATTGTCCTTGGGATAAAAATAGAGGACCACCTTGCGACCCTGAAGGCTCTTGAGACAGAGCTCGCCTCCACTGGAAACGGGTGCACAGAATTCCGGAGCCGGTTCGCCGACGGTTAGGGATTTTACGGTAGTCATGGTCACTCCCACAGAATCTCTCCTGCAATCTAGCGCGCGCCGCCGTGCCTTGTCCAGCCGCCTGGAAGGATGTCGTCGTCTGCATCTTGGCCCTTGCCCCCACGGTGTTGGCGCGCCTACACTGGGCCATGGCAGACGGTCGGCATGGACAAGGTCCAAAACTCTCGGCAGCGGTCAGGATTCGGGCTTCGGGGAGCCGGGCGACCCGCTGGCGCATCCGCATCCTGCAGGCGCTTCTGGATGCTGGCAAGCCCGTTAGCCATCAGGAGTTGCAGGAAAGTCTTCGCCGGGACACTGGGGAGGTCGTCGACCGGGTGACCCTCTATCGCAATCTCGACTGGTTACTGCAGAAGGGTCTCGCCCATCGCATCACCACCGACGATCGGGTCTGGCGTTTTGGCGTTGCCGACGACGCGGCCCACCCCCCACACCCCCACTTCCGCTGTCTGCGCTGTGGCGAGCTGCTCTGTCTCGCTGATACGCAGTTGCCGCGACCCGAGCTTCCCCAAGGCTATGCCCTGCGCGATGTCGACATGGTCGTCAACGGTATCTGCCCACACTGTCAGGTTCAGGCGACCGTTGGGGACCACGATAGTCGCGACACAACAGCATCGTCACCCGATGCCAAGTCACCTCGGCAGAGGCAGCGTTGACGTTCTCCGGCGTGCCGCAGCTCCGGAACTGCCGTATCCACGACTTGGGAATGGGCGCATCTTCGCCGTCCAGTACGAGCAAGGCATTCTGTCCAATCCGATGCTCGTAACCTGGCCACAGGAGATACTGGTTGCCGTGAATACTGCACTTGCTCGGCTCGCCGGAAAAATCGTGGTAGTACACGAAGGGATGCGTAGGCAGGTAAAAGGATAGCGTAGCACTGTACTGATAGAAGTTGGTCACCACAAAAGCCGGTTGGGCGCGCTCGAGTCGGTCCTGTGCTGCTGCGGCGAGTTCACGCCAAACGCGGGTCTGCTTGAAGGGAACATACCATTTACTGGGCAAGGGTATCCCGAGCCCGTGCAGTTGCGGGAGTGACAGGACCGTGCCGATGAGCACGGCGCAGACCGCGATGGATGCCAGAGCCAGTCGCCGCCAAGGCGCTCGACTCAGGGGACCAGCCGCCCAGATCACCAGGCCAAGGTACGCGGCTATGGGCCAGTTGGCATCCACCTGACCCGAAAAGCTCTTTTGCGCGTAAAAAACCCAGGTGATCAGACTGGTCCACACCAAGATAGCGCCGCGCCCCGTCGGCCAGGAACGCCGCTCTTGCCAAAGCGCCACCACAAACAAGAGAAACGGGAATACACCGAGGATACCCAGTTGTCCGCCAAGAAAGCTCCACCAGGACGACCAGCCGCCCTCTCCGCCAGTAACATTACCCCAGGTGGCGCGCACGGTCGCCCAATGGTGCTGCGCGTTCCACCAGAGATTAGGCGCCAGGATCAAAAGCGCCACGGCCACACCGAGCCAGGGCCAGACGGTTTGCAGATGGCGGCGTCCGGCGCCGTGGCTCAGCAGGTAAAGCAAAACAGCCGCCGGTAGTACGCCCATGTTGTATTTGGCCAGCAGCCCCAACCCCACTATCGCGCCAGCCAGCAACCAAGCCTGCCGCTGCCGGCACACCGAGGCACGCCAGAAAGCCCACAGCGCCAGAAGCCAGAGCAACAGCATGGGCACGTCTGTGGTCATGACCAGCCCACCCAGGAAATAGACAGGAATGCCGGCCATGAACAACGCCGCAAGGCGTGCCGAGTGCAGATCGCCGTGTACTTCTCGGGCAAAGCCGTAGGCCACACCGGCCAAGGCCAGAGCAAACCACGGGGCCAACAGGCGCACGGCCAAAAGACTGTTGCCGGCTACCCAGGTGCTGAAAGCCAAGATACCGGCGATGAGCGGAGATTTGGTGTAGTAGCCCCAGGCGAGATGGCGCGCCCACAACCAGTACTGCGCTTCGTCGCCGGAGATGCCAAAAGGCCCCCAGAGAATGAGTGCGTAGTGCACGATAACGAGCAGGCCGAGAGCCGCCCACAAGAGCGGCGATTCTGCCAGGATGGTCCATGACAAGGCAGCCCGAGGCTGCCGGGCGTTGATGTCGACGCCCTCGTTTATCGTCTGCATGTCGTGTGTTCGTCCACGTATCCCGGGGAGTGGCTACTGAAGGGAGCAAGTCCCAGAATGCATGGGGAGCAAACGCATTACCCGTTGCGGAGCGTTCCCTTGCCCTTGTGCGCCTCTTCCCACCAGGCCTGAAGTTCCTGGAGTCCAACGCAGACCGAAGTATCGCGCTGCATACCTTCGATAATACGGGCCGGCGCATCCGGCTCCCCGAGGCAGTCCAGAACCCGCACCGCACCGGTAAAATCCTGGCCCCGGGTATAGTCCGTCTGCGTTACGACCGTAGTGAGCCCCGCCGCCAAGGCAGAACGCAGGCCATTTTCAGAATCCTCCAAAGCCAGGCAATCCTCGGGATTCGCCCCAAGGGCGTCGAGCACATGCTCGTAGATATCGGGCGCCGGTTTTTTCTGGGGGACGATATCGCCGGCACCGATGTAGTGGAAAAAACTTTCGCCCATTTCCCCCAGGGTGCTCGCCAGAAGCGCCTGGACGTTGTCCGGGGTCGTCGTGGTGGCAATGCCAAGGCGCCAGCCCGCCGCCCGCGCCGCCCGCAACAAGCGCGCCACGCCGGGGCGCAGGGCCACCGCTCCGCTCTGGACGATCTCGACGTACAGAGCGGTCTTGCGGCGATGGATTCGCGCAATATCGGCATCGCTCAACTGCGGGTATTGGGGATGGTCGTCGAGGAAACGACCCAGACGTTCCTTGCCTCCAGTAACCTTGAGGTATCGACCATAGGTTTCCACATCCCACGCAAAGTCGAGGCTCATTTCCGCGAAGGCGCGGTTGAAGGCCACGCGATGGGCGTCCCTCTCCGTGTCGGCCAAGGTACCGTCCACATCAAAGATCAAGGTATTCAGGGGCATATTCTGGCGCCACTCCATTTCTGAGCTCGATTACATTCTGCACACGCCCAGGGCGGTTACCTTCCGTCCGGTCGGTCGAGACGCAGTATAACGGCCATCGCCGGAATTGCCAAAGCCCTAGTTCTCTGTTAAACGTAGCGCCATTTACCGAGAGGACAGGAACCTTTCCATGACCGACCAACGCTCTACTCCCGTCGCATCTCCCTCCAGCAGCCAGCAATTCACTGCCTTCAATCCCTACCAGCCGGCTCCGAATGAGCCCTACATGAGCCCGGCGCAACTGGCCCATTTTCGGAAGATTCTGGAAGACTGGCGTGACGAACTGATGACGGAGGTCGAGCGTACGGTCCAGAACATGCAGGTGGAAAACGTCAACTATTCTGACCCCAACGACCGGGCCAGCCTGGAGACCGACATGGGTTTGGAGCTGCGGGCGCGCGACCGCGAACGCAAACTGATCCGTAAGATCAATCAGGCTCTGGCGCGGATCGATGCGGGCGAATACGGATATTGCGAAAGTTGTGGTGTAGAAATCGGCTTGCGCCGACTGGAGGCGCGCCCAACGGCTACCCTGTGCATCGACTGCAAGACGCTGGAAGAAAAGCGCGAAAAACAGATGGCACAGGACTGATCCTGCCGACCACTGCCACAGGTACCCTCCAGTGGTCCCTGAACGGTGTTGGTAAAGCGTGATCCCGCGCCAGTGAAGCAGAGTACCCGGCGCAGAGCCGGGCTCTTTGCCACTTCCCTACCACGCCAGGCTGCTTCCAACCTTGGTTATGCGAGGCCGAATCGGCATCGCATGTCGCAGCACGGGATCCTTTCGGGACGATATCAATAGGCCGGCAAACTACACCGTTCCGCCGCCGACAAGGCCGTTGCCATGAACACCTCCGGACTGAGATGCTCGGGATGGTATGTCACGCCGAGTTGGGTTTTCCAGCGGTAGAAGGCCCGCAAGTGATTCCGAGAGCCGCGTTCCAACTCGTCGTACACGGCGCGAATGGCCTGCTGGTGGGTGCGTCGCGCCGCTTTCTGCAGATCATCGATGTCCAATTCTTCAATGAGCAGGCCGACTCGGATAGCCTCCTCCGGACTACGTTCGCCTTGTGCTATCAGGGTATCGTACAGGTGCTGCAGCTTCGAATTGTGGAACTGCCCCACCGCCAATCCGGCAGCGGGATCGGGCAGACCGAAATGCTCCAGTAGGGCCAGTATCGCATCCATATGTGCCTGCTCTGAGCCGCTGATATTGGCAAAGGGTTGGATATTCCAACGATCGTAGAGCCGAAGATAGACATCTCGGGCAATTTTCTCCTCTTCCCGCATATGCAGCAGATCCTCCTGCTCTGCCAGGCTTAGCGGCAGGCGGGGACTTGCAGCGATCCGAGCGCGCATGGCGGCCACGTGTTGTTGGCGCTCGGCGTCGCGTTCGGGTGTCTCATCCAAGCCAGTTTCCTGCCTTCTCCCCAATCCTTGACCCTGGGCCATCTCGGGCATGCCTCGCTGTATGCTACTGCGTCTACGTCCTCTTCCCATACCCCGTCCTTGCCGGGAGGTACCACAACATGGCGTATTCATAACTACTCTCCTTTTCCGTTCAATATGTTACAGATCACAGATTGCGAACCTGTTTCAGGGCGTTTTCAAGAATTTCTTCAAGCCGTGCCACCACTTGACGCTGCCCATGGGCCACAGCGACACGTTCGTGGACTGCATCCCGCAGTCCTTGCAGGTGACGACGCATATTTTCCCAATCGTCCTTCGCCAATGCTTCCAGGCGCTCTGCAACGGCCTGCGTAAGCGCTCGATTCTCATCCAGAAAATCTTTGCCACGGTCCGTTAGACTATAGCGCCGCTTGTTGCCCGATTCCGTCACGAGCACGAGTCCCAATTCCTCCAACATCGTGAGCATGGGATAAATCATCCCGGGACTTGGGCTGTATATCCCTCCGGACCGCTCCGTCAGGCGCTTGATGAGTTCGTAGCCATGGCAGGGCTCTCGATCGAGCTCCTGCAAGACCACGAAGCGCAGCATTCCCTGATCCAGGAGCCGACGCCTTCTCCCGCCGCGCCCTTGGCGGCAGCCCTTGCCGGAACACTCACTCCATGGGTCGCTATCCACACCACCTCCAAGCATTAGCCATCCTTAGATACATCTAAGTTCGATATATCGTATAAACTTTCCGCTCCATGTCAAGGGCTGGCCGGCGTCGTCGCAAGGGCGCAAGCTCCCGAACCGACGATGGGCTTCGTCTACTGCCGAGCAATCGGCGCCCATTGCCCTGACTGCCCGTTAGGGTAGAGGTATCGGAGGCAGCGTATAAACCCGGGAGCGACTTTAGGGCCATCGAGATGCTTCTGAAACCGGGATGAATGGCAGAACATATTCTGTTCTGCAAATTATATATATATAAAATAATCGTTTTTACAAATAGATCGGTCGGGTTAGTCTACGGCGGTTTTCGATGCCACCTGGAGTTCCGCATGGACCAATCCTCTCGCTATGCCGATCTTTCACTGAAAGAGGAAGATCTGATCAAGGAAGGCAACCACATTCTGGTCGCTTATAAAATGCAACCCAAGGCAGGCCACGGTTATCTGGAAGCCGCGGCGCATTTTGCCGCCGAATCGTCTACCGGCACCAACGTGGAGGTCTCCACAACTGACGATTTCACTAAAGGTGTCGACGCCCTCGTCTACTTCATCGACGAAGCACGGGAAGACATGCGGATTGCGTATCCGCTGGAGCTTTTCGATCGCAATGTCACGGACGGGCGAATGATGATCGTTTCCTTCCTGACCCTAGCCATTGGTAATAACCAGGGAATGGGGGATATCGCCCATGCCAAGATGATCGACTTCTGGCTGCCGCCGCGAGCCATCCAGCTCTTCGATGGTCCCGCCAAAGATATTTCCGATTTATGGCGTATTCTCGGTCGGCCCATCCAGGATGGCGGCTACATTGCCGGGACGATCATCAAGCCCAAGCTTGGTCTACGCCCTGAACCCTTTGCCGAGGCTGCGTACCAGTTCTGGCTCGGCGGCGATTTCATCAAGAACGATGAGCCCCAGGGTAACCAGGTTTTTGCGCCGTTGAAAAAGACGATACCGCTGGTGGCCGACGCAATGAAACGGGCGATGGACGAAACCGGTCAGGCCAAGTTATTCTCGGCCAACATCACCGCCGATGATCACTACGAAATGTGTGCCCGAGCCGATTTCATCCTCGAAACCTTCGGTCCGGACGCCGACAAGGTGGCCTTTCTGGTGGATGGCTTCGTGGGCGGCCCCGGTATGATCACTACGGCCCGCCGTCAATATCCCGCCCAGTATCTGCATTACCATCGCGCTGGTCATGGCATGATCACCTCCCCGAGCGCCAAGCGTGGTTACACGGCCTTCGTGCTCGCCAAGATCGCCCGTCTCCAGGGTGCATCGGGTATTCACGTGGGCACCATGGGTTATGGCAAGATGGAAGGAGAAAACGACGACCGCATCATCGCCTACATGATTGAGCGCGATGAGTGCCAGGGCCCGGTGTACTATCAGAAGTGGTATGGTATGAAGCCCACCACGCCCATCATCTCCGGCGGTATGAATGCGCTGCGTCTGCCGGGCTTTTTCGAAAATCTGGGCCACGGCAACGTCATCAACACCGCAGGTGGCGGCTCTTACGGCCACATCGACAGCCCCGCTGCCGGTGCCATCTCCCTGCGACAGGCCTACGAGTGCTGGAAGGCCAAGGCCGATCCCATTGAATGGGCCAAGGAGCACAAGGAATTCGCCCGTGCCTTCGCCTCGTTTCCACACGATGCCGACAAACTCTACCCAGGCTGGCGGGAAAAGCTGCAGATACACCAGTAAGGCTACGGGCTATCACCAACCCCTGCCCGATTCGCTGAGCCTCTGCTCGGGACGGGCATGGACCCCGAGGCGGGGCGTAGCTTGCCGCGCTTCTCCTTTTGTCGACGCCATCGCCCCAGCCCTTGGGACGATACTCCATGCGGAGATTCTCAGGAGCCAACGTGACCGATCTATCCGAATATCGCGTCCGCAAGGAACCTTTCTATCAGCCACAGGGTCATGAGGTTTCTCTCTTCGCCGCAGCCTACCGCCGGCGCCTACCGGTCATGGTGAAGGGCCCGACGGGCTGCGGCAAATCACGCTTCATCGAGTATATGGCGTGGCAGCTCGATAGGCCGCTCATTACCGTTGCCTGTAATGAGGATATGAGCGCCAGCGATCTGGTAGGCCGCTACCTGCTCGATGCCGGCGGTACCCGCTGGATCGATGGTCCCTTGACCGTGGCCGCGCGTCTGGGCGCCATCTGCTATCTGGACGAAGTGGTGGAGGCACGGCAGGATACCACCGTGGTCATCCATTCCCTCACGGACCATCGGCGGGCACTCCCCCTGGACAAGAAGGGGGAACTGGTACGCGCACATCCGGACTTCCAATTGGTGATTTCCTACAATCCGGGTTACCAGAGCCTGATGAAGGATCTCAAATCCTCCACCAAGCAACGTTTTGCCGCGTTCGACTTCGCTTATCCCCCGCCGGAACTGGAAACCGAGATCCTGGTTCGGGAAGCCGGAGTGCCGGCCCATGTCGCCGCGCAGCTGGTGTGTATTGGTGGCGTGGCACGGAAGCTCAAGGGGCATGGCCTGGATGAGGGTATCTCGACGCGGCTTCTGGTATACGCCGGCGTGCTGATCCAGGATGGGGTGACGCCGCAGGATGCCTGTCGCATGGCCTTGGTAACTCCCATAACCGATGACGCCGACATCCGTGCCACCCTCGAGCACGCCATCCGCGCCACCTTTGTCTGAAGAATCATGAACAATGGGTTCTCCGAGGCGGCGCAAGAGGTCGTGCGTGCTCAGGCGTGGGAACGCCTGGATACGAGCTTTGCCGAGGTCCGTGCGGTATTTGACGATCTATTCAACGCGGCTCTGAGGATACTCAGCCCAGCGGACATCGATGCCTATATCGAGGCAGCCCGACAGATCGCCAAGTTAGGTCGCGGCTCCGAACCGCTGCTGCTGTTCCTCGAGGCCTGGCCAGAGCTGGCCGGTCTGCTGGGTGGGCACGCTTTGGCGCCGGTGCTGGAGACTATCCAGCGCATGCAAAAGTCACCCAACGGCCGCGCCATCGCTCCCTTCTTGCAAAGTCTGATCCCCGTGGCACGCCGCTTGGAATCCACCGAGCTGGTGCGCGACTACCTGGAGGTCGTCCTCGACCTTATGGTGCAAACCTCGGGGACCATCCACGGCCGGCAGGCCACGATTCCCAGTCCCGTCATGGCCGAGTTCTTCGTCCAGGCCCCGTTGTTGTTGGATCAGGTCTCGCTGACCGGACTTGCTAGATGGGTAGATCACGGAATACGCCACTACGCCAACAATCCAGATCGGCAGAAGGACTATTTCGGCCTGCACTCTGCCGACAGTCATGCCGTGCTTCGACGCGAACGCCACGGCACCTTGCTGGCGGACGTGGAACGGCAGCTTGGTCTGTATTTGCTCGGGCTCTGGGAGGATGTCGCGCCCCTCGTACCCTATTCCAGCGGTTTTCACCAGTTACGCCAGCCCATCCCCTATTACGATAGCCAGGGCTTTCATCTGCCCGATGCCTATGACGACGCTCGTGGGGTGGCGGCGATCGACCGCTATCGCCTGGCCTTGGCACACATGGCCGGTCATCGACGCTGGAGCCAACCCTCCATCGCCGACAATTGGAGTCCGTTTCAACGGCTCACGGTGGAGTGTTTCGAGGATTGCCGCATTGATACCCTGCTGTTGCGCCGGTATCCCGGCCTACGACCAATCCTGCTCGCACTGCATCCCCAACCCGATGAGGACGATTGCAACGATGCCACCACCTCATGCCTGCGCCACCGCTTGGTCATGCTGTCCCGTGCCCTGCTCGATCCCGCGTGCTCCTACCGCCATCCCGTCATTCGGGAGTTCACGGTACGGTTTCAGGCGCTGCTGCGGACTGGTCCCAGCAATAGCAGCGAGATTGCCGCCCTGGCACTGGACTTCGTGACCCGCACACGCTTGCCCAGTGACCAGTTTGCACGCGTGCATTTTGCCGACACCATAGTGGATTATCGGGACGACAACCGCCATTTTTGGCGCTTCATCGAGCCGGAGGGTGGAGAAACATCCACCAGCGATACGTTCAGACCCAGCTCCAGCCCAGGGGAGCAGAGGCTGCCTCCGCGTCACTATCCCGAGTGGGATGAGCACAGCCGTAGCTACCGTCCCGACTGGGTCAGCGTTTACGACTACCTCCATCCCACTGGCGATGCCGCCCTGATCGATGGTCTGCTCCAAAAGCATCGCGTATTGTCCAATCGGCTCAGAAGACTTTTCGATCTTCTGAAACCTCAGGAGAGGGAACGCATCCGCCGCCAGGAGGACGGCAGCGAGCTTGATCTAGATATGGCACTGCGTGCCCTCATCGATTACCAAATGGGGATGGTCCCGGACCCACGCATCAGCCTGAGCCATCACAGCAACGGACGCGATCTAGCGGTGCTCCTGCTGCTGGACCTGTCGCAGTCCCTCAACGAAACCGTTGCCGGCACCGGTCAGACCGTGCTTCAGCTCAGTCAGGAGGCGGTATCGATGCTGGCCTGGGCTGTTGACGGACTGGGCGATCCCTTTGCCATCGCCGGCTTCCACTCCAATACCCGCCATGACCTGCGTTTTCTCCACATCAAAGGCTTCAGCGAGGCCTGGGACGATACCGTCAAGGCACGACTGGCCGGGATGCAGGCGCGTTGGTCCACACGCATGGGGGCGGCGCTGCGCCATGCCACGCACTTCCTCGAAGCACGCAAGACGAGCAAGAAGCTCTTGCTCATTCTCACCGACGGCATGCCTTCGGATGTAGACGTGGCGGATCCACAGCATCTCATTGCCGACGCTCGGCAAGCGGTGCGCGAGCTGGAGCAGGAGGGTATCTACCCCTACTGCATCAGCCTCGATCCCCAGGCCGATAGCTATGTGGCGCAGATTTTCGGAAGGCGGTTTTCTGTTGTCGACCGAATCGAACACCTGCCGGAAAAACTCTCTGAAATCTTCATTGGGCTGACGCGATAAACAATATTGCACAGGATGTGCAGTATTCTATACAATTGGCCCATGGAACAATTGGGACGACAACTGCAGAAACTCCGGGAGGAGCGCCAGCTCTCCCTGCGCTCGCTGGGTGAACTGGCGGGGGTATCGGCCAGCGCCATTTCGCAGATGGAGGCGGGCAAGGTGTCCCCATCCATCGCTACCCTGGAAAAGATCTGCAACGCCTTGGGAGTCCACATCGCGAGTCTTTTCGATGAACCACAAGGCGATCAGGGACCAATCCTGTTGCGTACAAACGAACGGCGACGCGTTTACAGCGCTGACTCCCACGCCAGCATTGAACCCTTGGCTCGGAATTTTGCGGGCAAGAAGATGCAGCCGATCCTCATCAGCCTGGAGCCCGGAGGGGTCTGCGGGGAGCATCCCTACACGAGCGCCGAAGGTGAGGAATTCGCGATGCTCATTGCGGGAACGGCCGAGTTCGAACAGCAAGACAAGCGCTACCAGTTGAGCCAGGGCGATGCCGTCTACTACGACCCACGCCAACTGCACAATTGGCGAAATCTCGGCCAGGATATGGCAGTGCTCCTCATCGTCGTCGCCCAATGACGCTGCCATCTGCTTTGGCCTGGGGCCTGATTGCCGCCGCTCTGGGCCCTGTGGTAACGATCCTCGCGTTTGTACCGGCGTTGGACGCGAAGGCACTGCGACTTGGGGGTTTCCTCACCAGCACGATCATGGCCGTCATCAGCCTCGGCGCGGGGCTCTACGCTTTGTTGCAGCCCGGATCAATCCCTGCCACGACTTTCGGCACCCATATTCCCTGGCAATTCCACCTGGATCCCCTCTCGGGCTTTTTCCTGCTCCTGTTGGGTGTGGTTGGCAGCACCGCATCCCTGCACGCCATCGGTTATTTTCGCGCCACCCAGAGCGGGGAGTTGCGAAGGGTCCTCATCCCCTACCCCATCTTTTTTTCCGCCATGATCCTCGTCGTCCTGGCGGCGGGCGTGTACACATTCATGGTGGCCTGGGAACTGATGGCCTTGAGTTCCACCTTCCTCATCCTCAGCGCGTCCCGGGCAATGGCGGCGCGTCGGGCGGCATATCTCTATCTCCTCATAGCCCATTTGGGCGCACTCTGCCTGTTGGGGGCCTTTATCCTCCTCGCCCGGGGTAATCCCCTGAGCGGCGGGAGCTTTGCGGTTATGGCCGCAGCTCAGCAATCTTTGTCCCCATGGGCGACTCAGGCAATCCTGGGCCTCAGCCTGCTGGGCTTTGGGGCCAAGCTCGGGATGGTGCCTCTGCACATCTGGCTGCCGGAGGCCCATCCCGCCGCACCCTCACCCGTTTCTGCCTTGATGAGCGCTGCCATGCTCCCCATGGCTATCTACGGTCTGTTGCGGCTGGACTGGCAGATTCTGTCGGCCCCGGGCATCGGCTGGGGAGTGATCTGGTTGGCTTTTGGTCTGCTAACGGCTGGTTTTGGGGTACTTTTTTCCACCCTGCAGAGTGATCTGAAACGGCTCTTGGCCTATTCCTCCATGGAGAACATGGGCCTGGTTCTCGTAGCCCTCGGGCTGGGACGGATTTTCGTGGCGGAGGGTTGGTTGAGTCTGGCCGGCCTTGCGCTTTGTGCGGGTCTCTTCCAACTGCTGAACCATGCGCTTTTCAAGAGTCTGCTTTTCCTCGGTAGCGGCAGTGTCCTGCACAGCACAGGCAGTGTGGACATGAATCGCCTGGGGGGGCTGATTCGCTCCATGCCCCAGACCACCCTACTCATGCTTATCGCTACCCTGGCCATTGCCGGTCTGCCTCCGCTCAATGGCTTCGCCTCAGAATGGCTGTTACTGCAGGCCTTTCTTCTCGCTCCTCAGGCTGCCTCGGGGAGCTTGCAGATCGTCTTGCCGCTGGCAGCGGCTGGAGTGGTGTTCGTCTTGGCTCTATCGAGCTTTGCCATGGTCAAGGGCTTCGGTCTGAGTTTTCTGGGACGGCCGCGCTCCAATTTCCATGCCCATGAGGCCAGCCTTTGGGAACGTACAGCAATGGGGTGCCTAGCCCTGGGATGCGTCGTGCTGGGCATACTGCCGGGGATGGTGACCAATGGCCTCATGGCCGTCGGGCGCCTGCTATTACGAAGCGATGCACTCACGCTGCAAAGTCCCTGGGCCCTGACTCCCATATCCGCCCAGCGCGCCAGCTATTTGCCCGGCACCTTTCTGGTGGGCATAACTCTGGCCGTAATCCTGACCTTTTTGCTGGTCTGGTGGCGCTTTGGCCGGCCGCTACGGCGGGTACCCGCCTGGGCTTGTGGGTTTGCCGGCAGTGCAACCTCACGGATGCAGGATAGCCCTGCCGGTTTCAGTCAGCCCTGGCTGCGCATCTTTGCTCCTATCCACAGCGGTCGCCTGCAAACGCGGGAAATACCCGAAAAGCGTGCACCGGAGTGGTTCGTGCACTTCCAGGATCCTTTCTGGCATGGGCTTTATCTACCCATACAAAAAACGGCACTCTTGCTCTCCAAACAATCCTTACGTTTGCAACAAGGCAAAATCACCATTTATTTGCTCTATGCCTTTATTACCCTAATAGTGCTGCTGGCGGTGATCCAATGAACGCTGCCGATTTGACCGTACAGTGCCTGCAGGTATTGCTAGCGATGGCGGTGGCACCACTTTTTGCTGCCTGGCTGCAGATGCTCCGCGCCCTACTGCAAAACCGAAGGCCAGCCGGTCTCAGCCAGGCATATCGAGATCTCGCGCGACTTTTCCGCAAAGAGTCGCTGGTCCCGGAGGACAGTTCCTGGCTCTTTCGCTTCACTCCCTATGTGCTTTTTGGGACCAAAATCATGGCTACTGCCCTGGTACCCATTCTGGCCTTGGATCTGCCCTTGGCCCACGCTGCCGATGTCATTGCCTTGGTGGGTCTGCTGGCTGTTGCCCGGATTTTTCAGGTGCTGGCGGCTCTGGACAGTGGCACCGCGTTTGCCTACATGGGGGCGCGACGCGAGATGATGGTTTCGGCTCTGGCGGAACCGGCCCTGCTGACCACCTTTTTCATTGCCTCCCTGCTGGCCGGTTCTACCTCTCTGTCCGAGATCGCCCGCCATGCCCAATATGGGGCCCTCTCTCTGCATCCGAGCATGGTCTTCGGCGCGACCGCCTTCTTTCTGGTACTCCTCATCGAGAATGCGCGCATTCCCGTGGACAATCCCGCCACGCACCTGGAACTCACCATGATTCATGAGGCGATGCTCCTGGAATATTCAGGCCGCCATCTCGCCCTCCTGGAGTGGGGTGCACAGCTGAAGCTAGTGCTCTATATAAGCGTCGGCATCGCCGTGTTCTTTCCCTGGGGTATGGCCGACCGTCCCAGCCCTTTGGCGCTCGTTCTGGCGGTGGGGATCTTTGCCGCCAAGCTGCTTTTGGCTGCCCCCATCCTGGCACTGGTGGAAACCCTTTTGGCGAAGAAGCGGCTGTTCCGGGTACCGGAGTTTGCGGCCAGCGCTTTTCTCTTTGGCGTAATTGGATTGCTCACCCATTTCATTTTGGGCGCCTGACAGGGGGGTGAGATGACCATCGCGGTGCTCGTTCCTATTCTGAAGTTTCTGGCGGCCTGGATACTCCTCCTGAGTTTCGCCCTACTTGCGCAAAGACGACTTCTGAGTCTTACCCATCTGTTGGCCTGGCAGGGTGGGACGCTCGCCTTGAGCACAGCGCTGGTTGCCGTGCTCACGGGCGATGGGCTGCTTTGGGTCTCAGCAGGTCTAACCTTGCTTCTCAAAGCCCTGCTCATTCCCGCCATCCTTCATCGACTGCTGCGCCGACTGCAAGTTCGGGGGGATGTCGAAATGACTCTCAATGCCACCAGCACCCAATTGCTGGGAATTGTTGTCGTGGTCTTTGCCTTCGCGCTTGCCTCACCCTTGGCCGGCAGCCTGCCGGTGGCCACCCACGGTATGCTGGGAATCGCCTTGGCCAGTTTTCTCATCGCCTTTTTATTAACCAGGCCCCTAAATATCTAACATCGCGTAGCGTGCTGCGGGATGGTGGAAATAGCGCGCGACTTTCTCGGGCAGTTGGCGTAGCCCGTTCATGAAAGTGGTTGCCTTCTCCAGCAAGCTTTGGGTATCTGTGCTCATGGGGCCCGTACGCAGAGCGGTTTTGAAATCGCGATTGAGATACTCGTCGGGGTTGGACTCTGGCGCATAGGGCGGCAGAAATACGAGCTCAATGCGGTCCTGTTTGTCGGCCAGCCACGCGCTTACCACCTTGGCGTGATGTACCCGCAGGTTGTCCACTACCAGGAAGACCTTCTGCGGCGCGCCGGTGATCAGCTTTTCCAGAAAGGCGATAAAACGCTCCGCATGGATGCTGCCCTCCACGATCTCGAAGGCGATCTCTCCGCGCGGGGAAATTGCCGAAATCATCGACAGGGTGGTCCAGCGTGCCGGATGCTCGAGGATGGGGGTCTGCCCCTTGGGGGCATATCCCCGGACCCAGTGGGCATCCTCTTTGACGGCGGTTTCGTCGCCCCAGTAAATGACCGCACCTTCCTGCAGGGCACGCGCCCGAAGCCTGGGGTACTCCACCTCCAGCCACTGCCGTACAGCTTCCGGGTTCTGTTCCAGCGCCCGTTTGACCGGACGTTGGGGAGTAAACCCCCAGCGCTTGAGATATTTGCCCACCAATCGCACCTGCAAATCGATCCCGAAACGCTCCCGAATCAGTTGCCGGATGGCAGGCCGCGTCCAGAGCGCAAAAGGCATCTGCAACTGCCGTGGATCCTTTTGCACGATCTGGTCCCGAATCCAAGCCTCTGCCGCCAGAGTCAATTTACGGCAAGCCCCAACCGGCCGCCCCCGCGGGCGTTCCTCAAGGCTCTCGGTTCCTTCTCGTTTGGCTCGCGCCAACCAACCGCGAATCGTCGAGGGATGGGCACCAGACACCTTGGCCAAGTCCTCTACTCGCATGCCCGACTGTTGGCGCAACCGCACCACCATCTGCCGCAGTATGTTGCGCCCATCCACCGTCAATTTACGCACATCTACCCGCTTCATGACCCTCAGCATAGCAAACTACTATCGGATATTTAAGGGCCTGGTTAATAATGATGATTACGCGGCGCAAGGCGGTCTCCCAGGTTGTAGGTTTTCTTGCCATGGATAACGCCGTCTTTTTTGCCGCTACCAGTGCGACCTTGGGGATGCCGCTCATCGTCGAGCTGGGGGTCGCCCTGGATGCACTCATCGGTCTCGTCATCTTTGGTGTTTTTTTCTTTCACATTCGGGAAAATTTCGAAAGCCTGGATCTGCACTGGCTCGAGCGCCTGCGGGAGGACCAATGATTCTGGTAGGACTCTTGGCTTGGGTGGTGCTGGGTATTCCAGTATTGGCGCTTTGGGGTGATGGAAAGCGCGGCAGAAGGCTGTTCATTCTCATTCAGGTAGGCGTCTTTCTTCTGGCTGTGGCACTGGCCGAGCGCTATCTCGACCTCGGTACACTGACGGCATTTGGCGCGGAACTGCGCGTAGACGTGCTTTCCCTGATTCTGATCCTCCTGAATAGCGTGGTAGGCCTGATGACGGCATGGTTTTCTGCTTCCTACTGGCATACGGAAGTACAACGTCATGACTTTGGCGTTGCCCGCCAACGGCTCTACCACGCCATGTTCCAGAGTTTTTTGGCGACCATGCTCTTGGCTTTGCTAAGCAATAATCTGGGTATTCTCTGGGTAGCCCTGGAAGGTGCTACCCTATCTACGGTGCTTTTGGTAAGTCTCCAGCGCAGCGGCGAGAGTCTGGAAGCGGCGTGGAAATACTTCATCCTCTGCGGCGTTGGCTTGGCCATGGCGCTTTTCGGCACAGTGCTCCTCTATTTCGCTGCTCAACCAGTACTGGGAAGCGGCGCCCAGGCACTGCTCTGGTCCAGCCTACATCAGCAGGCCTGGAGACTGAATGGCACGGCAATGGCCATCGCCTTCGTCTTCATTCTTGTGGGTTACGGGACCAAGATGGGACTTGCTCCCCTCAACAATTGGCTGCCTGACGCCCATGCCGCCGGTCCCAGCACCGTCTCAGCTGCCCTCTCTGGTCTACTCCTCAATGTTGCTCTCTATGCCGTCCTGCGTTTCAAAAGTCTCGCGGATGCAGCCCTGGGAGGCGATTTTGCGGCCCATCTTCTCATGGGCTTCGGGCTTCTTTCGCTCCTTCTGGCGAGTTTGTCCATGCTTCGCCAACACGATGTCAAAAGGCTTTTTGCCTATTCCTCCGCAGAACACATGGGGCTGACGACCTTTGCCTTCGGTCTTGGTGGACCCGTGGCCACTTTTGCTGGAATACTTCACCTAGTAGGTCACAGTCTGGCCAAGTCCTCGGTATTCTTCTCTGTGGGGCGAGCGACGCAGGAGGCACGGTCCCGTGAGTTGGCGGATTTGCGGGGATTTCTAAACAGGCGACCGGTACTCGGCTGGTCCATCCTGCTGTCGGTCCTGGCCATTTTAGGAATGCCCCCAGGGTCTCTATTCTTGAGTGAATTTTTGATTCTGACGGTCAGTCTGGAAAAGGCCTGGATAACCACTCCATTGCTGTTGCTCGGGCTCGGAATGGCATTTGCCGCCATCTTTCGTGCCCTGCTTCCTCTACTCTACGGCGAGGGTGGAGGCCCCTGTAGTGCACTTCCCCTGCGTGGACTGACTCCAGTATTTCTCCAACTGTCCCTGGTGCTGCTCATGGGCATCGCGATTCCCTATCCCCTGGATCCATGGATGCAGGCCGTGGCTGGGGTCCTATCATGATCAAGCCCTCCTGGTTTTCGGAAACCATGGGTTCTTTTTGCCTCATACTGGCTCAGCCCCCCATCTGGCGAGGCCGCCTGGCTGCTGATTATTGGCAGCAACTTGGGCAACGCATTCGACAGCAGGGAGGACGCTTGCTCGGTATCTGGGGCGAGCACCAAGATACTGCTGGGGCAAACATCCATGCCTTTTTCTTAACGGAGTCTGGTTATTTGTGGTGCACATTGCCCTTACCGGCAAACCTGCGCGAATTCCCAAGCTTGAGTTCGGTGTTTCCCACGGCCTGCCGCCAGGAGCGTGCCATCCGTGATCTTCTGGGACTGGAGCCGTTGGGCAATCCCGATATGCGTCCCTGGTTACGCCATGCCGCTTGGCCTGCCAATATACATCCTTTGGCCATGAGCGATATTCCGGAAGATATCCTTAGTTGCGCCGGCGAAATCGATTATTCCTACCGCGCTCCAGCAGGTCAGGATCTTCACGAAATTCCAGTGGGCCCGGTTCATGCCGGGACCATTGAGCCGGGGCATTTTCGCTTTACGTGTCTTGGTGAGCAGATTGTCCAACTCGAAGAGCGGCTGGGTTACTGCCATAAGGGTATAGAACGTCTTTTCGTCGGGCAGCCACCCGATGCCGCGCTCCGTCTGGCGGGACGTGTCAGCGGTGACAGCAGCGTCGCTTACGCTTGGTCCTATGCCATGGCCGTGGAGAGCGTCGCTGAAATTGAGCTTTCGCAGCGAGCCCTAGCTCTTCGTGGGCTGTGTTTGGAGCGCGAGCGGCTGGCTAATCACCTAGGCGATTTGGGCGCCCTTGGTAACGATGCCGGACTGGCGTTTGCACTCACCCAATTACTGGCCATCAAGGAAGAACTACTGCGTGAGAACGCCGAGATTTTTGGGCACCGTTATCTGATGGATGTCGTCCAACTCGGTGGAGTGGCCGTGGACCTCGACGGCAGAGCATTGCAGCATATCGAGCAAAGCAGCAAGGCGTGGCGCCGACGCCTGGAAACGCTGGATTTGCTGCTCCAGGAACATGCTGGTCTGCGGGACCGTCTAGTCGCTACCGGCCCCATCACGGCGGAACGTGCCGCGTACTGGGGCATGGCAGGTCTTAGCGGTCGCGCCAGCGGCCAAGCCTGGGATTTACGGACGCATTTTGCGCCGCCGCCATACGATCGCTATCCCATGGAAATCTCCCTCGCGCGCCGCGGTGATGTGGCGGCCCGTTGGGCTGTACGTTTCGCCGAAGTCTTCCGCTGCCTGCGGTGGCAGGAGAACGTCGTGGCGAATCTACCGGGCGGCAGCCCACGGGTCGCTCTGAAGGCTTTTCCTAAAGATGGTGAAGGTCTGGGAATCTGTGAGGGCTGGCGGGGGGAGGTTTTTGTAGCCTTACGTCTGGAAGATGGACACATTGCCCGCTGTCATCCTCACGATCCCTCCTGGTCTTTGTGGCCGGTCCTGGAGGAAGCGGTTTGTCAGGATATCGTCGCCGACTTCCCCCTCATCAACAAATCCTTCAACCTAAGCTATAGCGGACAGGATCTGTGAAAGGCGATCTGTCCCGAGGAGAATTTAACCAATGTACCGTATTCTCAAGGAAGCTTGGCGTCTGGGGAAATTAGGTGAACGCCATCAGTCCGATTCGTTACAAGGACAAAATCCCTTTTTGCAGAGTGCCGCTATACGTCACGTGGACGCCGGTTCCTGCAACGGATGTGAGTTGGAGATCCAGGCGCTGGGTGGACCACACTACGCGCTTGAACAGGCCGGGCTGCATTTCGTGGCCTCCCCGCGCCATGCCGATGTTCTGTTGGTCACCGGCCCGGTAACTCGTCATATGGCAGCCGCACTCAAGGACACCTATGCCGCCATGCCGCAGCCACGCGTTGTGGTCGCTTTGGGGGATTGCGCATGCGGCATAGGGCCATTCACATCGAGTTACGCTACCTTGGGTGCAGTAGACCGACTACTGCCAGTGCACTTGGCCTGCCCCGGCTGTCCACCGCCACCGACGGCCATTCTCGCTGCCCTGGAGCGCGCCATGATGGAACTGGGCGTAACAAGCCGCAGCACTGCAAAGAGCGATTTGCAGACCAAGCACGATACACATCGATAAAACGCGGAATAGAACTTGCAAAATCTCACCCTTCGCCAGTTGGACATTCTCCGTACATTGGCGCTCACTCACTCCTATACTAGGGCGGCTCGAACGCTGCATCTCTCGCAATCGGCCGTTTACTTGCAGGTGCGCAAGATAGAGGAAGAAATTGGTTTAGCCGTTACGGAACAGATGGGAAAGAAGGTCTTTTTGACCAAGGCCGGGGAAGAAATCCTGGCTGCGAGCCAGCGCATTCATGGCACACTCGAACAACTCTCCCGCGCTCTGGAACACCTGCGCAGGTTGGACGACGGCCAGTTACGCATTGCCGTGACCTCTGCTGCCAATGCCTTTGCTGTCGATCTGATAGCCCGCTTCCTGCAGCAGCATCCCCAATTGCAGGTTATTCTGAACATTGCCAACCGACAAGAAGTTCTAGCCTCCTTAGAACGCAATGACATCGATATGGCCATCATGGGTGAGCCACCGCAGACCCTTGGTCTGGTCGCAATGCCATTTCACCGGAATGACCTCATTGTCATTGCCGCAGCCAGTCACCCGCTCCGCCACGAACTGAATATCCCCCTGCAACGCATTGCCGAAGAGCCCTTCGTTCTGCGCGAACTGGGATCTGGGACGCGCGAGGCCATCCTACGCTTTTTTGGCGAACGCGGCCTGCAACTGCGGCAGAGCCTGGTCATGAACAGCAACGAAGCCATCAAACAGGCAGTGAAGGTAGGAATGGGTCTTGCGGTAGTCGCGCGGCATAGTGTAATCGTAAAAATGGAATCTGGATATCTCTGCAGCCTGTCCGTTGACGGATTTCCCTTGCGGCGCGCCTGGCACCTCGTCCATCGTAAAGGTAAGCAGCTGGCCCCCGCCCCTCGGGAGTTCAAGACCTTCTTGATTGAACATCAATATGTTCAGCATACGGATGGAGCCGAGGAGCTACTTTAGGAAAAATCACATATCATGGCGCCAGTCCTGGTGGATTGATACCCTTTGTCGGCTGATCCCTGAGGCGAGGTGGGCAGGATTGTGGAAACTCTAGGGACTTCATCCTGAGGATCAGAGGAATCACTCACCTCAACTTTGCCACGCCTACTTACACTATGGCTGGTTCGCCTATAATTTTGGCAAAAAGTACCATCGACAACAGATAAAATTCGGGCTTTTCCATGAACCCTTTGGCAATCTTCCCTATGGTTACGATTCTTTCGGGGTAGTCTGGCCTATTATGCCGGGTTTACCGATCATCAGGCGGCAGGGATCGGATATCGCCTGGAGGATGGTCCTTGGCAGGTGAATCTTGGGGCCTTCAAGAACGACAATCTGGGACAGCCCAGCACCTATGCAGGTGGTGTGGCCACGGATGGTTACCACAGCGACAACGGTGGTGCTCTCCGTCTCGCCTACCATTGGCACGGTAGCACAGGAGAGCGTCACGCGGTCTTTTCCGTCGCAGCCAAGGGTGGACAGCTGCAGGCGGGAGATCGCCAGGGCACGCGCTGGGCGGTGACCGCTGCTATGAACGGCACCTGGGGCCCCTGGAACCTCAAGCTACAGGCGGTGGACTACGCCTATAACGTGCCGCGCAACGCCAGCTATGGCGGTGTGATCCTGCCGCGTAGCTCCATCATCGCTGAGAACTACGGTTTCGCCTATCGTATGCCGGCCAAAGGGCAGCTCTACGGTGCGAGCCTCAAACGCAGTTTTTCCGTGCACTGGGGTCCTGTACACACGGTCAGTCTCTAAGATGACTACAGCTATCTGCATGTCGGCACCAGCGGCGGCTTCAAAGACGGCACCGTCACCCGTCCACACCGAGTCGGCGACGTGCAGCTGAATGTGGCCGGCATCGAGTTTGCCGCCAATCCCATTTACGTCTGGGCCGATGTGATCAGCGGTCGCAACGCGACCATGGCCTTTACTGGACCCGACGACGGCGCTTGGCACACCCGCTTCAACCTGGCCATCGGTGCGTATTTCGATAGCACCATCAAAAACTGAGAGACAAGCGGCGGGCAATCCGTAGCGGAATGCCTGCCGTGATGGCTCTCAGTTGTGATGAAACACAGGTTTGTGCACCCGCGCATGGGCGTTACCGTGATCGAGCTCGTGCACGGCTTCCTTGAAATCCTTGAGCAACAATTCGGCAAGATCGCGACTGAAACCTTCGCGAATGACGAGGCGCAGAATAGCGATATCCTCGCAATCCGCGGGCAAGGTGTAGGCTGGCACCTGCCAGCCGCGCCGCCGCAGGGCATCGGAAATGGCAAAGACATCGTAATGGCGGACATCCTGGCGTAGGCGTAGGGCGATGACGGGGATGGTGTCGCCACCACCGATGACCTGGAATATTCCCATCCCTTCCAGGGCCTTCGCCAACCACAGAGCCGTATCCTGCAGATTTTTCAGGATCCGAGTATAACCTTCTCGCCCAAGTCGCAGAAAATTGTAATATTGGCCGACGATCTGGTTACCAGGACGGGAAAAATTCAAGGTAAAGGTGGGCATATCGCCGCCCAGATAATTGACGTGAAAGATCAGTTCATCGGGCAGAAAGTCGCGATCGCGCCAGAGCGCCCAGCCAACTCCCGGATATACGAGGCCGTATTTGTGCCCAGAACAGTTGATGGACACCACCTGGGGTAAACGGAAATCCCAGGCCAGATCCGGCTGCAAAAAGGGGGCAACGAAGCCGCCACTGGCGGCATCGACATGAATGGGCACAGGGCGGCCCAGTTTCTCCGTCAAGGGCACCAGGGCTTCGTGGATAGCCGCGACGGGATCGTACTCGCCGGTAAAGGTCGTTCCCAGAACCGCCACCACGCCGATGGTATGCGCATCCACGGCAGCGACCACGGCCTCTGGCGACAAGGTATAACGGCCTTCTTTCATGGGCAGGTAGCGCGGCTCCACCTCCCAATAACGGCAGAACTTTTCCCATACCACCTGTACATTTCGCCCGAGAACCAGATTGGGTCTTTGTGCCGACTGACCTGCCTTTTCCCTTTCCTGTCGCCAGCGCCATTTGAGTGCCATGCCCGCCAGCATGACCGCCTCGCTGGAACCAATGGCAGAGACACCGACGGCCTTCCCCTGCTGCGGCGCGTGAAAAAGGCGCGCCAGCATGTTGACACAGCGGCTTTCGATTTCTGCCGTCTGGGGATACTCGTCCTTATCGATCATGTTCTTGTCGAAGGTCTCGGCCATGAGGCGTTCGGCCTCCGGTTCCATCCACGTGGTCACGAAGGTTGCGAGGTTCAGACGCGCGTTACCATCGAGCATGAGCTCGTCGTGGATGAGCTGATACGCGGTGCGCGCGTCCATTTCTTTATCCGGCAAGCGATATTTGGGTACGGAGCAATCCATGCTGCGACTGGCAAAAGCCGGCTGTAGCACGCCATCTTCCTCTTGCCACGATTTGACCATGTCCGTTCTCCTGCGTGGGTCTATGGGCGGATGTCCCCTAAACGAAGACACAAAATCCGACCCTGCGTGGAGGCAGAGGTTCCCGACCCAGTGGCTTTATGCAGGCAGGGCGCTGTGCGGGTAACCCCAGGTCTCGTCGCCACGATTCGGGTGCGCCCCAGCGCACATGGGTAACTACCGCTTGGTATCGCCCTGCGCGGACGCCTCAGAGACCCCACTGCGGACCGAAATCGCGGCCAAGATCCAACTGATCCAAGATGCGCGCGACGACGAAGTCCAATAACTCGTCGATACTCTGGGGCCGGGTATAGAACCCGGGACTCGCCGGCAGAATGGTCACCCCCAGACGAGCGAGCTTCAACATGTTTTCGAGATGAATGGCGGAGATGGGGCTTTCGCGCGGGACGAGGATGAGCTTGCGCCCTTCCTTGAGCATGACATCGGCGGCCCGTTCCGCGAGGTTGTTGGACAGGCCCTGGGCGACGGCCGCAAGGGTCCCTCCGGAACAGGGGCAAATGACCAAGGCTTCGGGCGCGTGCGATCCCGACGCCAATGGCGAAAACCAGTCGCGCTCGTCGTAGCAGCGCAGCGTGCCGGTGCGCGGCAGACCGGCACGGAGACTCTCCGTCAGTGCTTCCATGGGCGTTGGCAGCTCCTGACCGAGTTCCTCGCGCCAGACGATGCGCGCTGCCGCTGAAAATACCACGGCCACATCGCAGTCCGCCGCCAGGAGCCGTTGCAGGAGCCGCTGGGCGTAGGGGGCGCCAGAGGCACCCGTTATGGCCACTCCGATGCGCCGAGCCATCTGCCTATCCGCCACCACCGTGCACCGCCGCACAAGTGCTTTGACGCGCTTCCAGGGCGCGGAGCAGACGCTCGTGGATGCCGCCAAAGCCGCCGTTGCTCATTACCAGGATATGATCGCCCGGGCGTGCGCTGGTGGCAACGGCATCCACCAGCATGTCGAGATCCGAAAACACGCGCTCCGGCTGCCCCAGCGCTGCGGCGACATCCCAGGATAAATCCGGAGGCGCGTAGACGAAAACGGCATCGGCTGCGGCCAGACTTTCCGCCAGCTGGCCGCGATGCACACCCAGGCGCATGGTATTGGAGCGGGGCTCCAGTACCGCCAGAAGCCTTCCATGGGGCTGTCGGGCGCGCAGGGCCCGCAGCGTCGCGGCAATGGCCGTAGGATGATGGGCAAAATCGTCGTACACCCGAATGTCCGCCACCCTGCCCCGTTCTTCCAGGCGGCGGCGTACGCCAGCGAAATGCGCGAGCGCGGCGCAGGAGCTCGCCACGGGCACGCCCACGTGGCGCGCGGCAAGAATGGCCGCCAGCCCGTTTTCGGCATTGAAACGGCCATAGAGGTCCCACTCCACCTGGCCCACCGCGCGCCCGTCTTCCAGAATTTGCCAAGCGGAACCCGCGGGATCCTCCAGCTTCAGGTCCCAATCGGCGCCATCGGCGAAGGGAATAGCCTCGGACCAACATCCGCGCGCCAGCACCCGCTCCAGAGCCGGAATCCCGCTGCGATAGAGTACTTGCCCGTTGGCCGGCACCGTACGCAAGAGGTAATGAAACTGGGTCTCGATGGCGGCAAGGTCGGGGTAGATATCGGCATGATCGTATTCCAGGTGGTTGAGAATCACGGTGCGGGGACGGTAGTGGACAAACTTGGCCCGTTTGTCAAAAAAGGCCGTATCGTATTCATCGGCCTCGATGACGAAAAAAGGGCCGCTGCCAAGCCGCCCGGACTCCGGAAAATTCCTGGGCGCGCCGCCAATGAGAAAGCCCGGCGCAAGGCCGGCATACTCCAGAATCCAGGCCAGCATGGATGTCGTCGTGGTCTTGCCGTGGGTTCCGGCGACGGCCAGGATCCAGCGCCCCGCCAGCAGTTCCCGCGTCAACCAGGCGGGGCCAGAGTCGTAGGGAATTCCTTCCGCGAGCACCGCCTCCACGGCCGGGTTGCCGCGCGACAGGGCGTTACCCACCAGCACGAGGTCGGGCCGCGGCGAAGGCAGCGCCTGCTCATACCCCAAGGTCAGCTCGATGCCCGTGGCCGCCAGCAAGTCGCTCATGGGCGGGTAGATGTTGGCATCCACCCCCGTCACTCGGTGTCCTGCGGCCTGGGCGATCCGCGCCAAACTGCCCATGAAGGTGCCGCAGATACCGAGGATGTGGATGTGCATGGCTAGTGCATGGTACCGAGACGGGGTGATTCCAGACGCTGATCGAAAAGCCGATTGGCGAGATCGTAGAGGGCGTTGAAGCGTTCTTGGATTTCCTGATACTGATTGCGCAGTTCCGCTTCGGCAGCCAGTACGGGATGGTCCTCCAGGGCACGGCTCAAGAAGTCGCGGGCCATACCCAGCCGCTCCAGCACCTCGAAATAGGCCCAGGCATCGGGTGGTTGTGCATTGGCCGAACTCAATTCCTGTTGGTAATACCAGACCAGGGCTGCGCGGGTGACGGCGCGTGCTGCCGTAGACTCCTCCAGATCCACCATCTGCCATTCGAGGCTGACCGCGTCCTGCCAGTCCAGATAGCAGCGCCAGCGGCCGCCATGTTCGTCCACCACGTGCTCCAGACGCACGCCCACCCCTTGATCGGCCAGACGGGCGATGAGCCGCTCGGCTTCCTCCCAGTCCTCGGCGTAGGCCGGCGGCGCGCCAACGCTTACCTGTCCCATCACCAGTCGTTCCACGGCCTCCAGAAAATGGCGGTCCAGATCGGCATGGCGAGCGTACTCCAAGGCGTCTTCGGCCTGCATCAGAAGAAGGTTCCTTCCAAAGGACTGCTGGCATTGGCGTAGAGCTTGCGTGGCATCCTTCCGGCGCGAAAGGCGGCGCGCCCCGCCTCCACCCCCAGCCGCATGGCCTGGGCCATGAGCAGGGGATCGCGCGCGGCGGCAATGGCCGTATTCAGAAGTACGCCATCACAGCCGAGTTCCATGGCCACAGCGACGTCCGAGGCCGTGCCCACCCCCGCATCCACGAGAATGGGTACCGTCGCCTGTTCGAGAATGATGCGCAGATTATAGGGATTGCGGATACCAAGCCCAGAGCCGATGGGTGCCGCCAACGGCATCACGGCCACGCAGCCCATGCTGGCAAAGGCCTTGCAGGCTACCGGGTCGTCGGTGCTGTACACCATCACCTGAAAGCCCTCGGCAATGAGCTTTTCGGCGGCGATGAAGGTCTGCCGCATATCCGGGTACAAGGTATCGGCATCGCCAATCACCTCCAGCTTGACGAGATCCCAACCCCCCAGTTCACGAGCCAGACGACAGGTGCGAATGGCATCCTCCGCCGTATAGCAGCCCGCAGTATTGGGCAGGATGGTGAAGCGATCCGCCGGCAGAACATCCAGCAGATTGGGTTCCTTGGGATCTTGCCCGAGATTCACCCGGCGCAGGGCGACGGTGACGATCTGTGCACCCGCTGCGTCGATGGCCGCTCGGGTCTGCGCAAAATCTCGATACTTACCCGTGCCCACCAGAAGACGGGAACGGAAACTGCGTTCACCGATACGAAGTAGATCCTCGTCGTGCATGATTTTTCCCTGAAGGATTGAGCGAGTGGGAGCGGGTCACCCGCCGCCGACGGCGCGAATGATCTCTAGGCGATCGCCTTCGCGCAAGCGCGTTTGGGCGTGGAGACTTCGGGGGAGGACTTCGCGATTCAATTCCACCGCTACGCGCTGGCCAGCAAAGCCGAGATTCTGCAAAAGCTCCGCAACGTCCGTGCCGTCGCGCGCCTCGTAAGCTTGATCGTTGACTGTGACAATCATCCGCAGATGCTAGAACTCCCACCAGAAAGCGTCAAGGGCAAAGGCACGGGATCTTGGGGTGCTCGGTGCCTGAGCCCCCCGCCGCACACAAAAAACGCCCCAGAGGGGCGTTTGCTTTGGGTCCGGAGTCGCTCAGCTCGGCATGGCCGAAATGAACGCGGCAGGGACCGGGAACTCTCCCAGGGCATTGCGCAACACCGCAAAATGCATGGCCTCGTCGCCCTCGATATTGGCGGCCGCATGCGCGAGCTCCGGATTGCTGAACTTGGGAACCACGCTCAGGTATGCCTTGGCCGCACCAATTTCGAGACCCGCCGCAAACTCGAGGACGTCCTTTTGCGTCTTCAGCTTGTCCACCGGGAAGTTCCAGGCGGCGGCGAGCTTGGCCATGGGCTCATTGAGGGGTGCCTTGGGCGCCACCGGCTTACCGCCCAGCTTTTCGATGGTCTCCTGCAGGATGGCGGCGTGGGCCTCGTGGTCTTTCTGGAAGGACAGGGCCACCTTGAGCACCGCTGGCTCCAGCAGTTTGCTCTCAGCCCCGACCTGGTACGCGGCGATGGCCTGATGTTCGGCATTCAGGGCAAAGTTGAGAATATCCAGATCGCCTTTGGGACTAGGCTTGGCCATGGAACCGGCAAGGGCCACACTGGGCAGGAGGCTGCCGGCAGCGGCGAGTCCGAGGGAAAAAAGTGCACTCTTCTTGAAAAAGTCGCGACGGTCGTGGGTGTTCAGCATTTCGGACGACATGGTTTTCTCCTTGTGCATGGACCTACTCCAAATGGGGTGAAAAACCGCAGGGCGCGTCACGGGCCCCGCACATCTTTACGCGGGTGCACCGGATCCGGATGCACTAACCCAAACAAGCCCACCAAATCTCAGGAGCGGACGAGATAGGCCTTGAACAGGATGGGACCGGTGGGCTGCCCCGTGGGCGAGCCTCCGGCGGGCTCCATGGTCACCGCCACCAGTTCCACGGAACGCATATCGATATGATCTGGCGCCGGCAGCACGGGCGATTCACTGGGCGAGGTCGGCAACAGGCCCATGGAGATGGGCTTGTGGTCCGGTACCAGAGCCCAAAGCTGATAACTGCGTCCGCGCGGCAGGGCGACATTTTCCAATGTGCGCAGGCGCATGTCGTGGGCATTGGCCTGGATCACCCAAGTGGGCTTACCCTGCGGGTTGGTGAGTACCGCCATGTAGGGCATCGGTGCCGGCCCAGGCCAGAGCCAAACCACCAGCAAGGCCACCGTCAACGCCGCGCTCAGTGCCGGCCACCAGGACGCCCGCCACCAGGGCCGGGTGGATGACGCATCCTGGATCCGCGACGGCACATGTCCGGGCAACTGCGCTTCCACGGCGTGCCAGACGGCCGCTGGTGCCTCCCGCGTTGGTCCCACCAGGGCCTTGGGCAAGAGTGCATCCTCCCAGCGTGCGACGATGCGGGCAAGCCAGGGCCGCTGGCGTATCAACTGCGCAAACCGCAGCCGCGCCCTTCCCTGCAGCGTGCCCAGCACATAGCTGGCAGCCAACAGTTCGGCAAGCTTCGGAGATTTACGCAGCTCCATGTTCCAGACACTCCCGCAGGGCCAACAGTCCTCGACGAATCCAACTTTTCACGGTGCCCAGCGCCGTCCCGGAAAACTGCGCCACTTCCTCATAGGTTGCGGCACGGTAGAATGCCTGGGATATGGCCTGGCGTTGATCCTGGGGCAGCTGCGCCAGACACTCCTCCAAGAGCCGCCGTTCGCGGGCACAGGGACCAGAGCCGCTGTCGGCCGAAAAATCCGCATGTTCCCAGTCGGGCTCCTCCCACTCCGGCAGATCCTTGGGCAGACGCCGCAAAAAGTCGATGGCCTGATAGCGCACGATGGCCGCTGCCCAGGCCAGCGGTGAGCGCCCCTTCTCGTAATCCGCTGCCCGCAGCCAGATTTTGAGATAGGCCTCCTGAAGACATTCTGCGGCTTTGCCTTCCTCTCGGAGTATACGCAGGGCAACCGGGTATAGATGCGCCGAGCTGCAGTCGTAAAAGCGCTTGAAGGCCTGCTGATCCCCACGGGCAGTGGCGAGCAGCAGCTGCTCCAGCGCTTCCGTATCCTCTGCAGGTCTGCTCATCCCGGGCGAGTTCCTCGTCAATTTGGGTGCATTCGTTTCAGAGCATACCCACTGTCGCCGATCCGCACCAGTCGCATCAGAACCATCTCAGGCGGCGGACAGTCGCTGCTCGAGCCATGCTCGCGCCAGGGCAAAGGCTGCGGTCAACTGCTCGGGATGCTCCGCCCCTGCCTGCGCCAGATCGGCCCGACCACCGCCCTTGCCGCCCATCACCTCTGCCACGGCATGGACCAGGGGTCCCGCCGCTACCCGATCCGTTAGCTCCTTGCTGACGGCGGCAATGAGCGCGACCTTATCGTTTTGCACACCCGCCAGGAGCAGGATGCCATGGGGGATCTGGCTGCGCAGACGATCCACGAGTTCGCGCAGGCCCTTGCCGTCCATGCCGTCGATCTGCTGCACCAGCACGGGTACTCCGGCGATGTCCTCGACAGCAGAAGCCAGCCGCTCCCCTGCCTGAGCCGCCAGTTTCTGACGCAAACGCTCCAGTTCCTTTTCCAGCTGGCGTTGGCGCTCCAGAGTCTGTGCCAGACGCTGATCCAGCTCCGCCGGAGCGACGTGCAGCAGGGCTGCGGCTGCGCGCAGACGCTGTTCGTCCAGCTGCACGGCGGCAATGGCCGCAGCACCGGCAGCGGCTTCGATGCGCCGGATACCAGCGGCGACGCCACTTTCTGCCAAGATCTTGAAACAGCCGATATCACCCGTGGCCTGCACGTGCGTACCGCCGCAAAATTCCAGGGAATAATCGCCCAGACGCAGCACCCGCACCTCCTCGCCGTATTTTTCACCGAACAGGGCCAAGGCGCCCAGGGATTGGGCCTGGGCAATGGGCAGGACCTGGACGTCGGCGACGACATTGGCGCGCACTGCGGCATTGACCCAGTTTTCGAGACTCTGTAGTTGCGCCAGTGTCAGTGGTTCCGGATGGCTGAAATCGAAGCGCAGACGCTCCGGCGTCACTAGCGAGCCTTTCTGCTGCACGTGGCTGCCCAACAGAGTGCGCAATGCCGCATGGAGCAAATGCGTCGCCGAGTGGTGGGCGGCGGTGGCGGCACGTGCGTCGCTGTCCACCTCGGCATGGACGATGTGACCCAGACGCAGTTCGCCAGACTCCACACGACCCAGATGCAGATGCAGGCTGGCCACGGGTTTCTGGGTGTCCTGGACCACAAAGCGCAAGCCCGCGGCATCCGTCAGGAGACCCCTATCGCCCACCTGGCCGCCGGATTCACCATAGAAGGGCGTCTGATCGAGAATCACGCTGCCCGTTTCGCCCGCCCGCAGCACATCCACGCGCTGCCCATCGCGAATGAGTGCCAGTACCCGACCGGCACCGCTGCAGCCGCCGTAACCGAGAAACTCCGTCGCCGGCAGTTCCATGGCAAGATCGTGATACAGCCGATCGGCCTTCACTTCGCCGCTGCCCACCCAAGCGGCTCGCGAGCGCTGGCGTTGCTCGGCCAGAGCCGCCTCAAAACCCGGCATATCCAAAGCGAGACCACGTTCCCGGGCAATGTCGGCCGTAAGATCCACCGGGAAGCCGTAGGTGTCCGAAAGGCGGAAGATGACCTCTCCCGGAATGGGCGCGCCGGGAGCGAGGCCGCCAATGGCCTCCTCGAGCAGCTCGAGCCCGCGTTCCAGGGTTTCGCGAAAGCGCGCCTCCTCGCGCCGCAGATGTCCCTGGATGTCCCGTTCCGCCCGGCGCAACTCGGGGTAGGCCTCACCCATGACGCTCACCAGTGGCGGTACCAGACGATGGAAGAAGATATCGCCAAGGCCCAGTTTGCGGCCGTGACGGACGGCGCGACGGATGATTCGGCGCAGCACATAGCCACGCCCTTCATTGCTCGGCAGGACACCGTCGGCCATGAGAAAACTACAGGCGCGAACGTGATCGGCCAGGACGCGCAGACTCGTATCTGCCGCTGGATCGGCACCATAGACCTTGCCAGAGATGTCTGCCGCTGCCTGAATGAGGGGTTGGAAGAGGTCGGTGTCGTAGTTGTTGTGCACACCCTGGAGTACCGCCGCCAGGCGTTCGAGGCCCATGCCGGTATCGACGGAGGGTTTCGGCAATGGCGTCAGACGGCCGCTGGAATCGCGATCGTACTGCATGAAGACGAGATTCCAGATCTCGATATAGCGATCGCCGTCGGCGTCGGGGCTCCCGGGCGGCCCTCCGGGGATTTCCGGACCGTGATCGTAAAAGATCTCCGAGCAGGGACCGCAGGGACCGGTGTCGCCCATGCTCCAGAAATTGTCCTTTTCGCCACAACGGGAAAAACGTGCCGGGTCGATGCCCATTTCCCGCAGCCAGATGTCTTCCGCCTCTCGATCCTCGGCAAAGACCGTCACCCAGAGGCGCTCTGGTGGCAACTTGAGCACTTCCGTGAGAAAGGTCCAGGCATAGCCGATGACCTCGCGCTTGAAGTAGTCGCCAAAGGAAAAATTGCCCAGCATTTCAAAAAAGGTGTGGTGGCGCGCGGTGTAGCCGACGTTTTCCAGATCGTTGTGTTTGCCGCCGGCGCGCATGCACCGTTGTGCCGACACGGCCCGGCGATACGGCCGCTGCTCCAGCCCCAAAAAGGTATCCTTGAAGGGCACCATGCCGGCGTTGGTGAAGAGCAAGGTGGGATCGTTGCGCGGCACCAGCGGGCTCGAGGGTACGATCTCGTGGCCGCGGGCAGCGAAAAAATCGAGAAAGGCTTGGCGTATGGCTTGGGATCTCATGATGCTTCCAGTCGGGTGGTAATGGAGGATTCAGTCCGCCGGAAATTCCGGGTGGTGGGTACCATAATGCGCTCGGAGGACGGCTGCGATGATCTCTCCGGGAAATCCGCGCGCCTGCAGGAAGCGGGCGCGTCGGCCCCACTCCTTGGCGGAATCCGGAGCCACGCTGCCAAAGCGTTTTTCCAGGGCGACGCTGGCGATCTTGTGCCAATCGGTCTCCGCCACGAGCGATTCGCTGTCCACATCGGCCCCGGCACGCTGCAGATCGTGGCGCAAGCGCCAGGGACCGAAACCACGCTGGCAGGTGCTACGCAAACGTGCTTGCCCAAAACGCAGATCGCTCAGCAGAGCTTGCGCCTCCAGCTCATCGAGAACGGCGTCCACCACGGCCGGGTCGGCACAGGTGCGCTGCAGGAGCCGACGCAATTCCGCCCGCGCATACTCGCGCCGCGCCAGGTGGCGCAGCGCGCAGGCTTCCAGAGTGGCGCGGGAGCAGGGCTCGGCACGGTTCAATCGCCCGCCTCGGCAGCGACGACGGGTCCTTCCTCGGCAAAGGCCAGGGGGTGACCGTTGGCGGCAGCGCGAACCCGCTCTTCGATTTCCTTGGCCATCTCGGGCCGTTCCTTGAGGAATTGGCGCGCGTTGTCCTTGCCCTGCCCAATCCGCTCACCCTTGTAGCTATACCAGGCGCCACTTTTCTCGATGATATCGAACTTGACACCGAGATCCACCAACTCCGACAGGCGCGAGATCCCCTCGCCATAATAAATGGCGAACTCGGCCTCGCGAAAGGGCGGCGCCACCTTGTTTTTTACCACCTTCACCCGCGTGTCGCTGCCCAGGATCTCATCCCCTTTCTTGATGGTACCGATACGGCGGATATCCAGGCGCACTGAAGCGTAGAACTTGAGGGCATTACCACCGGTGGTAGTTTCCGGACTGCCGTACATCACTCCGATCTTCATGCGGATCTGATTGATGAAGATGACCAGGGTATTGGTACGGGAGATATTGGCCGTGAGTTTGCGCAAGGCCTGGCTCATGAGGCGTGCCTGTAGACCGACGTGGGAGTCGCCCATTTCCCCCTCGATCTCGGCCTTGGGCGTCAAGGCTGCCACGGAATCCACGACGATGAGGTCGACGGCCCCGGAGCGCACCAGCATATCGGCGATTTCCAATGCCTGTTCACCGGTGTCGGGCTGGGAGATCAGGAGATTTTCGAGATCCACCCCCAACTTCTGGGCATAGCTTGGGTCCAGGGCGTGTTCGGCATCGATGAAGGCTGCCGTGCCACCACTGGCTTGGCAACTGGCAATGGCGTGCAGGGTGAGGGTGGTCTTACCCGAGGATTCGGGACCGTAAATCTCCACCACGCGTCCGCGCGGCAGGCCACCGACCCCTAGCGCCAGGTCGAGTCCCAGGGAACCCGTGGAGTACACCTGGATATCCTTGACGGCGCTCTGCTCCCCCAGGCGCATGATCGCACCCTTGCCAAACTGTTTATCGATCTGTGACAGGGCGGCGGCCAGGGCCTTGCTGCGATGTTCATCCATGGGTCACTGCTCTCCTATGTGAGGGATACGCCGAAGACCGGACTTCGGCGGCGCGACACTGCGCCGTGTGCTTGCCGCATTCTAACCGAGGCGCTGACAATGACCAATGGAAAGCGCCCCACGCTGCGTGGAGCGTTTCACTCCATCAGCATGGCGATGAGCCTGCCGAGGGCCACACTACCGGCGGCGTACTGTACGGCCCAGCGGTCGCCGGAAAAATGGTGGACGGCGGCACGGCCGGGACCACCACGCCGTCCCCAGGCGATACAGACGGTGCCCACGGGCTTGCCTGGGACGGCGCCCCCAGGACCGGCGATACCGCTGATGGCCAGGGCCATGTCGCCGTGCTCCAGGGCGCCTGCCAGCATCTCCAGAACCACCGCCTCGGAAACGGCACCGTGGCGCGCCAGGGTCGTCGCCGCGACACCCAAAAGACTCTCCTTGGCGGCATTGGCGTAGGTGACGAGGCCCGCACGCAGGACCGCAGAAGAACCTGGCAGGGCGGCAACACGGGCGGCCACGCTGCCGGCAGTGCAGGACTCGGCGGTGGCTAGCGTCACCCCATGCCGCAGTCCCAGTTGCAGCAGCGCCCACTCCGGGGGGGCAAGATCCAGGGCGAGACCCTCATCCCGGCGCCAGTCCTCCCCGGGTAAAACGCCCGGCGCATCGCCAAAAAAACTTTTCGGCATGTCGGTCAAAGGCCAGTGGCGCTGGCCCCACTGCGCCATGGCCGGCCAGTCCAGGGGATCGAGGGCGTGCCGGTGGGGGCCGCCGTCGAGCCAACGCTCGCGCTCCGGGAAATCCCCCAAAGCCAGGGCGAGGCCCGATACCTCGGGCAAATGCTGGACAAGTTCCAGACGCACCCGCCAGCCTGCCCGTTGCCCCCAAGCGGCTAGCCGCTGTGCGGTGGGCAAATGGGCCGGCCGCCAGGGTAGGAAGATACGGGCTTCAGAAGACATGTTGGTGCCCTCCGTGTCCGTCGATTCGGCGAAGCTCTCCGCGCCAGCGCAGCTCGAGCCCCACCTCCGCCGGGGCGATCTCGCCCACGCGCGTGAGCGGTACGCCGGTCTCGCGACCAATCCCACGCAGCGTATCTTCTAGCTCCGGGGGCACACAGAGGATGAGCTCATAATCGTCACCGCCCGTCAGCGGCCAACGCTGCCAGGCCTCCCAATCCTCCCCCAGGGCCGGGCGCAGGGCAACGCTGATGGGCAGGTCATCGACGCAGATCCGTGCACCGACCCCAGAAGCCTGAAGGATGTGGCCGAGATCGGCGACGAAACCGTCGGATATGTCCTGGGCACAGGCCACCCCACAACGCGCCGCTGCCTCCCCCAGGGCCGTCCGCGGTGTCGGGCGCAACCTGCGCTGCTCCAGTGCCCATTGGGCCTGCGTGCTCAAGCCTGCGGGTGGGCGCGCCGGCAAAGCGCGGGCGGACCAGGCGATGTCCAGGGCGGCGGCGGCGTCTCCGATGCAACCACTGACCCAGACACCCTGGCCGGGGCGGGCGGCGTCCCGGCGCATGGGCGCATCGCGCTGGGCGCCCAGCACGGTGACGGTGAGGGTGAGCGGGCCGTCCGTTGCGACGGTATCGCCGCCGATGAGGCGCAGTCCACTGGGCTTGGCCAGGGCGCGCCAACCCGCAGCAAAGTCCTCCACCCAGAGGCCCCAGTCGCAGTTTTGCCCCGCGGGCAGACTCAAATTCAGCAGAGCCCAGCGGGGTATGGCACCCATGGCCGCCAGATCGCTGAGATTCACCGCCAAGGCTTTCCAAGCAAGATCCGTGGCAGCCACATCGGCAAAGAAATGACGACCCGCCACCAGGGTGTCGCTACAGATGGTCACCGGTTCCCGGCAACGCACCACCGCCGCGTCATCGCCCATACCCACGAGCAGGTCGGGATCGGTTTCCCCCAAGGCGCTGCGGAGTACTTCGATGAGGCGAAACTCGCCCGGCTGCATGGTCCATCCTCCTCCCAGACCGTCAACGTTCTCTCGGTAACACCATACCTGGGCCCACCATTTCCCTTGGGCAGGTTTCACCAATTCACTATAGTGCGAGCATGCCGCCGTCCTCCACGCAAACGCAAGTCAGCCCTTCCGTGCCGTCGCCGGTTCGTGGTCGTTTTGCCCCCACTCCCAGCGGTCCGCTCCACGCGGGCTCCGTGCTCGCCGCCATCGGCAGTTACCTGTCTGCCAAGGGAGCTGGAGGACTGTGGTACCTGCGCATGGAGGATCTGGATCGCCCACGCCTGCAGCCCGGCGCCGCCAGCACCATCCTCGCCCAGCTGGAAGCACTGGCCCTGGAATGGGATGGCGCCATTCTCTGGCAATCCCAACATCTGGAGCGCTATGGCGCGGCATTGAACCAGCTCATGGCGACCGGTATCGCCTATCCCTGCGGGTGCAGCCGCGCGGCTTTGCAGCAAAGCGCCGGCAACTGTCCCTGTCTGGAACGGCCGCCAGCCAAGGCGCGCGCATGGCGGCTTCGCCCAGGGCCACGGGCCATGGAAGCTTGGGAGGATCGGTGGCGCGGCCCACAGCATCCCACAGTCCAGCACCCTCCACCCGCCCTGCTGCGCGCCGACCAGATCATCGCCTATGTCCTCGCGTCGGTGGTGGACGACGGTTTTCAGGGGGTAACGGAGGTGGTCCGCGGTGAGGATCTCCTGCCGCTGACGGGGGTCCAGCGGCAGCTGCAAGCCGCCCTGGACCTGCCGCATCCCGGGTACGCCCACCTGCCTCTCATCCGCGATGATCGCGGGCGCAAGCTCTCCAAGAGCGCCGGGGCGCCAGGCGTTGCCGGATCACCGGGTAGAGCCTGGGAATTCTGCCTGCGCTACCTCGGCTGGGATCTTCCCGCCGATCTGATGGGGGCAGATGCCACCACCTGGCGGAATTGGGCAATCCAGCGCCTGCACTGCGGTGCACCGCTCTGGCCGCAGGGTTGAGGCACTCGGCCTGCAGCCGTACCACCCGGAATGCCATTCGCCATTCCAAAAATAATACGTTAGACTATTTAGGTACCATTGTTCCTAATCAGGGAGCTAGCTCAGGTGTCTACCGTTTTGTATGCCGACACGTCTCACAAATGTATCGCTTTTACCGACCTCGTGGAGGGTGACGGTATCCAGGCCAACCAATTCCTCATCGTCCATGAGGGGGAAGGGATGCTTCTGGACCCGGGTGGCAACCTGACCTACAAGCATCTCCTGGCAGGCATGGCCGAGCACTTCTTGCCATCCCACCTGGATTACGTCTTTGCCTCTCACGAGGACCCGGACATCGTTGCTTCGGCCAACGGTTGGCTGCTCATCACCGAGGCCAAGATCCTCATTGCCGAGGAATGGACCCGTTTTCTGCCACATTTTTGTACCAAGGGCATGACGACGGGCCGGGTCATTGGTATTCCCCCTGCTGGCATGTGGGTCGAGCTCGGGGGACAGGAGTTGGCCATCGTTCCTGCCCACTATCTGCACGCGGTCGGCAATTTCCATGTGTACGATCCCATATCGCGCATTCTTTTTTCTGGAGATGTCGGCGCCAATCTGGTCTCCGGCAGTGGGGCGGCAGCGGTCATCGAGGGTACCGCAGCCTTTGCGGCGCATCGGGCAAGTGCCGGGATGGAGGCTTTTCATCGTCGCTACATGGGGGGACGCAAAGTCTGTGCGCTGTGGGCAGAGATGGTGCGCGGCATGGATGTGGAATGGATCGTGCCGCAGCACGGCGCCTCATTCCGCGGCAAGGAAACCGTTGCCGCCTTTCTGGACTGGTTTGCTGAACTCGACAGCGGTCCCGATCTGGTGGATGCCGCTGACTTTCACTATCCGCCACCGCGTTGACGCGCCACCAACTGACCCAAGGAGCCTCCCATGTCCCCGGAAGCGTTCAATTCACTTCATCAACGCCTGCAGAGTATCTGCCCAGAGATTTTGGGTCTTGCCCTCATCGCCGGCGACGGGACCCTCCTCCTGGAAGGCGGGCGTACCGTCGGCGATGCCCGCCTGATCGGGATTGCCGGTGCTGCACTGGCACGTCTGGCCGGGCATATCAGCGATGAACTGGGTGAGTGTCGGGAGCAGGAAATCACGATCCGCTGCCAACAGCACCGTGCCTGCTTCTATCCCCTGAGCAACGATCGCATCCTGATGGTGGTCACGCCGGCGATGGTGGTTCTGTCCGATGCCTGCACTGCCCTGATTTGGGAGATGAACAGAATCTAGCAGGTCTGGTACGGGTCTGCGTCCGCCGCGCTATACTTCCGGCCATGGACCTGCCTGCCCTGATCCCCGCCACGCTACTGCGCCGTTATCAACGCTTTCTGGCGGACTGTCGCCTGGAGGACGGCCAGACAGTCACCGTACACTGTCCCAATTCCGGCAGCATGCGCAGTTGTGCCACACCGGGGCAGCCGGTACTGCTGTCCCATCAGCCGTCCTCACGGCGCAAGTATCCCTGGACCTGGGAGCTCTACTGGAGCGGAAGCAGTTGGGTGTGCATCAACACCCAAAGGCCCAACGCCGTCGTCGCGGAAGCCATCGCAATGGGCAACATCCCGGAACTTGCCGGTTATCCGCTGCTGCGGCGTGAAGTGCCCTACGGGGATCACGCCCGCGTCGACATTTTTCTGGAGGGGTCGGACAAGCCCCCCGCCTATGTGGAGGTAAAATCCTGTACACTCCTGGACGCCGATGGCGTCGTGCGGTTTCCCGATGCGGTCTCCCTGCGTGCGCGACGGCACCTGCAGTCGCTACAGGAAGTGGTGACGGCGGGCGCACGGGGGGTTCTGGTTTTTCTGATAGGGCGGGAGGATGGCCAGGGTTTCGCGCCAGCGGAAAGCATCGATCCCCAATACGCCGAGGCCCTGCGCCGGGCGCGGCAAGCAGGGGTGGAGATTCTTGCCTACCGCACTCGGGTCAGTCCTGATAGAATGATTCTAGATGCGGCAGAGACCCTACTTTTATAGCCGCGCGAGGAGTTATGCATGTTGCGTCGAAGTCAGGAACGCCCCCCCGTACACATTCACAGCCCCGAAGAAGTGGAAAAGATGCGGGTAGCGGGCCAACTCACGGCCCAGGTCTTGAAAATGATCGCACCTTACGTACAGGCGGGCATCAGCACGGGCGAGTTGGACCGGATCTGCCACGATTACATCGTCAACGATCTCGACGCCATTCCTGCGCCCTTGAATTACCAGCCAAGCCCGGAATATCCGCCCTACCCCAAATCCGTCTGCATTTCCCTCAATCACGTGATCTGTCACGGCATACCCGGTGATCGCGTGCTCAAGGATGGGGACATCCTCAACATCGACGTGACGGTCATCAAGGATGGCTATCACGGCGACAGCAGCAAGATGTTCCTGGTGGGCAACGTACCCTTGAAGGCGCGACGGGTGGTGGAGGTGGCGCACGAGAGCATGGTCCGCGGCATCGCCCAGGTACGTCCGGGAGCGACCCTGGGCGATATCGGCCATGCCATCCAGAGCTACGCCGAGGCCCAGCACTGCTCCGTGGTACGCGAGTTCTGCGGGCACGGCATCGGCCGCGTCTTCCACGATGAGCCACAGGTGCTGCACTACGGTAATCCCGGTGAGGGGCTGCGTCTGGTACCCGGTATGACCTTTACCATCGAACCCATGATCAACGCCGGCAAGCGCCACATCAAGGCTCTGCCCGATGGGTGGACCATCGTCACCAAGGATCACAGCCCCTCGGCGCAATGGGAACACACCATTCTGGTCACGGAGGATGGCCACGAGGTGCTGACCCAGTTGCCGGGCGATCCCCTCTGAAGGTGACGGCCACGCGGTCCACGGCGTCCACTACCACCCCGCGCGCCGGGATGGAGCCTATAGCGGCAGTTGCCCCGGTTCGTCCGCCCTTGCGCCAGCGCGCCAGGTTGCACGATGGGATCCTGCGGCAGCTCTGGCGCGACGCCAACGACGGGCGCCAACGTCACGATGCCAGCCTCATTGCCGTAGGTGGCTATGGCCGGGGCAGGCTCTTTCCAGGCTCCGATCTGGATCTTCTGGTGTTGGTGGAGGATGGCGACGATCCCCAACGGGATGCCTTCGTCAGCCGTTTTTTCACCCTGCTCTGGGATCGGGGCTGTCCCGTCGGTCATAGCGTGCGCACGGTAGCACAGTGTCTGGCTGAGGCGCGCGCCGATCTCAGCATCGCCACGACCCTGCACGAGATGCGCTTTCTGGCGGGCTCCAGGGGGCTGTATAGAGCCCTGCAGGCGGACCTGCGCGCGCAACCCCCCTGGGATCCCACGTCCTTTTATGCCGCCAAGATTGCCGAGCAGGATCAGCGTCACCGGCGTTTTTCCGACACGGCCTATCACCTGGAGCCGAATATCAAGGACGGCCCCGGCGGACTGCGCGACATTCACCAGCTGCAATGGCTCGCCGCCCGTCTTTTCGGGCAGGCCAGCCTTGCCCCACTATACCGGCACGGCCTGATGCGGCGGGCAGAATATCGCCAGTTGTTACGCGCTCGGCTTTTTCTGGAAACCCTGCGCGAGCACCTGCACCAGCGCGCTGGACGGGGCGAGGATCGTCTGCGCCTGGAATATCAGGAGGCTCTGGCCGAAGGGCTCGGTTTCCGTGGACACGGTGGACGCAGCGCCGTGGAACGCATGATGCAGCGCCTTTACCAAGTCTTTGCCGACGTGCTACGCGTCTCAGCCATCGTCCAGGAGAGCATCGGTCAGTTCCTGAGCGAGGGGGGTCATCTGCGCGGGAGCTCCGAAACACGGAACGAGCCAGTGCCACCGGAGCCCGTGGCCGTGCCGCTGGTGCAGTTACTGACCCGGCTCGCGCAGGTGGCGGCTCAGGGCGATGGCGATGCGCTGGAGGGCAGCCTCTGGCGCGATGTCCACGCCATCCGGCGGCGTTATCACGCCCGTGACCTGACGGGCAACGCCGAGGCTCGGGCCGTCTTCCTGGAGGCGTTGCGCAACCCGACCCAGGCCACACGCTTTCTGACCCTGCTCCACCAGACGCGGCTCCTGGGACGGCTACTGCCGCCCTACCGGGCCATCACCGGCCTTATCCAGCACGATCTATTTCATGTGTATACCGTCGATCAGCATACGCTTTTTGTCCTAGGAGAGCTGGCGCGCCTATGGCAGGAAGCGGACGATCCCCAGATCCGCAAGGCGCGCCTTGCGGTGCGGCATCCAGAGATTCTGGTGCTGGCCGCCCTATTTCACGACATTGCCAAGGGACAGGGTGGGGATCACTCCAGCAAGGGAGCGGGGCTCGCGCAGCGTTTTGCGCACGCCATGCAGCTGGAGCCGGATGCCGGCGCACTGCTGGTGTGGCTCGTCCACAATCACCTGCTGCTATCCACGGTGTCGCAACGCCGCGACCTCGAGGACCCACAAGTCATCCGCAACGTTGCCGAGCGCATGGGCGATCAGCGTCATCTCGCTTACCTGTTTCTGCTGACCATCGCCGATATGCGCGCCACCAATCCCGAGCTGTGGAACGACTGGAAGGCGAGCCTCTTGCACAAACTCTTCGACGCCAGCTGGGCGGCCCTGGAAGGTGGCGATGCCGTTCTTGCCGATCACGGCCCGGTCATCCGCGCGCGTCAGGAAGCGGTACTGGCCAAACTGGAGCCCGCCGCTCGCGAGCAGATTCTGGAGCTGTGGCAGGAGATGCGCCCCAGCTATTTTCTGCGCTACCGCGCCGACGAACTGCTTTGGCAGGCGCACGAGATCCACGCATACCATGGTCGCGGGTATCTGGTGCGCCTGCGCGAACACCCCGTGGAGGGCAGTGAGATCCTCATCTACGGACCCGACAAGGCAGGTCTGTTCGAGGAAATCACCGCCACCCTGGACCGCCACTCCCTGAACATTCTCGATGCCCGCATCGACACCAGCCACGATGGTCGTGCCCTCGATACCTTCGTGGTCCTCGATGAGTCGCACAGCTACGCGCGACCGGCGGCGGCACAGGAGATACTGCGCCGCGACCTGCGCGCCGTCCTCCATGGTGAGGTACCGCGCAAGCCCCACTTTGGCATGCGCCATCGCGACCTGCGCCATCGTTATTTTGCCGATCTGCCGCTGGAAATCTTTGTGGACAACCACACCCTGGCAGAGGACACCCTGCTGGAGATCCGGGCGCCCGATCGCCTCGGTCTCCTCTACCGCGTCGGCGGTACCCTGCGCACGCTGGGCTTTACCATCTTTGGCGCCAAGGTCTCTACTTTTGGGGAAAGCGTGGAGGATACCTTTTTCATCCGCAACGCCCAGAACCGCAAGCTTCGCGACAACGAGATCGCAGCACTCACCGCCGCACTGCAGGATGCCCTGAGCAGCGACCACGCCGCGGAGGACCACTAGGTATGGCCATGTTCATCAATCCAGCGCGGCGAGCAGACCGCACCCTGGCCCTTGCCGGTATCCTGCGCGCCGCTCAGGAAGTGCAGGACGCGGCCCGCCGGGGAATCCACGACAATAGCATGCTCGGCTCCTGCGTTCAGAGCATCCTGAGCCTCGATGGGCGGGACAGCGCTGCCGTTCTGGGTGGACTGCCGAGCCTGCGGCGCGCATTGCAAGGCCTTTGTCCCCTGCTCCAGCGTGGTCCCGGAAGTGCCGAGGAAGCCGAGCAGATGCGCTATGCCCTGTCCTTGGCCAAGCTGGGCAAGGCCTTGATCCATAATCACGCCGCCACCGAGCGCGTGCGCCGCGGCATCGATGAGGCCCGGCGTCAGATCGAGCATTTCGGCGACGCCATTCACCCCAGTGTGCTTGGCGGCCTGGCCAACACCTACGCCGAAGGCATCGGCATCCTGTCACCACGGATCATCGTCAGTGGCGAGAGTCGTTTTCTCACTCAGGAAGAAGACACCGTGCGCATCCGCGCCCTGCTTCTGGCGGGCGTGCGTGCCGCCGTGCTCTGGCGTCAGGCGGGGGGATCCGTCTTCACGACCTTCTGGGAGCGCAGCGCGCTGTGTCTGGAAAGTCGTGACCTGCTGGCGCATCTGAGTTCCTGAATTTCACTTCACGGCTTTTGCGCAGCCGCCGTGGTGGTTTCATCCTTCAGCTGCCCATAGATCTGTTCGAGAGCGAGGTTTGCGGCTTCGATGGATTGCGCCAGATCCTTGCCATCGTCCACGCCAACCTGGAGCAGGAAGGTATTCATGGCATTCGTCTTGTTCACCAGATTGACCTTGAGGCCCTGCTTTCGCGCGGTATCGAGTATGCGCGCGGAGGGCACGTCGATGGGCAGACCCAGCAATACGGGATAGCTGTCGGGTACGCGGGCGAAATACGACGGACCGTAGAGTGTCACGCCATTCTTTGCTTTCCAATAGGCGGCATCGATGATGCGGTTAGCCTCATCTATCCGGCCATTCAATTCCGTGACGTTCTGGAAACGCAACATGAGATGCAGGGTATTGTTGAAGCCGTTGCGCGACTGGATGAAAATGTCACAGTGCTGGAACAAGGACGCCTTTTTGGCTTCGGTAATGACCAGTTCCATGGGGACATCGGCATTGACCATAGTCTCCACCGGATAGATATAACTGTTGTCTTCATGGGCATACTCCACCAATGCGCTACTGCCCAGAAGCACGGAATTGGGGATACTGATGAGTGCCCCGTCCTGCGTCAGCATTTTGGAGAACAGCGCCTTTATCTCGACGATCTGTCCGACGGTATTGACATTCCACACCCAGGAATTGACATAGACGACATCGCCATAGTTCAGGGCGCCGCTCGCCGTTGCAAAGATTCCCGTGAGCAGATTGGAAGCAAAGGTATGTATGGCAAAGCCGAGGACCACGCCACCAACGGCACTACCAGCCAGTATCCCAGCGATACTGATGTGAAAAATCGAGAGAATGACGGCCAATAATACGATATAGACAGCAATTCTTATGAGCAGGGTTAGACCGTAAAGGTCCTTGCGCGTACGCGCAAAGCGCCTTTCGGCATAGGCCACCAGGTGACTCGCGATCCAAAGACCGATGATCAGGACGATCAGGCTCCAGACAATCTCGCGCACCAAGGGAGCGTAACTCAGATATTGTGGGAAATACTGTTTGAGGGAAAAATTTATGAGAAAGCCTGCAGCAATGACCAGAAGCAGCCCCAGGAGCATCTGCCACAGCACCTTCGTGAACAAATGGCGTCCCTGCCCAGGTGTCTGTACCATTACACCTCCGGATGATTACCTCGCTGCCGATATTTTTAGTCTAGAAACATCGTCGAGAATTGGCAAGCTTGCGTCGGGAAAGATTGACGAGTTGGGAGATACACAACGGATATTATCATCCGGTCGGAATAAAAAGGATTCGCCAGCGCACCAAAAATCGGCGCGAAAATCAGTCCTCCAGGGCCTCGACGTGGATCTTCGGTGCCGCTTGCGGTGCAGGACGCTGCCAGTCGTAATATTGCACTTTACCTTCCTGCGCCATTGCCCGATAACGCTCGAAGGCCCCAAGCTTGGCGAGTTCCCGTTGCAGCTCCAGCTCGGCCTTGGCGAAATCCATTTCCGAATGGCCGCGATGATCCTTGAGCGCCCGTTGGGCTGCGGCAATGCGGCTTTCGCTGAGCTTGGGGTCGATATCCGTGACGCGCAGGCTGTTGTCGGCCAGCACCGTAACGACAGCGGGCTGGACCTCAACCATGCCGCCCTCCAGGAAAAGGATCTGGGGGTGTCCTTCCACAGGCGTTATGCGTAACTCTCCAGCCCGCAAAATACTGATCAGCGGGGCGTGTCCCGGCAGGATACCCAGTTCGCCGAGCATCCCGGGAACCACGACGAACTCCACGAGTCCCGTGAATACCTCGCCGTGTACATCGGCCACATTCAAGCGCATGCTGCGCTTTCCACTAGACATCCTCTCCTCCTTCGGCCAGCAGTGCCAGGAATGCCGCCTCGTCCAACTGGGGAATACCGAGAGCTTGCGCCTTGGCCAGCTTGCTGCCGGGTGCCTCGCCCACGATCACATAGTCCACCTGTGCCGAAACTGCCGATACGACCTTGCCACCTGCGGCCTCTATCTTCTCCTTGGCCGCCTCGCGGCTCAAGTGGGGAAGACTGCCCGTCAACACGAGACGCTTGCCCTGGAGCACGCCGCCTTCCCTTTTTCGGACCTTGGGCCAATGCACTCCCGCAGCCAGCAGGGCCTGAATGACCTCACGGTTGTGCGTCTGGGCAAAGAAATGGAGGATGGCTTCGGCAACCACCGGCCCAACATCGGGAACTTCCTGGAGATCTTCGGCGGACACGGCCATGAGCGTCTCCAGATCACCAAAATGCTGCGCCAGGGCCTTGGCGGTACTCTCGCCCACCTGGTGTATCCCCAGCGCGTAGAGGAATCTGGCAAATTCCGTCTGGCGTGAGCCGGCAATCTCGTCCAGCAGCTTCTGCGCCGATCGGTCACCCATGCGTGGCAAGGCCAGCAAGGTATCCCTGTCCAAATGGTAGAGGTCCGCCACGGTTTTCACGAGCCCCTGCGCCACGAGTTGGGCGACCAGTTTTTCTCCGAGCCCGCGGATATCCATGGCGCGGCGCGAGGCAAAGTGGAGAATGGCGCCCATGCGTTGGGCCGGACAATAGAGACCGCCGGTGCAGCGATGCGCTACCTCATTGGGCAGACGCAGAATTTCCGACCCACAGACGGGGCAGCGGGTGGGCATGCGCCAGGGCTGGCTGGCGGCGGGCCGCCGATCGCGCAGCACCGTGACGATTTCGGGAATGACGTCGCCGGCACGGCGTACCAGGACCGTGTCCCCTACCCGAACATCCTTGCGCCGGACCTCGTCTTCATTGTGCAGGCTGGCGCGACTGACCATCACCCCAGCCACCGATACCGGTTGCAGCTGCGCCACCGGCGTCACCACGCCCGTGCGTCCCACCGACGCGACGATATCCTCCACCAGGGTGCTGGCCTCGTGGGCTGGGAACTTCCAGGCGATGGCCCAGCGCGGCGCCCGCGCCGTGAAACCGAGACGCTCCCGCAGGGCCAGATCATCCACCTTGAATACCAGGCCATCGATCTCGAAGGGCATGCTTTCCCGTCGCGCGGCAAGGTCCGCGTGATACGCCAGGGCCTCGTCCAGGCCGTGGATGGGACGCAGGAATTCCGTCACGGAAAAACCCCAGGTCGCAAAACGTTGCAGGATGTGGACGTGGCTATCCCCCAGCGGTTCTGAGCACTCACCAAAACCCCAGGGGAAAAAGGCCAGGGGACGCCTTGCCGTTATTCGCGGATCCAGCTGGCGCAGGCTTCCCGCGGCAGCGTTGCGCGGGTTGGCAAAGGGCGCCTCGCCGCGGCGCTCGCGCTCGCGATTGAGCCGGCGAAAGGCGGCCACGGGCAAGACTACCTCGCCGCGCAGTTCGATGAGTTCTGGCCAGCCCGAACCCTGGAGTTGAAGCGGAACGTTGTGAATGGTTCGGACGTTATGGGTGACATCTTCACCCTCCACACCGTCTCCGCGGGTGCCGGCCCGCACCAGTCTGCCTCCCTCGTAGCGCAGATTGACAGAGAGGCCGTCGAATTTGGGTTCACCGCTCAAGACCGGGTTGGAGACCTCGGGCAGCGCCCGGCGCAGACGCTCCCACCAGTCCCTAAATTCCTCCTCAGAGAAAACGTTATCGAGGGAGGTCATGGGAATACGGTAGTGCACCGCCCCGAAGGCCGATACCGGGGCTGCCCCTACCCGTTGCGTCGGCGAGTCGGCCACACGCAATTCCGGATGCGCATCCTCCAACGCACGCAGCTCGCGAAGCAGGGCATCGTACTCGGCGTCGCTCATCACCGGTGCGTCGTCGCGGTAATACGCGCGATTCGCAGCCTCCAGCAGCACACGCAATTCCTGCGCGCGCGCCCGTGGGTCGGTCGAAGCGGTCATGATCGGGTCCGTGGCGGCAGGGAACACATGCCATCAGCATAGCGCAAAGGACTTTTACGGTATAATGCCCGCGGCACCTGCCCTTAGGAGACTGCATGGCACTGGCTTTGTTTGACCTGGACAATACCCTGCTCGCCGGCGATTCGGATCACGCCTGGCTCGAATTCCTCAGCGAACAGGGTGTCGTGGATGGCGATACCCTGCGCGAGGCCAACGACCGCTACTACCGGGCGTATCTAAACGGTACCCTGGACATCGAAGCCTTTCTGTCCTTTGTCCTGGCGCCCCTGGCCGAGCATCCGCGCGAGCGCCTGGAGACCTGGCACCGCCAGTACATGGAGGCGCGGATCGCGCCCATGATCACCGATGCAGCACGCGCCCTGGTGGAAAAACACCGTGAGGCTGGCGACACCCTCCTCATCATCACCGCCACCAATCGCTTCGTGACGGGTCCCATTGCCGCAGCCCTGGGGGTACCGGAACTCTTGGCTACCGAAGTGGAGACCGACGCCCATGGTGCCTTTACCGGTCGCAGCCGCGGGGTGCCCTGCTTTCGCGAGGGTAAGGTCCAACGCCTTGCGCAGTGGCTGGACGAACGCGGCTGGGATTGGCACGAGAGCATGGCACAGGCCACCTTTTACAGCGATTCCCACAACGATCTGCCCTTGCTGGAAGCTGTGGCGCAGCCCGTGGCCGTGGATCCGGACCCGGAGCTGCAGACCATTGCCCAGCGCCGCGGCTGGCCGATCCTCCATCTGCACGGTGCCTGCCGGCCCGCGGTCTGAACCGCGACGCAAAGCCCCACCCCTACGGGTGCCGGGCTTGCTGCGCCAGTACCTCGGCCACGCTCACCGGCACCACCCGCGATATGCCGGGATCGGGCATGGTCACCCCCAGCAGTTGCGCCGCCACCTGCAGCGTCAGGTGGCGGTGGCTGACCACCAGAAACTGCGTCTGCTGCGCAAGTTCCGTCAAGAGTGCGCAGAAACGTCCGACATTGGCGTCATCCAAGGGCGCATCCACCTCATCGAGGACGCAAAAAGGTGCCGGATTCAGAGCGAAGAGGGCGAAAACCAGGGCCAGCGCCGTCAGCGCCTTCTCACCCCCGGAAAGCTGCTGCAGGTGGGCATTGCGCTTGCCCGGCGGGCGCGCGCGCAGGAGCAGGCCAGCCAGCAGAGGGTCATCTCCGTCCAGCTGCAGCTCCGCTTCCCCTCCGCCGAAAAGGGTGGCAAAAATTCGCTGCAGGTGTCCGTTGGCCTGCTGCAAGGTATCCTGAAAACGCGCACTGGTTTCGCTGTCCATGGCGGCCATGGCGCTCTCCAGAGCGGCCAGCGCCGTCTCCACGTCGGTAATCTGGGCGGCGAGATCACCGCTACGCGCCTCGGCTTCACGCAGCTCTTCCTCCGCAGCGAGGTTGACGTTGCCCAGGGCGGCAATGGCGCCTTCGATCCGGCCCAGCTCTGCTTCGGCGCTGACGCCCTCGGGGGCGGCGCCCGGATCGTGGCCCAGTTCGTTGGCCAGCTTAGCGGCTTCAGCCGCTAGCGCCTGCAACTGCGCTTCCAGCGTCTCACGCTCGACTCGCGCCGCCGCCAATCCCTGCTCCAGACGGCGCAGCGCGTTGTCGCGGCGCTGAATCTCGCTCTGGGACAGACGCCAGCTTTCCTCCACCGCATCGAGCTCAGCCTGTGCCGCCTGCACGCGCTTGCGGTTCTCGGCACGACCCTGCTCCAGCAGCGCAAGGCGCTCCTTCAGGGGCGGGAGTTTTTTCTGACGCTTTTCGAGATCCTCCGTCAGGTGCGCCAGCGTGCGTTGCAGCTCTGCCTCTTCCGCTTCCCACTCACGTAAGCGCTCCTCGACCGCCGCACGCTGCGCGCCAAGGCGCTCCTTTTCCAGCGCCAGGGCCTGCTGTTGCTGGCGCAGACGGCCCAACAGACTGCGCTGCTGCGCCTGTCGCGCGCGCAGGGCATCTTCCTCCCGACGCAGGCGCTGCTCCCCATCCTCCGTCGGCGCATTGCGACGAAGTTGTTCGAGTTGCTCATCGACGGCGGCCAACTCCGCACTCAGGGTCGTCCGCTCAGACCGCAGACGGGCGAGGTTTGCCTCTGCCTGGCGCTGGGCTTCTTGCTCTGCCTGCACCCGACTGCGTAGGCTGGCCAGCCGTTCCCGTAGGGCGAGTTCGGCCTGCTGTCCCTTGCGTTCTGCCTGTACACAGCGCTGGCGTTCTTGCAGGCGAGCGGCGACGCGCTGCTCCAGCGTCACCAGCTCGCGCTGCAGATCCTCGAGCGCGGTTGTCGCAACGCTTTCTTCGCGCTGCACTAGCTCGAGCTCACGCCGACACTGCAACAAGCTCGTCTCCCCGCTTCCCTCGGCTGGACTGAAGGCTTGGGGGCGCAGAATCTGTCCCGCTGGCGTGATCCAGGCCTCATCGTGGCTGAGCTCGTGTCGCCGGGCCCAGGCTTCGGTAATGTCGCTGGCGCAGCGCAGGCCCCACAGCCATTGGTGGAGGGCAGCGCGCCAGGATTCCGGAATGGTCAGTCGCGCGAGGAGGGCATCTTCCCTGGACCCCGTCGCCGTGCCCAGATCGGCATCGGTATCGGCGAGGATCCAGGGATGCTCCCAGTCGACATCACGGACAGCATCGTCCGCCGCCCGCAGCCGAGCCCCCAGCAGCGGCCCCAGTATGCGCTCCACGGCAAACTCCCATGGTGGGTCCACGCGCAGATGCTCCAAGAGTCCCGTGCCCGGTCGCGCTGGCGTTGGCAGACGCGCCAGGAGACCGGACTGTAGACGCTCCAGGGCCTGGCGTCGGGCGCGCAGTTCCTGCTGGCGGGCACGCTGCTGCCCATGCTGTGCACGGCGGGCCTCCAGCTGCTCCTGATCGGCTTCCAATGCAGCGCTGGCCTCGGCGAGCTCTACGGCTTGTTGCCGCCGTTGCGCCTCGAGCTCCGCCCAGGCAGTCTCCGCGGCGCTCAGCTCCGCCGCTGCCGAGGAATCAGGACGCGGCTCCAATTCCCCGATCCGTCGATGCAGGGCATCCAGGCGAGACGCCAGTTCCCGACGCCGCGCCGTTGCCACTTCACGCTCGCGGCGAGCGTCGGCACGGCGCTCCCGTTCCGCCGCCAGTTTGCGCGCGCTCTCCTCCAGCTCCGTTTCCGTCTGCCGTAAACCGGCGCGGCAGGTCTCGAGTTCGGTGGCAAGGCGCTCTTCTTCGTGGTCGATGGAGGCACAACGGGCTTCGGCTTCCTGGGCCGTGGCCTTGCGCCGGACACTATCCTCGTGCAAGTCGTGCAAGCGTCCCCGTTGCCTCTGCAGGGCCGCCTCCGTCTCCCGGCAACGCTCCTCCTCGTGGCGGAGTTCCTGGGCCAGCGTCGACTCCTCGGCCTGCAGGCGATAAAGCGCTTCCTGCGCCTGGCGCAGATCTTCGCTGCAGTTCTGACGCCGCTCTTGCAGGCCCTCCTGTTGGCGGGACAGTTGGGCAAGCTCCCGCTGCAGGGTAGCTGCCTGCTCTTCCTGACGGCTCATCCGCTGGCAGAGACGCTCGTGCGCCACCGAGGCACCCTCGAGCCTTGCCAGCAACTGCCACCACCGCCAGCGCCTCTGTTCCTGCCACAAGGCCCGCAAACTCCGAGCGGACTCTGCCTGACGCTGCAGGACGGCAATGCGCTCGCCGAGCCCTCCGTGGAGATCGTACAGGCGCTGCAGGTGCTCGCCGGTCTCCTGGATACGTTGCTGACTTTCCCTTCGCCGTTCCTTATACCGGCTGACCCCCGCCGCCTCTTCGAGAATGGCGCGCAGCTCTTCGGGGCGCGCCTCGACGATTCGGCCGATGGTTCCCTGCTCGATGATGGCGTAGGCATTGCTGCCCAGGCCCGTACCCAGGAAGAGATCGGCAACGTCGCGGCGGCGACAACGGGCATCGTTGATACGGTACTGACTATCACCGTCGCGGCTCAGACGCCTTCCCACACGAATCTCCGGAACCGGCGTCCAGGGTGCCGGCGCCTTGGCGGCGCTATTGTCAAAGGTCAGTTCCACCATCGCCTCGCTGGCGGTGGCGCGGCCATCGGCGCCATTGGAGATGACATCCACCATCTGCGCGCCCCGCAGTTGCCGGGCTGAGGACTCCCCCAGCACCCAGCGGATGGCGTCGACGATATTGGACTTGCCGCAGCCGTTGGGTCCGACGATGACCACCGGATTGGCTTCCAGCCGGATCTGGGTGCGTTCGCGAAAGGATTTGAAGCCGTGCAGACGAATGGCGGAAAGGCGCATGGGCGCAGGTTTTTGCTATAGTGGTGGGTTACTGGAGGCTGCATATTGAGGAGAAGTCCGTGCCCAGTCAACCGAGTCGCGAGCTACAGCATTTTGCCAATCCCCACCCCGGGCGGGATTTTCTCATTCACATGGATCTGCCGGAGTTCACCTGTCTCTGCCCGCTGACGGGTCAGCCGGATTTCGCCCACTTCCTGTTGGACTACATTCCCGACGAACGCTGTGTCGAACTCAAGGCGCTGAAAGTCTATCTGTGGAGCTTTCGCGATGAGGGCGGATTTCACGAGGCCATGACCAATCGCATTGCCGACGACCTCATCCGCCTCCTGTCCCCTCGCTATCTGCGGCTGTTGGGACGCTGGTACGTGCGCGGCGGCATCAGTACCGACGTGCTCGTGGAGCATCGCGCTCCCGGCTGGGACAATGCCGCCCTGCTGCAGCAGCTGGGCCCGGCCAGCTTCACCCGGCATCAGCCCGGCTACTAAGGATCTGTGCAACCGCCAGCGACGGCGCCGAGCCGTCGGGTCAACGCGAAAAACGCGCTGGCGCGTAGGGCGTGGGATCGGTGAAGGGCGCCTCACCTCCCATGAGCTGAGCCAACAGGCGACCCGTCGTTGGGCCGAGGGTGAGTCCCTGGTGGCAGTGTCCAAAATTGAGCCAGAGCCCGCTACCCTTGGGGAAAGGCCCGACGATGGGCAGCATGTCGGCGGTGCAGGGCCTTTGTCCGAGCCAGGGTGCCGGGTCCAGGCGCGCTCCCAGGGCGGGATAGAGTCGTCTTGCCGCCGTCTCGGCGCGATCCAGGGCAATGGGGGACGCTGGCGCATCCCTGGGTGCGAACTCGGCGCCCGTGGTCAGGCGCAGCCCCTGGCGCATGGGCGCCAGGACATAACCGGCATCGGCATCCAGCAAGGCCATGGCGGGCTCGGCAGGCGCCGTCGGTGCGTAATGCATGTGATAACCGCGCTTGACGAAAACGCTCGGATGCCAGCCCAGACCCTGGGTGAGGTCGGGCGTCCAGGCGCCCAGGGTCAATATCACATGGGCTGCCGTCAGACGCTCCCGCGCGCCGAGCAAACACCAGCCCTGGCCTTCCGCTTCCAGCGCTGTGGCGGCAAAAGTACGGAATTCGCCGCCCTGGGCCAGAAAATAATCCAGATAGGCCAAGGTCAAGGCATGGGGATCAATTACCGCCAAGGGCTGCTGCCAGTGGATTCCGCCCGCCAGCCCCGCTTGCAAACCCGGTACGCGGGCCTGCAGTCCGGCATCGTCCAGAACGGTGTACTCCACACCAAAGTGTTCCTCTTTGTAGCGTGCCGCCTCGAGCTCGGCTTCCAGGCTGTGGCGATGTCTGTGCACCTGAAGATAGCCGCCGGGACGGAACAGGTGAGTGGCCCCGGCCAAGGCCGCCACGGCCAGATGATCCTCCAGACAGTGGCCGATGAGCGCCGCGTAGTGGCGGGCAATCTGGCGATGGCGCTCGGGCTGCGAATTCCACCAGTACTTCCAGAAGGGAAAGCCCAATCGCGGCAGCATGCTGCTCTGGTAACGCACTTCCGTCGCCCGGTTGCTCGCATAGTGCAGGATGGTCCCGAGGGCGCGGGGAAAAGCGTGAGGGAACACCGCCTCGCGCTGGATGAGACCGGCGTTGCCAAAAGAGGTGCGCTCGCCAGCACCCTGGCGGTCCAGCAACAATACCTGCCATCCGCGCAGCTGTAGCTGCAGGGCGGTACTGACCCCGACAATTCCCGCGCCAACGACGATGACTTCACGACTCATCTGGAATCTCCCCGAACGCCTGCTTTCAGTCTAGCCAAAGACCTGCGCCATGCGCTCTCATTTCAGTGCTCTGGCGATCCTACCCGGTCGCCCGCACGATGATGCGCCCCGCTGGTCACCACGCTACCGTGACGACAATCCCGAAGCAGTGGACAGTCCGCGCAGACGGGACGACTGCGGCAGTAGGTTTTACCGTGTACGACGATGAGGGCGTGCAGCTCTTGGCGCCCACGGACGTCGTTACGACGCAACTGCGCTTCCATACGACTTTGCAAAGCGGCGTAGGACACGCGGGCGTCTGCCCAACCCAGACGTTGGGCCAGACGCTTGGTGTAGGCATCCACCACGCTTATGGGGCGTTGCAGGGCATACAGCAGGATGGAATCGGCCGTCTCCTCGCCCACGCCGTAGACACCCAGGAGTTTGCGGCGCAGGGTGGTGAGATCGTCCCGAGCGCCGAGGTGCTCGGGCCGCCCGAGGCAGCCTTCACGCTGCAGAAAGGCGCAGAGGGCAAGGAGGCGACGGGTCTTGAGGCGATAATAACCGGTACAGCGGAGCAGGGGCTCCAGCACCTCGGGCGGCGTGTGCAGCAAAGCCTTTCCATCCAGGAGCTGGGCCTTGCGCAAGCCAGCGATGGCCTTTTCCACCTGGGTCCAGCTGGTATTCTGGGTGAGGATGGCGCCCACCATGACCTCAAAGGGGCTATCCGCAGGCCACCAATGCTGCGGACCAAAGGCCTGCTGGAGCCGCGCGAGGAGCTCCCGCCAATCCTCAGGCATGCCCGGAACGAGGCCCTCCCTTGCCCCGCTGAAGTTCGGTGCGCAGTCCGTGCCGATGCTGGCGTGATCTGTTGGGCCTGCGATCCTCTGGCCCATGCTCTGCTGCTGCAGTCGCCTGGGGATCCGACCATTGGACGGCGTCCAGCAGAACGCTGCGCTCCGCATCGCTCAATTCTTCAAAGTAGCCCAGCTTCAGATGTCGGGGCATGTCGATGGGGCCGTAACGGATGCGAATCAAGCGGCTGACACTGAGATGGACGGCCGCCAACAGTCGCCGGACCTCGCGATTGCGCCCCTCGGCAAGGCTCACGTGATACCAGCGGTTGCTCCCCTCGCCGCCGGCCTCCTCGATGGCCAAGAAACGCGCAGGGCCATCCTCCAGTTCTACCCCCGCCAAAAGCGCTGCCTTCTGCTCATCGCTCAGGCTGCCGAGGACACGCACGGCATAGACCCGCTCGAGTTCCGCCCGTGGGTGCATGAGGGCATTGGCCAGGTCGCCATCGTTGGTAAAGAGCAGCAGCCCCTCGGTGTTGAGATCCAGCCGACCCACCGCTACCCAGCGGCTTCCTCGCAGGCGCGGCAGACGATCGAATACCGTCGGACGACCTTCGGGGTCCTGCCGCGTGGCCAGCTCCCCCGCGGGCTTATGGTAGCGCAGGACGCGCAGGCGCGGCCGTACCCAAGACGGCACCCGCAGGGGTTTACCGTCCACGGAGAGACGATCCCGGCTGGTGACGCGGTCACCGATGGTCGCCGGGCGATCGTTGATCTGCACCCGCCCGGCGCGAATCCACGCTTCCATCTGCCGCCGTGAGCCCAGACCGTGGCGCGCCAGGACCTTTTGCAGTTTTTCGTCCACCCATCGCTCCTAAAAAGCTGAAGGCCCCGCCGCGAGGCGAGGCCCGAGTGCTGCCCGAGGGTATAGCGACCAGTGCCTCCTCAGGAGGCCTTGCGCTGCTCCATCGGTTCTTCCTTGAGACGGGTGATGCCCATCATCTTGAACAGCACCTTTTCGTAGAAAGGCTCGGACACACCCATCTTCATCTTGCGGATGAAGTACTTCTCGAAGGCCACCTTGGCCAGATGCACCCAGCGTCCGTAAGCAAAGACATCCACCTTGCGGGGTTTGAGCTGGGGCAGAGCAACGAAGGCGGCACCGCGGTCACCCATGTCGGCAAAGCACACGGCGTTCCAGGTGCCCATGGTGCGCTCGCCCTTGCGCCCCTCCATATCCGCCTTGATGTTGTGCACTGCCGCCGAGACCATGGACTCGATCATGTAGCCGGTCTTGGGCGCCCCGGTGGGTACTGGAGTCTGCTCCACGGGCGGGATGGCAATGGCGATGCCGGCCGCGTAGATGTTGGGATACTTCTTGCTGCGCTGATTCTCGTCCACCAGCACGAAACCACCCGGGTTGCACAGACCTTCCACACCCGCCACGGCCGGTACGCCCTTGAAGGCCGGGATCATCATGCCGAACTTGACGGGCAGGGTGAACTCCTTGACCGTCTCGCCCTGATCGTTGACCTGGGTGATGTACATCTGGCCGTTTTCGACCTTGGTTACCTTGCAGTTGGTGTACGCCGTGATGCCCTCTTCTTCCAGGCCGCGCGTCAGGATGCCGCGAGAGTCGCCAACGCCCTGGATGCCCAGATGGCCGATGTACGGCTCGCTGGTCACGAAGGAGAAGGAGGGAATCTTGTCGCGCATGCCACGCTTCTTGAGGTCGGACGCGACGATCATCGCATACTCGTAGGCCGGTCCGAAACAGCTGGCGCCGGGCATGGCACCGATGACGATGGGGCCGGGATTGTCCAAAAGCTCCTGGTACTTGCCGTAGGCCATTTCGGCGTGGTCGGCGGTACAGACCGACTGCACGGGACCCTCGTGCGGATCGGAACCCGGAACGTTCTCGAAGGCGAGCTTGGGACCGGTGGCGATCAGCAGATAGTCGTAATGGACGCTGCTGCCGTCTGCCAGCTGGATTTCCTGCTTTTCCGCATCGATCTTCTCAGCGCGCTGCGGAATGAAGTGGATACCCTTGCGCTCCACGTAGGGGCGGATCGGAAAAGTGATATCTTCGCGCTTGGACCAGCCCACACCCAGCCAGGGGTTGGAAGGAACGAACTGGAAATAATCGTTGGCACTGATCAGGGTCACCTCATGATCCTTGCCCAAAGCATCCTTCATCTCATAGGCCGCCGGCATGCCGCCAGTTCCCGCCCCCAGAATCACCACGTGTGCCATGTCATGCTCCTCAAAGCGTCGATCGTATCGGTCTTGGGTCGGCAAGCCACCCTGCTCTCCCGCGCCAGTGCCAGGCTCACCCACTTCCCAGCGCAACTATCGCCGAGAGTGTACACAGCGTCAAATCAGATTATTGTTCCAACAACATTATCTTATTTTATGAGTTACTGAGGTTATCCGCAGGCAGAAAATCCGGCGCGACCCTGGGTAAATCGTCCAGCGTATTCAGACCAAAATGGCGCAGGAATCGATTCGTAGTCGCCCACAGCGCCGGACGACCGGGGCTGTCGCGGTGTCCGACCACGGTGATCCAGTCCACCTCCTGCAGTTGCTGCAGGATGGGTGCACCGATACTGACACCGCGCCACTGCTCCATCTCCGGGCGGGTAATGGGTTGGTGATAGGCAATGACCGCCAGAGTTTCCATGGCCGCACGGGAAAGTGGGCGTGCCTCGGTCTGCCGCAGGCGGATGAGCAGGGGGTTGTAGCGGGAACGGATTTGCAGGCGGTAACGCCCGCCCGTCTGCACCAGTTCCAGCGGGCCGAAACCCTCCCTCGCGAGGCTCACCAGGGCTTCGTCAAGCCCGTCGGCCGCATTCTCGGCAAACACCTCCGCCAGCTGGGCGTGCGCGAGTCCACCTTCGCTGGCCAGCAAAAGGGCCAGTACGCCTTCCTGCGAGACCTTCGTCACCGACTCACTCCACCCCACTCACCATCCAGGCGCCCGCTTCGTCGCCGGTATCCCAGAGGAGACGCAGCGCACGTTGGCGCAACAATTCCAGGACGGCAAGCAGCGATAGGCCTACCACCATGGGGTCTGCGGCACCATCCGGGAGCAGCTCGGCCAAGGTCAGCGGTCGCAAGGCCGATCGACAGCGCTGCAGCACTTCCAACATGCGCTGGCGCAGGCTCCAGCGCGGGGGGCGTGGCGTCGCAGCAGCGAGCTCGGTCCGCCCTGCCCGCGTGGCTCCACGGGTCTGCAGATCCGCCCAGCAGCGGCAGAGCTGCTCCAGACTGAGGATGGGTATGGGTGGCGGCAGATCCGCCACGTCGAGATTCTGCGCCAGCCAGAAATCCCGGCCTTCCTGGGGAAGATCGGTCAGGGCGCGGGCTTCCGCCTGGATCTGCGCCAGGGACTGCAAGCGTTGCGCCAGCTCTTCCCGTGGGTCCAGGTCCTCGGCTTGCGTGCTCGAAGGCAGAGCCGGCAGAAGAAGGCGGGCCTTGATCTCCACAAGCCAGGCCGCCATGAGCAGATAGTCCGCTGCGAGGGGCAGGTTGCGCCGTTGCGCCTCTTCCAGATAGGCGAGGTATTGTCGGGTGACCTCTGCCACCGGGATGTCGCGGATGTCCATGCGATTGCGGCGGATGAGCCAGAGCAGCAGATCCAGAGGGCCGGCGAAGCGATCGAGGATGAGTTCCAGGGCATCGGGCGGGATGTAGAGACCCTCGGGGATTTCCACCTCGACGCGCTGATCGACGGTGGCCACGGCACTAGCGGGGATGCTCATCGCCCAAGACCAGCCCCATGGCGGCACGCACGCGGTCCAGGGTCCCCTCGGCTCGCTGGCGTGCCCGGACGGCGCCCTGCTTGGCCAGATCGCGTAATTCCGCAGGCCGCGCCGCCCAAAACTCCGCCCGTTCGCGGATGGGTGCCAACTCTTCCAGAACGCTGTCGATGAGGGGACTCTTGCACTCCAGACAACCAATGCCGGCGCTGCGGCAACCCGCCACGACCCACTCCCGCCTCTGGGCATCGGAGTAGACCTGGTGCAGGGCAAACACCGGGCACTTGTCGGGGTCCCCTGGGTCTTGACGGCGCACCCTGGCAGGGTCCGTGGGCATGGTACGCAGTTTCTGGCGCACACTGTCGGGATCCTCGCGCAGGGCTATGGTATTACCGTAGGATTTACTCATTTTCTGGCCATCCAGGCCCGGCATGCGCGCCGCTTCCGTGAGCAGTGCACGCGGTTCCACCAGTATCTCCCGTCCCCGACCCTGCAGTTCACGCAACAGCAGAGCCCGATCGTCGGCCGACAGACTGCAGGCCTCGGCCAGCAGCGCTTGCGCCTCTTCGACGGCCTGCACATCGCCCGCCGTCCGATAGCGTTGGACCAGATCGCGATAAGCACGCGTCCAGGCCTTGCCCATGCGCTTTTCGGCGTCCGCTACGCGCGCCGGTGCATCGGCCTCGCGTCCGTACAGAAAATTGAAACGCCGCGCCAGCTCCCGACTGATTTCCAGATGCGCCACCTGGTCCGCTCCCACGGGCACCTCCTCGGCCCCGTAGAGCAGGATGTCGGCGGTCATCAGCAGGGGATACCCCAGGAAGCCATAGGTGGCCAGATCCCGCTCGCGCAGTTTTTCCTGTTGATCCTTGAAGGTAGGGACACGCTCCAGCCACGACAACGGTGTGAGCATGCCCAGAAGTAGCGCAAGCTCCGCGTGCTGCGGTACCCAGGATTGCAGGAACAGGGTCGCGCGCTCCGGGTCGATGCCCACTGCCAACCACTCCGTGAGCAGATCCCAGCTGGCCTCGGCAATACCTCCTGGGGTCTCATAGTGGGTGGTCAGGGCGTGCCAATCCGCCACAAAAAAATAGCACTCCGCGCTGTTTTGCAGGCGCAACCAATTTTTCAAGACACCGTGGTAATGACCAAGGTGCAGGCGCCCCGTCGGACGCATGCCCGAGACCACCACGGGACTCACGGCATGCCTCCGAGGTGCAAGAACAGTCCGCGCACGACGACGAAGGCCGGCCCCAATACCGTCCACAGGACACCCGTGAAGAGCAGGACGATGAGGATGAGGAATCCGTAGGGCTCGACCCGGCTCAAGGCCATACTCGGCCCCGCAGGCAGCAGACCGACAGCCACCCGTCCGCCGTCCAGGGGCGGAATGGGTATGAGGTTGAAAAGGAAAAGGACCACGTTGATGAGGATGCCCGCCTGTCCCATGAGCTGCATGGGTTCCGAAAGGTAGGCCAAGGGCCCAGGCAGGTGTGCACCCAGCCAGAGGACAAAGGTCCAGATGAAGGCCATGAGCACATTGGCCAGAGGTCCCGCCAGCGCCACCAGCACCATGTCCCGTTTGGGATCGCGCAGACCGGCAAAATTCACCGGTACCGGTTTGGCATAGCCGAACAGGAAGGGCGAGTGCAGCAGGAGCAGCATGCCCGGCAAAAGGATGGTCCCGAAGGGATCCACATGCTTGAGGGGATTGAGAGTCAGGCGGCCCATGAGCATGGCCGTGGGATCCCCGCGCTTCCAGGCGACCCAGCCATGCGCCACCTCATGAACGGTGATGGCGAATAGTACGGGAATGGCCCAGATGGCGAGACCCCGGATGAAACCGTCGATATCGTTCATGATCCGAGTATATCAGTCCAAAGAAGCGCCACCTATAGCCCGAGGGCCGCGCGCAAGGCGCCACCATCGCCCAGGCCCTCGCGGAGGACCTGCGGTGGCCAGACCGTGCAATCCACCACCGTCGAGCAGACCGTCGAGCCTTCGCCGCCCAGCAGGATACCATCCACCCGTTTTTCCATGCGCGCGCAGATGACTTCGGGGTCGTGCAGAGGCAGGTCATCGCCGGGCAGGTGCAGGGTCGAACTCATGAGCGGTTCGCCGAGCTCCGTCAGGAGTGCCCGGCAGATGGCAGAATCGGGGATACGCGCACCGATACTGCGCCGCTTGCCATCGGCGAGCCGACGCGGGACGTCGTGTGTGGCCGGAAGAATCACGGTATACGGGCCGGGCAATAGGCCCCGCAGCAAACGATAGACACGATCGTCCAGTTTGAGATACTCGCTCAGCTGCGACAGATCCGCAAAAAGGAGGGAAAGGTCGTGCTGGATATCCAATTGCCGGATGTGGCGCAGGCGATCCTGCGCATCCTTGGCCCACAGACAGCAGCCAAGGGCATAACAGCTGTCCGTGGGGTAGATCAGCAATGCACCGCGGCGCAAGGCATCCCCTGCCTGGGCGATCAGGCGGCTTTGCGGGTTCACCGGATGCAGCTGCGTGCAGGGTGCCACGATCTCATTCCTCCCTCGGGGGCGGACCGCCCAAACCGGTGGGGGCATGATAGAACATAGGGCCATTGCCGCGCCACGACCGCCATTGCCGCAACCGGAGCGCTCGCTCCTCCTCTGTAGCGGCGGCGTCGAGAGCTTTACCCTGACCCACGCCTTCGGGACCGATTCCGGGCTGTACCTGTTCTTCCTGGATTACGGCCAGCGCGCCGCCGCCGAGGAGTGGAAACGGGTGCAGAATCTCGCCCGAAACCTGCGGCTGGAGCGGGAGCGCTTTGATCTACGGGACTTTGGTGACGCCGTGGGCAGGCTCCGCCCCCAGCGCTACCACGTGCCGACGCCCCACCGCAACCTACTGGCGGTGGCGGCGGCGGCCAACGTTGCCGAGAGCCTCGGGCGCAATACCGTCGTCCTTGGTACCACCGCCGACGACGGACGGACGGATCGCAATGCCAACCGTGCCTTCCTGTCGGCATTGGCTGCCACCCTGAGTTCCTCGGGTCTGTACCTCGCCTTGCCACTCGCCCAGTACCGCAAGGCGGCGGTGATCCGCCTTGGTCAGGACTTGGGCGTCCCTTGGGAAATGTCGTACAGTTGTATCGTGGGATATGAGGCGCAGTGTGGCCGTTGTCCACAATGCATCCGGAGGCGAGAAGCCTTCCGTGAAGCCGGACTCAGTCACCGCGATGTCGTTTACTCCGGTCATTGAAAACCCCTCACATACAGGAGACTATATGACCCCTGCAACACCGCAACCGCGTTGGTCACTGCAGGATATTTCCTTCGACCACATTCAGAAGGAACGCATCGTGCAGGACCAGGACTGGTTCTACCTGCTCGCCGGTGCCTCCTTTGTCGAATCCTTGGCAGATCTGTACGCCCATAACCTGGTCGCCTACTACGACGATAATCCCTCGGCGCAGCACTGGCTTGGCCGGGAGTGGGAACCCGAAGAACTGCAGCATGGACGTGCTCTGCGTGCCTACGTTCTGGCCGTCTGGCCAGATTTTGACTGGGAGGCGGCCTATGCGGCCTTCGAGCGCGCCTATCGCCCCCTCTGTGCCGATGGTCTTCTGGGGCCGACCAAAGCCCTGGAGATGGCCGCCCGCTGCGTGGTGGAGACGGGTACCTCGAGCTTCTACGGGATGATTCAGGCCGCCAGTCCCGAGCCCGTACTGCGCGATCTGGCAGCCCGCATTCGCGCCGATGAGGTGCACCACTATAAGTATTTCTACCGCTATTTTCGCGAGTACCAGCAGCACGAGCGCCTTTCGCGCTGGCGTCTGTTGCGCGAGCTCCTGCGCCGCATAGCGGAGGTGGATCAGGAAGACGGCTTTCTGGCCATCAAGGCGGCCTACGAGACCCACAACCGCGGTCAGACCTTCAGCCGCGCCGATTTCGATGCCTATCGCCGGCGCATGGGCAACTGGATCCAGCGTTACTACCCCTTTGAAATGGCGGTAAAGATGCTGCTGAAGCCCATGGATCTGCCGCGCTTGCTGCAGCGGGCGGCGGTGCCCTTGCTCACGCGCAAGGCACGCAAGGTGCTGGCGAATTAGGTCCGGTTCCAGCAGGGGCAGGAGTGCCGCCACCGGCTCTCGCTGCGGAGGCAGGCGCAGGTTGTGGGAGAGGGCTGTGAACGCAAGGGGAGTACGAATCGGCATCGGCCTTGCCTGGATCGCCCTGCTCCTGTGGGTGGGTATCACTGCGGTCTACGCTGAGAACGCCCAATTCACCAGCGACAGCCTGGAGCTCAAACGCATTCACGAGTCTCTGGCGCACTCCACCGATCCACGGCAGTTGGGGCCCTGGCGCAACGAGGTGCAGGGAATCATCCATCAGGCCAATGTCTGCATCCAGGAAGAGACTGCGGATCTGGACAACATCGACAAAGGCCTCAAGGTGGTCGGTCCCTTTGTGGCGGGAGAGCCCAAGAGCCTGACCCAGCTGCGAGACAGCCTCCTGCGGCAGCAACGTCGCGCCAGCGGCCGGCAGGCAGCCTGCAAGGTGCTCTATGTCGGTGGCAACGACATTCTCAACAGCATCCACAAAAAGGAACTGGCGCTGCGCACGCGCTACCTCTTCCAGCGCGGCGCCGACATCTTTGGACAGTGGCAAGGATTGCGGGCTCTGCCGGCCAAGGTCTGGGACCAAGAGCGGGATTTTTGGCTGTATCACGACGGTAAGCCGATCCTGGAGCAGAGCCCCGTCCAGGGCGCCCTGGGCGTCGGCCTCGCCTTGTATATCGTGTCTGCCCTGCTGCGCCGGCGCAGTCGCCGTCAGCAACGTCATCTCTATCCCTTGGTCGCGCCTTTTGGACTCGGCCTTCTGGCTTGGTCCTTGGGCGTGTTCTATCCCTTGATGGTCCTGCTCGCGGGCGTCTGGACGAGTTTCATCGTGCTCACCTGGGCGTTCAAGGCACTGCTGCGCCACCTGCAGGGCCTGCCGACGCGGGCGCAGCGGGAGGCCGTTCTGCTGCGCGTGCTCTGGCGACCACTGCGCTTCGTCCTGACCCTGGCGAGCTTCATTGGCCTCTACGAGCTGCTGGATCGGCAGGCAAGCCGGGCCGTTCTCGACAATGTGGCCCTGCTCACGGTATTTCATCTCCTCGTGGCCGTTGCCCTGCTCTGGCTGCTGTGGCGAGCGCGGCGCTTCACTTTTTTTCGCCGGCACGTTCTGTCGCAGTTGCTCCTCGTTCTGTCGATCCTGGCGACGGTCGCCCTGGATCTTCTGGGCTACGTCAATCTGGCAGACTTTCTGTTCTTCGGTCTCAGCGTGTCCGTGGTCAGTCTCCTGCTGGCCCTCATCCTCACCTGGATCGTCGAGGATCTATCCGAGAGCGAAAACGACGACTCTGGCGTCATCGGCGACTTTTTGCGCCGGCGCCTGGGTTTCAGTCCTGCCGAAATCATTCCCTGGGTGACCTGGATCAAGGCTCTGTTGTTTGTGGCCATCTGGCTGGGTGCCCTGATAGCGACCCTCTTTGGCTGGGGCCTCAGTCACAGTGGTCTGGCCCTGGTCTGGCATTACTTCGTGCAGGGGTACACCGTCGGGGGAATGCATGTGGAGCCCTTCCGCTGGCTCATAGCCCTCGCTCTGCTCATCCTGCTTTTCAATATCAATAATTGGTTGCAGCGACAGTTATCCAACCGGTCGCGTCTGTTCCGCCACATGGACGTGGGTTCCCGCCATTCGGTATTGGCCATCCTCCGTTATCTCGGCTTTTTGCTGGCCATACTCGTTGCCCTTTCCACGGCGGGCGTAGCCCTGCACAATCTCGCCATTATCGCCGGTGCCCTTTCCGTCGGCATCGGTTTCGGCCTGCAGAACATCGTCAACAATTTCGTCTCGGGCCTCATCCTGCTCCTGGAACGTCCCATCCGCGTCGGCGACTGGGTCAAGGTGGGTAACACCGAAGGAACGGTGCAACGCTTGAGCATCCGCTATACCCTGATCCTCACCTTCGACCGCACCGAGGTCTTCGTCCCCAATTCCGAACTCATATCCGGTCAGGTCACCAACTGGATGTATTCCAACAGCGTGTTGCGCTTGATGATTCCGCTGCAGATCGACCACGACGCCGATATCGACAGGGTACGCCAGATTCTGGAGGAGGTCGGTCGCAAGCATCCTGAGGTTCTGCAGGAAGATGATCCCCGGGGCCTGCCGCCCACCGCCCTGCTCTTGGACGTCAGCCCCAGCGCCCTGGTGTTTTATCTGCGCGTCTACATCTCCGACTGCAATCGCAGTTTCCTGACCCAGACGGAGCTCCGGGCCATGGCGGTGGAAGCCTTGCACCGCAACGGTATTCGCCTGGCGCACCCGCAGCAGGATGTGCATCTGGTGACCGAAGTTGGCGAACGCGGCACCAATCCCTACTCCGTCGCGCCCCCTTCCTGAGGCTCCTGTCCCGGGTTCGGAACGGAAACTGGCGGCTGGCGGCTGCTCTGTCTGGGCGTCCAATCGCCCGTCGGGTCCGCCAGAACGAGGTTGTCGCGGTGGATGACGACGCTGTCGGCGATGGTGGGGTCCTGCTCCAGTTCCGCGCGGCTATGACCCAGGATGCGGCGCATGACGCTGGCATCCAGATCGATGAGACCGCGGGCGATCTCGCGTCCATCCTGGGCACGACAGGCGACCAAATCGCCGCGATGAAATTCCCCCTCCACCCGCAGCACGCCGACGCTCAGCAGACTTCGCCCCTTCTCCCGGAGGGCGCGCACGGCACCGTCATCCAGAATCAGGCTGCCGGGCACGCGCAGGTGATCCGAGAGCCAGCGTTTACGCGCCTTCAGTACCGGTCGCCGTACCCGGAAGAAGGTACCGATGGCTTTTCCCTCAACCAGTTCGGGGAGGATATCGGGGTGGCGACCGTGGGCGATCACCGTCGCAGTACCCGATCGCGCTGCGCGGGCTGCCGCTTTTACCTTGGCCAGCATGCCTCCCGTTCCAACGCCTGAGCCACCGCCTCCGGCGATGGCCTCGAGGCGCGGGTCGCCAGCCGTCACCTCTGCCAGAAAGCACGCATCGGGATCTCTGCGCGGATCGGCGCTGAAGAGACCATCCTGATCCGTCAGCAGCACCAGAAGGTCGGCATCCAGAAGATTGCAGACCATGGCCGCCAGGGTATCGTTGTCGCCCAGTTGGATGGGTCGGTAGGAAATGGCGTCGTTCTCGTTGACCACCGGCAGTACGTTACGATCCAGGAGCACCCTGAGAATGTTGCGGGCGTTGAGATAGCGCTTGCGGTTGCGCAGCTCGTCGTGGGTAAGGAGCACCTGACCGCAGTGCAGCGGCGGATCTTCAGGGCGAGCCACCTGCTGCAGGATCTTTTCGTAGTGGTGGATAAGAGCGGATTGCCCAACGCTGGCTGCCGCTTGCCGGGAAGCGAGATCGCCGGGTCGCTGACTCCACCCCAGCAGGGCCGTCCCGGCACTCACCGCGCCGGAGGACACTAGCACCACCTCCTTCCCTGCGCGGTGCAGGTGGCGGATCTGCTCCATCCAGCGCGCAATCCAGGCGAGATCCAGACCGGTGCCATCGTTGGTCAGCAGACTGCTGCCGATCTTGACCACCCAGCGCTGGGCCTGGGCCTGCACGTCCGCCCGTGGCGTCGGCACTGCCTCGTGCTGGCGCTGCCTCATGGCGCGCCGACACCTTGGCTACCGAGATTGCGCATGTACAACCGTATGGTGCGATCGGATACGGCACTACGCAGGGCCCAATAGAAGATGATCAGGCTCAACAGCGCCACAATCCCCATATCGGGGAAGAAACCCAGCAAACCGATGCCTTGCAGAGACTTGGGACCAATCCACGCAGCCCCCCAGAGCATCAGGAAGTAGGGAATGATCCACCACATATATTCCCAACCCATCTCCCGCAGCTTGGTCTTGCTTAGCCAGCCCCAGAGCGCATAGACGATGAGTAGGACAAAAAGCGTCCCGAAGATGAAATTGAGCGTATGCAGACCCGACCAAAAGACGATCCAGCTACCGGCGACGAAGGCCAGAGGAGCGATCACGGGCGCCAGCGGCAAGCGAAAGGGTCGCTCCAGATTGGGCATGGCCTTGCGCAGTTGGAGAATGGCGATGGGACCGATGACGTAGGACAGGACCGTCATGGAAGCGATATAACCCACCATCTTCTGCCAGGAAGGAAAAGGCAGAAAAAAGACGGCACCCACGGCATAGAGCAGCAGCAGGCTCGTCCAAGGAACGCCGAAGCGATTGACCTTACTCACCCACTGGGGTGCCGCACCAGATTCGGCCGTGGCGAGGGTCACCCGGGAAGCTGTCGCCGTGTAGATGAGGGCCGTCCCCGCCGGCGACACGAAGGCGTCGACGTAGAGCAGCACCGACAACCACGTTGCCCCAACCGCCGCCGCCAGGGCCGCAAAGGGCCCGTTGATGCCCTTGAACTGGAGATTGGACCAGCCACCCTGTGCCAGATCCGAGGGATGCACGGCGCCGATGAAGGCCACCTGCAGAGCCAGATAAATCAGGGCAACGATGAGCACCGAGCCGATGGTCGCCAAGGGAATGTCGCGGCTGGGATTCTTGCTCTCCCCGGCCAGATCGATGGCATGACGAAAACCCAGGAGGCTGAAAATGACCCCGCCTGTTGCCACCGCCACGAACATCCCCTGAAGATCGGCACCACCATGGCCTTGCTGAATCTGGAAGTTGCCTGGGTGCCAGGCCAAGCTGACCAGGATACCGACGGTCAGCAGCGGTACCACGATCTTCCACCAGGTCGCGCCGTTATTGATGCGCAGCACCCAGCGCACCACCAGAAAGTTGATGCCGATGAACAGCCCCAAAAAGACCAGGGCAATGAGAAATCCCCGCGTACTGAGCAATGCCGTATGCGGCTGCAGAAAAATCGGCAGATAATTGTTGGCATAGGTCAGCAGCGCAGTCACTTCGATGGGTGCAATGGTGGCGTAGGACAGGAAAAGAATCCAGCTCCACATATTGCCGACGATGGGCCCATTACCCACACCGGCCAGATGGATGACCGCGCCTGCCTTGGGAATGAGCGGTCCGAGCTCGGCAAACACCAGGGCAAGCAACAGGATGGCCACGGCGCCGATGATCCAGGAACCCACGGCATAGGGTCCGGCAATTTGTGCCGTATAGAGCGGCCCGAACAACCAACCAGAACCAATGGAGGCTCCCACACAGGCAAGAATCAAACCTTGCAGAGTACCTTCTCGACGAAGATAATTCTTGAGCTTTGCCACAAGATATCCTTATTCTATGAAGGGCTTTTAAGAATGACACGATATGGCCTTGCCGTCAACCTCACGATTCTGCAAAGCACAACGGGATACCTGTTTTTATTTCGCAAATACAGAACGTTAATGGATCTGTAAAAATTACATAAAAAATAGGTAAAATCTTTGTAAAATCGTGTAGACGATACCGTGCTCGCGCGCACCGGCGCGCGTACGACCATCAAGATTTAGGAGGAAATGCCGCGAGCCAAGCCAGAAGATCCGGCTCCGATAGCGGGCGCGAAAAATAATATCCCTGGGCGATGGCACAAGACAAATCGCGCAAGAGATCGAGATCGCCTAGCGTTTCGACCCCCTCAGCGACACTGACAAACTTCAGATCCCTGGCCAGATGGAGGATATTCGAAAGGAGAAAGGCCTGACGGGAATCGCGCGCTGCACCATCGACGAAGGATCGATCGATTTTCAGGGTATTGATGGGAAGATTGCGCAAATAGGACAGGGAGGAATACCCCGTGCCAAAATCGTCCAGAGCCACGCCGATAGCATTGTCGCGTAACTGCTCCAGTTGCGTCACCAGCCAGTCGAAATCCGTCAGCAGGCTCGATTCGGTGATTTCGAGCTCAATGAGTCCCCTGGGGATACGGTAATGCGCCCTCCGGGTCTCGATGGCATTCACCAGACTCATGCCGCGGGCGCGCATGAGCTCAAACTGGCGCGCCGAGACATTTATGGCGATGGGCAAGGTCCAGGGCCCGTGCTGCAGCCGCCTGGAAAGAAACGCGAACACCCGGTCCATGACCAGCAGTCCCAGGATTTCAATGGCCCCGGTATCCTCGGCGATGGGGATGAATTCTGCGGGACTGATGGTGCCCAGGGTCGGGTGATGCCAACGCAGTAGTGCCTCACAGCCAACGACACGGTGACCGTGGATATCGACCTTGGGCTGGTATGCCAGTTGGAACTGCTCCGCCTGCGTTTGCAAGGCTTCCTGCATGGCCCTTTCGATTCGGTGCCTTCGCGCAAAACGCTCGGCCATGCGCGCGTCGTAGAGCAGGGCCCGGTTACTCAGGCGATGCGCCGAGGCCAGGGCAAGTCCAGCGGCGCGCAAGGCGGCATTGCTCTGCTGGATGTCGATTCCACTGCCCTCGTCGGTCACCAGCGCATAGCCGCCGCGTCCGTGCAGAACGACGTGGGATCCGTGGAAGGGCAAAGGCGCGAAGATAGTATCGAAAATTCGGTCCACCTCGAGTTCGAGGTCCGCCGTCTGTGGAAAGACTGCAAGAAACGTTTGCCCGCGCCAGACGCCACAGAGTCCGCCCCGCTCACCCACCAGCGACGCCAGCCGTGTGCCCGCTTCCCGCAGCAGGTAATCCACCGATTGCGTACCCTCCAGCAAAATCAACTGGTCGGCATCGCTCAACTCGATGAGGAGAAAAACCAGGGCCTTGTGACCTTCCCGGGTGAGGCTTTCCAGTCCACGACACAGACCATGGCGGTTGAGGAGTCCAGTGATGCTGTCGTGACTGGCGAGGTAGGCGATGTCGTGCTCGCGAGCGGCCAGTGCCTGCTGTTGAGCGCTGATGGTCTGTCCGTAGGCATCGAGCCGCTGTCGCGCCTGGCGATGCAGCAGACGGGTCTGCAGGGCATTGCGAATGCGCTTGAGGGCTTCGTCCAGGTCGAAGGGTTTGAGAATGAAATCCAGAGCGCCGGCGTCCAGGGCGGCGGCCCGGGTCTCCGGGTCTGTCTGTGCCGTCAGCACGATGCAAGGCAAGTAATCCCCATCGGCTATCTGCGTTCGCAGCCGGGCCATGACCTCTAGACCATCCAGTCCGGGCATCCGCATGTCCAGCAGCAAGAGGTCGTAGGGGTGAGCGAGCCAGCGTTCCACGGCTTTCTCTGGTGAGGATTCGACATCCACGGAGCGGAATCCTGCCTCCGCCAGGAGTTCGGCCAGTACCGCAAGATTGGAGGGATTATCGTCCACCACGAGAATCCGAGCCTCGGCCATTGCTTCGGGCAAAGCTTTCGGCTCGAGGTCGTCCAATTCGCTCATGACTGCCCCGAGAGGTCCGGACGAACATCGTCCGAAGCGAGCTGAAGCCCGTCAAAAACGGCATGAACCTGCGCCAGATCGATGGGTTTGGTCAGGTAACCCTGAAAAAGGCCGCTTTCCTCCGCCTGCTGGCGTGCCGGCAGGGTAGCGTCGGCGGAAAGGGCAAGAATGGGGATGGCCGCCGTCTCCGACCATTTCTTGAGGCGTGCTGCCACCTGCTGCCCCGAGATACCCGGCAGATTGAGATCCATGAGGATGAGATCGGGCTGGTGCAAAAGCGCGAGCTCCAGACCGCGCTCGCCATCCGTGGCTCGCAAAAGCCGTAGATCGTCCCGCTCCGCGACGATTTCCTCCATGAGGGCGGCGTTGGCTGGGTTGTCTTCCACGTAGAGCACGAGGCGACGGCGCGGGCCCGACGCAGGGGCAGCGGTAGCAGCATCCGCCAGCGGAGAACGGGCGTCATTCTTCGGCGACGTCCCCGCCTCGGCTCGATGCGCCGGCAGAAAGACGAAAAAGGTCGTACCTTCGCCTTCGCGACTTTCAAACCGGATTTCACCACCCATGCGTTCCACCAGCTCCTTGGTAATCATGAGGCCGATGCCCGTACCTTCGATCGGACCATTTTCCTGGCCCAAACGTTCAAAGGGCCGAAAAAGACGGTGCTGCCGGTCCGCCGGAATGCCGATGCCCGTATCGCTGATGGCTATACCCAGACACACGGGCCGCTCTGCGCGCTCCGGTATCGGCGCCAGGCTGCGGATCAGAACGCGACCGCCGGGACGATTGTACTTGATGGCATTGCTCAGCAGATTGAGCAGGATCTGGCGCGTGCGGGTCAGATCGACACAGACCCACAAGGGATCATCGCCCAAGGTCTCCAACAACTGCACGTCCCGCTCACGCGCAAGGTCCGCCACCATCTCGCTGGTCTCCCGCAGCAGGGCAGCCAGACTCAACACCTCGGGCGAAAAGGTCAGTTCACCCGCCTCGATTCGGGCCAGATTGAGCACGTCGTTGATGAGGCTGAGCAAATGCTGTCCGGCATCGCGAATGTGCTCCACGAAGCCTTGTTGCCGCGGGGAGAGAGGCTCGCGGCGCGAGGTAGACAGGAGCTGGGCAAAGCCCAGAATGGAGTTCAGGGGAGTGCGCAGCTCGTGGGACATGGACGACAAAAATTGCGACTTGGCCTGATTCGCACGCTCCGCCTGCTCCTTGCTCTCCACCAGACGCTGTTCATACTGGCGCTGCGCCTCGCGCTGGCGCAGGGTGACGATCATGATGGCGCAGGTACTGAAGAAGGGTTCCAGCAGGTTCAAGAGGGACTCGTCGATGCCTTCCTCACGGTTCGCCACACCCACCACGCCCACCAGCTCCTCCCCCTGAAAGAGCGGAATACCCAGGTAATTGTGCAGTTCCGGGTGGCCTGGCGGAGTGCCACCGCAGCGCTGCTCATGGCGCATGTCGGGAACGATCACCGGGGCACGGCTACGCATGACGGCACCGATGAGATTATCGGGATTGCAAAAGAGCATGTCCCCAGCCAGCACCTGGGCGTAGAGGGCATCGGACGCGGGACTCCAGGACAGATTGGTGATCGCGTGAATCTTCAGGCAGGGGTCCGGCTTGATCCCAAAAAGCACCTCCCCCAGAAATCCATAGCGTGCGCCCGTCATCGCCAAGAGCTGGTCGAGCATCCGATCCCAGACCATGCGGGAATCCACCTCCCGCAGAAAGGACTGCACCGTCTCATTGAGTCCCGCGAGCAGTTTTTCCTGACTCTCCCGGAGTTGGCGCGCTTCCAGCTCTGCTGTTATATCCTGGGTGATGCCCACCATGGCCACGACCTTGCCGTCGTCGTCGTGGACGAGATCCCCACGAGCGCGCAGCCAGGTACGCGGCCCGTTCCCCTGACGGACCAGGGGATAATCGAAACGAAAGGCACCACCGTCACGCAAGGACTGCTGCAGGGCGGCATCGATGGCCGCATGGTAGGCAGGATCGATGCGCCGACGCAGCTGCGACTGAGGTATCGACCGTGTCTCTGGCGGCAGACCCAGGAGTCGGGCAAAACCCTCGCTGATGGTCATCTCACCATTGGCGAGATTCAGGGACCAGGCCCCCTGACGCGCAAATCGCTCGCCGCGCCGCTGAATGTCCTGGAGGCGATGGAGATCGGCGTTCAAGGCATCGATCTCCGTCATGTCCTGGACGACGACGACGAAGCCGACGCGCTGGCCATCCGGACCCAGCAATGGCGCCATGGTGGTCAGCAGGTGCCACTGCCGTTCTCCCAGGGGCAGCACCAACTTTTCGCGGGCAGGCTTGCCGGTGCTGCGGATCTGCGCCTGAAGCGCACCGTAGGCCACCAGCACCGGGGTGGGGAGCACGGCGCGCAGATTTTCCCGAGACAGCGCTTCGGGGGACTTTCCCAACAGCTGGGCAAAGGCCTTGTTGACCAGGATGAAGCGCTGCTCGTCGTCGATGGCAGCGATGAGGCTCGGCGTGCTGTCGATGACCGTTTGCAGTAGCGCCCGCTCGCGCGTGAGTTCGACCTCACGCGCGCGCAGCTGCGTTAGCAGGCGCTCGGCATCGACCCGGGCCTGCAGGGTGGCAGAAAACTCCAGGGCATAATCCTCCAGGAGCGAGAGCTCGTCACCCTGCCAGGCACGAGAACGAGTGTCCAGGACGCACAGGACGGCCGCCGCGACCTCACCATCCACCACCACCGGCGCACTGGCAAAGGAGCCAACCCCAGCCGCGCGAAAGCCGCTGCTGTCGGCGGCATCCGGCACAGCGTGGTGTGGGCGCCCGTGCAAGAGGCTGTAGCGGCAGACATGCTCCACCGTATCGCGAGCGATGGCCGCCTCTGGGCTGCGGATCAGGTGGAGGATGTCGGTGCCACGCAGGGCCAGTGCCACCTCGGCCACATCGAAACTCTTGCGCACCATCGCCACACCGCGCTGGAGAATGTCGGTGGAGGCCAGATACGCGTTGTGCAAGGCTTGCGCCGCCCCGTACTGAGGATCGGTTTCCTCGATGTTTACGGCGCCCACAAAGTCTCCTCATCACCCGTTCACGGCTCTAGATAGTCGATGTTCGGCGACTTCGCAGGGTTTGGGTCGCTGGTGACGACGACCCCATCAGCAAAAATCCCGGGATGAGGTGGCCAGTTTCCCCAACCAGTGGCTGTAGTCCTCCAGACGATGGGCAATGAGGTGGCGGACCCGCCCTTCCCGCTCCAGGGTACCGCTCACCACCAGCAGCCGTCCCTGCAGGATGGCCCGACGCCAGGGCTCCACTTGGCTAGGCCAGACGATGACGTTGATCCGGTCGCTTTCGTCTTCCAGGGTCAGGAATACCGTTCCGTGGGCCGTAGCCGGGCGCTGACGATGAGTGACGAGGCCAGCGATACGTCTCGCCCCTCCAGCAAAAGCGCGCCCTAGCTCGGCGATGGGACGACACCCCTCTGCCTGCAGGTGCGGTCGCAGGAAATGCAGAGGGTGGGGTCCGAGACTCAGACCCAACTGGGCATAGTCGATACGACACCGTGTCGCCGCCGGCGTTGCCGCCAGTGCCATCTTTGGTTCTGCAGCGGGAGCCAGGGGCAATGGCGTCGCTGCACGCACCGCCGCAACCTGCCAAAGGCTCTGGCGCCGGTCCAGGCCCTCCTCCTCCCAGGCCCCTGCCCGGGCGAGTCGCTCCACCTCGGCGCGGGGGCAGCCCAGTTCCTGCACCAGAGCTACCGGATCCAGGGCACCACCCTGTTCGCGCCAGGCGACGATCCTTTGCGCCACCTCCCGTGGCAAGCCACGCAGCTGGTGAAAGCCCAGGCGCAGCGTGCGCCCATGGGCGCGGCTGTCCCAGACACTGTGGCGGATGGACAGGGGCAGCACCGTCACGCCGCGCTCGCGCGCCTCGCGCACGATCTGTGCGGGGGCGTAAAAACCCATGGGCTGGCTGTTCAGCAGCGCCGCGCTGAAAACGGCTGGGTGGTGGCATTTGAGCCAGGCCGAGGCATAGACCAGGAGGGCGAAGCTCGCGGCGTGGGACTCGGGAAAGCCGTACTCGGCAAAACCCTGAATCTGTTGACAGAGCTGCTGGGCGAAGGTGTCGTCGTAGCCGCGCGCCCGCAGTCCCTCGCGCAGACGCTCCTGGTAGGGGCCAAGATTACCGTGCCGGCGCCAGGCGGCCATGGCGCGGCGCAGACCGTCGGCGGCGTCGCCATCGAAACCCGCCGCCTCCATGGCGATCTGCATCACCTGCTCCTGAAAGATGGGCACACCCAGGGTTCGCTCCAGAACCTTGCGCACCTCCGGGCCCGGATAGTGTACCGGCTCCAGACCTTCGCGCCGGCGCAGGTAGGGATGCACCATGCCCCCCTGGATGGGGCCTGGGCGGATGATGGCCACCTCGATGACCAGATCGTAAAAACAGCGGGGTTTGAGGCGGGGCAACATGCTCATCTGGGCACGCGATTCCACCTGAAAGACCCCCAGACTCTCCCCCCGTTGGAGCATGGCATAGACCGCCGGATCCTCCGGCGGAATATCGGCCAGGGTGCACCCTAGGTCATCCAGGGCCCGGCGCAGCACGCTGAGCATGCCCAGAGCGAGCAGATCCACTTTCAGGATACCCAGGAGGTCGAGGTCGTTCTTGTCCCACTGGATGACCGTTCTGCCGGCCATGCGGGCGGGCTCGATGGGGACCAAGGCATCCAAAGGCTCAGCGCTGAGCACCATCCCACCCACGTGCTGAGAGAGGTGGCGCGGCAGCCCCACCAGAGCATTGGCCACCACCAGCAGACGCTGCACCGCCGGGCTCTCGGGATCGAAACCCGCTTCCCGCAGGCGTTCTGGCCGCAGACGGCGGCCATCCCACCAGGCCAGACCACGCCCGAGGGCATCCTGCTCCGCAGTGCTGAAGCCCAAGGCCCGGGCTGCATCGCGCAGGGCACTGCGCGGGCGATAGTGGCGCACACTGGCGGTCAGGGCGGCGTGGCGGCGGCCATATCGAGCAAAAACAAACTGGATGACCTCCTCGCGGCGCTCGTGCTCAAAATCCACATCGATGTCCGGCGGCTCTCCCCGTTCCCGCGACAGGAAACGGGAAAAAAGCAGATTGCCACGGGTGGGATCCACCTCCGTGATGCCCAAGGCATAACAGAGCACCGAATTGGCCGCAGATCCCCTTCCCTGGCACAGAATGCCCCGACTTTTGGCAAACTGGACGATCTCGTGCACCGTCAGAAAATACGGGCCATACCCCAGTTCGTGGACGATGCGCAACTCTTCCTCCAGTTGCCTCGCCACCTTTCCGGGAATGCCGTCGGGATAGCGCAACCCAAGCCCGGCTTTGGCCAGGAAGCGCAGATGCTCCTCGGGACTGCGCTCCAACGGGCAGGTACCGGGCGGGTAGCGGTACCGCAGGCTGTCCAGAGAAAAGGTGCAGGATGCCGCCACCGCCAAGGTTTCCGCCAAAAGGTTCTGAGGATAGAGGGTATCCAGTTGCGCGCGGGAACGCAGATGCGCCTCACCGTTGGCTGCCAGCGCCCAACCCAGTTCGCTCAGGGGACGGCCCAGACGAATGGCGGTGAGCACATCCAGGAGAAAACGCTCGCGACGCCGGGCCATGGTCACCGCCCCGCAGGCCAGCCCGCGGATCCCCGTCCCTTCCATCCAGCGGCGCAGCCCTGCCAGACGCTGGGAGTGGTCCCCCCGATAACGGAGGACGAGGCCAAGGCGCAGACGCTCCCTCCCCCAGTGCCGAGACAGTTCGGCCAGGATCGCGGGCGGCTCCCCAGCTCGTCCCCAGTCCGGCAAAAGGATGGCCAAAAGCCCTGGGCAAGGAAAAAGATCCGCCCACTCCAGTCGATAATCGCCCTTGCCTGCCCGTCCCCGCGCCAGGCCGATGAGCTGCGCCAAGGCGGCATAGCCGCGGGCATCCTGCACCAGGAGCACGAGCTCCTGGCCGTCCACCAGCCGAAAGCGGCTCCCCAAGATGAGTTTCAGACCCGCCTCCCGGGCCGCAACGTGCGCGCGAGGGGCACTGATGAGGCTGCACTCCTCGGTAATGGCAAGGCCGGCGTAGCCGAGTTGCGCCGCGCGCTCCACCAGCGCCTCCACCGTTGCAGTAGCCTGAAGAAAACTCAGGTTGCTCTGACAGCACAGTTCGACGTAGGCCGGATGGGTCTCAGTCTCAGGCAAAGTAGCCATGCAGAAAAACCCCACCGCGGCGACGATCACGGAAGACCCAGCAGCGCGCGCCATCGCCACGACGCCACAGGAAATAGTCGCGGTCCACATCCGCACCGTCCCACCACCCCCCCTGGATGCGCTCCACCTCGCTGTGGGGACGGACATCTCCGTCTTCCAGAGCCCGGGGTTCGGGCAAGAGCCACAGAGGACGGCGATCCGGACCCTCCCAGGACTGCGGGCGGCCGCGGGCGGGCAGCAGGCGGTAGGCGTGTTCGGGCCGATGATCGGGCCAGGGGCTGAGGATGTACACGGCCTCCGGACCAAGACGGGCCTGCCACTGCTCCAGGAGCCGCTCCTGACGTTCGGCCAGATCCTCCCGCCAGAAATCCCGTTGTTGCCCCTGCCAGGGACAGGTATCCAGCGCCTCGAGCACGATGGTCTCGGCGGCAAAGGTCCAGGGACGGCGCTGCAGACGTCCCTGCCAGAGCTCCAGAAAGAGCTCGCGATCGCTGAGGATTTCCCGACTTTCCAGACAGTCCTCGAAACGTCCCTCCCGGCCTTGCAGGCGCAGTTGCCAACGACGCGCACCAAGTCCAGCCCGCGTCAGCATCTTCTGGAGTTCCCGAAAGAGCCGGGCCAAAGGGAAACGCAAGGCCGGCCAATCCCCCGCCGGCTGCACCAGTTCAAGCTCCCGCCGTGGTACTTCGGGGAAGGCAAAATACGGGCGTGGATCGGGACGCAGGCCCGCCACGATCTGCAGGAATTCTCCCCAGTAGGGACCAAAACGCTGGGCACGCGCCGCATCGTCCAGGGCCGCCAGATCTCCAAGCGTACCCAACCCCAGACTGTACCAGAGCTCCTGGACCCTGGTTTCGGCAGGGAGTGCGCTCAGGGGCAAACGCGGCCAGACCTGCGCCCACTGCTGCCGGCTCACCGTCCAACCGGCCCCGTCCGCTGCTCCCAGGGCCAGCAGCACAGCGCCCGTAGCCGTGGGCGCCGCTCCCCAGCGCCAGCGCGGGCCACCTTCCGCGCGTGCCCGCAGGGCCTCGAGAAAGGCCTGGCGTCCCGCGCGCCAGCGGGGATTGCTGCCCACTTCCACACCCAGGGCCGTTGACCAGGGTTCGAGGATAGCCACCTGCGGTCCCCAGCCGTAGAGCCAATGCGCCCAGTCCCGCAAAAACTCCAGCCGCCGCTGCGGTCGTTCAGGGCGCAGCCGCAGAGCGGGACAGAGGGCCCTGGCCTTGGCCAGACTCATCCCAGGCGCAAGCCCGCAGTGTATGGCCATGGGCCCGCGCTGCTGGAGACGGTGTCGGCCATCCGCCAACACCACCGGAGCCATGCCCTGCTCGTCCTGCTCCCAGAGGCCAGCATCCAGCTCCGGGAAATAGACCGCCACGTAATAGGAGGCCATGGTCACGGCTTCTGGCCATCAGATGGCCAGAGGGAGCTGCTCCCCTTCGGGCAAGGAGACCACTCCACGGCCCGGCATGCCGCCTCGCCTTTTCTGCACCGTGACGGCCACCCCCCGACGGTCGGGATGCAGTTGCAGGCGCAGCGCCGCCCATCCTGCTCCCTGCTGCTCTCCCTCGTTGAAAAAGAAAAAGGCTGCCGTATCCCCTGCTTGCGCAGCCAACTGCAGACGCCGCCAGGCCGTCGTATCCAGGGGTGGCGGCCAGGCCAGCACGGCACTGCAGGTGCCAGAACGCAAGGCACTCTCCAGGGCCCAGAGACGATCCTGCCGCTGCCGTGGGTGGAGGCAGAGCATGCGCTCCAGACGCAGACCAGCAGCGGCCAGGGCCGGAGGATAGGGCAGATAGGGCGGTGTCACCCAAAGGATCCAGCGTTTTTGCTGCTGGCTCAGGCTCGCCAGGACAGGCAGCAAAAGGCGCAGTTCGCCAATGCCCGGCGTGCTGCTGTGGATTTCGGTGATACCTCCCCGCGGCCAGCCGCCCAGCAACCGATCCAGTTCTTCCTGACCCGTCTTCAGGAGTGCAGAGTCACCACCCCGCGCCGTGGCTTCATACCCCGGGCTGTGCAGGCCACGCCAAAGACTCCGCGGATGCTCCCGGAGCAGGGATTCCAATGCTGGCTTCATAGTTTTCCTCCTCGCCGTATGAGGCCTACCACCACTCCTTCCACGCTCAGGGCCTGACGCCCGAGATCCACCTGAATGGGAGCAAAATCCGGATTTTCCGGCAGTAGCCAGAGCCGTTCGCCTTCGCGCTGCCAGCGCTTGACCGTCACCTCATCTTCCAGGCGTACCACCGCTATCTGGCCGTTATGCACCTCCGCACAACGCTGCACGGCCAGCAGGTCGCCATCGAGGATGCCCGCATCCCGCATGCTCATCCCCTGCACCCGCAAAAGAAAATCCGCCTCTGGAAAAAGGCGGTCAGCTGCTGGCAGATAAGCCTCCAGATGCGCTTCGGACAGGATGGGCTGACCGGCGGCCACACGTCCCACCAGCGGCAGACCGTCCTGGGGTAGTGCCTCGGTGAGGCGAATACCGCGCGCCCTGCCGCGCTGCAATTGCAGATAGCCCTTGCGCTCCAGGGTACGCAGGTGGGATTCGGCCGCGTTGGGCGACTGGAAGGCAAAGGCCTGCATCAACTCTACCCGCGTTGGTGGTGCATCGTGTTCCTGCACATAGCGATGCAACCATTGCAGGATCTCTGCCTGCCTTCTGCTCAGTTTTTCCATGGCATCGGATCTCCCCGTTTCTATGCTGTAAATTTATACAGTTTTATGACGGAAAGCAAGACGGCACCAATAGAGGGTGTATCGGGTAGTGGTCCAGACAATGGGATCATCCAGTCCTATACTGGATAAAGGTGGGTCTTACCCACCGGAAGCGAACAGGGCCACACAGAAAAGGAGCCTTCCATGACCAAGACCTGGATACTCGTCAGCAACGGCAGCCACGCCAAGTTCTTTCTCCACCACGGTTGCGGCAAAGGACTGCAACCCTTGGCCGAGCGTCACCACGACAGCAGTCGTCTGAAGGCGGCGGAACTGGTCAGCGACGGTCCTGGACGGGTGCAGCAGAGCTTCGCCCACGGGGCACGGCCGGCTCTGGACGGAAAAAGCTCGCCCAAGGAGCAGGAACTCCAGCAATTTGCCCGCGAGCTTGCCCAGACCCTGCGCGAGGGGCGGGTCAATACGGAATACGACGACTTCGTTCTGGTGGCACCCCCGGCCTTTCTCGGCCTGCTGCGCGAGGCCCTGGACGAGCCCACTATCAAGCTGCAGCGCGCCACCATCAACAAGGACTATATTCAGGCAGATCTAGCGCAGCTGCGCGAGCACCTGGGGCGCGTGCTCTGCGTGTGAGAGCGACGGGGCCCTCAACGGGCCCGCGGCAGACTCCAGTGCCGGTACAAGGCCATGGTACGCAGAAAAAAGGTCAGTGCCGCCCCCGCCAGGGTGCTTTCCAGGGGCGGCAGGCGCAGCGCATCTCCTGCCAGCACCAGAACGCAACCCAGGGCCGCTGCCGAAGCGTAGATTTCGGCCCGCAGTACCACCGGCACCTGGCCGCTCAGAACATCGCGGACCATGCCCCCACCGACCCCGCTGATCACCCCCAACACGGCAGCCATGAAGGGACTGAGGCCAAAAGCGAGGGCCTTCTGCGTTCCCGTCGCCGCAAATACCCCAAGGCCGGCGGCATCGAAGAGCAGCACGGGATGCTGCAGACGGTCAAAGAAGCGATGGAAGAAAAATACGAAGACACCTGCAAAAACCGCCAGGGCGACGCTGTGCCAGTCGGCAATGGATTCCGGCGGAATGGCACCGATGAGCACGTCGCGGACGATTCCGCCAAAGACCGCCGTTACCACGGCCAGGACGATGATCCCGAAAATGTCCAACTGGCTACGCACACCGCGCATGGCCCCACTCACGGCAAAGACAAAGATGCCGATGAGGTTGATGGCGTGCAGGAACAGCACTGGGGCGTCGGTGTGCATGGTCATCCGTGAGAAAACGCGGATTTTAAATAAGTCGTTCCGTCCACCGCAAGAAAAAATACGGAACTTGACTCCGTACCAAGGTACGGCAGGTAGAATGCAGAGTTTATGGGGGGATGACAGCGCAAGACCCGCAGCCGAGTCAGACCCCGCAAGCTAACCCACAGGAGCACTGCGGCATGACCCAAAATCTCGATCTCGGCATCACCGGAATGACCTGCGAGCATTGCGCCCGCACGGTGGAAAAAGCTTTGCGTGCGGTCCCCGGCGTCCTTGCGGCGGAGGTCTCCTGGCCAGAACGCCGGGCACGCATCCAGGCCAGCGCAGATCTCGACCCGGCTGCCCTGGGCCGCGCCGTCACGGCCGCCGGTTACGGTATCGGCGATGGCGACTATCACGGCGGGAGTCTGCACGTCGCCATCATCGGCTCCGGTTCCGCCGCTTTCGCCGCCGCCCTCCGCTTGGTGGAAGGGGGCGCGCGGGTCACCATGATCGAGGCCGGCACCTTGGGGGGCACCTGCGTCAATGTCGGTTGTGTGCCTTCCAAAATCTTCATTCGCGCGGCGCAAACCGCCCACATCCTGCAAGCGCATCCCGTCGCCGGCTTGGAGCATCATCGATCCCGTGTCGATCGCCGCGCCATGCAGGCGCAGCAGCAGGCACGCGTGGAGGCCCTGCGCCAGGCGAAGTATCAGCGGGTTCTGGAGGTCCATCCGCAAATCACCCTGCGCCGGGGACGCGCCCGCTTCCTCGACAGACAACACCTGGAGATCGCTGACGGCAGTGGCAGAAAAGACGTCGTCAGCGCCGACCGCGTGCTCATCGCCACGGGCTCGCGTCCTGCCATTCCGCCCATTCGGGGTCTCGACCAGACTCCCTACTGGACCTCTACCGAGGCGCTGGCTGCAACCGAGATTCCCCGGCGTTTGCTGGTCATCGGCGCTTCCATCGTTGCCCTGGAACTGGCGCAGGCCTTTGCGCGCCTCGGCAGCAGCGTTACCATCCTCGCACGCAGCACCCTGCTGTCGCAACTGGATTCAGAAATCGGAAAAGCGCTCAAGACCATACTCGAGGGCGAGGGTCTGGATATCCGCCTGCACAGCCAGCCCGATAGCGTCCACTACCGCGATGGCCAGTTCCACACCCGGCTCGGCGAAGCGGACCTGATCAGCGATGCCCTCCTGGTGGCCACGGGCCGACGCGCCAATACCGACGATCTCGGACTGGAAGCGCTCGGCGTGGCCTGCAACGCCCAGGGCGCCATCGCCGTCGATAGCGCAATGCGCTCCACCGTTGCGGGGATCTTTGCTGCTGGCGATTGCAGCACCCTACCACAATACGTCTACGTAGCGGCCGCCGCCGGCACCCGGGCAGCGGTCAATATGCTCGGTGGCGATGCTCAGCTGGATCTCGCGGTATTGCCGGCGGTGGTCTTCACCGATCCTCAGGTGGCCACCGTCGGGCTGGATGAGAAAGCCGCCCGCGCCGCAGGGCATCGAGTAACGGTGCGCCGTCTGAATCTGGATCAGGTGCCCCGCGCTCTGGCCAATTTCGACACTCGCGGTTTCATCAAGATGGTGGCCGATGCCGACACGGATCGCCTCTTGGGCGTACAGGTTTTGGCCGCCGAAGGCGGCGAGCTCATTCAGACCGCCGCCGTCGCTCTGCGGGCGGGCTGGCGGATCGAAGACCTTGCCAGCATGCTCTTTCCCTATCTGACTATGGTGGAGGGGCTCAAGCTGTGCGCCCAGACCTTCACCAAAGATGTCTCGGAACTCTCCTGCTGCGCCGGCTGAGGAGCCCATGCACCGAGAACCGCGCAGCACCGCACCACGCTCTTCTGCTAGCGGCGGGCTCAGTATCGGCCAGGCGGCCAGGAGTGCGGGCGTGCACGTAGAGACCATCCGCTTCTACGAGCGCCAGGGTTTGATCACCCAGCCGCGCAAACCGAGCATGGGCATCCGCCGCTATCCCCGTGACATCGTGCATCGCATCCGCTTCATCAAACACGCCCAGGTCCTGGGCTTCAGCCTGCAGGAATGTCGCGAGCTCCTCGATCTGCGCGGCGACGATCCCGCGACCTGCGCCCTCATGCGCCACCACGTCGAGGACAAACTGGCTGCCATCCGCAGCAAACTCCAGGCGCTGACGCAGATGGAGGGTGTCCTGACGGCGCTTCTGGAAGCCTGCCAGCAAGGCCGAGCCGCGGACGACCCCTGCCCTATCCTGAAAGCGCTGGACGCGGACGACGGATTGCCTACTCCATCGGCACGGCATGGGCCAAAGGCCGCCACTGCAGGTGCCGAAACATCTGCAGATAACGCTCCATAACCTGACTTTCCCGATCCAGGACAAAGCGCCAGAAGCCAAAGATGCGGGCAATGGTCATCAGCCGTTCGGCGTAGCGTTCCCAGGTATAGCGCTCAGCCACCCGCGCCAGCGCCGCGTCGGAAATCTCCAGCCAATACTTGGGGCGCTCCCGGGCCGCCTCCAGAAAATCGGCCAGGCGCTCCGCCGTGGCCTCGTGATCGTTGGGATCGATGTGAAAACCGGAGACACCATCTTCGATGATCTCCAGGGGGCCGCCAAAGCGGGTAGCGAAGACCGGCAGGCCCGAACTCATGGCCTCGATGACGGTCAGGCCGAAGGCCTCGAAAAGGGCAGGCTGGACGAAGACCCCCCGGCCATCCGCCACCACCCGGTACAGTTCGCCAGCGACGGTCTTGTCCAGCAGTGCACCGACCCAGCGCAACTGCCCATCCAGCTGGTAATGGTCCATGATCTCGTGCATCCGGCGGATCTCCTCGCGCTCCTCGGCATCGCGGGAGTTACCCACATCCACGTGGCCGCCGATGATGACGAGATTGGCCAGACCGCGCAGGCGCGAGGAGCGTCCATAGAGTTCGGCCAGGCCACTCAGATTCTTGATGCGATCCATACGCGCCATGCTCAGGAGCAGAGGTTTTTGCCGATCCTCCAGCACCCCGCGCCGGTCAGCGCCGGGCTCACGGCCAAAAAGCAGCGACTCGATCTCCGGTTCGAGGAAGCTAGGACGCTCCTCGGTTCGGGCGTATGAAAAGTAAAAACGCGGATCCGCCCCCGGCGAGACGATGTTGAACTTGCTGTCGAAGACGTCAATACCATTCTCCACCCGATACAGACCCGGCAGGGTATAGTCCTGATGCCCCTCGTACTGGCCGATTTCGCGATCGTTACCGGCAATTTCCTGGTAGGTGCTGGTGACGATGATGTCGGCGGCATTCATGGCGATGAGATCGGCGGTGAACTGGCAGGCAAAATGGTGATCCTGCTCGTGATCGCGCCAGTGCAGATCGCTGTAGAGGTACTTGCTCTTTTCCAGGGCGTGGGCGATGTTGCACTGGGTCACCCCAAGGCGCTCACTGAGCAGGGTCGCCACGAGATTGCCATCGGAATAGTTGCCGATGATGAGATCCGGGCGGCTGCCCAGTTCCGCCAGGACCTCCCGCTCCAGATCCTGCGCGTAGCGCTCCAGCCAGGGCCAGATCTTGAAACGGGAAATCCAGTGGGGGTGGATACGGCCATCGGGATAGCGGAAGGGTACGCGCAGAATCTGCACGTTCTCCGCCCCCACCACCGGCTCCAGACGCTGGTCGCAGGTGGTACCATCGGACTCGGGTATGAGGCGGGTAGCGATGAGGATGCGCGGTTCCACATCCACGCCCTGCTGCCGCAGCCGGTTGCGCATTTCCCGTTCCAGGGCGCGGGCCTGATCCAGGATATAGACCACCTGCCCCCCGGTATCGGGCCGTCCCAGCACCTTGTCCTGAGCAAACCAACCGTGGATGGAGACGATGAGGATCCGGGAAATCATGGGAATGCGATCGAGAAAGGACTCCAGCGCAGCGGGCGAGGGGCTGTCCAGGAGGTCCATGAGCAGGCGCATGGTCTCCCGCACGCGGCCCGCCGTGTTCCCCCAGCCCGGGGCAAAGCCACGGCGGCGCATGTCCTCGCGAATCTCCGCCCAGGGCGTCTCCCGCGGCAGGGTGCCGAGGTACTGCACCGTCTGACGCAGACTGTCGAAATCGGTGTTGCCATTGCTGAGCATGAGGTTCTGGCCATCCAGGCGATGCAGGCTGAGAAATTCCAGAATCTGACTGCGGCCCGCGGCCAGATCGCTGAAGATCCGCCCAGCCAACCGCCGGTTGAGGTGGGTCAGCCCATCGCCGATGGTGCTCTCGTCGCGCAGGCGTCGGCTCACGGGCCGAAAATCGCGGAAATCCACGGTCAGAACCGCCTCACCCTCGGCCCCTAGGCCGACAATGCCCTCCTTGGCCTGCAGATAGGCATCGGTACTGAGCTCCTCCAGCGCCAGTTGCTCGCGGTGGATGCGCACATAGATCCAGCGGCCAGGACGTGGACGCCAGGCAAAGACCATCCAGGGATCGCGAAAGATGACCTCCTGGGTGTGCGCGACGAAATCCTCCAGCGGGCCGATACCTTCGGCATAGCCCTCCGGGAGCTGCTCGCGAAAGTCGGCACAGGCCCGCTGCAGGTCCGTGTAGAGCCAAGAGTCGCGCTGACTTGCCACCAGATGGCGGAGAAAGGCATACCAGGAACGGGGGTCGTCCAGAAGCTGCTGGCGTAGGGCTTCAATCATCTTTGGCTCCGGCAAAACGGTAGTGATGGATGCCCTCCAGGATTCCCCCGGCATAGGCAGCCTTGGCAAAATAGACTTCTGCGCGTCCACGAAGTTCGTCGAGCTCCGGCGCGTGGTTGCCCACCACGACACTGCGCAGGCCGCCACCGAGCATGTCCAGGTCGTTACCCGAATCCCCCGCCGTCAACACACAGTCCAGGGGCAGGCCCCAGCGAAAGCACAGGAAGCGGATGGCGTGCCCCTTGGAAGCGCGACTCGGCAGAATATCGAGGTAGCGCTCGTGCGAAACGATGGCTCGGGCAGCGATGCCTTTGCCGCGCAGGGTCTTGAGCAGGACGGGCAGGGATGGCGGTCGCTGCGGTTCAAAGTAGTAGCTCACCTTGAACTCCGACTGCGCCGCCTTCTCCTGCAGACGCAATTCGGCGTGACTGCGCAAAACCTCCACCACCCCATCGCGCCACCAACGATGGCGCAGATGGGCTGCCCAGGCCTGATCCTCGTGCAGTCGCTGACGATAGGTGATCCGGGTGCCGACGTCGGTGATGAAGATCTCCGGGTTAGGTACCCCGTGCTCCACCAGAACCGCCAGAGTCTGCTCCAGGTTACGTCCCGTCGCCACGGCCAGGGCCACCCGCGGCTGCGTCTTCAGCCAATCGATGAGCTGGTGCAGCGCCCCATCATCCCCCACCAAGGTGTTGTCGATATCGCAGACCAGCAGGTAATCGGCCTTGGGCAGGAAGCTCGGACTTTGTTCCAGCACCATGCGTCGGCGCCGCCGCGCCTTGCGCTCGCGATGGAGGATGCGCTCGACCCGGCGCAGATAGGCGCGGGCGTGGGCCTCCCAGCTATAGACCCGCGTTACCCCACGCAGACCAGCGCGGCTTGCCTGCTGCCAGCGCCGCGCATCCGTCAGCAGAGTCTCCACGGCGTGGGCGATCTCCGCCGGCTCCATGGGGTCCACCAATAGCCCATTGCGACAATTCCGCAGGATATCCTGAGGACCCCCATTGCGAGTGGCCACCACCGGCAGACCCGAGGCCGCCGCCTCCAGGAGCGTCAAGCCAAAGGGCTCGGTGAGGGCAGGATTGACGAAGACCCCACGGTACTGACTGGCAAAACGATAGTATTCCGGAATATCCTCGGCACCGTGGGTTTTGGGGATGGCCACACTGCCGTGGAGGTCGTGGTCGTCGATGCCGTGGAGGATGTCCGTGACCACCTCTCGGGCTCCCGCCTCCAGTGCCCCCAGGCGCTCCCTGTGCCCCATCACCAAAACGAGATTGGCTTTTTCGCGCAGCAGCGCCGAACCCGCATACGCCTCCAAAAGGCGTTGCAGATTCTTGCGCCCGTCGGGACGGGCGATGGCGAGGATGGGGGGTTTGCGTGGGTGCTGAAGAAAGCGACGCAAGTGCACTAGCAAGGGCGAGGGACGCCGCCGATCCGATGGCGGCGAAAAACGCGCAAGGTCTACCCCAGGGGGCAGGATCTCGAACCGTGCCCGTTGGCGATTCTCGTAGAGGCCGTATTGACGCTCCACTTCCTGGCGGGTACTGGCAAAAATGAGGGAAGATTCCACCAGAATCTCTTCCTCAGCCTCGATGCGCCGCGCAAATCGGTAACGGCGGTCGATGCTGGCGGCCTTCTCACCCGCCGCCAGAAGACGCTCGCGCTTGTCCCGCCCCAGGGAATGGCCGGTATGGATGAGCGGTATCCCGAGGAGCTGCGCCAGGCGCACGCCCACAAAACCGGCGTCGGCATAGTGGCTGTGCAACCAATCCGGTACCTCGCCCGTCTCGCGCAGCCACTGCAGGGTACGATCCACCAGGGACGGAAGGTGATCCCAGAGCTGCTCCTTGGGCAGGTAGCGGTCGCGCGGCCCAAAAGGGAGCCGGACGATACGCACGCCGTCTCCCAAATCCTCCACGGGCTCGTCGTGGATGGGAGGAAGACGGGGATCGGCAAAGCGGCGGGTGAGCAGATCGACACGGCGCACCCGGGGATCGCGGGCCAGTGCCCGCATCTCCTCCAGAACGTAGGTGATCTGACCGCCGGTATCGGCATCGGCGCCCAGTTCCGGATCGGCACAGACCCGTCCGTGCAGACTCAGCATCAAAACGTAGTAGCCTTCTCGCTCGCCCACGATTTTGCCTCCTTACGCCCTCACTGCTCCTTTGGCTGCTACCCCCAGTTCCGCGACAAAGGCGGGGTAAAAGGACTGTGGATCTTCCGGCAGGGCTCCTTCCAGAGCGCAGACCCTGGCCGCCAAGCCATGGGCCACCTGCAGTGCCTTGGCCACGGTGGCGCCGAGCCTGCGGGCGTAGAGCCACCCGGCGCTGAAGGCATCTCCAGCGCCGACGGTATCCACCACGGATATGGACAGGGCGTGGCTACGGGTCAGGGTCGCCCCGTCCCAGTGCATCGCTCCCTGGGGCCCACAGGTCAGGACGATCTCAGCCACGCCAAAACGCTGCGCCAGGGCCGGCAAGATCGCTTCGGCATCGCCACGCCCCAAGCCAAACTCACGCTGCAGGACACCCAGCTCTTCGTCATTGCATTTCAGGGTGTCGGCACCCTGCAGGAGCTCTGCCAGCCAGGGGCGCTGCCAGCAGCCGTCGCGCAGGTTGATGTCCACGAACCGCCCCCAAGCCCGCGACGCCAGGAAACGCCAGGTTGCACGGCTCGGCCCTTCCTCGCGCAATGCGAGACTACCGTGATAGAGGAGGTAGGACGTTTCCAGGGCCCTTACCCGCAGCTCCTCGTCTGCGTCGATGGCGTCGTAGGCCTGATGCGGCAAGATCTCGAAGCGGTGCATGCCGGTTCCGAGCCGCTGCACCAGAATCCGTCCCGTTGGCAGCTGCGCGTCTTCCTGCAACCAGGCCGCGGCACCTGGCCAGCGCCGCAACAGCCCGCGGATTTCGGCCGCAGGTGCATCCCGGCCCACGCGGCTGATGAAGCGCGCCGTCTCCCCCAATGCCCAAAGGTGACACGCCACGTTGAAGGGAGCGCCGCCCAGGCGCTTTGCGTCGCCAAAATCGTCCACCAGACATTCACCGAATACCCAGATGGGCTGCGCCGCCCGGGTATCGCTCACGACTTGTCCTCCAGCGGCTCCCGTCGCACCACGCGCTGAAAAAACAGATTGTTGGGGATCACGACAACCCGCCCGTCCTCCTGTCTGAGCTCGGTGAACATGAGGTTTTCTTCGATGACCTCACCACTGAGCCCCTCGGGAAAAATCTCGATACGCTGGCCCATCTGCAGGGGTCGCCAAAACCAGATGAAAAATCGCGCGGTGACGTTGCTGACCATGGTCCAGACCGCCAGCAGACCCACTCCGATGACCGCCAGCATACTGACAAAGGTCGTCCAGATGGCCGATACATCCAGACCCCACAGTCGCAGCAATACCACCGCCACCAAGAGCCACAGGAACCAGCCCGTCACCCGCCGCAGGATGGCAAGGTAAGCGCGCGAGACCCGCCGTCGACTCTCCAGCAGAACGAAGAGCTTGGCAAAGATCCCATTGAGAAAGCGCGATACCAGCACACCCAGAGCCAGGAGTACGACGGAATAGGCCAGGTGCATCAGGACCCACTGGCTATCCACGGGCAAGGTGGACCAGAACGACGACACGTTTTCCCTCCCAATTGCTAAAGGACTTCCCGGGCCGCGGCGTGGAGCGCCGCGGCACTACTATTACCTATGGAGTATAACACAAACTAATGACAGGCGCTGATGTGCCTCATGAACGTCCGGCGCGACGCAGGACGTAGCGCGCACCAAGGCTCAGGATCAAGATGAAGAGGACCGTGACCAGGGCGCCGGCCCAGGCCAAGGCCTGGAGATCGGCGTAGGGGGACATGGCAAATTGGTAAATGGCGATGGGCAAACTGGCAATGGGACGGTTGAGATCCGTGGACCAGAACTGGTTATTGAGGACCGTAAAGATCAACGGCGCGGTTTCACCGCTGATGCGCGCCAGGGCCAGCAGGATGCCCGTCAGAATACCCGCCGCCGCCGCCCGGTAGGTAACCCGCAAAACCATTTTCCAGTGGGGTGCGCCCAAAGCCAGGGCGGCCTCCCGCAGGCTCCCCGGGACGAGCTGGAGCATCTCGTCGGTGGTACGCAGCACCACGGGGATGAAGATGATCGTCAGGGCAAAGGCACCGGCCCATCCCGAATAATGCTCCATGGGATAGACCACGATACTGAAGGCAAAAAGGCCGATGACGATGGAGGGCGCGCTGAGCAGGATATCGTTGAAAAAACGGACCACCATCCCCAGTCGTTTACCCCGCGAGAATTCCGCCAGAAAAGTCCCGGCAAGCACACCCAGGGGGGTACCTACGAGGACTGCAAGCCCAACCAGGAGCAGACTGCCGACGAAGGCATTGCGCAAACCGCCGACATTGCCCGGCGCCGGCGTATCCAAACGAAAAAGGGACAGATTCAGCGCCGCAACCCCAAACTTCAGGGTGGTGAAGAGAATCCAGCCCAGGACGAAGAGCCCGGCGAGGGTCACCAGCAGGGACATGGAAAAATGAAAGCGATTCCAGAATCGTCGCCGACGGTAAAGGGTATTCATAGACCAGACTTCCCCTGGGCATTTTCCAGGCGCCACAACAGCAGACGGGCGCCGATGAGGATGATCAAGGTCATGGCAAAGAGCAGAAAACCCAGTGCCAACAGGGAAGATTGGTGCAGCGGCGTGGTCGCCTCGGCAAACTCATTGGCCAGCAGTGCGGCAATGGAATTCCCTGGCTTCAGCAAAGAGGCGCTCAGCTGATGGGCATTGCCGATGACGAAGGTGACCGCCATGGTTTCCCCCAGGGCGCGACCCAGACCCAGAAAGATTCCCCCAAGCACCGCGCTGCGCGTGTACGCCAGCACGACGTGGCGCTGTACCTCCCAGGACGTGGCACCCAGGGCATAGGCCGACTCCCGCAGCATGGGCGGTACCACCGTGAAGACGTCGCGCATGATGGAGGCGATGAAGGGCAAGACCATCACCGCCAGCACGAGGCCCGCCGTAAGCATACCGATGCCCATGGGCGGACCCCGAAAAAAGATACCGATGGCGGGTAAAGTGCCCACGTGGGCCGTGATCCAAGGTTCCAGCTTCGCGAACCAGGGAGCAAAGACGAACAGGCCCCACATGCCGAAAACGATGCTGGGGATGGCGGCGAGCAACTCGATGGCACTGCCCACCGGTCGCCCGAGCCAGGCCGGTGCCAGATTCGTCACGAAAAGGGCGACTCCATAGGCTACGGGTACCGCCACCAGCAGGGCAATGGCCGAGCTGATGAGCGTGCCGGCAATGGGAATCCAGCCGCCAAAAAGTTCGCGCCCGGGATCCCAACGGGCCGTCCACAGAAAGGACCAGCCGAAATGGTGAAAGGTCGGCCAGGATCGCCAAAAGAGCGTGACCGCGACACCCAGGAGTACGAGCAAGACCGAAAACGCCGCAAAGCGGGCGAGATTGCGAAACACGACGTCCCCCACTCCCGAGCGGGGGGATCCAGGACTAGACGCAAGCATGGGAAGACTCCATGGACACGGAAAGGCCGCGTCCTGGCACAGGACGCAGCCCGGAAAAGGCCGGACAGTGGGCACCCACCGTCCGATCCCGCCTCAGACAGGCTTACAGACCCAGCTTACTCTTCCAGTAGCCCTGGATCTGCTTCACCGTCCCATCGGGCAAGGGCACATAGGCCAGCTGTTCCGCCTCACGCTTCGCCTCGGGCGCCGTCAGCGACCAACGGAAGAACTTCACGACCTCCTCATTGGTCGCCTTGGGCGCATCTTCCCGGAGCATGACCCAGGTGGTAGCCGTGATGGGCCAGCTCTCGGCACCCTTCTGGTTGGTCAGGATCAGGTAGAAGTCCTCGGTCTTGCCGTAGTCCGCATTGGCCGCCGCCGCCTGGAAGGTCTTCAGATCGGGCAGGACCACCTTGCCCGCCGCATTGCGCATACGGGTGTAGGCCAGCTTGTTCTCCGAGGCGTAGGCCTGTTCGACGTAGCCTATGGATCCCACGGTTTTCTGGACCAGGGCGGCAACACCCTGATTACCCTTGCCACCCGCTCCCACCGGCCAGGGTATTTCGGTGTTTGGCTTGCCCACCTTTTCGGCCCACTCTGGGCTCACCTTGGACAGATAGTCGGTAAAATTGAAGGTCGTACCGGAACCGTCGGAGCGGTGTACCACGCTGATGTCCAGATCCGGCAGCTTCAGGCCCTTGTTGAGGGCAACGATGGCAGGATCGTTCCACTTGGTGATCTTGCCGAGATAAATGTCCGCCAGGACCTTGCCGTCCAGGACCATCTGCCCAGGCTCGATGCCCGGCAGATTGACGATGGGGGCGATGCCGATGATGATGGCGGGGAACTGGATCAGGTGATCCTTACGCAGCTCCTCGCTGGTCAGCGGCTTGTCCGTGGCCCCGAAGCCCGCCAGCCCGGCCTTGATGTCCTTGATACCCTGGCCCGAGCCACCGCCGCCGTAGTTGGTCTCGACACCGGTCTTTTCCTTGTAGGTGGCGGCCCACTTGGTCAGTACCGGCTGGATGGCCGTACTGCCGGAACCCGTCAAGGTTTCTGCCGCCTGCACCGCTCCCGCCATACCCAGGGAAAGCAGACTCACGCTCAGAGCAACTACTTTGATATTCATGATGTTACGCCCTCTCTATCGGTTATTCGTCAAAGTACAGCGTACAAACTATAGCAGGCGAATATGACAGTATGATGACAGTCGGCAGAAATCGCAGGATGCGGGGGCCTTTGCCCCCCCATGCAAGACGGGTCGCTTTGGGCTAAGATAGCGGCCACTTTGTGCCCGTGGAATACTGCCTGTCATGTCCGGTCACCTTGAGACCCCGGCGCTGCGCCTGCACCGTCTGCGCCGGCACGCTCCACAGCCGCGCGCCACCGCCCTGACCATCGGCAATTTCGATGGCGTGCACCGTGGCCACCAGGCCCTGATTACCGCCATGGATGGGCCGGTGCGCAGCGTGCTGACCTTCGAGCCCTTACCGCGCGAATATTTCCACCGCGAGCAGGCACCGGCACGGCTCAGTTCACTGCGTGAAAAAGCCAGTGCGCTCAGCCGGACCGGGGTCGACGAAATCTACGTTGCCCGCTTCGACGGGGCCCTGGCGAGCCTGAGCGCCGAGGATTTCGTCCGCGAGATCCTCCATCGGCGCCTCGGCGCCCAGAGTGTCCACGTTGGCCACGATTTCCGCTTCGGCGCGGGTCGCCGAGGCGATTTCGACCTCCTGGCGCGCATGGGTCGGCAGCTGGGCTTTCGCGTGCAGGAGCAGCCGCCTTTCTGTCTGGACGGCGAGCGCGTCAGCAGCACCGGCATTCGCCAATTCCTACACGCAGGAAAGATGGACGCGGCGGCTCGGTGGCTCGGCCGACCCTACGCCATCTGCGGGCGCGTGGTGGGTGGCGATCGCATCGGGCGCGAGCTGGGCTTCCCCACGGCCAATATCGATCTGGCGCGCCGTCCACCACCGCTTCGCGGTATCTTTGCCGGCGTCCTGCACACCCCCCGCCAGTCCTGGCCCGCCGCCATCAGTATCGGCCTACGACCTACCGTCGGCGGAAAGCGCCTGCTCCTGGAAGCCCACTGTCTCGATGTGACGGTGGATCTGTACGGGCAACGGGTGGAAGTCCAACTCCTGCACAAATGGCGGGACGAAGCCCATTACGCCCAGCTGGACGAGCTCATTGCCGCCATAGGTCAGGACGTCGCCAAAACCCGCCAATATTTTCTCGATCACCCCGACGCTTTGGGACACCCATGGATTACAAGAACAGCCTGAACCTTCCCCAGACCGATTTCCCCATGCAGGGAAAGTTACCCAGCCGCGAGCCCGAGTTCCTGGCGCACTGGCAGAGCATGGGCCTCTACCAGCGCCTGCAGGAGGAGCGCGCCAACGCCGAGAGCTACATCCTGCACGACGGCCCGCCCTACGCCAACGGCAAGATCCACATCGGTCATGCCGTCAACAAGGTGCTCAAGGACATCATCAACAAAAGTCGGCTGATGGAAGGCATGCGCGTTCCCTACGTACCCGGCTGGGATTGCCACGGTTTGCCCATCGAGGTGCAGGTAGAGAAGGAGTTCGGTCGCCCGGGCGAGAAGTTGAGCCCCGCAGCCTTCCGCGAGGCCTGCCGCGCCTATGCCGAGAGCCAGATTGCCGGACAGCGCGCGGACTTTGAGCGCCTGGGCATCCTCGGCGACTGGCAGCACCCCTACCGGACCATGGATTTCCGCGCCGAAGCCGACATTCTGCGTGAGCTCGGGCGCCTGACCCTGGCGGGTTTCGTCTACCGCGGCGCCAAACCCGTGCACTGGTGCGTCGATTGCGGTAGCGCCCTGGCCGAGGCCGAGGTGGAATACCAAGAACGCAATGATCCGGCCATCGACGTCACCTTCGTCGCCGCCGATCTGCCGCGCTGGCGCGAGCGGCTCCACCTGGCCGCCGACGTCGTCCCGGAAGTGGTCATCTGGACCACCACGCCCTGGACCCTTCCCGCCAACCAGGCCGTGGCGGTGCACCCGGATTACGAATATCGGCTGCTGCGCGAAGGCGGGCGCTGGTTCATCCTCGCCACCGAACTTGCCGAGACTGCCCTGGCCCGCTATGGCCACCCTGCGGTGGAGACCGTCGCCAGCTTCCCCGGCCGCGCGCTGGAGGGGCTCATGCTCCAGCACCCCTGGGAAGAACGGCAGGTTCCCATACTCACGGGCGACCACGTGACCCTGGAAGCCGGCACGGGCTGCGTCCATACCGCTCCTGCCCACGGCGTCGACGATTACCTTCTCGGCTTGCAGCACCATCTGCCCACGGATAGCCCGATGTTGGGTAGCGGTCGCTACCGCGCCGATCTCGGCGCGGGGCTCGGCGGCTTGAGCGTACAGGAGGCCAACGTGCGCGTGCCGGAACTGCTCCACGCCCGCGGGCGCCTCCTGCACCGTGAAAAGATCCACCACAGTTATCCCCACTGCTGGCGCCACAAGACCCCCCTGCTCTTTCGCGCCACCCCGCAATGGTTCATCCGCATGGATGAGGGTGGGCTGCGGCAGCAGGCCCTGGCCGCCATCGCTACCACCCGCTGGATTCCCGAGTGGGGCCGCGAGCGGATCCAACAGATGGTGGCACAGCGGCCGGACTGGTGTATTTCGCGGCAACGCTCCTGGGGAGTACCGGTGGCCCTTTACGCCTGCAGCCATTGTGGTGAGCCCTTGCGCGATGCGGCGCTCTTCGAGCGCATTGCCACCCTCGTCGAGGCCGAAGGTGTCGAGGCCTGGTATCGCCATCCCGACAGCGACTTTCTCCAGGGGGACGAGCGCTGCGCCCGCTGCGGCCACCGCCATTTCGACAAGGTCACCGATATCCTCGACGTCTGGTTCGACTCCGGCTCTACCCACGCCTTCGTCCTCGAGCGGCGACCCGAACTGCGCAGTCCCGCCGATCTGTATCTGGAAGGCTCGGATCAACACCGTGGCTGGTTTCAGTCTTCCCTTCTGGAATCCGTCGCTTCCCGTGGGCGCGCACCCTATCGCGCCGTTCTCACCCACGGCTTCACGGTAGACGCCGAGGGTCGCAAGATGAGCAAATCCCTGGGCAATGTCATCGCTCCGCAGCAGATCATCGACCGCTACGGTGCCGATATCCTGCGCCTGTGGGTGGCCTCCGAGGACTATCGCGGCGAGATACCCATTTCCGACGATATCCTCGCCCGCCTGGGCGACAGCTACCGGCGCATCCGCAACACGGCCCGCTTCATCCTCGGCAACAACCACGACTTCACGCCCAGCCGCGATACCCTTGCCCCAAGCGAACTGCTGGAGATGGATCGCTGGATGCTGGCGCGACTGGGGGATCTGCAGGAGCAGATTCGCGCCGCCTACCACGATTTTCAGTTCGTCAAGGTCGTCCAGGGCTTGCATCAGTTCTGCAATCTGGATCTGGGCGGGCTTTATCTGGATGTGCTCAAGGATCGCCTCTACACCACCCCAGCGCGTTCACGGGCGCGCCGCTCGGCGCAAACGGTCCTGCAGTACATCCTCGAGGCCATGGTGCGCTGGATGGCCCCCATCCTGAGCTTCACGGCCGAAGACATCTGGCAACATATGCCCGAGCGACCCGACGCCAGCGTATTCCTGAGCAGCTTTGTGGAGCTTCCACAGGTAGCCGATGCGGCAGCCTTGGAGACGCGCTGGCAAGGCCTGCGCAGTCTGCGCGAGGCGATCAATACCCTCATGGAACCCCTGCGTCGTGACAAGCGCATCGGTTCGGGTCTGGATGCGCGGGTTCGAATCGATGCGTACGGCGACTGGTTCGCCAACCTGCGTGGTCTGGCGCAGGAATTGCGCTTTTTCCTCCTGTGCTCCGATGTCGAGCTGCGCGAACTCAGCTCGGCGCCCGCTGCGCAGGAGGGTGTACCCGCCGGGCTGCATATCGGTGTGGAGCCCGACACCGACCGCAAGTGCGCGCGCTGCTGGCACCGTCGACCCGATGTTGGACAGCATGCCCTACACCCTGAGCTCTGTGGTCGCTGTATCCAGAATCTTGGGGACGAGGGCGAGACCCGGGAGTTTTGCTGATGCTACGTTACCTTTGGTTGTCCCTGGCCGTCATTGTATTGGACCAAGGCGTCAAGCTGTGGCTGAGTCACATCTGGCGAGTCGGTCAGGGAATCGTCCTCATTCCCGGCCTTCTCGATCTGCGGCTCGTCCACAATACCGGCGCCGCCTTCAGCTTCCTGGCGGGCGCCGGCGGCTGGCAGCGCTGGCTGCTGATCCTCATTGCCCTGCTGGTCGCCGTAGTCATTGTTGCCATTTTGCGACGGCTCAAGGCCGGCTCCCACTGGACCGCCACGGCTTTGGCGCTCATTCTCGGCGGTGCCATGGGCAACCTCATCGACCGCATCCGCCTGGGCTACGTGGTCGATTTCATCGGTGCCCATTGGGGCCACCTCTATTGGCCCTACTTCAACATCGCCGACAGCGCCATCAGTATCGGGGCGGTGATGCTGGTCATCGACGCCTTCCGTCGCCATTGAGTCGATTTTTTTCCGGATCTGTCGTGCGGCGGTGACAAATGCCGACCCCACAGTCGATCCAGCGCCGAGTGCGTCTTTTGCTTTCAAAGGATTAAGCGTATGGCATGGCTTTTGCCTCTGTTAAGCGAGACCCTTTTCGGAGCATGCCATGGACACCACCAACAAACTCCTGGCCGCCTTGCGCAGGGTGCGTAACTTTCCCAGTTACCACTCCTTCATGGCCGAGCACGAACGTCAGCGCATCAAGCGCGACTTGCAGTTGCGTCTCCTGCAGCTGCGCCGGCAGCGGCAGCGCGCTGCTGCGGCTCGCTACCAGGGGATCCGGGCACGGCGGCCCTTCTTTCTGCGCACCCTCTTCCACTGAGTGACAGGCGACCTCGGCGGCAGTCGGTCCCTGGGGACACTAGACCAACTGCCGCTGTAGGTCCTTGGCCCACTCGCCCAGCACCTGCCAGCGACCAACCCACTCCGACAGTGGATAGAGGCTGGCACCCGACATAGCTTGGCGAAATGCAGCGAAATTTCGCTCCATCTCCGCCAGCCCTCCCAGAATCCGACGCAATCTATTGGCATCGTCGCGTTTCTGTGCCTCACCGATGCGCTCCTGTGCCACGATGAGCGCTCGCGGAAAATCCATGGCCAGGCGCAGTACCGCCTCGCGCCGCTTGCGCTCGCCATTCTCGCGATCCTGCAGGCGGCGTACCCGCTGCTGCCACTCGTTGATGAAATCCAGAGTTTGGCGCTCCAGCTCAGCCCGCTGCTTCTCCGCAACCTGCGCCAGCAGTTTGGCGGCGCGGCGACGACGCTCCATGAAAAGGGAGCGCGCCTGGCTACTGAGGCCGAGGGCAAGATCCTGTTCCGCCACCACACCATCGGCAATGAGCAACGCCCCCAGACGCTGGTGTGTGGTACTTTGACGCGCCAGCGCCCTTTCCAGCTGCGCCTCGGAAATGAAGCCGCGGCGCAGCAGAATCTGTCCGATACGGAGCTTTTCGCGGCTTGCCGCGGTGCTCATGGGCTTCAGTCCGCTGACGCGTTACCGGCTCGCCACTTGATACTGCAGCCCATGCACGGCGTAACCTGGCTAGGCGGCGCGCGGTGCTGCAAGAGCGCTTGGACCGCGTTGTCCAGGTCGGCACCGGTTACCGGTTCCGTATTTTTGGGGCGGCTGGAGTCGAATTGCCCGTGATAGAACAGCCTGCCCGCCGCATCGAACAGAAAGATATCCGGCGTGCACACCGCGTGAAAGGCCTTGGCCACTTCCTGACTGGCGTCAAAGAGATAGGGGAAGGTATAACCCGCCCGCTTGGCCTCCGCTGGCATCCGTTCCGGCGCATCCTCGGGGTAGGTTTCCGGATCGTTGGCATTGATGCCCACCACCACTAGGCCCTGCTCCTGCCACGTGCGGGCCAGGGTCCCAAGCTTGTGGGCTATGTGCAGGACGTAGGGGCAGTGGTTGCACAGAAAAAGTACCAGAAGCGGCTTTCCTGCCGCGTCGGCGCTGCGCCAGCGCCCCTCGCCACCACCCACGGGCAGGTCAAAGGATGGCAACGTGCTCCCCAAGGGGAGATCCTTACCGGTCATGGCCACGATACTTCCTCCTCAATCTACGATACAGAGCGTCCTACGGGATTATCCCGGATGCGGCTGCAAGCGCAAGGCCAGGCCGGTCGCGGGGGCGTTGATGGGCTCCATGGTCCAGTTGCCCCGACCGTCCAGCCTCAGGCAGCGCTCGTGGAAGGCGAGCAGGCTGGAGCGATGGCCGACGCTGACGATGGCGGTATCCGGCAGCTGCTCCAGGAGCAGTCCGTAGAGGGCCTGCTCCGCCGGCTCGTCCAATGCCGACGAGGCCTCATCCAGAAACAACCAGGGTGGGCGGTGGATGAGCACGCGGGCAAAGGCCAGGCGCTGCTGTTCGCCGAGAGACAAGGTGTGTGACCAGAGCTTGACCTCATCCAGCTGATCCGCAAGAGTCGCCATGCCCACCAGATGCAGGGCCTGGCGCAACCGCTCGTCGTCCGGGGCGGCCATGCCGAAGGGATAGACGAGCACATCGCGCAGACTACCCATGGGCAGGTAGGGGCGCTGGGGCAGGAAAAGCGGTCGATCGCCGGCGGGCATGGTCACCCGACCATCGCCAAAGGGCCAGATGCCGGCCAGGGCGCGAATCAGCGTGCTCTTGCCACCGCCCGACGGACCCATGATCAATAGGCGCTCGCCACGGCGCAGCGCAAAGTCCAGATCGCGAACCAACTCGCGGCCATTGGGCAGACGCACCGTAAGCCCGTCGACGCGCAGATACGGACCGTCGCGGCGCTCGATGTGGTAATGATTATCCTGGATGCGATGGACCTCCTCCATGGACTGCTGAAAAAAGCGCAGTCGATCCACCACCGCATGCCAATTGGCCAGGCTGCTGTAGCTGCTGACGATGAAGGACAAGGCTCCCTGCACCTGACCAAAGGCCGAGGCGATCTGCTGTAGCCCGCCTATACCAATGGCCTTGTTGACGAAATAGGCGGGCAGGCTGACCAGGATGGGGAATATGATGGCGGCCTGACCATAGCCGGAGCTCCACCAGTTCAGGCGCATGGACCGCCAGATGATGCGCCAGTAGTTGGCATAGACCTCGGCAAAGCGGCGCAGGAAGTGGTGCCGTTCTTCCCCTTCGCCGCGGTACAGAGCGACGCTCTCGCTGTTTTCGCGCAGGCGCATCATGCTGAAACGGAAGTCCGCCTGATAGCGCTCCTGGTTGAAATTGAGCTGGATGAGGGGCTTGCCGATCCTCGCCGTGATGACGGTACCGAACACGGCGTAGATCAGCGCCGCCCAAACCAGATATCCGGGGATGGTAAACGTGTGCCCCTGCCAGGGGATGGTAATCAACGCCGACAGTTCCCAAAGCATGAAAACGAAAGCAAAAAGGGTGGTGATGGAACTCAGCAGACCGATCGCGATATTGAGGGTCATGCTCGTGAAACTGGCCAGATCTTCGCTGATACGTTGATCTGGGTTGTCCGTCCCATCCCCCAGAACCTGCATGTGATAAAAGGTGCCGCGCGCGAGCCAGGCGTCCAGGTATTCCACCGTCAGCCAGCGCCGCCAGCGGATCTCCAACATCTGCGTGAAAAAGGTCTGGGACACCGCAGCGATGATGTACAGGGTGGCCAGACCCAGGAAGATGGCCATCTGGGTCCAGGCTGCCTGCACCTGAAAATGCTGCAGGGCATTCCAGAACACCGCATACCATTGGGTGATGCGGTAGGAGATGAACACCATGAAGAGATTGAGCGCAATGATCAGGGCAAACACCCAGCGCGCCAGCCAGCGCTCGGGCGAACGCGACCAATAGGGTTTGATGATCTGCCACAGATCGCGGAAAAAGGCTCGGTTGAACTGCTGCATCGATCACTCCAAATGCTGGACGACGCCCCCGTGGAGGTCCGAATCGCGGTCCTCGATGGCCCGCTTATTGCTATGCTTGGGATAGGGATCCCTCACGCAAGCAAGGAGCATAACATGGCCGAAACCAAAAACCATTCCCGTCGTCAGTTCATCGGTAGCCTCGCCATCGCCAGCGTCGGTGCCATCGCCGCGAGCGCCCAGGGTGGCGAAATGGGCATGGGCATGGGCATGGGCGGTCCCAGCAAGAACAAGGTCGTCTATCAGCTCAACAAATCCGACCCCGCCTACATCCTCGACATCCTGCACAGCGCCGCCGTGGTCCTCGGTCATTTCAACAACGATGTCGACATCGTCATCGACTGCTTTGGTCCGGGTATCTGGCTGCTGGTCAAGGACGAACACAACAAGCACCACTACGAGGCCTTCATCCGCGAGCAGGTGTCGAGTCTTGCCATGTACGGCGTGGTCTTCAATGCCTGCGAGCAGACCATGAAGACCATCAAGATCACCGCCAAGGAACTCATCCCGGAAGCAAAGCAGGTTTTCAGCGGCGCCGTGGATCTGATGCTTTTGCAGCAGCAGGGCTACGCCTACATCGCCTGGTAGGAATCCGGCCGCTCCTAGAGCCGCCGGTGCTGCCACACCGGCAGGCTGCGGCGTTGGGCCTGCTGCCCATCGAGGTCACATTCGGCCACCGCCACCCCCGGATGCTGGTCCAGGTGGACCAGCACTTGTCCCCAGGAGTCGACGATGGTGCTGCCACCGAAGGTCTCGCGCCCGTTGGCATGACGGCCACCCTGGTCGGCAGCCAGCACGAAGGCTTGGTTCTCGATGGCACGGGCACGCAGGAGCGCATACCAGTGTGCGGCTCCGGTCTGGGCCGTAAAGGCGCTGGGCACCACCAGGAACTCCGCGCCGGCGTAGGCCCGAAAGAGTTCCGGAAAGCGCAGATCGTAGCAGATGGACAGACCCACCACACCCCAGGGGGTGGGCACGGCAACCACTTGCCCGCCAGGGGCGATGGTACGGGACTCTCGATACTGCTCACCCCCCGGCAGATCGACATCGAAGAGGTGCATCTTGTCGTAGCGCGCCCGACAATGGCCGTGGGGATCCATGACCAGCAGGCTGGCGAAGACCCGCCCGTCGGGACTGCGCAGCGGGATGCTCCCACCGAACAACCACAGCCCATGCTGCCGGGCCTGGGTGGCAAGCCACTCCTGGATCTGGCCGGAACCTGCCTCCTCGGCAATGGCGAGTTTGTCGCTCTCGTGCCGCCCCATGAAGGCGAAGTTCTCGGGCAAGAGTGCGAGCTGCGCACCCCGCTCCGCCGCCTCGCCCAGGAGCTTCTGCGCCATGGCGAGATTGACGTCCACCTCGGGGCCGGAACAGAGCTGGACGACCGCGGCCTTGACCATGGTTCCTAGGCGTGCAGGATGGGGACGCGCAGGTAGCCCCATGCTGGCAGTTGCGCGGAGACGAGGCCGTTGGCTAGCCGGAGGACGTTGGGCCGCACGCCATAGCGTGCCGCCAGCTCACTGAGGGTCTCCCCCGGGGCGATGGCGTGTCGTGCCGAGGACCAACGCGAATCGCTGGGGGGCGCCTGGACGAAATGGGCAAGGACGGCATCGCTGATGCTCTGCGCGAGGAGCGCACGAAAATCGGGGTCTCGCAGTCTTTTCTCTTCCTCGGGATTGCTGAGAAAGGCTGTTTCCACCAGCAGCGAGGGTACGTTGGGCGCGCGCAGGACCACGAAATTCGCCTTCTGCACCTGAGCCGCGTGCAGATCCTCCACCTCCGCCAGAGCGCGCAACAGGAGTTGGGCGGCGCGCGTGGCCGCACTGCTGGCCGCGCTGCGACTGAGATCCAGCAGCACGTCGTGTAATTCGCGACTGCCAGCCAATGCCGCGCTGCTGTCCCAGAAATCGCCATTTTGGCTCTGCGCTAACCAGCGTGCGGCACTACTGCTGGCCCCCCGCTCCGAGAGAATCCACACACTAGAGCCGCGGACGTCGCGCTCGGGGAAGGCATCGGCGTGAATGGAAAGGAAAAGGTCCGCCCGCTGCCGTATGCCCAACTGCAGGCGCTGCGCCAGCGGGACGAAGACATCCGTGCGTCGGCTGTACACCACCTGCAGACCGGGTACCGCCTCCAATAGCGCCCCCACCCGTAGCGCGACATCCAGAACCACATCTTTCTCGCGCAGCCCTTTGGCGCCGATGCAGCCCGGATCGTGGCCGCCGTGGCCCGGATCGATGCAGACCACCACCGGTCGCAAACCCTCGGCTCGCGCCCGACCCAGACCAAGCCCAGCCGCAAGGCCAAGGCCCAGCGCCGCGGCCCCGCCACGTAAAAAGCGACGACGGCCTGGATCGCACCTACTGGGAATGGACAAGCAGCCCTCCTAGCTCAGGGAACTCAACGGCTTATACCGACAATCTAAAGCGTTCCCAGAGCAAGTCAAGGGGGTCTAGACCGCAACCCCCTGACGACGCAGCCAAGCTTCGATCTCCGGAGCATTCACCGCACCGGATTGCCGGGCCAGCTCGCGGCCGCCGCGCAAGAGCACCATGGTGGGTATGGAGCGGATCTGGAAGCGCGCAGCGGTCGCTTGGTCCGCTTCCGTATTGAGCTTGGCGAAAAGGCAACGGCCGCGCAGGCGACGTGCCGCCATTTCGAACTGCGGTGCCATGGCGCGACAGGGAGCGCACCACGGAGCCCAGAAGTCCACCAGGACCGGCAGGTCGTTCTTTTCCAGAAAACGCGAAAAAGCCGGACCCGCCAACTCCACGGGATGATCGGGCAAAAGCGGCTTGTGGCATTTACCGCATTTGGGCTCTTCGCCCAGACGTTCTTGCGGCAACTGATTTACGGCACCACAATGTGGACACACTACATGAATCGTCGCCATGTAAACCTCCGAGCTCAGGACGCCTCGGCATCCGCCAGGAGGGCATCGAGACGCCCCTGGCGCTCCAAGGCCGAAAGATCGTCATACCCACCGATATGCCGTTCACCGATGAACACCTGGGGCACGGTGCGTCGACCTTTACTCAGTCTCAGCATCTCCTGGCGCAGCGAAGGACTGTGATCCACGCGCAGGATACGCGGCTGTACGCCCTTGCCACGCAGCAGATTTTCAGCCATGTGGCAGTAGGGGCAGCTACCGGTGGCGTAGATGCGAACGTCCACGGGCGATGCCACTCAGTCCTTTTCCACCGGGAGGCCAGCGCTGCGCCATGCCGCGATGCCACCCTTGAGGCTGTAGACCTTGGTGAAACCGGCCTTCTTGAGGATGCCGGCGGCACGCGCCGAGCGCATCCCGCTGGCGCACTGACAGATGACGTGATGCTCCTGGTGCTTACGCAGATCCGGCAGATACTTACCCACCTCGCCCAGGGGAATGTGGCGGGCGCCAGGCAGGTGGCCGCGCGACCACTCCCCCATTTCCCGCACATCGATCACCACAGCATCGTGGTCGTTGATGAGCCGCACCGCATTCTCCGGCGCGATCTCTTCGATCCCGGCGAGCTTACGGACGATGGGTCCCTTGAACAGGAGCGCCAGAACGGCCAATACCACCAGTATCAGTGGCCAGTGTGCGGACAGATAGCTACCCAGATCGGCCATCCTCTCACCTCCCGCAGACGCGGGCATCGCGCACGCCGAGCTTCAGAAGCATCTTCTCCAGGGGACAGAAACAACTCAGCCCGCTCTGCAAGAGATTAAACCCGACAAACGCGGTAAACGCCAAAAACCACTCGCTGACAAATATCGGGCTGCCGGGGATGCCCAGCGCCAGACTGAGCAGGATGAAAAGTCCGGCAACCACTCGCACCCAACGTTCGCTATTCACGACCGTACCTCCAGTTTTCTTTCCAGACGCCGCTCCCAGAGATAGTACAGCAGCGGAATCACGATCAATGTCAGCATAGTGGAGGCGAAGGTCCCGAAAATCAAGGATACGGCAAGTCCACCGAAGACCGGGTCCGTGACCATGATGGCCGATCCAAACATGATAGCTAGAGCCGTCAACAGAATCGGACGGAAACGCACGGCACCCGCCTCCAGCACGGCATCTTCAAGGGCGTATCCCTCCCGGCGATACTCGACGATGAAATCGATCAACAGGAGAGAATTTCGCACCACCACACCCGCCAGTGCGATGACACCGATCATGGAGGTCGCATTGAAAGGAGTGTTCAGCAACCAATGGCCGGGGAAGACGCCCACCAGGGTCAGCGGAATGGCCCCCATGACGATCACCGGCATGATGAAGGACTGGTAATAGGCCACCAGCATCAGGTAGATGAAAACCAGAGCGACGATGAAAGCGGCGCCAAGATCGCGGAAGACGTCCAGGGTCAGGCGCATGTCGCCTCCCCAGAGGATCTGGTAGTGGGTGATGTCCTTCGGCTGGGCTGGCATGAAGCCCAGATTGCCCGTATGCAGGCGGACGCCGTCCAGGGTCTTGCCGTCGAGCCAATGATTGAGGGATAACACCGCATAGACCGGACTCGAGCCCAACAGGTCGCCGGTCACGTAGACCACCCGATGCTGATCTCGGTCGATGATGGGTTTGTCCTCGTGGGTATCCTGGATCTCCACGATACTGGACAGAGGCACTTCCTTGCCCATGCGATTACGAATCTGCAGATCCAGGATCTGCTGCTTCCAAGCCCGGTCGGCGGGAGGTACCCGCAGGATGATGTCCACCGGCTCCCGCGCATCGGGTACGGACAGGGCGCCGATTTTGGTGCCGGCAATGTAGTCGTGCACCAGCTCCGCCACCTGCGCCGGCGCCACCCCCGCCAGCATGGCCTTGTCCTGCTCCACGTGAATGCGATATTCGGGCACCGTCGCCGTCACCGAGTCGTCGACATTGACCATACGGTAGACCTTGCGGAACTCCGCCTCCACGGATCCCGCCAGCTGACGCAGCTTGTCGTAGTTGGGGCCATAAAGCTCCGCCACCACCTGCGCCCGCACCGGCGGCCCCGGGGGTACCTCAAAGATCTTGATAGTGGTCTGCGGGAAGCGCTCACGCACCGACTTCAGGGCATGATAGACAGCGACGGCAACCGCGTGGGACATGGGTCGCTCATCCCGCGGCACCAGGTTCACCTGGATCTGGGCATAGTTACTGCCCTGGCGCATCATGTCCCCGCGCACGAGACCCGCAAAATCCACGGGTGCAGATCGTCCCACGTAGCTCTGGAAGTTTTCCACGTAGGGATTCTCGGCCAGGACGTCGCCGACGGCCTGCACCACCCGTCCGGTTTCATCCAGAGCCGTGCCCGCTGGCGTGTCCACCTGGATCATGAAATCGCTGACATTGCCCTCGGGCAGCATCTTGACGTTGACCCCCAGCGCGCTGAGCGGACCGTTCATGCCCGAGGGACGAATGAACTGCCAAGCCGGCATGAGCATAGCGAGGAAGAGCAGGATCAAAACGACGATGAAGAACAGGTTGCGCTTAGCGCCAGACTCCAGCAATGGCTTGAATATCCGGATATAGCCCTTCTGCAGGGCATCGCGCTGCTGGCCGTGTTCCGTTTGCGCCCCGGATCGCCGCTGGTGCGCCTCGGCCTTGCGCCGCAGAAAACGGTAGGCGCCCCAAGGCACCACGGTGTAGGCCAGCAACACCGAAGCGATCATGGCGATGGGCACGAAGATGGGGATGGGCAACATGAAAGGACCCATCATGCCGGTGACGAAGGCCATGGGAATGAAGGCCAGGATCACGGCCAGGGTGGCGATGTTGGTGGGATTGCCAATCTCGTTGGTGGCGCGCACCACCCGCTCGGCAAAGGACAGGCGTCCACCACCACCGCTGATATGCCGATGGATGTTCTCGATGACGACGATGCCACCGTCCACCAGCAGTCCCAGGGACAGAATCAGCGCAAAGAGGGTGATGCGATTGATGGTCTGCCCCAGCAACCAGCCAATACCCAGCACCACGCCCAGGGTGAGCGGCACGGTGAGGATGACGATGGCCGCCTCTCGCCAGCCCAGAAAGAGCAGCAGAATCACCGCCACCACGCCGATGGCGATACTGAGGTGCTCAAAGAGGGTACTGACGGCATCATCGGCCCGCGCCCCGTAGTCTCGGGTCAGGGTGACGTGGATACCCTCCGGCACCGCCTCCTGCTGCAGGCGCTGCAGCTTTGCCTTGACCGCGTCGGCCACAGTCACCGCGTTGGCGCCCGGACGCTTGGCCAGGGTGATGGTGACGGCAGGCATGCTGGTTCCTGCCGGCAATCCCAGGGTATTGGCCCGCCCCAGGGTATCGCTGACCGCGGTATCCAGCTCTGCGGGGCCTTCCTCGATGCGGGCGACATCGTGAAGGAAGATGGGACGGCCATCGTGACTGCCGATGATGACGCGACCCACCTGCTGGGCGGAGCCCACCGCCGCGTTGACGCGTAGGGGTATTTCACGATTATTGTGAACGAGGTGACCCGCGGGCAGGATGACGTTGCTGGCTTCGAGGGCCTGGCGAACCTGCTGCAGACCGAGACCAAGGCTGGCGAGCTTACCCGGCTCAAGCCAGACATTGACCGCTTCGGGGCTTCCGCCGATGACCTCAGCGTTGGCCACATCCGGCACACTCTGTAATTGTTCCATCAAGCGCAGCCCGACCTGACGCAATTGTGCCGGACCATAGCGATCGCTGCTCAGGGTGACGGTAACAATGGGCACATCGTTGATGCCGATGGATTTCACCAGCGGCTGCCGGGTTCCCGGCGGCATGCGATCGATGTTGCGACTCAGTTGGTTGTAAACTTCCAGCAGGCTCTTTTCTTCGTTGGCGCCTACCTGGAACTCCACCGTGACGATGCCCATGTCGTTCATGGCATAGCCGTAGGTGTGGTGCACTCCCGGCAGGGAGGCCATGAGCGCCTCCAGAGGCCGGACCACGAGGTTGTGTGTCTCCTGACTGTCGGAGCCCGGTCGCATGACAAAAATCTCCGCCGCCGGCACCACGATCTCGGGATTGTACAAGCGCGGCGTAACCAGTACCGCCAGGGCCCCGAAGAGCGCAATGGCGAGCATGATGAGGACGGTGATCTTGGAGCGGTAGAAGCCCTGTGCCAGCCGACCCGCAAGATTCAGGGACGATGCTCCCTCAGCCATGCTGCGCTCCCGCCGGCACCACGCGACTGCCGTTGATCAGGTCGGCACTGGGGTCCACCACGATGCGCTCCCCCGCTACGAGACCCGCCAGTATCTCCACCTCGGATCCCACCTCAGCACCCGGGCGTACCAGGCGGTAGTGTGCGATGCCTTTGGCATCGACGACAAAGACTCCGGGGATACCGGCACGGTCTAGCAGGGCGCTGCGCGGGACCGAGATACCCTGGCGACTGGGGCTCGGGATCTGCACCTGGACATAGTCGCCCGCCTGCACGGGGCTGTCCGCAGGCAGCGTGAGCTTGACGAGATGCGTGTGGGTCTCGCTATCGGCAACGGCAACGAGGTCCAGCACACGCGCGTCGATGGTATGTCCGTCCGCAAGCACCGGGACGGTCTCGCCCTGCCGCAGAGCGGCAAAGAGACGGCTGCCAACGCTGGCCTGCACCTCCAGGTGACTGGGGTCTGCCAGGGTCAGCACCGGCCGACCCGGAGCCACCAGATCACCATTCTGCAGAAATTTTTCGGTGATGACACCAGCAAAGGGTGCGGTCACGCGGGCGTAGCCCAGATTGGCCTGGGCGCTGGCAATACCAGCACGCGCCGCCGCAGCCTGGGCTTCGGCCATGCGATACTGCGCTTGCACCTCATCCCACTGCTTGGCGGGAATGGCCCCCTGGGCATAGAGATGCTTGAAACGCTCGTAGTTGGATCGCGCGTTGGCGAGATTCGCCTCGGCCTGGGCGAGACTCGCCCGGGCCTGCTGCACCTGACTGTCGGCAGTGGCAGGATCCACCTCGAAGAGGAGCTGACCGCGCTGCACGGCCTGGCCAACGCGCAGATCCAGGTGACGCAGATAGCCGCTGAGGCGCGAACTCAACTGAACCTGCTGCGCCGCGACCACCGTCCCTGGTACCGAACTGTAGCCTTTTTCGGCGCTGCTCTTGAGGGTCAACACCTGGGCCTGGACCGTCGCACCTGCGGTTGGCGCCTCCCTTGGGCTCTTACCACAGGCCGCAAGGCCCAGGGACAGGGCGAGCACCAGCCCGCCCGCTAACCACGGTCTCTTCGCTGCATTCATCCCGTTGCTCCTTCCTGCGGCACGGACGCTCCCGTCACCGCCACTATATGCGCTAGCTCAAGCTTCCCGAGGGCGAGCCATAGGGCTGCACGCTCCACCGCTTCGTCGTAACGTGCCTGCACCAGCTCTGCCCGAATGCGATCCAGCTCTGCCTGGCCGCGCAAGAGGCCCGTCAGGGTTTCGACGCCGTTTTCGTAGCGTAGACGCAGGAGGCGCTGCGCTTCTTCCGCCTGCCGTACGGCGAGCTCCCGACTCTTCACGCGCGCCGATGCCTCGTGGGCGGCACGCCAGGCCTGACCCAGTTGTACCCGCAAGTGGTCCTCGGCCTGCTGCAATTTGGCCAGCTGCAGCTGCACCTTGGCCCGGGCGCTGTCCACCTGACCGCCCCGCGAAAAATCCAGAGCCGCCCAGCTCACCTCGCCACCCACGGTATAGGAGGGCGCGCCATTGCCGATGCCCGTGCCGTTCCACTCCTGGTTGGCCATGGCATTGACGTGGGGCAGGTAGGCAGCACGCGCCACCGTCACCCCCGCCCGCGCGGCCTTGAGCTGCTCACGCAGGGCCTGAATCCCGGCATTGTCTGCCAGGGCTTCGGCCTGCAACTGCTCGAGGGTCCCCTCGGGAAAGGCGGGCATCACCGGCGCTCCCACTTCCAGCCCTTCGGTTTGGGCGCGCCCGATGAGCACCGCCAGATTCTCGAGGGCGTTTGCTTTTTGATCCCGAGCATGGCGAAGCGCCAGTTGCGCCTCCTCCTGATGCACCTCGGCACTCAGCAGATCGCTTTTGACGATGACGCCCCGGGCCAGTAGCTGCCGGGAGGTCTTGACGTAGGCCGCGGCCGCCTGCTGCGCTTTTTCTGCCACCTCGATGGCAGATTGAGCCGCCACCACGCCGTCGTAGGCCTGCAAGAGCGCAAAGATGAGCTTCTGCTGCGCCGCCCGGTCGCCGTTCTGCGCGGCGCGCAGCATCGCTGTGGCCTGATCGATGCCGCCACGGATGGCGCCGCCATTCCAGATGGGAATATCCAGCTGCAGCTTGGTGCCAAAGTTGTGGTAACCACTGGGATGATCGAGATTGCCCGGGGCTATGTCGAGACCGGCGGCGCCCAGATTGGGGTCAAACTGGTTGGCACCAAAGGAGTTGAAGGTGGCGCGCCGCTGCGACAGCTTCATACCGAAGACGGTCAGGGCGTTGTTGGACTGGGAGGCGGAAAAAGATGCCGTGAGCTTCGGCAACAGGTGCCCCCGCGCCGCCGAGACCGCGCCCTTGGCCTCGGCGCTCTCAGCGTGCGCCTCGAGCATTGCCGGATTCTGCTGCAATGCCGCCTTGACGCAATCGGCAAAATCCAGGGCCTGCGCCGCAGGACTCAGCACTGCCGCCAGCAAGACGATGAAGATACGGCGTGCGCCGCGCAATGAACCGGACATGTATACCCTCGCCAGAAAACCGGGTTTCCCGACCTGATGAGCCATAAACGGGGGCGCCATCGGCCCCGCGTGTTAAACTATAATTATATGCTTATACAACTCGAGAGTGAAGCCGTTGGGTCAAACGCCGTGCAGATTGCAGAAAACCTCGGACATCATGGAGATCAGACGCAGTGTCCGGGGGTCACCGACGCGGTAATAGACCTTGTTGGCATCCTTCCGGGCGCGCAGGATGTCCTTCTCGCGAAGAATGGCCAGATGCTGGGAGATGTTGCTCTGGGTGGTGCCGACGGCGGCGACGATATCCTGTACGCTCATCTCGTCCGATCCCAATACACAGAGCACCTTGAGGCGCAAGGGGTGGGCCATGGCCTTGAGTGAGCGGGAGGCCTGTTCGATATCCTCTTCTCGGGTTGGTAGCTGATCCATGATGTGTCCTCTAATTAGCGGATGTTGTTGAGCTTATTGCCAACATGCAAGATCGCCGCGCCGGCCAGATGCTTGTCATGGATGCTCAATCCCCATAGAATCCAACATATGCGGGTGTAGTTCAATGGTAGAACCTGAGCTTCCCAAGCTCATGACGTGGGTTCGATTCCCATCACCCGCTCCAACTTCCCATGGAGTTTGCCCTTCTGACCGCGCGGCCGGGTTGCAGGCTCAGTAGAGCGGTCGATCCAGTTGCGCGAGAATCGCATCCACACGGGCGCGCACGTCGTCCCCCATGCGGATGGGGCGCCCCCACTCCCGCTGGGTTTCACCCGGCAATTTGTTGGTGGCATCGAAGCCGACCTTGCCCCCAAGGCCTGCCACCGGCGAGGCGAAATCCAGGTAATCGATGGGGGTGTTGTCCACCAGCAGCGTGTCGCGCACGGGATCCATCCGCGTGGTCATGGCCCAGATCACATCGGGCCAGCTGCGCGCGTCGATGTCTTCGTCCACGACAATGATGAACTTGGTGTACATGAATTGCCGCAAAAAGCCCCAGACGCCAAACATGACGCGCTTGGCGTGGCCCGGATAACCCTTGCGGATGCGCACCACCGCCAGGCGATAGGAGCAGCCCTCCGGGGGCAGATAGAAGTCGAGGATCTCGGGATACTGCTTCTGGAGCAACGGGACGAAGACCTCATTCAGCGCCACCCCAAGAATGGCAGGCTCATCGGGCGGACGACCGGTGAAGGTGCTGTGGTAAATGGGATCGCGGCGGTGGGTGAGCCGCTCGATGGTGAGAACGGGGAAACGCTCCGTCTCGTTGTAATAACCGGTGTGGTCGCCAAAGGGGCCCTCCACGGCAAAATCGTCCGGATAGATATGCCCTTCCAGCACCATTTCGGCGTGGGCAGGAACCTGCAGAGGTACCAGAGTGGCGTCGGCCAGATCGGTACGGGCACCGCGCAGGAGTCCGGCGAACTGGTGCTCCGAGAGGGTATCGGGAATGGGAATCACGGCCGCCAGAATAGTCGCCGGGTCCGCACCAAAAGCCACGGCCACGGGAAAAGGCTCGCCAGGATGCTGCTTCTGAAATTCCCGCAGGTCCTGGGCCCCACCGCGGTGGGCCAGCCAGCGCATGATGACGCGTCGCGGTCCAAGGAGCTGCTGCCGATAGATGCCCATATTGGCGCGCTTCTTGTGGGGGCCACGGGTGATGGTCAGTCCCCAGGTCAGGAGCGGGCCGACATCCTCGGGCCAGCAGGTCTGCACCGGCCAGCGCGTGAGATCGATCTCATCACCCTGCAGTACCACCTCCTGGCAGGGCGGCTGACGCAGGACATGCGGGGCCATGTGCAACACCTTGCGCAGAGTCGGCAGCTGGTTCCACAGGTCGCGCAGGCCCTTGGGCGGGTCCGGTTCCTTGAGGTAGGCAAGGAGCCGCCCTATCTGCCGCAGATCCTCCAGGGACTCTCCGCCCATACCCAGGGCCACTCGCTCCGGGGTACCGAAGAGGTTGCCGAGGACGGGAATATCGAATCCCGTCGGGTGCTCGAAGAGGATGGCCGGTCCGCCGTGGCGCAGGCTGCGATCGCAGATTTCCGTCATCTCAAGAACCGGCGATACGGGAGTCGCGATGCGCCGCAACCAGCCCCGGTGCTCGAGGTCAGCGAGGAAGGCACGCAGGTCACGATAGCTCATGAACCGATTCTAATCCCTTTCACCCGACCCTGTCGCCTGCATCCTTCAGGCCTCGGGCGGGTCTTCCCGCGCCACCACGAAGGCTGAATCGTCCACGGCGACGGAGGAGGTGGCGCGGATATCGATGGCCTCGTGGCCGCTGATGTACTCCTCGGCGAGGACGGTCAGGCACTCCACCTCGCTGTCCTCGACCGGAGCAAAGCTGGAGAAGCCGAGGTCGGCCAACAGGCGCCGCCCGCCCTCCGCTTCCGTCATGGCGCAGAGAACGCGCACCACGGTTTCCCGCTGTGGCAGCAGACGTGGCCCGGCGCAGAAGGCATGAAAGGCAAAGGCGTCGTCGGAGCGGGCGATGACCCGCAAGCCCTTGCGCACCACACTGCTGGCCGCCTCGAACACTTCGTTGAAGATGAAACCCAGGGACGCTTGCCCCTGCAGCAGGGCCTGGAGCGCCGAGCGATAGCTGCCGGTGAAACGAAAATCGAGGCGCGCGCGATCCACCTCGGCGCGATCCAGGAGGAAGAGACCGACCATGTGCACCAGGGTCTCCGGGCTAGCGGAAGCAATCCGTAGACGCTCGGGAAGATCGGCCAGGCTGTGTATGTCGCTGTCTTCGCGCACACAAAGATAGACTTCATCGTAGTGTTCCCGCGGCTTGACCAAAGGCTCGAATCCGGCCTTCTCGCGATACTGGACCCAGTCGAAGGGATTGGCGTAGACCAGATCGTACTGGCCACGGAGAATCGCTTCCCGACAGGCATGAAAATCCTCGAAGGGCGTAAACCGCATACGCAGGCCCAGATGTTTTTGCAGATAGGTGTTGAGCAGAAACCAGGCGGGTAGATTCTTGCCGGAGTAGTTGGGATCCACCGTCAACGCCAGCGGTTCACCATCGCCGCGCGGCTCCTCAGTATCTTTCATGTGTCCCCTCTCAAATATCGAAATCCACCGGAATTTCTCCGAGGATATTGAGGTGAATGTTGAAGGGAGTCATGTATTTCATGGCCGTCATCATGGAGCCCTTGAATTTCAATTTGCGGGTCATGAGCGCCGCCTTGCCGCTGAGTTCGCCACTCAGAATCTTCTTCCAGTTGTCCAGGGTCGTCCACATGATGAAATCGCGACGCCGACCATCCGAGGGGCCAGCGTAGATGACCTTGCCGGCCTTGCAAAACAGCATGACGTGGGGAATATCGGGACGATCCTCGATATAATATTCCCAGGTCGCATTGAAGTTTTTCAGGTCCTTCTGGATCTCTGGATGGTTATCCCACTGCTTTCCCACCAACCGAATCCACTCGGTGCTCATGAATTTCGCCGCCATCGTCTCACCACCATAATTATATTCGAATATACTTTCGTATAACCCATCTGCCCCACTTCTCCAGAGCATTTAGACGATCTGTGAAAATCCGCCCACCCGCAAGGCATGACGGAGAATGGCCGCGCTGAGCCAGAGTCCGAAGAAGGCAGGCATGTAGGAGATGGTGCCGTTGACCGTCTTTGCCCGTCCCCCGGGGCCGGTACCACTGGTCTGCGCCGGTGCCGCCGGTCGCGGCGCCTCCCGCGAATATACCGTCCAGAAATCCAGGCTTCCGCCAGCCTTGCGCAGCAGCGCGCGAACCTCTCGCGCCAGTGGGCAGCCCTCGGTCTGATTCAGACGCGCCAAGCGGATCTGCGCCGGATCCAGCCGGTTGCCGGCGCCCATGCTCGAAAAAATCGGCAGGTTCAGCGTTTGTGCCGCCAGGATGAGCTCGACCTTGCAGGCGATGGCGTCGATACAATCGGCGAGAATGTCCGGGGACAGCTCTGCCAGCAGTGGGCGCACGTTTTTTCCATCGAGGAAGGTCGCATGACCCTCGACCCGGCAGTCCGGGGCAATATCGGCAATGCGTTCACGCATCACCGCCACCTTCGCACGACCCAGGGAAGAGTGCAGCGCCACCAGTTGGCGATTGAGATTGCTCGGGCCCACGGTATCGTGGTCGATGAGGGTAAGTCGACCAACGCCAGCACGCGCCAGGTTTTCGGCGACGTAGCCACCGACACCACCCAAGCCGGCCACAAGCACGTGGCATTGCGCAAGATAATCCAACGCGTCTCTTCCCAAGAGAATTTCCGTACGACTGAAAGCGGTTTCCATGGCGTCAAACATCCGGTAGCGAGAAAAGGGAGCGCGTGGCGGCAGCGGTGATGGCAGAGAGGCTGTCCATATCGGTGTCGCGCAATGCGGCCAGAGTGGCAAGGACCGAGACGATACGCGCCGGCTCATTGCGCTGGCCCAGGCCATCGGCCGGGGCCTGCCAGGGAGCGTCGGTCTCCACCAGAAAACTACCCTCGGGCAACCGCGCCGCCAACGCGCGCAGCCGTCGCGCGCGGGGGTGGGTAAGCGCACCACCGAGCCCGATGTACAGGCCGATATCCAACGCCTTCTGCGCCTGTACCCAGCTGCCGGAAAAACTGTGGAGGACACCACGCAAGCCAGAGCGGTGGCGCAGGTTTTGCAGGAGATCTTCGGTACTGCGGCGGGCATGAAGGATGACCGGCAGGCCAAGTTCCTCCGCCAGATCCAGCTGGCGATGCAAAAAATCCAGCTGTATGGCCCACGGTGAGGCGTCTGGCCCGCGGTCCAGACCGATCTCGCCCAGGGCCACGGCCGTGCGCAGATACCGACGCAGACGCTGCTCCCAGGACTGGCCCGGGGATCTGTACAAGTCAGCGAGATAGCAGGGGTGGGCGCCAAAGGCGGCAAACCAAGCCGTGTTCGTGGCCGCAAGCTGTGCCAGTCGTTGCCAATGTTGGGGATCGTAACCCGGGAGAATCAGGGCGTCGACACCGGCGGCCACGGCTCTGTTCCAGACCTGCGCACGGTCGGGCGCAAACGCCGGAGCGTCAAAATGGCAATGGCTATCGATGATTCCCTGGACCATGACGGGAGAGTACGGCAAGGGCACTGGGTGGACAACGTTTGCCCCTTGCCCTGGTCCGGGCTTTGCTCTTAAATGGCAGCATGAATCCTGCAACGGCCGAGGTGAGCGAGAACGCGGAGATCGCGATACTGGGCAACGGCCCGGTGGCGCAGAGTCTGGTCCTCGCCCTTGGCGAGCTTGGGCGGTCTTGTCTCCTGGTGGACACCCGTCCCGCGATGGCCCACAGCCCGGAACAGAACGCCGAGAGAACGGTGGCCCTCGCCGCGGGGTCGCGCCGTCTGCTGGACGCACTGGGCGTGCGGCTGGGTGATCCAGGACTTGGCGCCATCGCCCGGGTACAGATCTCTCAGGCGCGTGGAGGCCCCAGGGTAGAGCTCTCTCACCGCCTGTTGGCCATCCCGGAAAAACGCCTCGGCGAGGTGTGGCCATTATCCACCCTGAGTGCAACCATCGCCCAGGGTCTCGAGCGGCTGGGAACGGTGAAGGCCAAGCCCTGGGGACCGCTGCAAGGCTTTTCCTGGCACCCAGACCACGTGGAGCTGCAGTGGCCCAAGGCCAGGATCCAGGCTCGGCTCGTCGTCCTCGCCGATGGCGGACACGGACATCTTGGCCCTCTGCTGGGTCTGCAGCGCCGCGGCTGGGACCATAATCGTCAGGCCCTCGTCGCCCGGGTGCGGGTGGCCAGCGAGCCCAGTGGAGAGCGCTGCGCCTATGAGCACTTTCTGGCCAGTGGACCGCTTGCCTTTCTGCCCGTAGACGCACCCCGGGAATTTTCCCTGGTGTGGAGCCTGTTTCCGAGCGAGGCGGCAGTCCTGCTCCGTGCCAACGATGTGGTCTTCCTGCAGAAGCTCAACGCCGTCCGGCCCCAAGGTCTTGCCGCCGTGACCGAGGTGCATAATCGCGGCTTCTATCCCCTGTACTTCCAGCAGTACACGGCCGCGCCCGAGAGTCGCGTCGTGCTTTTGGGCAATGCCGCCCAGACCCTGCACCCCTTGGCCGGCCAAGGCTACAATCTCGGTCTGCGCGACAGCATCACCCTCGCCGCGCTGCTGCGGGAAAGCCTCGAGCGTGCCGAGGATCCCGGCGCAATCCAGCTGCTCCAGGATTTTCAGCGCATCCGCAGGCGCGATCGGCTGGAGATCATCGCCTTTACGGAGGGTATGAACCGTCTCTTCGGGCTTCGCTCCGCCCCCGTGCATCTGCTGCGCGCCGCAGGTCTGGCGGCATTGCAGATGTCGCCAGGAATCAAGGCCCGCCTCGCGGCGCGCCTTGCGGGTCTGCGTCTGCCTTCGGCCAGTCACATTCCCGACCTCGACGTGGAGAATGCTGCCTATGCCCGAACGTGACCACTATGACTTGGCGGTATCCGGGGCCGGAATGGTCGGTGCCGCCCTTGCCCTAGCACTGGCGCGCGAACACTGGCGAGTGGCCATTGCCGAGCGCCGCAGCGCCAGCGATTGTGCAACGCACGATCCCTACGAGCGCATCAGTCTCATCAATGCCGCTGCCTCAGAGTTTTTGGCGGATCTCGGCATCGATATTGCGCGTCTGGGCACACCCGTGTTGCGGATGCGGGTCTGGGATCACCAATGGCCCGGGAGCATACAACTGGACGCCGAGGATGAGGGTTTGCCCCGCCTTGGCTACATGGTCGAGAACCGAGCACTGGAACAAGCCCTGCACGCGGCTCTCAAGGACGCGGGCGTGGCCATACACTACGCCACCCAATGGCAGGCGGGCCCGCTGCAAGACCATCACCGATTGCTCTACGATGGCCATGGTGAGGCCATCGCCACGACGCTCCTTGCCATTGCCGAGGGTCGTGAATCCAGGCTCCGGGATCGCTGTGCGCCGGCCCCTATCTGGCGTGAGGACTACCGGCAGCAGGCCATCACCGCGACGGTGTGGATGGAAAGGCCGCACACTGGCACCGCTTACCAGCGTTTTCTCCCGACAGGACCACTGGCCGTCCTGCCCTTCAGCGACGACGCTGGTGGCCAGCCGCGGGCAAGCATTGTCTGGAGCGCGCGTAACAGCTTGGCGCGGCGGTTGCTGGCACTGTCGGACGCTGAATTTCTGTGTCGCATGCAGGAAAGTTTTGGAGCCCAGCTGGGGCGCTTTACGGCCGTCGGCAAACGCGGTCACTACCCCCTGTCGGCCCTGCACCTTAGCCGCTACCGCAGCGAGCGTGCCGTCGTTCTGGGCGACAGTGCCCACGGTGTGCACCCCCTTGCCGGGCTTGGCGTCAATCTGGGTTTTCGCGATGTTGCGGCCTTGCGCCAGATTCTCGTCGAGGCGCAGCGGCAGCGCCGGGATTGGGGCTCGGCTGCGGTACTGGCACAATACGAACGCCAGCGTCGTCCCGACAATCTGGTCACGGTACTGACCTGCGGCGCGCTCAACCGGCTTTTCTCCAACCGCAGTGCTGCCCTGGCTGGCCTGCGCGACATCGGGCTCATGGGCAGCAACCTGATTCCACCCGTCAAGGCTTTTTTCATTCGACAGGCCACAGGCCTCTGAGGAGTCCGTCATGCAGAACCGTATTGCCGACAACATTGCCGCCGCCCTAGGCGACACCCTCGCCCGCCTCGGCTCCGTCAAGGAAGACGTGGACCAGCAGCTGCGTGCGGCGGTGGCCAACGCCCTGGATCGCCTGGATATCGTCACCCGCGAGGACTTCGACATCCAGCAGGACCTGGTTGCCCGCCTCGGCGCGCGGCTGGCGGCCCTGGAGGAGCGCGTCGCCCGTTTGGAGGAAGAACAGACCGGCGAAGCCACGCCCTCCGCGCCCAGTGCCGCGGACTGAAGCGTGCCCCTGGCAATCGTTCAGAGTCGTGCGGTTGCCGGCATTCAGGGCGCCGAAGTGGTGGTGGAGTGTGATCTCGGACCGGGTCTGCCCACCTTTGCCGTCGTGGGGCTTGCCGAAACGGCGGTGAAAGAGGCCCGCGACCGGGTGCGCTCGGCCATCCAGAACAGTGGCCTCGATTTTCCGGCGCGGCGCATCGTCGTCAACCTCGCCCCGGCGGACCTACCCAAGGAAGGGGGTCGCTTCGATCTACCCATCGCCCTAGGCATCCTCGCTGCCAGCGGTCAGATCCCCATGGCCGCCCTCACGGCCATGGAGTGCATCGGTGAATTGGCTCTGGACGGTGGTCTGCGCCCGGTGCCCGGTGCCCTGAGTGCTGCCCTGGCGGCCAGTGGTGCGGGCCGGGAATTGCTCTTGCCTCGGGCCAATGCCGATGAAGCCGTTCTGGCCGAGGGTGCGGTCATCCGCGCTGCGGCCACCTTGGCACAGGCCGTAGCCCATCTACGAGGACAGCGGCATCTGCCAGCATGGGAAGCCAGCCATGGCCCGGCGGGGGAACCCGAAGCACTTGCCGAGACCTTGCCGGATATTGCCGATGTGCGGGGCCAGGAGATGGTCAAGCGGGCGCTGGTGGTCGCTGCCCTGGGTGGTCATCACTTGCTTTTGTCGGGTCCTCCGGGTACCGGCAAGAGTATGCTGGCCATGCGCTTACCGGGCCTCTTGCCACCCCTGCAACGGGACGAGGCCATGGAGGTCGCTGCCCTACACAGTCTGCACGGCAGCTTCGAGAGTCGCCACTGGCGACGCCGGCCCTTTCGCAGTCCACACCACAGTGCCTCCGTTGCGGCGCTGGTGGGCGGCGGATCGCGTCCCAAACCCGGCGAGATCAGCCTCGCCCACGGCGGTGTACTTTTTCTGGACGAACTGCCAGAATTTCCGCGGGCCGTCCTCGAGGCCCTGCGGGAGCCTCTGGAAACGGGTGAGATTCACATTTCCCGGGCCAATCGGCATACCTCCTACCCGGCCCGCTTTCAGTTGGTGGCGGCCATGAATCCCTGCCCTTGCGGTCATCTGGGCAACCCGCGGGAGGCCTGCCGCTGCACACCCGCCCAGATTCAGCAGTACCGCGGCCGGCTCTCGGGGCCGCTTTTGGATCGTATCGACATTCAGGTTGAGGTACCCGCTTTGCCCATCGAAGCACTCCAGCAGAAGGAATCGGGCCCGGATTCGGCGTATTGGCGCGAGCGCATCGGTGCTGCTCGTGAGCGGCAGATGCTGCGTCAGGGCTGCCTCAACGGACAGCTCCAGGGCAAGGCCCTGGATCGGCAGGTGACTCTGGCACCGGCAGATCGCAGTTTTCTGGAGCGTGCCGCGCAGAGCCTTGCATTCTCGGCACGCGCCTACCATCGGGTGCTGCGGGTGGCACGCAGCATTGCCGACCTGGAGGCAAGGGACTCGATACACCGGGAAGACCTGGCCGAAGCCATCCAGTACCGCCGCCTGGCTCTGAGCCTTGGGCACTGACGGAGCCTAAACCCCATGATGTTGCTGCGGCGCTTGCCCACTGCCCGCGAGCCGCGTCTCTATATGGCGCTGGAACGCACTTACCTTGGCTACTTCAAGTTCCTCTTTATTGCCATCGGCACGGGCCTCCTTTCCGCACGCCTTGCCGTGCTTTTTCACGCTCTGCACTATGGCCACCTGGCCCATTTTTTTACGGAGCTTTTTCGCCTACTCACCTGGCCCGCCATCATCCTCGTCTTTTTGGTGGGATTCTGGTTCATGACCGACCTCGAACACATCGGTAAAGGAATCACTGTGGCAGCTAAAGAAATCATCGACCCGCGCATCTACATGGCAGCGGAGCGTACCTTCCTCGCGTGGGTACGGACCGGCATCGGCCTCATCGCCTTCGGCTTCGTCATCGAGAAATTCGACTTCTTCCTGGAACAGTTATCGGTGATGTTGCACACCAAACTGACCATGGGCGAGGGCTTCTCGGGCATGGGTATCGTCTTCATCCTGCTGGGCGTCACCAATCTCGTCATCGGCGGTATCAACTTCATCCGTACGGTGCGTAAGGTGGATCAGGGGGAGTATCACATCAACAAGTTTCTGTACGGCCTGTACGGAGTGATTCTCCTGACCATCACCGGCGTGCTTGCGGTCATGATCATTCGCGTCTCGCCCTAGGATGGAGGCACTCAGCGACTGCCGTGACGTCGTCGTAGCAGACGGTGCTGGCGCATCTGCCACAGGGTGAGCAGAGGGCCGCTCAGGGTGAAGAGCAAAGCCGCACCGAAGAGTACCAGGGGTGGGTGAATGGCAATGAGCGCCAAGATCAACACGAAGCCGATGGCCAATGCGAAAGGTACCCGTCCGTGCAGGTCAAAGTCCTTGAAACTGCGGTAACGGATGTTGCTGACCATGAGCAGCGCCAGCAGATAGACGAGCACGAGGGCAAGCACCTCCGCCACGCGCGTCAGCCAGGGATGGCGCTCACCCACGGCAACCCACACCAAGCTGGTCAGCACGGCGGCGGCCGTGGGGATGGGCAGGCCCTGAAAATAGCGCTTCGAAGCACTGTGTACCTGACTGTTGAAGCGCGCCAGACGCAAGGCACCGCAGGCGGTGTAGACAAAGGCGCCGAGCCAGCCGAACTTGCCGTAGTCCTGTAGGCCCCAGAGCAGCACCAGCAGCGCTGGAGCGACACCGAAGGCGATGACATCGGCCAGGGAGTCGTACTCGGCACCAAAGGCGCTCTGCGTACCGGTCATGCGCGCTACCCGCCCATCCAGGCCGTCCAGGATCATGGCTATGAAAATGGCGATGGCCGCCACCCGGAAATGTCCGTGAACGGAGGCCACGATGGCATAGAAGGCCGCAAAAAGACTGGCGGTAGTGAAGAGATTGGGGAGGAGGTAGACGCCCCGGCGTGGGTAATGCGCTTTCACGCCTGGGTCTCGGGCAAAACGGCCAGCCACTGGGCTCCCGAACGCACCTTGTCCCCCAGACTCACCCGCAGCTGGCTACCCAGAGGCAAATAGGTATCGACCCGAGATCCAAAGCGAATGAAGCCGAGTCTTCCGCCCAGTTCCGCCACATCACCCTGACGCAGGTAACACAGAATCCGCCGAGCGACGAGGCCTGCAACTTGCACCACGGTAACATCCTGCCCGAACTCACTCTGCAGCCACAGGGCGTTACGCTCGTTCTCCAGGGATGCCTTGGCCAGAGCAGCGTTGAAGAAGCGCCCGGGAAAGTACCAGACACCCCGCACCAATCCCGCCACCGGTGTACGGTTGACGTGCACATCAAAGACGTTCATGAAAATACTGATCTTGATGGCAGGCCGCTGGAGATAGGGATCTTCCACCTGCTCGATGGCGATGACTCGCCCATCCGCTGGACAGAGTACGCCGCCAGCCAGCGCCTCGGGCAGTGGGCGCTGCGGATCTCGAAAGAACTGGAGGCTGAAAAGGCTGAGCAGTAGCATGGGCAGGCTCCACCACAAACCCGCCAGGCACCAGAGCAGCGCAGTAAGGGCGAGGAAGGCCAGGATGAAAGGCCACCCCTCCAGGGCAATGCCAAGAATCCGAGCTTTCCGGTTCATGGCAAGTCTGGACACATGCAGCGACGCGACCCAGGAGCGAAGGGTACAGGAAGCACTCCGCCCCGACCACGCTGCCCAAGGCCTGCTGACAAACGGGCCCGCATGTGCGAGCTTCCCCTAGTTGCGGGAGCGATCCACGATACGGTTCTGGCCGATCCAGGTCATCATGGCGCGCAACTTCTGTCCCACCACCTCGATGGGATGCTCGGCACCGAGCCGCCGCATGGCCTGCATTCTGGGGGTCCCCGCCTGATTTTCGAGGATGAACTCGCGGGCGAATTCGCCCGTCTGGATCTCCTTGAGAATCTTGGCCATCTCCGCCTTGGTGCGCGCGTCGATGATCCGCGGGCCACGGGTGAGATCACCGTATTCCGCAGTATTGGAGATGGAATAGCGCATGTTGGCAATGCCACCCTCGTACATGAGGTCGACAATGAGCTTGAGTTCGTGGAGACACTCGAAGTAGGCCATCTCCGGCGCGTAACCCGCCTCCACCAGCGTCTCGAAACCTGCCTGTACCAGGGCGCTGACGCCGCCACAGAGCACGGCCTGCTCGCCGAAGAGATCCGTTTCCGTCTCTTCACGGAAACTGGTCTCGATGACCCCCGCCCGCGTGCCGCCGATGGCCTTGGCATAGGCCAGGGCAAGGTTCTTGGCATTACCACTGGCATCCTGATGGATGGCGATGAGGCAGGGAACACCACCACCCTGGGTATAGGTGGAGCGAACCAGATGACCAGGGCCTTTGGGCGCTATGAGAAAACAGTCGAGATCGGCCCGCGGGTGCACTTGCCCAAAATGCACGTTGAAGCCATGGGCAAAGAGCAGTGCCGCACCCTGACGGATGTGCGGGAGGATCTCCTCCCGGTAGAGCCGTGCCTGACCCTCATCCGGCGTGAGCACCATGACGAGATCCGCCGCCGCCACCGCCTCCGGCACATCCCGCACTTCCAGACCAGCCTTGGTCGCCTTCTCCCGCGAAGCCGAATCCGGACGCAGACCCACCACCACATCGACGCCAGAATCCTTGAGGTTCAGAGCGTGCGCGTGTCCTTGGGAACCGTAGCCCAGGATGGCCACCTTTTTCTTTTGGATCAGGGCAAGATCGGCGTCGTTGTCGTAAAAAACTTTCATGAGGTCCTCAGTAGCTGTGACGATGAAAAGGCGATGACGGAATCAGATGCTGCGGGAGCCGCGGGCGATGGCACTGGCGCCGCTGCGCACTACGTCGATGACCATACCCGGGTCCAGGGCACTGAGAAAGGCGTCCAGCTTTTCTCCGGTGCCCGTGAGCTCGATGGTGTAGGAGCGGTCGGTAACGTCGATGATGCGCCCGCGGAAGATGTCCGCCAGGCGCTTGACCTCTTCCCGGTCCGGACCCACGGCGTGCACCTTGATGAGCATGAGCTCGCGTTCGATGTGCGGCCCGTCCGTCAGGTCGTGGACGCGGATCACTTCCACGAGCTTGTTCAACTGTTTCAGCACCTGCTCCATGATTTCTTCGGAGCCACGGGTAACCACGGTCATGCGCGAAATGCTGGCGTCGTGGGTGGGCGCTACGGTCATGGCTTCGATATTGTAGCCCCGCGCCGAGAACAGCCCGGCGACCCGGGACAGGGCGCCGGATTCGTTTTCCAGAAGGATCGAGATGATGTGGCGAGGACTCTGCATATCAGAGGAGAATCATATCCGAGAGGGCGGCGCCGGCCGGCACCATGGGATAGACATTCTCCGTGGGATCCACCTGAAAGTCCATGAACACCAGGCGATCCTTGAGACGCAGGGCCTCGCGGATCACCGGCTCGACATCGGCGGGACGATCGGCACGCAGGCCGATGTGCCCATAGGCCTCCGCCAGCTTGACGAAGTCCGGCAGCGCATCGACATAGCTCATGGCATAACGGCTTTCGTAGAAAAACTCCTGCCACTGCCGCACCATGCCGAGGTAATGGTTGTTGAGACAGGCGATCTTGATGGGCAGACGATGCTGCAGGCAGGTGGAGAGCTCCTGGATGTTCATTTGGATACTGCCCTCGCCCGTGATGCAGACCACCGTACGCTCGGGGTCGGCAAGCTGCGCCCCCATGGCAGCCGGCAGACCATAGCCCATGGTACCGAGACCACCACTGTTGATCCAGCGACGCGGCGCATCAAACCCGTAGAACTGCGCCGCCCACATCTGGTGCTGACCGACGTCGGAGGTGACGATGGCGTCACCGCCCGTGAGTTCGTGGAGCTTCTGCACCACATACTGGGGCTTAATGATGTCCTCGCCCTGCTCGTAGCGCAGGCACTCCCGCGCCCGCCAGGAGGCAATCTGCTCCCACCAGGCCTTGAGTGCGGCCGGATCGAGACGGTGCCCCCCCTCACGCCAGGCCTGGTCCATTTCCGCAAGTACCACGGCCAGATCGCCGACGATGGGAACGTCCACCTTGACGTTCTTGGAGATGGACGAGGGATCCACATCGACGTGGACGATGCGCGCGTGCGGGGCAAAGGCCTCGAGATTCCCGGTCACCCGGTCGTCGAAGCGCGCACCGAGAGCAACGAGAACGTCGCTATGCTGTACGGCCATGTTGGCCTCGAAGGTGCCGTGCATGCCCAGCATGCCCAGAAACTGCGGGTCACTCGCTGGAAACCCGCCAAGACCCATCAAGGTATTGGTAATCGGCGCGCCCAGGTGCCGGACGAAGGCCGTCAAGGCCTCGGCGGCATTGCCGAGGATGATGCCGCCGCCCGTGTAGAACATGGGTCGCTCGGCGCTGGCAATGAGCTGCACCGCCTTACGCACCTGACCAGCGTGCCCCTTGACCGTCGGCTTGTAGGAACGCAACTGGACCTTGTCGGGATAACGATAGACGCAGCGTTTGGCCGTGATGTCCTTGGGGATGTCCACCAGCACCGGACCGGGCCGCCCCGAGGCCGCGAGGAAGAAGGCGGTCTTCAGGGTGCTGGCCAGGTCCGCCACATCCTTCACCAGAAAATTGTGTTTGGTGCAGGGCCGGGTGATACCCACCGTGTCCACTTCCTGAAAGGCATCGTTGCCGATGAGTGCCACGGGCACCTGCCCGGTAATGATCACCAAGGGCACGGAATCCATGTACGCCGTAGCGATCCCGGTGACGGCGTTGGTGGCGCCGGGTCCACTGGTCACCAGCGCCACACCGACGCGGCCCGTGGCCCGGGCGTAGGCATCGGCGGCGTGCACCGCAGCCTGCTCATGACGCACCAGGATGTGCTTTAGCTCCTCCTGCCTGGCCAGTTCGTCGTAGATGTAGAGGACCGCGCCGCCGGGATAACCGAATACGAACTCGACTCCCTCGTCACGCAGCGCGCGCACGACGATCTCTGCACCCGAGATCTCCCGCTCCAGTTCGGCGCTGGAACGATCCATGGTCGTTTGGAGGCCAGTCATGTTCTACTCCTTCAGGAATAAAAATCCGCGAACCCACGCTATGCATTTTTATCCATAAGGTCAAATAAAAAAGCTTTGGCGCCCGCCGAGCGGGGTCTATGCAGACAGCGCCGCAGGGCGCGGTCGGCGCCGCTGGATTCAGGCGCCCCCGCTGTGTAATTGTTCGAGGTAGGTGCGCGCCTGGGCGACCAGATCGGAGGGCAGACCGCGCTTTTCCGCCACCAGCAACCCCAGAGACTGGCCGGCTACGCCGATCTGTAGTTCGTAGGTGGGTTCGAGACGCTGATGGTCGAAACGCATGGAGGCATTCTGCAGTCCTGCGTGCGCCTCGGCAAAGGCCTTGATGGGCGTGAGGTGGGTGGTAACCATCCCACGCACTCCCCGGCGCGCCAAATGATCCAGCACCGCCATGGCCAATGCCGCCCCCTCCTCGGGATCGGTGCCGGTGCCCAGCTCATCCAAGAGGATGAGGGTATGGTCATCCGCCGCCTCCAGAAGCCGCTTGAGCACCTCCACGTGACCGGAAAAGGTGGACAAGGCAAAGGCAACACTCTGCGGGTCGCCCATATCCACGAACACCCGCTGGAAGTTGCCGACTACCGCTCGCCCCGAGACGGGTAGATGCAGACCACAGTGGGCCATGACCGTGAGCAGACCAACCGTCTTCAGCGACACGCTCTTGCCCCCGGTATTGGGGCCCGTGACCACCAGAATGGGGCATTCGGCGTCGATACGGACATTCAAGGGACGGGGCTCTGGCCCGTGCCCTTCGGCGTGGGCGAGGATCAGCTGCGGATGCCGAGCGCCTTCCAGCACCAGTATCGGGTCGTCCACGAGTTCGGCGGGCTGCGCCTGCAGGTGTATGGACAATTGCGCTCCGGCCACCGCCAGATCCAGCCAGGTCAGACTATCCACGAGCTGCTGCAGTGCCTCCAGATGGCCGCGCACCTCGTCCGTCAGCGCCCGCAGCAGTGCCTGATTGTGCTGCTCCACACTCCCGGCCAGCTTTTCCAGGCGGTTGTTGCCGGCCACGAGTTCCATGGGCTCCACCAGAAATCCGTGCCCCCCTGGACCGGCACCGCGACGAACGCCGCGAATCTCTTCGCGAAAGCCGTCCGGTAGGTGCAGACAAAGGCGTTGGCCAGCCCAGTGGGCCTTGGCCCCGTCACTGCGCAGGTGGGAAGCCAGGTCCCGCTGCACTCCTTCGCGTGCCGTCTTCAGTTCGCCGTGGAGTGCGCGCAGCTCCGGCGATGCATCCTCGCGCACGGCGCCGTTGGGCAAGAGCTGGGCATCTATGCGGCCGATGAGTTCGGCAGCACCATCGAGCCGCGCTGCACCGGCGGGCAGGAGTAGCGGTCGCCTCTCGACGAAGGGACGGAGTTCCTTACCAACGCGCAGTACCCGGTGCAGATTGCGCAGGGCAGCGCCGGACAGGGCGGCACCGGGCGTCGCCGCTTGCCGGAGCGCTGCGCGGATGTCCGGCAGTTCGGGCAATACCGGGCCTTCGCCACTTTCAAGCCCCAGGCGGGCAGCACCGATGGCCTGCTGGAGCTGCCGTGCCGCCGCCACGCTGGGAGCCGGTGCCAAATTTCGGGCAGCATCGGCGCCATAGGGGGTGGCGCACAACTTTTCCAACAGCCGTCGGATCCCCTCGAACTCCAGTTTCTTGAGATCGGCTTCCATGCCCTCTCCTCACGAATTGAACAGCGTTTGCCACCATCGCCGCCTTCCCTCGGGAATCACGGGCGGGGCCTGGAGCGCCTGCGGAGCGCACTTCGACAGAATCCAGCCCGGCGGGATGTGTTTGCCACTACTGCCGCAGGAGGCCCCCAGATTGTTGGGATCGTAGATCTTGATGAACTGTGGGTGGTCGCGATCGTCCACATACACGATGCCGAGATAGCGTTCGTGGTGATCGCGCCGCAAAAGCAGATCCATTTCCTTGAGGAAACGGCGAAACGCTTCGGCGGAGAGGGGCTTTTCCGGCACATCCATACCCACGAAGTAGGCGTACCAGCCCTCGCCCTGGGCTTCCAGCCGCGTCACGAAGTTCTCCCAGTCCGACCACTCGCGGATGGCCCAGAGCAAGCCCTCGTATTTTTTTTGGAATTCCGACATCTCTCCCTCGTAGGTTCAGCGCTGGGCGCAATGGCCCGTGAAACCGACCCACAGGTGCCGTTGTTGCGCCTGCTGTCGATGCTCGATGAGATACAGCCCTTGCCAGGTACCCAGCTGCAGGACGCCATCGCGTACCGGAATGCTCAGGCTGTTCTGGGTCAGTACCGTGCGGATGTGTGCCGCCATGTCGTCCGGACCCTCGTTCCGATGACGGTAGCGCGGGTCGCCGTCGGGCACCAGGCGGCCGAGGAAATCCAGCAGGTCACGCTGGACGTCGGGGTCGGCATTCTCCTGCAGGATGAGGCCCGCCGAGGTATGCGGCAGAAAAACCTGCACCCATCCGGCCAGGGCCGCATTTTCCCGTAGCCAGGAGGCGACGCGCCCATCCAGGGGGTACAGACCGCGCCCGGACGTGGCAATGCGCCACTGCACATCCCGTTGCTCCAAAATTGCGGTACTCACGCTTCCCGACCGCCCTTGCCGGCCCGTCGAGCGCGAAAAAAATCCTGCAGGAGGGCTTGGCTTTCACGGGCACCAGGGCCCTCACGCCAACGCAGACGATGGAGCCTGGGTTCGGCGTCGAGCACCCCGAGACGGCTGACCACCGCACCCCCTTTTGGATCGCGGGCAGCGAAGACGAGCTGCGCCACCCGCGCCTGCAGCATGGCCCCGGCACACATGGCGCAAGGTTCCAGGGTCACATACAGGGTCGTTCCCAACAATCGATAATTTCCAAGGGCGCGCGCCGCCTCGCGCAGGACCAGGATCTCGGCGTGGGCACAAGGGTCCTGCATTGCGATGGGGCGGTTGTGGGCACGAGCCAGCAGTGCGCCGCTGGCGCTGAGCAACACGGCGCCAACGGGCACTTCGCCGACCAGGCTCGCGCAGCGCGCCTGCTCCAGGGCAAGGCCCATCCAGTGCCGATCGTCCGTCTCGGCCGCCACCGGTCCACCGGCCACCGTCGCCGCCAAGCTGTCGCAGGGTTCCAGGATCATGGTTCGGAGTTTACGCGCAAAGACGGCACTCGGCCAAACCACCGCCGCGGCGGCACCGGAGGATTCGGCCTTGCGATTTACCTTGACAGGGCAAGGAATGCTGCTAATTTCCCACCCGAGTTGTAAAAAACAGACGTGCCCGAGATCCACGGCCCGCGCGGTGGCGGTCCCGAAGCGGGCGAATGAAGCTCAACCACAGCTTTGAAGGAAGATGACGTGCTGCGCTTGCCCAGTCCTCCGCTGCTCGGTCTGGATATATCTCCCGAGGCAGTCAAAATCGTCGAACTGTCGGCTTCCCGAGGACGTATCCGGGTCGAGAATGCCGATTCCGAAAGTCTACCCGCCGGCGCCGTCAACGATCGCGAGGTACTCGACGTCGACGTCGTGACCCACACCATCCGCAGCATGCTCGAGCGCTCACGCATCCGGACCAAGGCCGTGGCCACGGCCCTGCCCAGCAACGCCGTCATCGTCAAGGTCATCTCCCTGCCCGCCGATCTCAATGACGAGGGTATCGAGGAGCAGATCCGCTTCGAGGGCAGCCAGTACATTCCCTACAGTATCGATGCCGTCAACTTCGATTTCGCCGAACTCGGACCCGATGAGCAGCGCCGCGGCTACAAGCGGGTGCTGCTGGTGGCCTGCAAAAAAGAAACCGTCGAGGATCGCGCGGCCATCCTCGAGGCCAGCGGTCTGAAACCCAAGATCGTCGACGTCCAGCAATTCACCCTCTGGGGCCTTTTTCAGCATCTGGAAGGCCCGCAGGAAAAGTCGTCCGTGGCCTTGCTCGAGGTCGGGAGCCTCACCACCGCCCTCCACGTCTTCGAGGAGGGTCAGCCCATCTATTCGCGCGAGCACAATTTTGGCAGTGGGCGGCTGGCCGAAGAAGTGCAAAGGCGCTACAGCCTCGAGCCCCAGGACGCCCAGCGCATGCTGCGCTTTGGTGGGCTGCCGCAGGACTATCCCAAGGACATCCTGCAGCCCTTCGTTCGCAATCTGGCACAGGAAATCTTCCGGGCCGTGGATTTCTTTCAGGCCAGCATGCCGGACGTACAGCTGGCGACGGTGCGACTCTTCGGCGCTGGTGCCATGCTGCCGCAGCTGGACGCGCAGTTGCAGCAACTGGTGCACATCCCCGTTGCGGCACCCGATCCCTTTGCCGGCATGGAGATGGCGGCACAGGTCAGCCGCCGTTTCCTTGAGGCCGACCGCTCTTCCCTAGCCGTCGCCTGCGGCCTCGCGCTTCGGAGGCTGCCCGCATGATCCGCATCAACCTGCTGCCCTATCGCGAGGCGACCAGGGCTCGCCGCAGTCAACTCTTCGTTCTTGGCCTGGTGGGGGTGTTGCTGCTCGCGACCCTGCTCTACTACGGCATTTACAGCATTTTTGCGGCGCGCGTGGCCAACGAACAAGAGAAGGTCAACTACCTGCAGGGCGTGACCAAGGAACTCGATGTGAAAATCGCCTCCATTGCCGATCTGCGCAAGAAACGCGATGAGCTCCTCGCCCGCGAGGGCATCATCACCCGACTGCAGGACCAGCGTGACCTCGTCGTGCGGCTCTTCAATACCCTGGCCGCCATTACCCCGAAGGGCGTCTTCCTGACCCATCTGCAGCAGACGGGCAGCACCATCACCGTCAACGGGTACGCCCAGGCCAGTGACCAGGTGGCCGCCTTCATGCGCCACATCGAAGGTTCCGGCGTCCTCACCAAACCAACCCTGGACATCATCAGCAAAGCGCAACTGGCCGGGGATACCGTGGAACAGTTCACCCTGCAAATGCAGGTCGTATCCCCCACCGCCGCCACGGACAGCACCGCAAAGGATGCAGGAGCGCACCCATGACCCTCGATGAACTGCGCCACCTCCAGGTGGAGGACATCATGCGCTGGCCGACGAAGACCAAGGCCATTGCTGCACTCGTGCTGATCGTCCTGCTCGGTATCGTCGCCTGGATCTGGTTCATCTCGCCCGAGAACGACCGCTACAACACGCTTCACGCCCAGGAAGAGTCCCTGAAGAACGCAGTGCGGGAAAAGCAGTTGCTGGCGGCGAACCTGCCGGCCTACCAGGCCCAGATCCAGGAGATGAATCTGCGCTTTGAACGCTTCCTGCAGCAGCTACCCAACCGCAGCCAGATCCCCTCGCTGCTGGATGACGTCACCTTGGCTGGGCGGAGCCGGGGGCTGGAGTTTGAACTCTTTCAGCCACTGCCCGAGACCAACAAGGATTTCTACGCCGAGATCCCTGTGAAGATCAAGGTGGTGGGTAGCTACGACGAAATCGGTCGATTCGCCGCAGCCGTGGCGGCCATGCCGCGCATCGTCACCATCAACGACATCGACATCAGCCGTGTGGCCAACACCGGCTCCCCCGCAGCTCGGGCGGCGGCTACGCAAAAGCTCGTGATGCAGTGCACCGCCACGACCTACCGCTATCTGGCGGAGCAAAATCAGCAGACGGAGGGCAAGAAACCGTGAAGACGCGCCTACCTGTCCTGTTCCTGCTCAGTGGTGCGTTGCTGCTGACGGGCTGCTCCCACGAGGATAACCTGGCCAAGCTCAAGGCCTTCGTGGCCGCCGAACCCCACACGGAAGGCCACATCCCACCCTTGCCCAAGATTACACCCTACGTCGCCACCCAGTATGAGAATCCCCTCGGCCGGGATCCCTTTACCAGTTTCTCGGAGTTGCAGCTGCGTGCCGAGGCAGCCAATGCCAGCACCAGCCCTGTACCGGAGCACAAGGGACCGCTGCAACCGCTGGAAAAATACGACCTCGGCAGTCTCACGCTCACGGGTATCGTCCAGACCAGCAACGGCCAGTTCTGGGGCGTGTTCCGTACCCCCGATGGCAAGATCTACCGGGCGACCCTGGGCAATGGCATCGGCGACAAGAACGGCCACATCGTCGCCATCGATGCCAAGAAGCGGCAGGTCGTGGTCGAACAGTTCCTGCCCAACGCCTTTGGTGGCTATCAAAAACAGAAGACCGTGATGCAGATGCAAAGCAATGACTGAGCAGGCACCCAGTCCAGGACGAGGAAAGGATCACCCCATGATGAGCAGAGCAGCCCCCATGCAGCAGCCCAAGATCATCCACCCCAAACGCCCGAGCCTGCGACAGGCCTGCCTGCTGGCCCTGACCCTGGGGCTCGGACTGAGCGGCAACGCCCTGGCCGAAAGCCTCATCCGTTCGGTGAAGGTCCAGCCGGACGCTACCGGCACGGCCATCTTCGTGGACAGCGACAGCCGGCCGGCGTACGACGTCAACAGCTACGACGGCGGCTACCGCATCCGCATCGACTTTGACGATGCCCACTTCCTCTCCTCCGTGGGCAATGTCAATGGCGAAGGGGCCATCCGCAACGTGCTGGTGGAAAACTCGGGTAAGAGTGCCCACCTGGATCTGCTCCTGAAAACACCCCAGGCGGTCATGGTAGAGCCCGCACCCAAGGGCTACCGCATTGGCCTCGTGTCCCTCAAGGAACCGGCGACAGCGGCTGCCGCGCCAGCACAGACGCCGGCCAGCACTGCGCCTCAGGCACCCGAGCCCACGCCGGTAGCCGTCACCAGTGGCACCCAGATCGACAATGTGTCCTTCGAGCGTGGCAAGAACGACTCCGGTGTCTTGAACCTGTCCATAGAGGGGCCCCAACCGCAGATGAATGTCACCCGCGAGCCTGGGCGACTCATCGTGGAATTGCGCGATACGGCCATTCCTTCCGCCTACACCCATCGCTTTGGCGTGACCCAGTTTGGAACACCGGTGGATTATGTGGATGCCTACCCGCTGGGGCATTCCACCCGCCTGGTCTTTGCCATTCACGGCCCCTTCGAGTATTCCGCCTATCAACTCGGGCAGCGCACCATGATTGCCGTGCGCCCGCGCGCCGAAAATAGCGAAGCCAGCAATCCGGAAAAAAGTGCGCGGCTGAGCATGGATTTCCAGAATATCAGCGTGCGCGATGCCCTCCAGGTCATTGCCGACTTCACCCACCAAAATATCGTCGTTTCCAACAGCGTCACCGGCACCATCTCCATCCGCCTGAAGAACGAACCCTGGGAGCAGGCTTTCCGGGTCATCCTGGAATCCCAGGGTCTGGCGGTGAAGCACATCGGCAATATCCTCTGGGTGGCTCCGGCCAGCCAGATCACCAGTCAGGAGGAGGCCGAACTGAAGGCCGCGGCGAGCAAGCGCAAGCTCGAACCCCTGGTCACGGAACTGATCCCCATCAAGTACGCCCAGGCCAGCCAGATTGCCGATCTGTTGCGCGGGTTTTCCAAGGAGATGAACGAGCAAGAGGGACTGAATCCGACCCAAAGCACCGCTCTGGCAACGGCTTTGGGTATCCCCAGCAGCAATCTCATCGGCAATTCCCTGCTCGGCCCGCGCGGTTCGGTGGCCGTGGTGACGCGTACCAACAGCCTGCTGGTGCGGGACACTCCTGAGGACATCGACAACATCAAGAAACTCATTGCCAAGATCGACCGCCCCGTGCCCCAGGTGCTCATCGAGGCGCGCATCGTTCAGGTCACCACCAATGCGGCGCAATCTTTGGGTATCCAGTGGGGTGGGACCTACACCTCCAACGGCGGCGGTGGTGTGATCAATCTATCGGGCACGGGAGCGTCGCAATATACCTCCAGCCAGGGTGGTTCCTATCCCATCGGCGCCACGAGCGGCGCCTCCGGAGGCACCAGCACAGGCAGCGGGATTGGTGTCCCGGCCGTGGTGAATCTGCCCGCCTACGCGCCTGCGGGTAGCGCCCTCACCGGCCTCAATCCGGCATCCCTCGGCTTTGCCCTGGGCACGGCGGCTGGCAATCGTATCCTCAATCTCCAGTTGCAGGCCCTGCAGGCCAGCAACCAGGCCAAGATCATCTCCAGCCCCAAGGTCCTCACCCAGGACAACGAAAAGGCGGTCATCGAGCAGGGTCAGGAGATCCCCTATCAGCAGGCCACCAGCAGTGGTGCCACTTCCGTCTCCTTCAAAAAGGCAGAACTGAGCCTGGATGTCACCCCCCACATTGCCCCCAATGGCAAGGTCACCCTGGACGTGGATGCCAAAAACAATCAGCCCAACTACGCCCAGACCACGCCCTCGGGGGTACCCATCAACACCCAGGAGGTGAAGACCAAGCTGCTGGTGAACAATGGCCAGACCGTCGTCATCGGCGGTATCTACACCGACAGCAAGAGCCACTACGATACCGGCGTACCGGTCCTGAAGGACATTCCCCTGCTCGGCTGGCTCTTCAAGAGCAAGACCTACAACGACTCCCAGTCCGAGCTTCTGGTTTTCCTGACGCCGAAGGTCGTGGGCGGCCAGAGTGAGGACGATCTGGCCGGGGAGGACTCCGGTAACGGCTCCTGAGCATGGGGGATCGGATCGTCCTCATCGGTCCCATGGGCTGTGGGAAATCCACCATCGGGCGGCTGCTGGCCGCCCGCCTGCGTTGTCGCTTCCTGGATTCGGACGCCATCATCGTGCGTCAGACCGGGGTGGATATCCCCACGATTTTCGCCATCGAGGGGGAATCGGGCTTTCGCGCGCGGGAGCACAAGGTCCTCGTGGAACTGTCCCAAAGTGACGAGCGCTTTGTGCTGGCCACCGGCGGCGGCGCCGTTTTGCTACCCGAAAACCGCCCTCTTTTGCGGAGTATCGGTGAAGTCATTCATCTGGACATCAGTATCGACGAGCAGTTGAAACGCATCCGCCACGACCGCAACCGGCCCCTGCTGCAGGTGGACGATCTCCCCACCCGCCTTGCGGAACTGGCGCAGGCACGCGCGCCCCTGTACCGCGAGGTGGCGCACTGGCGAGTGTTCAGCGATGGTCTGCGCGCCGATCAGGTCCTGAACCGGATCCTGCGGCACCGGCGTGAGCGCGCGCGATCGCCATCGGGATCCACACCGCGTCGGTAAATCCGTGCCCGGACTTGCCAGTGAAGCGGGGAAGCCTAACAATGACGGGAATCCATCATCCGTGAGTTTTCCATGCCCAGCCTGCACGTCGACCTCGGCCCGCGCTCTTACCCCATCCACATCGGTTCTGGCCTCCTGGCGGACGCCGAGCTCTTCCTGCCCCACTGCAATTCCGGGCCAGTCGCCATCTTCAGCGACGATCGCGTCGCCGCGCTGCACCTTCCTGCCCTGCGTCGAACGCTGACGGAGGCGGGCAAGCCCTTCATCGAGGTGATCGTCCCCGCAGGGGAGGAGAGCAAAAGCCTGCAGCAGGTGGAATCCGTCTGCGGTCGGCTGCTGGAAGCCGGCTTCGGCCGCGACAGCACCCTGTTTGCCCTGGGCGGTGGCGTGATCGGGGATCTGGGCGGCTTCGTCGCCGCCATCTATCAGCGGGGTATTCCCTTCCTGCAGATACCCACGACGCTGCTGGCCATGGTGGACTCTTCCGTGGGCGGCAAGACGGGCGTCAATCACGCCCTTGGCAAGAACATGATCGGGGCGTTCTATCAGCCGCGCGCCGTCGTTGCCGACCTGGACACCCTGGATACCCTGCCGGAGCGGGAGTTTCGCTCCGGTCTGGCGGAGGTGATCAAGTACGGACTCATCAGCGATCCCGGTTTCTTTGCCTGGCTCGAGGAGCACCTGGACGCCGTGCTGGCAGAGGACTCGGACGCCCTGAGCCACGTCATCGCCACCTCGTGCAAGGACAAGGCCGAGGTGGTGGCGCGCGACGAACAAGAAGCGGGACGGCGCGCCATCCTCAATTTTGGTCACACCTTTGGCCACGCCATCGAAGCCGCCAGCGGCTACGGCCACTACCTGCACGGGGAGGCCGTGGCCATCGGCATGATCATGGCCGCCGATCTGTCCCGGCGACTGGATCTGCTGCGCGAGAGTGAACAGCAACGGATCTACCAGATCGTCGAGGGGGCTGGGCTGCCTACCCTTTGTCCACGCCTGCCGGCGGAGGAATATCTGCGCTACATGCGCGTGGACAAGAAGGCCAAGGGGGGGCAGATCCGCTTCATTCTCCTGCGCGGGATCGGTGCCGCCACCATCACCGGCGATGTGCCGCAGGCGGCCCTGATTCAGACCCTCAACGCCTTCATGGAGCCCTGACATGTCCGCCCGCAACCAGTCCACCACCGAGATCGCCGAGGAAATGGAGCAGCGCCTGCGTATGAACCCGCAAGGCTGTCGGCGCATCGGCAATTTTGGCTTCATAGAGCTCGAGGACAGTTGGGGCGACGAGGCCACCATTCTCAACACCGCCCGAATCAGCACCACCAACAATCGCCTGCATTCCGTGGCGGATTTCAGCGATCGCGACCGCCGCCTGCTCTATCAGCTGCTGCGCGATCAGCACGGCACGCCCTTCGAGACCGTCTATTTTCGCTTCCGCTTCATCGCACCCATCTTCGTGCTGCGGCAATGGGTCAAACACCGCATGTCCAGCTGGAACGAGTTCTCCATGCGTTATCGCAAGCCCATCTCCGAAGCCTATGTGCCGGACCTTGCGGCGCGTAGCGTGGACGGTTTTGCGGTGCTGGATGGCACGGCCATGGCCGAGTACAGTGCCCTGATGGAGCAGCTTTTCCAGTGGTACGAGGCCCAGTACGACAAGGCCTGCGCACGCATCGAACTGGCCCGCGCGGAAGGCCTCCTGCCACCCAAGCAGGGCGGCCGCGATCCCTACCGCGGACGGGCGCGTGAACTTTTGCGCAATGTTCTGCCCGTGGCCACCTACTCCGACGTCTACTGGACCGTGAATTTTCGCAGTCTCATGAACTTTTTCCGCCTGCGCCGTAAGCCCGATGCGCAGTACGAGATCCGCGAGTACGCCGATGCCGCCTACGCGCTTTTTGCGGCACGCTATCCCCTTTTGAGCGAGACCATGGAAAGCGTCCTCAGGGAGCAGGAGCAGCATCTCGCGAGCGAGGCGCCGTGAGCACGGATGGTGGGCCCGCGCCGCGGCGGGCGCCCTATGCCGCACGGCCGCAGCCACAGGGAGGGCGACGCTATCGCGAGGAGCCACCCACGGGCGGTCGTAGCGACTACCAGAGGGACCGCGATCGGGTCATCCATTCCACGGCGTTCCGCCGGCTGGAATACAAGACCCAGGTCTTCGTCAACCATGAGGGCGACCTCTACCGGACGCGCCTGACGCACAGTCTGGAGGTGGGCCAGGTGGGCCGCTCGGTGGCGCGCCAGCTCGGCCTGGACGAAGATCTGGTGGAGGCCATCGCCCTCGCCCACGACCTTGGCCACACCCCTTTTGGCCACGCGGGCCAGGATGCGCTCAATGGCTGCATGGGCGACTATGGCGGTTTCGACCACAACATCCAGTCGCTGCGGGTGGTGGACGTGCTGGAACGGCGCTACGGCGATTTTCCTGGCCTCAACCTGAGCTTTGAGACCCGGGAAGGGATCCTCAAGCACTGCAGCAAGGCACGGGCGGAAAAGCTCGGGGACGTGGGTCGACGCTTTCTGGAGGGCACCCAACCCAGTCTCGAGGCGCAGATCACCAACCTTGCCGACGAAATCGCCTACAACAACCACGACATCGATGACGGCCTGCGCGCTGGCCTCATCGACCTCGAGGAACTCTGTGCGGCCACGCTCTTCGGCGATATTTTTCGCGAAGTCCAGGCGCGTTACCCCCATGCCGACGCCAAGATCCTGCGCCACGAGACGGGTCGCCGACTCATCAATACCTTCATCATGGACCTGGTCCACACGACCCGTGCGCGGGTGGCACAAGCCCAGGTGCAAAACCTGCAGGAATTGCGTGCCCTGTCTGCACCCCTGGCTGCTCACAGCGCGCCCATGGCAGAGTCGATCCGCCAGCTCAAGGCCTTCCTGATGCGCAGACTCTATCGCCACCCCCAGGTTCACCGTCAGGCGGAGAAGGCCAAGCGACTGGTGCGCGACTTGTTCACGGCGTTTTTTAGCGATCCCCGGCTCTTGCCTCTGGACCACCAGGCCCGCCTCTTGGAGGACGACAGCCCTTCCCGACGCGCGCGCGTGGTGGCGGACTACGTGGCCGGCATGACCGACCGCTACGCCATCGCCGAGCACGCCCGGCTTTTCGATCCGCGCTTTGGTACCGATACCCCCTGAGGGCCGGGTATGGAAACCGACGGGCTCCAGTATCGGCGGCGCACCACTCCCATGCCTTCCATCGCGATGTCCTGCCACGCCGGCGTCGACCACCGCTCTACACGCTGCCGTGAACCCTGGGTCAGCCCCTGCGCGCCGGTGTCAGGCCTTGGATGCCTGTCTTGAGCAGGATATACTGATCGACCCTGCGATCATCGTCGCGGGGGTATCCGGCAGCCGGTGAGGACGACGATCATGAGCCTTTACTCCCCCGATTACGAAAAGGATTCTTGCGGTTTTGGCCTCATTGCCCAGATGGACAATCGGGCGAGTCACGCCATCGTCGCCACCGCAGTCCAATCCCTCGCGCGGCTGACCCATCGCGGTGCCGTTGCTGCCGATGGCAAAAGCGGGGACGGCTGCGGTCTGCTGGTGCAGATGCCCCGGGACTTCTTCCGCGCCGTGGTGGCGGAGGAAGGCGGCGCCATCCCCCCGGACTTTGGCGTAGCCCAGATTTTCCTGCCCCAGGACACGACCCGCATCGCCGATTTTCAGGCGAGCTTTGCGACCGAAGCCGGGGATCTTGGCCTCCAGCTCATCCACTGGCGTGCCGTACGCACGGACGACTCGGTCTGCGGGCGCGAAGCCCTGCGCACCCTGCCCTCGGTCTGGCAGGCCTTTATCGGACTACCGGCAGAGGTCGATGGCGCCGAGCAAGAACGCTTGCTCTATCGTTTGCGCCGGCGCGTGGAAAAGCGGTACGCCCAGGATCGGGACATCTTCGTCGTCAGCTGCTCCAGCCAGGTCATCGGCTACAAGGGCATGGTCATGCCGGAACATCTGCCCGATTTTTACCCCGACCTGCGCGACGAGCGCTTCAGTTCCGCTCTGGTCACCTACCACCAGCGCTTTTCCACCAACACCTGGCCGGAGTGGCGGCTGTGTCAACCCTTCCGCATCCTCGCCCACAACGGTGAGCTCAATACGGTACAGGGCAACCGTATCTGGGCGCGGGCCCGGGAATCCCTGCTGCATTCCGAGCTCCTACCCATGGCTGAGGTGCTTCCCGCCGTCGGCGATGGCAGCGACTCCTTCAGCCTCGACAACATGCTGGAGCTCCTGGTACGGGGCGGGATGGATTTCTTCAAGGCCCTGCGCCTGCTGGTGCCACCGGCCTGGCACAACGTCCCGCGCATGGATCCGCGCCTGCGCGCCTTTTACGAATACCAGTCCATGCGCATGGAGCCCTGGGATGGTCCCGCTGGCCTCGTACTCAATACCGGACGGATTGCCGCCTGCGCTCTGGATCGCAATGGCCTGCGTCCGGCGCGCTACGTCATCACCCGCGACCGCGTCATCAATATCGCCTCGGAAGTGGGCGTTTTCCCGTACGACCATCGCGACCTCCTGGTACAAGGACGGGTGGGCCCGGGACAGATGATCGCCGTGGATCTGGAGTCCGGCGAATTTCTGGATAGCCAGGCCATCGATGCCCGGATACAGGATTCCGCTCCCTACGCCGAGTGGCTGCGCGCCCACGCCCGCCACCTCGAAGTGGAGGAAGATCCCGATGTCGTCGCCACCGTGGTGGACGACCTCCTGACCACGGAAAAGGCTTTCGGCGTCACTTTCGAGGAGGAGGATCAGATCATCCGCGTGCTGGCCGAGGGTGGACAGGAGGCCGTCGGCTCCATGGGCGACGATACCCCCATTGCCGTGCTTTCCCGCCAGCCCCGGCACCTCGCGGATTATTTCCGCCAACAGTTCGCGCAGGTGACCAATCCGCCCATCGACCCCTTGCGCGAAGCCTTGGTCATGTCGCTGAACACGGCCATAGGTGCCGAAAGCAATCTCTTCGAGGAGCGCCCAGAGTACGCGCGGCGGCTGGAGGTACACTCGCCCGTGCTCTCGGACGCTGCCTTCCTGGCACTGCTGCAGCAGACGGATCCCGCCTTCCGTAGTCAGACCCTCGATCTGTGCTTTGCATCCGACACCACCCTCGAGGAAGCCGTGCGCACCCTGCGTGCGGCTGCGGTGGCCAGCGTTCGCGAAGGTGTCGTGGTCCTGGTGCTATCCGATGCCAACCTGGGTGCCGATCGCCTCTACATCCCCGCGCTGATGGCCGTGGGTGCCGTGCACCATGCCCTCATAGACGCCGGCTTGCGCAGCCGCTGCAACCTGGTGGTCGCCACGGCCCACGCCCGCGATCCACACCACTTTGCCACCCTCATCGGCTACGGCGCGACGGCGGTCTACCCCTATCTGGCCTATGCCATCATTCGCAGCCTGCGGGAGCGCCACGCCTTCAGCCAACCGGTGACCCTGGCGCAGGCCCTCACGAACTACCGCAAAGGCATCGACAAGGGTCTGTACAAGATTCTCTCGAAAATGGGCATCTCCACCCTCGCCTCGTACCGCAGCAGTCAGCTCTTCGAGGCCCTGGGTCTCGCCCGCGAGGTGGTGGATCTCTGTTTCCCCGGAACCCCCAGCCGCATCGAGGGTGCCGGCTTCGCCGAGTTGGAAGCCGACCTGCGTCGTCTCGTGGCAGACGCCCACAAAGCGCGCAAGGGTCTACCCCTGGGCGGCCTGCTGAAATACGTGAACGGTGGCGAATATCACGCCTACCACCCCGAAGTCGTGCGCAGCCTGCAGGCGGCGGCGCGCTCGGGCCGCTATGAGGACTACCAGGAATTCGCGCGGCTCGTCAACGATCGCCCCGTCACCAATCTGCGGGATCTGCTGGCCATCCGTCCGGGCAAGGCCATTCCTCTGCACGAGGTAGAGCCCATCGAGGCCATCACCCCGCGCTTCGATACCGCCGCCATGTCCCTGGGCGCCCTGTCGCCCGAGGCGCACGAGGCGCTGGCCATCGCCATGAATACCATTGGTGGCCGCTCCAACTCGGGCGAAGGTGGCGAGGATCCTGCGCGCTACCACGACCGGCGCGTGAGCAAGATCAAGCAGATCGCCTCCGGTCGCTTTGGGGTGACCCCCGAGTACGCGGTCAATGCCGAAGAGCTGCAGATCAAGATCGCCCAGGGTGCCAAGCCTGGCGAAGGCGGTCAGCTGCCTGGGCACAAGGTCAGCGGCATCATCGCCCGCCTGCGCTATGCCAAGGAGGGTGTGGCCCTCATCAGTCCGCCGCCCCACCACGACATCTACTCCATTGAAGACCTCGCCCAGTTGATCTTTGACCTGAAGCAGGTCAATCCCGAGGCCTATGTCTCGGTCAAGCTGGTTTCCGAGGCGGGAGTGGGAACCGTGGCCGCGGGGGTCGCCAAGGCCTATGCCGATCGCATCACCATTGCCGGCTACGATGGCGGCACCGGCGCAAGCCCTCTGACCTCGGTCAAGTACGCTGGGGCTCCCTGGGAGCTGGGTCTCGCCGAGACCCAGATCACCCTACGCCGCAATCAGCTGCGTCACCGCGTGCGTCTGCAAGCGGATGGCGGCTTCAAGACCGGCCTCGACGTCGTCAAGGGCGCCCTGCTGGGCGCCGAGAGCTTCGGTTTCGGTACGGCTCCCATGATCGTGTTGGGCTGCAAGTACCTGCGCATCTGTCACCTCAACAATTGTGCCACCGGCGTTGCCACCCAGGACGAGAAGCTGCGCAAGCACTTCCTTGGACTTCCGGAAATGGTCATTCACTACTTCCGCTTTGTCGCACAGGAGGTGCGAGAGATTCTCGCCTCGCTGGGCATGCGGCGCTTCGACGAGTTGGTGGGACAAAGCCAGCACCTGCAAATCCAAAAGGGGACGACCCCAAAACAGGAAGCTCTGGACCTGCGCCCGCTGCTGGCCAACGCCGAGCTCGTGGATGCCGACGCCCAGGTCTGCACCGCGCCACGCAATCCGCCTTTCGATCGCGGCGAACTGGCCGAAAAGATCTTGTTGGATGCGGCTCCCGCCATCGATGGACGCATCGCGACGCGCCTGCACTACCCCATCGACAACACCCAACGCAGCATTGGCGCCCGCCTTGCCGGTGAAATAGCGCGCCGTTACGGCAACAGCGGCCTCCCGGAAGGCTGTCTCGAGATCGATTTCCACGGTACGGCGGGCCAGTCCTTCGGGGCCTTCCTGGTGCCGGGCGTGACCCTGAATCTGCGCGGTGACGCCAACGATTACGTGGGCAAGGCCATGCACGGCGGGCGCATCGTCATCGCTCCGCCCGAGGGGGTGCACTATGCCTCGGAAGCGTCGGCCATCATCGGCAATACCTGCCTCTACGGTGCCACCGGTGGTGTACTCTACGCCGCAGGGCGGGCGGGCGAGCGCTTTGCCGTGCGCAACTCCGGTGCCACGGCGGTTGTCGAAGGTGCGGGCGATCACGCCTGCGAGTACATGACCGGCGGCCAGATCGTCATTCTCGGGCGGATCGGTCTCAACTTCGGTGCCGGCATGACAGGCGGTCTCGCCTTCGTCTATGACCCATTGCAGCGTTTCCCCGACCAGGTCAACGGCGAACTGATCAACAGCCACCGCATCGATACCGAGGCCATGCGCGGGTACGAGGCCTTGCTGCGTCGCCACGTGGAAAACCACGTCCAGTGGACGCAGAGCCGTTATGCCGCTGCCTTGCTCGCGGACTGGTCCAACTTCCTGCAAGACGTCTGGCTGGTGGTTCCCAAGGCGGCACGCCTCGACGTGCTCCTGGAAGAGGCCAGCTGATGGTCTGCCCGTACCCTTGGTCAAGGTGACCCATGAATAACTTTGCCTTTCTCGAAGATCCCCGTAACGATCCCGAAAAGCTCCCGGTGGAAGAGCGGCGCGAGCTCTTCCGCGAGATCTACAAAAGCTTTGATCTGGCAGGCGCGCAGCTGCAGGCGGACCGTTGCCTGCACTGCGGCAATCCCTACTGCGAGTGGAAGTGCCCAGTACACAACTACATTCCCAACTGGTTGCAGCTCATCGTCGAGAACCGCATCGAGGAAGCGGCAGAGCTGTCCCACAGTACCAACACCCTTCCGGAGATCTGCGGGCGCATCTGCCCACAGGATCGCCTCTGTGAGGGCGCTTGCACCCTCAACGAAGAGTACGGCGCGGTGACCATCGGTCATCTGGAAAAATTCATCACCGAAGAGGCCATCGCCCGCGGCTGGCAGCCAGAAAAACCGCGCCTGCCAGCCAACGGCAAGCGGGTCGCCGTGGTGGGCGCGGGCCCGGCGGGGCTCGGCTGCGCCGACATCCTCAACCGCGCCGGTACGGAGGTGGTGGTCTACGATCGGTATCCGGCCGTGGGTGGGCTGCTGACCTTTGGCATTCCCCCGTTCAAGCTGGAAAAGGAGGTGGTCGCTCGCCGTGCGACGCTGCTCGCCAATATGGGCATTCGTTTCGAATTGGGTGTCGAAGTGGGCCGCGATATCTCCCTCGAACGCCTGTTGGCGGACTTTGACGCGGTCTTCCTGGGCATGGGTACCTATCGCGCCAAGACCGGTAATTTCCCCGGTGAAGATCTCCCGGGCGTCATCAAGGCCCTGGACTACCTCATCGGCAACATCGGTCACTTGATGGCGCTGCCGGATCCCATCCACCCCTACCAGAATCTCGCGGGCAAACGCGTCGTCGTATTGGGCGGTGGCGATACCGCCATGGATTGTGTACGTACCGCCATCCGCCAAGGTGCCACGGCCGTCACCTGTGTCTATCGTCGCGATGAGGCGAACATGCCCGGCTCGCGCCGGGAAGTCACCAATGCGCGCGAGGAAGGTGTCCGCTTCCTATTCAACCGCCAGCCCGTGGAAATCCTGGGGGATGCGTCCGGACCCACCGCCGTGCGGGTCGTCCGAACCCAGCTCAGCGAGCCCGACCGCCACGGTCGACGGCATCCGGAAGAGGTTCCGGGCTCCGACGAGCTGCTTCCCGCCGACGCCGTCATCGTGGCCTTCGGCTTCGATCCCTCGCCACCAGCCTGGTTCTCGGATTTCGACATTCGCCTGGACAAGGCGGGACGGGTCATTACCAATGCCCAGTTCCAGACCAGCAACCCCCGTATCTTCGCCGGTGGCGACATGCGGCGTGGCTCCGATCTCGTCGTCACCGCCGTCGACGAGGGCCGGCGTGCCGCCGAGGGTATTCTGGAATATCTGGGCGTCTGACCATGACCTCCCCGGCACCCGCCAACGATCGCTTCTTGCGGGCCTGCCTGTGCCAGCCTGTGGAGCAGATCCCCATCTGGTTGATGCGTCAGGCTGGGCGCTACCTGCCGGAATATCGGGCAACCCGGGCGCGGGCCAAGGACTTTCTGACCCTGTGCAGCACCCCGGAACTGGCTTGTGAGGTGACCCTGCAGCCCGTTCAGCGCTTTCCCCTGGACGCCGCCATACTGTTTTCCGATATCCTGACCATACCCCACGCCATGGGCATGGACCTACAGTTTCTGGATGGCGAGGGCCCGGTGTTCTCCTCGCCCCTGCGCGACACCAAAGCCATACGCGCCCTGCCCGTCCCCGACCCGGAGACGGAACTGCGCTACGTCATGGATGCTGTGCGCCTGATCCGGCACGAACTTGCCGGCCGCATCCCCCTTATCGGCTTTGCCGGCAGTCCCTGGACGCTGGCCTGCTATATGATCGAGGGACGGGGGAGTCGCGATTTTCAACACATCAAGGCGATGCTCTACAGCGATCCCGAGCTTCTGGAGCAACTGCTGGATACCTTGGTGCGGGCAGTGGCCCAATATCTCAACGCCCAGATTCGCGCAGGTGCCCAGGCGGTAATGCTCTTCGACAGCTGGGGTGGCGCCTTGACCAGCGCTGCCTATCGGCGCTTCTCCCTCAAGCCCATGACCCGGATCATCAGTGCCCTGGAGCGTACCGGCAGCGATGGACAGAAGGTACCGGTGATTCTCTTCACCAAAGGGGGCGGCAATTGGCTGGAAGCCATGGCCGACAGCGGCGCCGATGTGCTGGGTCTGGACTGGACCGTGGACATGGGCGAGGCCCGTCGTCGTCTGGGGCCCGCCTTGGCTTTGCAGGGCAATCTCGATCCCATGGCACTCTACGGCAGTCCCGAACTTCTCGTCCAGGAAACCCAAGCCATCCTGGAGAGCCATGGCCCGCAAGCGGGGCACATCTTCAACCTCGGCCACGGCATAACCCCACAAACCCCCGTCGAGCAAGTGGCACGGCTGGTGGAGACCGTACACAACTGGCGCCCCTAGGGTAAAAGATCCTGGCGTTGGGGTCATTCCCCAACGGGATGAGCTGCTAGGGCTTCGTTCGACGTAGTCAGGCCCCTAACCAACAAAGCAGCACCCCTGGACCGCACGGATCAGCGGTGCAGGTGCACTGCGCGCAAAAGGGTCGGATTCAGGCTCCGTGCCCGCGTCGCCAGGAATTCCAGGCATCGCGCAGGGGGTGACGGCGGGATAGCCCGCGCGAGGAGGACAGGTAGGTTACGGACGCCCCCTGCTCCATGCGCCGCAGGGCCTCGGAAATGGCCGCGTGGGTCTTGCTGGCTAGTTGTCTGCGCCCCAGATCGGCAGCCAAGGGCGGACAGAAGGTCAAGCGCAGGGTCAAGGGTGCCGCGGCAGCCAAACGCCACAGATGCCGCAGCAGACTGTCGTCCCCCACGAAGGGACACAGACGATCGGGCTGACCCGGGCGAAGCGTGTCCTCATAGCGCAGGGCAACGGGCACGGTGGGCACACCCGCCGCCGCCGCAGTCTCGAAGGGCGCACCATAAAACTCGCGCACGATCTTTCCGTCGCTCGTGGTACCCTCCGGGAAAATCAGGACGATGCGACCCCGCTCCAGCACTTTGGTGGCTTCCTTGAGCACCCGCTGACTCGCTCGCGCATCCTGCCGGTCAATGAAAAAGGTACCCAACCATTCGCCCATGAAGCCGAAGAAGGGCCAGGACCGCATTTCCCGCTTGGCAACGAACTGACCTGGCGCGACGCTGGCAAGGGCAAGGATGTCCAGATAGGACACGTGATTTGCGGCAACGAGCACGGGAGCCGTGGGAATTTCCCCCTCCACACGCAAGCGGATGCCAAAAATCCCAAGTACTCGCCGACTCCACCAGCGAAAGGCCGCAAAACCCTGGTTATCCGGCTCCGTCTTGCGCGCATAGGTCCACCACGCCAAGGGGAAGGCAAGAACGAGATAAGCGAGAAGCAGTGGAAGGCGCCAGATACGGCGATACGCCTGGGGCCGGGAGCGTCGCCGTACACGGCCGGGATACGGAATGAGTGTGGGCGCCTGGCGCCGACGTCGGATCATTTCTTCAGGCTGTCGACGGGATCCAGGAAACGTTGCTGGTAGCGGGGCGTGATTAGACTGGCCTCGCACCACACAAAGAGGTCGGAACAATGAAATTGTGGATCCCAGAAAGGCTCGCCGCCAATGCGCACACCAGCGCGCAGATAGCCCTTGAGTAGGCTGGGCAAGGTCGCCGGCGCAGCCGTGGATTGCGGGTCGAACCCGGGCACGGCGCGCAGCGGAAACACCCGTTGCTCCGGTACCGTCAGGTGCTTTTCGAGACTGCGGTAGAGGCTTCCCAGTGCTGCGCCGTCGGTACTGTGGATGCTGGCACAACCCATGAGGTAATCGATATCCCACATGCTCATGGCCTCGGCAAGTCCCGACCAGAGCAAGGCGATGACTGCCCCCTGCCGATAGTCCGGGTGCACGCAGGAGCGGCCCAATTCCAGGATACGCACACCCAGTGCCATCAGGCGCGACAGATCGAATTCCGTCTGCGCGTAGTAGCGCCCGACCTTGTGCACCTGCTCGGGCAGGAAAAGTCGATAGGTACCAACCACCTCCTGACGCTGCTCGTCTTCGACGATGAGGTGCTCGCAATGGGGGTCGTACTCGTCCTGATCGAGGCCAGGAGCACCACTCAACTGGGCGCCATATTCGGCGCTGAAGACGCGATGGCGCAGGCGCTGCGCCGCCTCTACCTCATCCTGATGGCGCGCGAGGTAGAGGCGCAGGGAACGCTCGCCCTTACGGGTAGAAAGCTGTGAACCGCTCTGAGACTGGGTGTCGAGCATCGTCGGCTCTCCCTGTGTTATGCAATGACTTTACTATTATGACCCGGAAATATGACAATAGTGCGACATTTTCATGACACTTTGATGACAGTTACCCGGCAAGTGCTTACCCCATAGGATACAGAACTTTTATAGGTAAATTCAAAGCCCACCATCCGTGGCCATCCCCGGGAGGAAAATGGTCACACGATCTCGGCACGCAAAATGGTATGTTCGCGATCGGGGCCCGTGGACACCACCGCCAGGGGACAATTGGCTTGCGCGGCGATGGCCTCCAGGTAGTTGCGGGCATTGCGCGGCAGATCCTCCCAGCGACGCACCCCCGCCGTGGACGTGTCCCAGCCGGGAAAGGTCTCGTAGATGGGCTCGCAGGCCGCCAGGGCCTCGGCCCCGGCCGGGAGATCCTCCTGGGCCACCCCGTCGACCCGATAGCCCGTCGCCATCCGGATCTCGGCCAGACCGTCCAACACATCCAACTTGGTCATGCACAGACCACTGACCCCATTGACGCGACAGGACGCGCGCAGGGCCACAGCGTCAAACCAGCCGCAGCGCCGGGCGCGGCCGGTGGTAGCGCCCACCTCGGCACCCCGTTGCGCCAAGAAATCTCCTGTCTCATCAAAGAGTTCCGTTGGAAACGGCCCGGAGCCCACGCGGGTGGTGTAGGCCTTGGTGATGCCCAGCACATAGCCCAGCTCACCTGGGCCGACGCCGCTTCCCGCCGCTGCCGCCCCGGCCACGGTATTGGACGAGGTGACGTAGGGATAGGTGCCGTGATCGACGTCCAGAAGGGTACCCTGAGCCCCCTCGAAGAGTAAGCGTCCACCCTGGTCCTGTAGGCGACGCAGGCGGCGCGAGACATCCGTGGCCATGGACTTCAGACGGTCGGCATAGCCGAGGTACTGTTCCAGAACTCGGTGAAAATCAACGGGCTCCTGCGCAAAATACTGCTGGAGCACGAAATTATGGTAGTCCAGCGCCTCACCCAGCTTGGCGGCGAAGCGTTCGCGGTGGAAGAGATCGCCCACGCGCAGGGCTCGCCGCGCCACCTTGTCCTCGTACGCCGGGCCGATGCCGCGCCCCGTGGTACCGATCCGCGCCGCCCCCTTGGCCTGCTCCCGCGCCGCATCGATACGCTTGTGATAGGGCAGGATCAGTGGACAGGCATCGGAAATCCAGAGACGCTCCTCGGCATCGTCCACGGCGGCTTTCAGGGTATCGAGCTCGGTGAAGAGGGCCTCGGGATCCAGTACCACGCCATTACCGATGAAGCATTGCACCCCGGGACGCAATATCCCCGAGGGAATGAGGTGCAGAATGGTCTTGCGCGCACCGATGACCAGGGTATGGCCAGCGTTGTTTCCACCTTGGAAACGCACCACGCCCTGACAATGCTCCGTCAACCAGTCCACGATCTTGCCCTTGCCCTCGTCACCCCACTGGGTGCCGATCACCACGATATTCCTCACCATAGGATGGAGGTCTCCACTCACTCAGCCAGCGGGAAAACGAAACTCGGGGGCGTCACCCACCAGAATCCAGGACCCATCGCGTGCCTCGAGCCAGCCATCGTAGCCCTCCTCGGCAGCGCCCGCCTCCGGCCCGGGGCCGCCCTGAACGACGATGTAGCCTTGCGCGCGCAAATCCGATATGGACCGCCAAAGGGCCGTGTCCACGGACGCCGGTGCCCAGATCCGCGGCCCTCTGGCGGGCTCCAGACTATCCCGCAGGAGCGGCTTGAGATCCAGACTGAAGCCCGTGGCCGGGCGCTCGCAACCAAAGCTGCGGCCAATGCCATCGTAGCGCCCACCCTGGGCAAGGGGTTCACCCCGCTGCGGGCCATACACGGCGAAGAGCATGCCCGTGTGATAACGGTGACCGTGCAGTTCCGCAAGATCACATTGGATAGCCAGGTGAGGATAGCGCCCATGCAAGGCTTCCCAGACAAAGTCCAGTTCTTCCAGGGCACGCCGTACCACCGGACGGTGACCTAGCAGGCTCCGCGCGCGCTCGAGGACCTCACGGCCTCCATGCAAACCGGCCAGCACGGTGAAATCCGCCCGTGCACTGGCACGCTCCGGCACCCCCTCCAGCAGCGCGTGCAGATCGGGCCAAGCCTTGCGCTCCACGGCCGCCAGCACACGCGCCTCCAGCGTCTGCTCCAGGCCCAGAGCGGCAACCAGCGAGCGCGCCACCGCCACATGCCCCAGATCCAGAACGCAGCCCTCGGTATCCTGACAGAGGGCGACGCTCTCGATGAGGAGCGACAGGATTTCGAGGTCGCCCTCGGGCCCCGCCACGCCAAAGCACTCCGCCCCTACCTGATAGGGCGCCCGACTGCCGCCCAAGGCATCGGGCAGAGCTCGCAGGACGGTGCCCGCATAACAGAGTCGGCGCTGGTCGTGATCGCGGGACATCTGGGCATCCATGCGCGCCATCTGCGGCGTCATGTCCGAGCGAAAGCCCAACAGACGACTGCTGGCCTGATCCAGCACCTTCCAGGTCTGCAGATCCAGATCGGCGGCGCTACCCGTCAGCAGACTCTCGAGATGTTCCAACATGGGCGGGATGACGAGACGATAGCCCCAGCGCGCAAAGAGGTCCAAAAGCGCCCGCCGGTGCTTTTCCAGCGCCTCGGCCCGTGCTGGGCCCAGATCTTCGAAGCCCGCCGGCAGCAACCAGGCAGGCGAATGACCTCCGATCTTCATCGCGACGTCGACTCCATGCCGTGCTGCAGCACATCAAAGAAACGAGAATTGGCCGGCAATACCAGCACATCCTGGGAACCAAGACTCTGGCGATACGCCTCGAGGCTCCGGTAGAAGGCGTAGAACTTGGGATCCTTGTCCGAGGCAGCGGCATAGATGCCGGCCGCCTCGCTCTCCGCGGCGCCCTTTATGGTCTGGGCTTTACGGTAGGCTTCCGCAAGGATCTGCGCCTTTTCGGCATCGGCCTGGTCCCGGATCTGTGTCGCCTTGGCCTTGCCGCTGGCCTCGATGGCCTTTGCCCGATCTAGGGTGGCCTGCTCCATGGCCGAATAGACGGTGTGCAACTGCGCCTGCGGCAAGCCCACCTTGAGGAGTTGCAGGCCTTCCAGAGCGATACCCTCGGCCTGCAAGGTGCGCGCCAGTTCCTGCTTCAACCCATCGAGGCTCCGTTGCAGTTGCACCGGTGTCATCCGCACGGGATCCGCATCGCGAAATGCATTGGCTGCCTTCTCCTTGAGCAGGTCGTCGATGCGTTTCTCGGCAAGGGCGGCGTCGAGGCCATGCCGATAGAATCGCGCTGGATCCGTCACCCGCCACTGTTCAAAGAAGCTGAGTTCGAGGCGATCGTGCGCGGCACTGGGGACGGTCACGGGTTCGGAACTGCCATTGCGCAGTCGCGTGTCGATGATCTCGATCTTCTGCACGAAGGGCCACTTGAAGTAAAGACCCGGCTCCTGCTCGACTGCCGATTCGTGGCCAAGGTTCAGCACCACGGCAGCCTGGCCGATGTGGAGCACATAGAAACTCGACGACACCAGAAACAGCACCGCGACAACGGCAAGGGTCACGGCACCCCAACCCCAGTTTTTCATGAGCCTCCTCCCGAATTGGACGCCGCGCCATCCTCCGGGCTTGCCCCATGGGAGGTCGTGCTGGCCACCACTCCCCCACTCTGGGTTGGTGCCGCAGCGGCGCTGGCCGTAGGTGGAGTGATCTGGATTATCGCACCCTGCTTGTCGCCAACGATCACCTTGTGGGCATGAGCAAGAATGTCTTCCATGGTTTGCAGGTACAGTTGCTGCGCGATGACCTGGGGATGCTTCTGGTAGACATCCAGCAACGAGAGGAAACGTGCCACGTCGCCCTTGGCCCGGGTCACGGCAGAGTCGCGGTACGCCTGTGCCTCACTGATCATGGCCGCCGCCTCCGTCTTGGCCCGTGGCAGCAGTGCCGCTGCGTAGGACTCGGCATCCCGCCGCTCCAGCTCGGCCTGGGCGCGAGCCTTGTCCACCGCCTTGGCCACCCTGTCGAGGTCGCTGGGCAGGGCCGTTTGCAACACCTGCACCGACTCCAGTTTCACGCCCAGATGATCGGCGCCGATGCGCTGGCGGGTTGCCTGGAGCACGTCCTCGGCAAGGCGGCTGTGATCGCCCTTGAGTAGCGTGTCGAGACTGCGCTGGGCTACGGCTTCGCGCATGGCACTCTCCAGGGCAAAGGCCAGGATCTGGTTGGGATTCTCCGCAGCGAAAAGGTAATGCTCGGGATTTTCGACCCGGTAGCGCAGGGCGTAACGCAGTTCCACGACATTCCCGTCCGCCGTCAACATGCGCCCCGGGCCCAGCTGCTCGCCAGCGCCGCTGTATCCGAGGACCAGACGCCGATCCTCCTGCAGGTTGACGACGGCGACGGATTCGATAGGGTAGGGCCAGTGGTAGTGCATGCCGGCCTTGACCACGCCGACGGGGGCACCGAAACGCAGCACGACCCCTTCCTGCTGCGGATCCAGAGTGTACACACCGGAAGCCAGCCACAGCACCAGTGCCCCCCCCAAGACCCACAGCGGGACCCAGCGCAGGTGCTGTGCGAAGGGTTGCGGGCCGCCACGACCGCCGCCGAAGCGCCCGGCAAACTTGCGCAACTCGCTGGTAATCTTGGTCAGGTTCCACGAGGGTTGCTGTTGACCCGGACGCCGTCCCCAGGGGTTTGGATTACCGCCTTGTTTCCCATTTCCGCCCGGATCGCTCCACGGCATCCCGCTCTCCTTAGCTCAGTGTTCCTCATGCATTGTAGGGGCCGCCCTGCGGCGCTGACAACTGTGCTGACCGTACTCCCGCTGCAATCGCTGCAAGGCCGCGGAATCCAGTTCCACCAGCAACTGATCACGACCCGCCTCATCAAAACGCTCGTCCAGAACCTCGCCCAGGGCGTAGAGCTTCGCCCGCAATGCCCCTTCCTCAGGCCCCAGACTCCAATGCGAGCGCAGACGCGCCGGCGCAATGCGCTCCCGCACCGTCGCTACCAACTCCGACAAACCTTCCCCTGTCACCGCACTCAAGCGCAAGGCCTGGACGGCTCCAGAGGAATCCCGCACCGGCCCGACACGCTCCCCGGTGCGATCCACCTTGTTGTACACCACGAGTCGCGGAACCTCGGCAGCACCGATTTCCGCCAGCACCGCATCCACGGCCGCCATCTGCAGCTCCCGGTCCACGGCGCTGGCATCCACCACGTGCAACAACAGATCGGCGCGATTGACCTCCTCCAGGGTGGCCCGGAAGGCAGCGATGAGCTCCGTTGGCAGATCCCGCAGGAAACCCACGGTGTCGGCCAGAAGCCACTCGCCTCGACCCTTGCCAAACTGCAGTCGGCGCACGGCAGGATCCAGGGTAGCGAAGAGTTGATCGGCCACATACTGATGGTTGGCGGTTAGCCGGTTGAAGAGAGTCGACTTGCCCGCATTGGTGTAGCCGACGAGGGCCACCGTCGGCACCGGCGCCCGCTGCCGCGCCCGCCTTTGCGTGGCGCGCTGCGACTGAATACGTAAGAGCCGAGCCCGCAGAGCGCGGATGCGTTCGCCAATGAGCCGACGGTCCGTTTCCAACTGCGTCTCGCCGGGTCCGCGCAGGCCGATGCCGCCGCGCTGCCGTTCGAGGTGCGTCCAACCCCGCACCAGTCGGGTGCGCAAACGGTCCAGTTGCGCCAGTTCCACCTGCAACTTGCCCTCGTGGGTGCGCGCACGACGGGCGAAAATGTCGAGGATGAGCCCCACCCTGTCCACCACCGGTCGCCGCAGTTCCCGCTCGAGGTTGCGCTCCTGCACGGGGCTCAACGGTCGGTCGAAGAGCACGAGATCGGCGGAGTGCGCGTCCGCCAGCGCCCGGATTTCATCGATCTTGCCCCGACCGATACAGGTCGCGGGATCCAATCGCTGGCGTTGGGCCGACAGGAAAGCAACCACCTCCGCCCCGGCACCTTCGGCCAGGTGGCGAAACTCTTCGCCGTGGTCCTCGCTCTGCTCCGATGCCAGCGGAACGTGGACCAGGACCACCCGTTCGACGTGGGACCGACTGGTAGCGGATTCCAGTGTCAGGCCTCGGCCTCAGGGCTTGCGGCGGCTTCCTCTTCCGGTAGGGGCAAGCGAACGTCGCGGCTGGGCACCACCGTGGAGATGGCGTGCTTGTAGATCATCTGACTGACGTTGTTACGCAAAAGCACGACAAACTGATCGAAGGATTCGATGAAACCCTGCAGTTTGATGCCGTTGACCAGATAGATGGCGACAGGAACGTGTTCTTTACGCAGCAGATTGAGGAAGGGGTCTTGCAGAATCTGCCCCTTTTGTTGTCCGGCCATTTTGGTCTCCTTTTCACTCATGCATTATGGCGCTTATGACGGAAAGTCTCATGACGTTTCCATGGAGCCTTAGACTAACTCAAAAGGCGATGAGACGCCATGGGGCGGAGGGCATTCCGCAACGCCGCCGACTCGGGCTCGCGCAGGCCCCGGCCACCGCACCGGTTACGATTTTGACGTTTGTCGCTTTTCCCTTTAGCTTTAAGATGGCGTCGGGAAGCCGCGTCCGTACACTACCGGCGTCCCTTGCTACCATTACTGACGGGAGAAACAGGTCGCGTGGAAAACAAAAAGGTACCCAACGATCGGGCCCTGCGGGCGCGAGTCAAGCGTCTCGGCAACCTGCTCGGGGAGGTGCTCAAGGAGCAGGCAGGTGACCGCGTCTTCAACGCGGTGGAGCAGTTGCGCCAGGGCTATATCCGCCTGCACCGCCGGGAAGACCCCAAGCTACGCAAGCGTCTGGCCCGCTTCATAGACGCCTTGCCCCAGGACGACCTGGTCCTGGTCATTCGCGCCTTCAATACCTATTTCAGCCTCGTCAACATTGCCGAAGAGGAGTTTCAGCACCTGCAGCGCCGCCGCCTCCTCCAACGCAGTGAGGCACTCTGGGTGGGCTCCTTCGAAGAGACCTTCCGCGCCTTGCAGCAGCAGGGCATCCACTCCGGCCAGTTGCAGTATCTGCTGGGTCAGATCCGTTACCTTCCGGTTTTCACCGCCCACCCCACGGAGTCCAAACGGCGTACGGTGCTCCACGGCCTGCGCCGCATCTTCCTCACCAGCAAGATGCTGGATGACCCAAGCCTGTCCCAGGAAGAGGAAAACGACGTTCTCCGTCAACTGAAGGCGCAGATCCAGATTCTCTGGGAAACGGAAGAGGTGCGCAGCAACCGACCGCAGGTACAGGACGAGGTGGAAAACGGCCTTTTCTACTTTCGCGACAGCCTCTTCAATGCCGTGCCCATGTGCTATCACGCTGCGCGCCGTGCAGTGCGCCGGGTCTACGGCAACCCCAACGTGGATATTCCCGCCTTCATCCGCTTTGGCTCCTGGATTGGTGGCGACCGCGACGGCAATCCCAATGTGACGGCAGCCATCACCGGCTGGGCGCTGCGTACCCAGAGCATGGAGGTACTGCGGGAATATCAGCGGCGTCTGGCCGACCTCTATCAACTCCTGGGCCATTCCAGCCGTTTCTGCGCCGTATCCCCCGTGCTGCTGGCCTCGCTGGAACGCGACGCCGACGATTTTCCAGAACTCGCCGAGTGGGTCAATCAGCGTTTTCCCAGCGAACCCTACCGGCGCAAACTCCGCTACATGATGACCCGTCTGGATCTGCGCCTGCGCCAGCTGGAAAACGGTCAGATTCTCAACGAGGCAGCCGGACCCGGCTACAGCAGTGCGAGCGAGTTCCTCGAGGATCTGCTGCTGGTGCGCGACTCTCTGCGCGGGCACCGCGACCACTACATTGCCGAACACGATGTCCAGAATCTGGTCTGGTTGCTGGAAACCTTCGGCTTCCATCTGGCAGCACTGGATATTCGCCAGGAATCGACGGTCCATGGCCAAACCATTGCGGAACTCTTTCGCGACGTAGCGGGCTTTGCCAACTACCTGGAACAGCCAGAGGAGCAGCGTCTGCTCACCTTGGCCGAGGCCCTGCGCCGTCCCGGTTGTCTGGTCACGGAGACGCCGGAGCTGAGCCCTCTGGCCGCGGAAACCTGTGCGATGTTTCGTTGCATTGCCCAGCTGCGCCGAGAGGTCAGTCCAGAGGCCTTCGGCAGCTACGTCATCTCCATGACCCACGAGGCCAGTCACATCCTCGAGGTGCTCCTCCTGGCCAAGGAGTTTGGCCTGGCCGGCTGGTCGCGCGAAGGGCTGTACAGCGAAATCGCCGTAACCCCCCTCTTCGAGACCATTCACGACCTCGAGCGCATGGAGGCGGTCATGAGCCGGCTCCTGGACGACCCGGTCTACGCCGAAATCCTCCGCAGTCAGGGGAACCTCCAGGAAGTAATGCTCGGCTACTCCGACTCCTGCAAGGACGGTGGCATCCTCTCTTCCAGTTGGTCCCTGTATCAGGCGCAGATTCGCCTGGCGGAGCTTGCCGATCGCCGCCGCATCCAGATCCGCGTGTTTCACGGCCGGGGCGGCAGCGTCGGTCGCGGGGGCGGGCCCACCTACGAGGCCATCATGGCCCAGCCTCCGGATACCGTTCGCGGCCAGATCAAGATCACCGAGCAGGGTGAGGTGCTGTCCTTCAAGTACGCCAACCTGGAGACGGCGGTCTACGAGCTGACCGTGGGGGTTGCCGGCCTCATCCGTGCCAGCGTCGGGCTGGTCCGCCGGGTTGAGCTGGATCGACCAGACTACCTGCAGGTCATGAGCGAGCTCGTGGAGATCGGCGAGGCCGTCTATCGCGATCTGACGGAGCACACCCCGGGCTTCATGGACTACTTCTACGAGGCCACGCCCCTCAACGAAATCGCCCACATGAACATCGGTTCCCGGCCTTCCCATCGCCACCGTGGCGATCGCTCCATGGCCTCCATCCGCGCCATTCCCTGGGTCTTTGCCTGGGCCCAGTCGCGACACGTTCTGCCCGCCTGGTATGGCCTGGGTTCCGCCCTGGCGCGTTGGCGCGGCGATGACCCCGACCGCCTTAATACGCTCCGCGACATGGCAAAACACTGGCCATTTTTTCGCGCACTGCTGGGCAATATCTCCATGGCCATGGCCAAGACCCATCTCGACCTGGCCCGGGAATACGCCGGTCTGCCCCAGGATCAAGAATGCGCCCAGAAGATCTTCGCCAAGATCCGCGCGGAATACGAGCTCAGTCTGGCGGAGCTGCTGACTGCCCTGGACCTCCCGGCCCCCCTGGCCGACAACCCCACCCTCGCCTTCTCCCTGCAGCGCCGCAATGTCTATATGGAGCCCCTCAACCACATCCAGTTGGCCCTGCTGCGCCGCTACCGCAATGAGGATACCCCCCAGGAATTCCGCGAGACCTGGCTCGATCCCCTCCTGCGCACCATCAACGCCATTGCCGCCGGCCAACGCAACACCGGTTGACGGCATGGAACTCATTCTGGCTTCATCCAGCCCCTACCGGCGCGAGCTTCTGGAACGTCTGCGCTTACCTTTTCGCGTCGAGAAACCGCAGGTGGACGAATCGGCACTTCCGGGGGAGCCGCCTCGGGAACTGGTAACTCGGTTGGCCGAAGCAAAGGCGCGCAAAATCGCGGGCACTCAGCCAAGTGCCTGGGTCATCGGCGCCGATCAAATAGCCCTCTGTGACGGTGAGATTCTGGGAAAACCCGGCACCGCGGACAAGGCCCGAATGCAACTCATGCGCATGCAGGGCAAACGCATCGATTTTCTCAATGGATTGAGCCTCATCGGGCCCGATTTCTGCCGCACCCGCTGCGAGGTCTACTCCATCTGGCTGCGTCCTCTGGATGCGGCGAGCATCACCCGCTACCTGGAGGCGGACAAGCCCTGGGAATGCGCCGGGAGTTTTCGCTCCGAGAGCCTGGGCATCAGTCTGGTGGAGCGTATGGCCGGAGACGACCCCAACGCGCTCATGGGCCTACCGCTCATAGCGCTCTGCGCCATGCTGCGCGAGGCGGGTTGGCAACTTCCCTGATCATTGGGGTCGCCACAACCGTCACGACCAGCGGAAAAGCGCGCGTTTCCGATCTTTGATGAGGATGTTTTAACTATCGGAAACTTGGCTGTCATTGGCGGAGAGGGTGGGATTCGAACCCACGGTACCCTTTTGGAGTACACAGCATTTCCAGTGCTGCACCTTCGGCCGCTCGGTCACCTCTCCAAGGCCGCTGAGTGTATCCCAGCGGGAAGTGGCTGGCAATGGCCGGAAAAGCCACGAGAACGGCGGAGATACGCACGCGCTTCCGGCGCCAATGACGCACGTCCCACCAACACGAAGGCTTAGCCCAGGATATGGCCGTCAACGTCGCTCTTTGCGGTTCAGAACCCAGGTCGCAGCGTTCAGATAGAGCGCAATCAGGAGCCAGAAACCGTAAGGCAGAAGCAGCAGAGCGGCGGGGGTTGCGATCGCGGCGAAGACCAGGATGCAGGCCAGCACCAAGAGCCAGAGCAGGATGAGATCCCACAGGGCCCAGAGTGGCCTGTGCAATTTGAAAAACAGCCAGGACCACAGAGCGTTGGCGATGAGCTGCAGGGCGTAGAGTGTCAGTGCCCAGGGACGCAGGGGAGCGTCGTAGTGGACAAAGATTTCGGCCGCAGCCAGGGCCATGAGGACGTACAACACGGTCCAGACCACGGGGAAAACCCAACCCGGAGGCATCAGCCTTGGCTTGCGCAAGCGTTCGTACCAGGCATCGGGCCGAAACAGGGAGCCGGAGCTCGCCACGGCCAGGGTCAAGGCAAGGCTGATGGTTGCCACCAAGGGAAAGGGAAGTACGATCACCGATATCCCCAGACAGGCAGCCCGCCGAGCGAGGCGCTCTCAGATCGCGCCGGAGGATGGTCGAGGTGTGGAGGCTGGGCCCGGAATCGAACCGAGGTACGCGGCTTTGCAGGCCAATTCATACACCCAACACTTTCAATAAGATACTGAATATTTATAGAATACACAGTAATTTAGCTTCCCTGCCGAACCCGAAAGATCCCTTTCATTCCCGCCCGAAGTGCAGCATAAGTGCAGCGCAGAGACCCTGTGCTATTCTACCCATCGCTACCTTATTTTATGAAAATTAGAAAATACTGTTGATCAGATCATCCCCAATGCCAAAACCCGCCCCCAGCTCGATGGCGCGGCCAAAGCCGGAGTTCAGGAAGCTCGACAGGAAACCACTCCCCTGCCCCGGCTGCATTCCAGACTGGCCATATCCCTGCGGCTGCGGTGCCTGCGGATAGCCAGGCTGCCACTGGTTCTGCGCATTCTGCATGGCCTGGTGCAGCGCCTGCATCACCGCCATCACCTGCTGCTGCTCCTGCTGGATGCTGAGTGCGAGTTCCTTGAGATCCAAGAGCCATTCCCGAGCATCCTGGTTGCCGCCGTCAGCGGCGGCCTTGAGCTTGCCAGCCAGCGTCTGCAGGCTCTGCATGACGCCCTGGGCCTCTTGCTGCAACTGCTGGTACTGCTGATCGACCGTCTGGATATCCATAAGGAAGCTCTGACCTAGCCTAAAAAGGTGCGCCTTGTCCCCAGTATTGACCTAAGCACGTTGCTATCAGGTCACTTATCCGTCAAATTCCCCCATTTTCTGGAGAATTATTGGATATTGGGCACACCACTCCCTACGCGGCCAGGAGATATCTCCTCAGCATGTACAGATTGGCCAAGGCAAAGAGCGTGGTCAGTTGAGCACCGTTCTTGGCCAGACCCCGATATCTGGTTCGCTGATAACCGAATTGGCACTTCAGCACCCGGAAGGCGTGTTCTCCCCGGGCACGGATCCGGGCAATGGCGCGGTTGTAGCGCTTGAGGGCCGCCAATCCGGTTTTCTGCCCAGGATAGCGTCGCCGCGCTACCGCGTTCCGTATGCCTCGGGCCACCAGCGTGTCATGCACCTGGGGATAGTCATAGCCCCGGTCAGCGAGGACCACCGACTCCTCTCCGGTAAGGAGCCCCTCCAGCCGCTGATGATCCGGTACCTTGGCCGCGGTGAAGTCCACCGCCTGTACGATACCTTGGAGATCCGTTGCCACATGCGCCTTCATCCCGAAATACCACTGATTCCCTTTCTTGGTGGAGCTCATCTCCGGATCCCGCTGGCGGTCTCGGTTCTTGGTGGAGCTCGGGGCGTGAATCAAGGTGGCATCCACGGTCTTGCCCTCCTGCAGAAAGAGCCCTTTCTCCCGCAACACCGCCTGCACCTCGGCAAAGATGGCCTGAGCAAGCGCATGGCGCTCCAGTAAGCGGCGGAACTTCAGGATCGTGGTCTCGTCAGGAACGAAGTCCCGGCCCAGGTCGATACCGACGAATTGACGGAGCAGGGGAACCTCGTACAGGGCCTCTTCCATCCCCGGATCGGAGTAGCCGAACCATTGCTGGAGAAAGTGGATACGCAGCATCCGCTCCAAGGGCATGGGCTTGCGGCCACTGCCACCCTTGGGATAGTGCGGCTCGATCAAGGCCACAAGCCTGGCCCAGGGAACCACGGCATCCATCTCGGCCAGAAAGCGTTCTCGCTTGGTCTGCTTGCGGCGTCGCGACAGGCTGGGCTCCTCGGCAAAGGTCATCTGTCCGGTCATGGATGGCATCTCCTCGCTACTCGGTCAGCCCATTCTATCAGATGGCTAAATCAGAGACTCCATAATTGCCTCTCCCAATATCCGAAAGAAAAAAATAAGGGGGAACCCGCAGGGATCGATCTGGCACGACGTCTGCACTCGATCAGGCCTAGCTCTCCCACAACAGGGGCATATCGTGCTTACGCCCAGGCTCCCGAAAACTACGTTGTGTTCACGCCGCTGAACGTGGCCGGCGGCCACGCCGCGGCTTGCCGTGCTCGGCCAAAAGCGCCTCACCCTTCTCAGCCAGAGCATCGGCATCAAAACCACCATCCACGGCATCGGCAATGATGGCGATGAAATGCCGGTGATCAAGGTCTGGCGCCAGTTTCTGTACCGCGTGCTCGAAACGCTTCTGGTTTTCCATCTGCGTTTTGCGCACAGCCGGGCTCTGGGCCAAACGCCGCTTCTGTTCGTCGATTTTCGCCAACTGTTCACGCAGCTTGGCCTCTGTCTGCTGGCGTTTTGCTTCCAGGTCCGCCAACCGTTCTTCCGCTGTCCGACGATGACGCTTCCTTTCTGTTTGCATAACCATCCTTTTCTTTGGCAAAAAGGGTATGATAAACCCAATTTGGCTATTTGCAAGTACGAGTTACGAAGAAAAACATTACGGGGGACCATCAGTTTTCTGCGATACTATTCGATGCGTTCATCCAGACTGCGACGTTTTACCTTATGCTCCCACTTCGTCCGGCCCCGTAAAGCTTGATGGAACTTCCCGCTCGGTACAACCAGGAGCATCATCACATTCGGATTCGTTTCGTGACCCGAGATCAGCGTCACCGGGAAGAAGACCATGCCCTGGGGAAGAGCGGCACGCGCTCTCTGATGTGGTAAAGACAACAAAACCGGAGCACTGGTAAGGTGGCGCACGCAAATGAACGCCCGCCTGTAAGGTCGCTTGGAACCCGCAGCGGAAAGTTCAGAAGATCGCTAAAAAATGGTAATCTCGGCGTCTATCTCGACCGATGCTGTGGCCTCGATTTGTGGGTTGGTGTCTGTGTATTTGTCCATCCTTCCTCTCGTGCACGATTCCTTCGAGCAGTTGACCCTGGGGCTCTCTGGCATGATGGCTCCTGTGGTCTGAAGGATTCTGCCCCTGCGCCTCGGAAGCGGTAATTGAATCTTCGTCTGGAAAACGCCGCAAGCAGTGCGGGACCACCAAAGCCCAGAACCGGATTCCCAAAGGAGCCAAATTAACGCTATTCTTGGTCGGTCGGTACATTGTGAAGGCCCAGGCGAAAAGTTCCCAGTCTGAATCCAAAAGGGCTTGGAAACGGTCTCAGGCTCGCTGGTACTGGACCAGGAACTTTGGCAGCAGCGGTATCTGGAGTAACATGGGCGCATGCTAACATTGGAATTGGTACGCGGGCACATGGGCATCCCCAAAATGAGTAGGCCGACCAGGTCACGAACCGTGGACCGGCCCTGAGATGAAAAGTGGGGTCTGCCATGAGAAAACGTAGTGCCCGCATAGAAGCACTATTGAGCGAGCTGATGCCCTTGGCCCATGCGGTGTCCGATAATCTGGAACCCGGCCCAGACATGTCCCGTTTGTTGGTCTGGCTTTACGAGGTGCTTGTCGATCAGGACAGTCAAGCCTTTACGACGGTATTCAAAAGGCTCCGCGCCGACGGCCTCACAGCGGTATGGGAATTTCTCTGGGATCGCGCTCTGGATATGGCCTGCACGAAAAATTACGAAGATGACTACCAAAGCCTTTTGATCGCCGTTCCCTTCCTCGCTCGCTGGACCGGGGAGTGCCGGGGAGCAGACCGCAAGGCCCTGACGCGGGTGCTCAGAGAACAGGAGATCCTCCCCCGGGGTGGCAAGGTCTACTGGGTACAGAAGCCACTGTCGATATACGCGCTACGGGATGTCAGCCCTTTGCAGCTCTGGACGTTCAATACCCCAGACGCCAGAGAGCCATATACCTGGAACTATGGCCACACGACAACGCCAACCGTCTACCTGCTGGTCGGGCGATTGGAGTTTCCAATGGACCATATACCGGATTGGCCCCATCCCGACACCCTGATTCGCGCTCAGGCCGAGGCGCTTGGATGGCCCCCAGATACCATGGACGCCTGTGCCCCGTTGCGATGGTTCCTGGAACGAGATGTTGCCGAGCCCGATTCCGTAGAGGGCCGAACGATGGAAATGATCCTTGCAGCCGTATCCGCAGCAAAGCATTGGGTCGAAGAGTCGGGGATGCGTGCTGAGGGTTGCAAGATCCAGGTGAAGGAGGGGGCGGATGCTACCCTCCATGTTTTCATCCAACCCGAAGGGCGAGCCCAGCATTTGCTCTGCGGCCTGGCTTACGAGGCCGCTCAAGTACCACGGGATCACCTCGTGGACAAACTCCGGCAGATTCTGGAACGGCTGAACTTCACCGTGGTCATCGACAGACCTGCACATGAGAATATAATCACGCTGCATTGACCGCACGCTCTGATGAATGAATGGGAAGTTTGCAGCGGAAGCGGACCTTCCCGCGCAGCTTGATGAGGAGTAATATTGAACAAGGGTGTTCAAAGGCAGGATCTGTGTGAGTAGCAGTGATTAGGCTCGTGTCGGACAGCAAACTATATGTTGGGGCGCCTCGAAAAACCCCATCGCGCCTGTGTTTTTGATAGAATATCGGGCAGTCAGATGGCATTGGGGTAGACGGGATGATTGCGCGACGGGCGGCGGTGAACAACGATCTTCTGGCAGACGAGATCCATGTCCAAAAGGCGAATGCCATCGGTGACCCCTTGCAGAAGATCGAGGCGGTGGTCGACTTCTCTGCTTTGGCACAGGCGGTAGAAAAGATCGCTCCCCGTCCGGAGCAGCCCAAAGGTGGGCGTCCTCCCTATCCTACCGAGGTGATGGTTCGGGTCTTGGTGGTCAAGCGCCTGCATGGCCTCTCTGACGAGCAGACGGAGTTTCAGCTCTTGGATCGGCGCAGTTTCCGGCGTTTCTGTGGCCTGGAGCACTCCCGCAACATCCCCGATCGCACGACCATCTGGAGCTTTGAAAACCGGATCGGGGTAGATGGGGTTACGGCTCTATTCAACGATCTGGACCGACAGGATTCGTGCCCATGGTCTGGAGGCCCGTGCCGGTCAGATCGTGGACGCCACCTTGGTTCCGGCACCCAGGCAACATTTCACGAAAGAGGAGAAGGCGCTGCTGGAACAAGAGGCGGTCCCTGCGGACTGGAAGCCGGCCAAGCGACGGCAGAAAGACGTAGATGCCAGCTGGACCAAGAAGCATGGGAAGTCCCACCACGGCTACAAGTTCACCGTGAGCGTGGATCGCAAGCACAAGTTGGTTCGGACCTGGATTGCCGACACCGCCAAGGTCCATGATTCCCAGCACTTGGAAGCAGCGCTGGACGAGTGGAACACCAGTGCGGAGATCTATGCCGACAAAGGGTATGTTGGGGCCGATCGAGAGGAGCGTTTACTCGGGAGCAAGGCTATCGCCCGCAGATCCAGCGCAAGGCAAAGCCCGGCAAGCCTCTCTCGGCCTGTCAGGAGCGGCGGAACCAGCGCATTGCCAAGGTGCGGGCGCGGGTGGAACATGTCTTTGCTGCCATCACCCAGTGGGGCGGGAAGAAAATCCGCACCATCGGTCAGGCCCGCGCCACCTTCGCCATGGGCATGATGGTCATTGTCTACAACATGCGTCGTTTGGCCTTTTTGGGGGCGTAGTCTGTCCGAGCGGCAGGAAATAGGGCTAAAAAGCCCACAATAGAGGGAAATATCAGCTCAAAACCGACGGATTTGAGCCAGAGAGAGCTTCGCCGTGCCAGTCGGTTGTGTTTTTGGGGGTTAATCGAGCTTCCCCATAGAGACGACGCCTACGGTCTCTGCCGACCGGATTCGCGAATTCGCGCGGCGACGCTTGCGCCCCAAGCAACCTACCCGTACCGACGGCTTGATAGCGCTGCGGGTTCTCGGAGAGAGCCAGGAGCATGAGGGGCGCGTGACCAAACCGCATCAGGTGGACGAGTGGTTGCCGTGGGTACACACCGCCATTGGTAACCTCAAGGCCTTTCTTTTGGGCACATTCCATGGGGTATCCGGAAAATATCTGCAGGAATATCTGAACGAGTTCGTCTATCGCTTCAATCGCCGTTTCTGGGAGCCAGAACTGCCGCTGAGGTTGCTCAATGCCTGTATCGACCACCTCCCCGTCCGGCTGGTTGCTGAGAAAGGTTAACAGGCATGTTTTTATATGCGCACACAGAGGCCGTCACGGTTCCATGCCATGGTGCATGTTTTGCCTTTAGCCTAAGCCCGAACCCCATCCCATCCCCCTTGGCGTACCCCGACATTCGCACCTGCGTAGGCCCTGGCACACTACGGCACCAAGTTCCTGGGCAATGTTGGTTCATTACGCAGGAGACTTAGTATGGAAGCCTTTGAATTCATCCAACAAGCAGAGCTTGCAGCGCAACTCGCCTGGGAAGCCGCGAAGGTCGCCAACCCCGCACAGCTTGGCACCTACCAGAAGCACCCAGACGTTCCCGATAACCAACACCACTATGCACGCGATCTGCTGGCCAGAGGCATGCAGGGCCAGCCCGTGACCTACGATGGCCATCGGCTCGATCCCGAATTCATTCTGGCGGCGAACAACGTCAAGAATTTCTTTGAGTCTGTCGGTTGGGGCGGAACGTCCGTCGCCAGCAGCGAGCCGGCCAGCAAGGAGTGTGCGATGGCCGTATTTCTGAAATACCAGGATCGGGTTCGCGAACACGTCGGTGGGGATTGGGATCTCGGAACCCGTGCCGAGGCCGGCATGAAAAAACTCCTGCATCGCTTCGGTTTGTTTTATACGCCGGACCCGGAGAAACTTGCCGAATTTGTGCGTGAGCGCCTCGATCCCCTCTTTGAGGATGGTACCCGCCTTTCACAACACCGCAGCACGACATCCGCTCCATCCCGATCTGACCCACGAGTCGATCAGCTGGCCCATAGCCTTAGCCATCGATTTGCTCAAGAATCGGCTGATAGGAACACCGCAAACCAGCTCGCTTCCCGGTCCGGATCGTCCTGGGGAATGGGTGGACCTTCCTGATTTTCTCTACGCAAAACCATCTCAATTGCCCATCTGCATACCAGGTGGCACTTTTTTTGACGCTTTTCTTTACCATAGGGCAATCTGTCTGGGTTTGGATTTTCCGGTTTTCCGGGAAATGGCGGGGAGATGCGCCGACTGGTTCACATCCGATGCCGAGCGTATCGGTGTCCGCCACGTCTGGATTGAAGGACTCGACGGCGACCGATGAGTTTCATCGTAGACTCGCTTCCTGGCGGCCTCTTGGATGCGATCGCGGTCTGAGCGTCGGTATAAACAGATCGAGGCTTCAACCATACGGTGTGCCCAATCGACGGCCAGACGATCTTCGGTGGGCTGCATGGCGAGGAAATGCCGATACCACGCCGAATAGGCCGCAACCCAGCTGTCGTAACTATCGCTCGGTTGCGGATTTATGAGACCAAGGCTTGCCAAGATTACAGACCGCCTCGATACTTGAAAGAAACCTCCTGGCATTGCGGGCAGACGAATACTTGAACTGCCAGCTTCTTCTCAAAGGCCTCTTCCCCGTCCTCGGCCAACTGCCCACCGACGAGGGCAGCGCCTGCCCCCAACATCCCAGTCAAACCGCCCATACGGATACNNGTCGCCAGCAGCGAGCCGGCCAGCAAGGAGTGTGCGATGGCCGTATTTCTGAAATACCAGGATCGGGTTCGCGAACACGTCGGTGGGGATTGGGATCTCGGAACCCGTGCCGAGGCCGGCATGAAAAAACTCCTGCATCGCTTCGGTTTGTTTTATACGCCGGACCCGGAGAAACTTGCCGAATTTGTGCGTGAGCGCCTCGATCCCCTCTTTGAGGATGGTACCCGCCTTTCACAACACCGCAGCACGACATCCGCTCCATCCCGATCTGACCCACGAGTCGATCAGCTGGCCCATAGCCTTAGCCATCGATTTGCTCAAGAATCGGCTGATAGGAACACCGCAAACCAGCTCGCTTCCCGGTCCGGATCGTCCTGGGGAATGGGTGGACCTTCCTGATTTTCTCTACGCAAAACCATCTCAATTGCCCATCTGCATACCAGGTGGCACTTTTTTTGACGCTTTTCTTTACCATAGGGCAATCTGTCTGGGTTTGGATTTTCCGGTTTTCCGGGAAATGGCGGGGAGATGCGCCGACTGGTTCACATCCGATGCCGAGCGTATCGGTGTCCGCCACGTCTGGATTGAAGGACTCGACGGCGACCGATGAGTTTCATCGTAGACTCGCTTCCTGGCGGCCTCTTGGATGCGATCGCGGTCTGAGCGTCGGTATAAACAGATCGAGGCTTCAACCATACGGTGTGCCCAATCGACGGCCAGACGATCTTCGGTGGGCTGCATGGCGAGGAAATGCCGATACCACGCCGAATAGGCCGCAACCCAGCTGTCGTAACTATCGCTCGGTTGCGGATTTATGAGACCAAGGCTTGCCAAGATTACAGACCGCCTCGATACTTGAAAGAAACCTCCTGGCATTGCGGGCAGACGAATACTTGAACTGCCAGCTTCTTCTCAAAGGCCTCTTCCCCGTCCTCGGCCAACTGCCCACCGACGAGGGCAGCGCCTGCCCCCAACATCCCAGTCAAACCGCCCATACGGATACCGTGTTCGCCCTTGTCCTCCATGGGCGTTTGACAGCAGGGGCAGGTGGCGTTTTGTACTGCTTGGTGCTCTCCGAATCCAAACACGATGGCCTCCTATTGCTGGTCTGGTACACAAGTATAGCCCGCCGGACATACCGGATTGTTGGCCGGTGGCGCGTAGTACCCGGGCAGTGGAACCTGGTTCTGGGTTTGCTGCCCATGGCCCACGGCATACCCGGCGAGTCCACCGACTCCCGCGCCGATGGCGGCTCCCGCCAGGGGCGCACCGGTCTGGTTGCCGATCACGGCCCCGGCCAATGCACCCAGGAGCGCCCCGCCGCTGGCGTCGGCGGTCGTGGCGTTGCTGGCATAGGGATTGTTGGCACACCCAGCCAGGGCCAAGGTACAAAGTAAGAGAAAGTATGTTTTACGCATGGTGATCTCCTGGTAAAAGATGTTTCGATAATAAAATGATGTTGTTAGTTACTTATCCTCCCTATCCATTCAGTTAATGGTATGCTAACCAGCAAAGATAACAAAACACAAGGAACTCCCATAAAGACGTAATCAAGAAAACCGAGAGGATGACTTGCCGGTAACACTGGTACCCATAAAGCCAGATACCAGTGTTTTGTCGAAAGTAACCATCCACATCCTGCCGTTAAAGGAGTTATGACATAGAAGGATAAAAGAATAAAGATAACTAATACTTTGCTTTTGGAAGAACTGTTACTGGTCATAAGTAAATCCTCACTTTTCCATCTTTACGAGATACCGGCCATGACCCATGCTGGTAATTTTGGCATTACCAGTAATTGTTTCTTCTGACACCTTTCCAATATATTTGCCGGTGTTGTGCGTAGTCACCATCTGCATAAGCACCTTTTCATGCTTTTTTATCGGATGGAAAACTGGCGGTGGTGGCGGGAAAGTGGCATGATTCACCACACTGCCTTCATGACCAAAGAATAACAGAGCGACAAAAGTCAACAAAATCGGCATAGCGATCAATGAGGCCAAAAAGCTGCTTACCCATGATTTTGTGATTTTTATGGTACAAATCAAAAAAGTATAAAATACAAAAACAATCCAGAACGCATCCAAAAAACCTTGCGCAGACCCGACTGGATGAAAAGCGATGAGGCGACCAAGTGAAGGAATCTGATGTGTGAGAGCCACAATCACCAGGAACAGGCCAAAGATCAATATCGTCGCGCCGAGGGCTTCTAACATCCAGCGAAAGATAGACCGCATGGCACCCCATGGTTTTACCCACAGTGGGCTAATCGTGTTTGCTTGCGTTGTCATAGCGAACTCCTACAAACAGAACATATTGAACTTTTCTGTTTTTTCAGGTACAAAAGAACCAGCAAACCAAGGAACGCCCTGATGGAAAACGGTCTACGTTTGCACCCACCCCCGGTCGTGCGGCGGCCCGGGGGATTTCTTTTGCCTCACCCCGCCTGCTTCCGTTCCTGAAGTATCCGCTGCGCGACAAACTCCTTCCAGATGGCTACCAGACGATCCCCTACGGTTTTCACATCCGGGTCTATTCCACCCGATGCTGCTTCCTCCTGCATCATCTGCTGAATATCTTTTTCGTTCTCGATACCTTTCACATCGGCAATCTCCTTGACGGCAGAACCGCCGGGATAGCGCACGGACAGGAGATCCAGCGTATCCTCCAGGCCGAGCTGCGGCGTCAGGTAGCGTTGGAGCGCCCGGTCCTTGGGCGTGGTCGTGTAGGCCCACAATTCCGCCGGGGGAGCCACGTTGAACGCCAACTGCCGGAAATCCCCGCCGGTCTTGGTGCGCCACATGCAGTACACACCAGACCCGCCTTCTGCGCCACCCACGCAATATTTCTTGATGATGCTGGCCTCTTTCTTGCTCAGGGAAAATTTTTCCAACAACGGATTATCTTCATCCCCAAAGGGATTCGTCAGGATGTAAATGCTGGTGGCAATGTTCGCCAAGGTTTTGCTGAAATCGTCCGGCATCTGCGAGGCCAGCATCAAGATACCGTTATTCTTGCGCCACTCGCGCGCATCTTTCTCGATCTGGTTGGTGATGGCTGGCAAACCATTGGTGTTGTGCAGCTCGTCGTACACCCCGAGCTTGGGCGTCGTCAGAATCCGCTCAGCGCGAATCTCGTGGTAGCGACGGTACAGGTCCGGCGCGCTCTGAGCATCCAGCGGGTGAAAGAGAAAATCCTTAGTCAACAGGAACCGGGCCATGAGGTACATGATGCCGGCCTGTTTCTTCCCCGTGTCGGAACGGTCCCGAACCACATGCTCCAGATTGATCGCCACCATGCTGGCCTTGCCGATACTGAAATCGCTGTGACCGGCCAACATCGGCCACCGATCCACCGCTTGCGATACCGACAACGCCACGCGATCCAGAATCCGCATCCCAAGCCGGGGGTGCATCACATTACCAAACTGCGAGGCAATGGCCGGATCTTCGTTGATCACCGTAATGACATCGCTCAAGGTTGGCATGGCAAACCGCTGCGCCGACGCGGCCAGATCGATTTCCTTCTTGCGAAACAGCAGATCCACCACATCCCACCACCGCGTGCGGTTATCGACGGGCTCACCCTGGAGTGCCTCGTCGATTCGCCGGTCTTTTCCCGGAACGTACAGGTGCGGCCGGCTGTTGGGTTCGTCCGCCCGGTACCGGTACACCGCGCCAATGACCGCCTCGGCCACTTCATCGACCATATCTTCTTCTTCGACCCCAGGCCGGCGCACGATCATGACCAGCAGATTGATAAGAAACTCCTTCTGGGAATTCAGGGGATACCGGTATCCGAGCTGCGTATCGAAGGGGTTGATGGTCTTTCCCTGCTTGTGCAGATCAAACCCCAGAATCCGGTCGGTATCCTTGAGGTAGTGCCGCAGCAACTCCATGAGGGCCATGGCCCCATAGCCGACATCGATCATCGCGAGATATGGCAGCTTTTTCTGGGACAGCATGTAGGCAATGATGGCGTTGGCGATCAGTACCGACTTACCGTATCCCGACAGCCCGAAGATCAGCGAGATGAAGCTGTTCTGCACCCTGGAGTCGCCAAAGGCCACCGGCATCGTCTTCCGCTGTAACGACCGCATCCAGAACGTCGCCTTTGCGGGATCTTCCCCGGACCAGGGCGAAGTTGCCATCCCCAGCGGCATGAGCTTGAGCGCGTCCGACAGATTGATGGGGAGCACCGGTATCGAACCCGCAGCGAGAAATCCCGGTTGCGCCAAAAGGTGGGCCTGGATCGGATCGGCCACCATCTTCTGCACCTGTACGCCCCAGATGGTCCGGAATGCCCCCTCCAGCGTACTGGCACGTCGCGCTACCAGCGTTTGCTGGTCTTTTTCGTCCTTCCAGGCCCAGGTTTCGATGACCATCTGCAGGGCACAAACCGGATCGTGGTGATGCAGCTGGGCATCCACCAGATCGACCACGGCATCCTGAATCAGCCCATTTGCCGTCTTGTTGAAAAACTTCATCATCGTGGCGGCAAACTTTCGGGAATTCGCCATGGACATGGCCCCGCCCTGCAATCGCCAGGTAATGCTGAATGGGATGTCCGAGCGCAGATCGTTCAGCAAGGCCGCCAGGGTGGCGTTGTGCGGATCCTTGACCCCCAGAGACACCGCGATGGGCGCAAAAATGGCCTGACCGGAGCGCACGTATCCCCCCCGAAGATTCTCCATATCTTCCGGAAGCACCGCCTCGGCGATCCGGGACGGCAAGACGTGCAGACCGCCTTGGATAAACCGCGGCGAAGGTCGGGTATCCACAGCGAACGGCCTCTGCGGGTCCACCACCGGATCGATACCCACCTGATTCCGCAAAACGGAGACGGCCTCGTCCACGGTCAGCGGGTTCAGTGTCAGGTTGATCAACGGATGCGCAAAGACCGATTCCACCGAGGCCACGGTACCGCGATGCGTCATATCCATGTCGGCCACGATCTTGAACGGATTTTGCCCCTGCTTGAGCGCCCACAGGGGAATGCCGGATTTGCGAATGCGTTCGCCGTTTTCCTTCAACGCCGACTTGACGACGCGATTGTCTATGGCGCTCAGGTGCGTTTCGATGCAGAGAATAGCCCCTTGCGGAACGAAATACTTGGACAGCACCTCGCGCTTGCGCAGAAAATCCGCGAAATCTCGCTTGAATCCCAGTGCCTCCACCTTGTCGGTGATCGCTTCCAGATTCTTGAGAAACTGCTGCCGCGATCGCGTGACATCCCGAAAATACCGAACCGTCAGTACCCGCCCCGGATACTCGAACAGGCTCCCCAACATGCCGCCAAGATGGGATACCATCTGCGTCAGATCGTCCAGGTCCAGCAGGTTTTTCGATCCATCCAGCCAGAAATAGGAGGCGAGACCGCCCCCTTCCAGGACCATCGCCTCACGGGTTTCCTCAAAGGTCTTGACGACACTCCGAAATCCACCCTCGGATTCGGGATCGTATTCGTCCTCGATCTGCTGCGAAAGCACACTCCACTGGTGCTTTCCGTGCAATTGAACGGTTTTTTGCAGCATGGTTTTTTTCCACCTTCTTTGGTAAATGACCCCGGCAGAACCGGGGTCAAAGCGTCATCGCGGGCTCAGGGAATGTTCACCGACTGACTGGTCGTGCCAACAGTAGCCTTGGCACCCTGGGTATCGTTGAAGAAGGTTTTTTGAACCGAACCCGTTAAAAACGGGGCTCCGAACAGTGCCGCCGAGGCCAGTGCGGGGAAGGCGATATGCTTCACCGTGACTGGCCGTCCCTGCTGCTCGTATTCTCCCTTCTTGTGGAGCATGTACCCCGTGTACACGATGGCCACTGTTCCCAAACCGAAACCACCATAGGTGATGAGACCCGGCGTGTAGCTGAAAAACTCGGTTACGTTCTTGACATCTTGAATCAAGCCCGTATTTGCCCAGGCCGGCGAGGTCCCCATCAGCGTCACCGCGACAGCATACCCCACGCGCTTTACCCACCTCCAACTCTGCTTCACCATAACAACCTCCATTCGGACATTCGGGATTCCCCCTGGGCTTGGTGCCGTATCCGTTTTCTCCGGTTTTTCAGAACGGTAGCTGCGTCCCGGCAAGGTGGGCCAAAGCCATGGCCACCCCAGCCACATCGATCAGACCCAATCCCCCCAAGAGGTGGGTCCACGCCTTGCCGTGAAACTCGCCCTGACGCGGATTATTCGTGCCCAGCCGGTACATCATGCGCAGCCCATGGGCAAACCAGATCACCCCCAGGAGCTGCAGAAAGTGCAGGATGTCCACAATGGCGGTGGCCACATCCTGTCCACCCGGACCCGTGTACGCCAGCGGACTGGGCTTGGGCGATCCCGTAAGGGTCAGGAGACTCGACCCCATCAGCCAGGCCATACCCACCAGCGCCGCACCGATCAGAAAGGAAAACACCACACTCTTGAAATCCAGCTTGGGATCTTCCACCGACAACTGCCCAAACCGGAAAATCCGCCACCCACCCATCACCACCATCCACAGGCCTATGCTGATGGAGGCCAGGAAAACCAGCCCCATCAGCGGCGTGATGATTCGACTGGCGTGCTCGATCATCGAAATGGGCGACAGCGGCGTATTCAGTAGCGGCATGACGGTTCCTTTATTTCAAATTTGCAAAAACCCATTTTCAGGGCAGGCAAATGCGGAGCGAGAGCTGGCCACCATGCTATAAGTTCTTCCGTATCCTCACCCAGCAACAGCCAATCCCCGCAATTTCCGATCTCGACCGGCGTCAACCTGGCTCTCGCCTCTCTACCCACCACCAACAGGCACTTTCCGGAAAGCTGTTTCCAGGTACTCGTTTCCGGCTGAACCACCTGCACATTCCCCACTTTCCGCGCCCATGCCGCATCGCTGCTCAACAGTATGGGCGTCCCCTCTGGGTGGTGCCGTATCCAGTTTTTTGCGTAGATTTCCAGAAATCCCGCGAGGGAAGGACCGGGAAACCCTACGAGTATCGCCAGTTCCATGTCACCCAAATCCCTGGCTGGGCAGCGCCGGGCGGGACGGCTGCGCATCCTCTTCCGGGGGCAACCGGTTGGGCTGGCCCCAGGCCGTCTCCGCCAATCCCGAAGGCGGCTTCCCGGTATCGCGAAAATCCGTTACGGAAGGTTCCGGCCAGCCGCCCTCGGACACCGGCTCGGCAGAACCTGCGTTGCGGACGATCTCCTGCGCAAAAGCGGGGATCGGCGGAAAGCTCGGTGGCGCGGATGGCGGACGCCCCCACGGGTCCGACGCTGCGGACAACGGCGGGTTGGCTTCCGCAGGCTTCGGGACGGTCGTTGCTGGCGGTGGCGTCGGGGATTGCGGCACCGAAGGCGGTCGTTCCGGATTGCCCGGCGCATCCAGCCGCACATCCAGCACCCCTTCGTGCGCCAGGCGATACAGCAACTGGTACACCGCCCGGTCCAGGGGATCGGGACTGCTCCCGGTCCGCTGTACCCAGGCCGACAGCAACCGTTCCTCATCCAGCGAAATGTCCATCTTCGCCCTCCCAGACCATTGCCAGCCATCCACCATCCACTTGCCGGAGCGACCCGACCAACGCATCCGTACCGCATACGGCTGGTACGCCAAAAACCCCGTGGTCGCCCGGGTCATACGCTGCACCGCTTCCGCCCAGGCTTCCCCTTTATTCACGGTGCCGTATCCCGGAACCTTCACCCCGGATAACGCCGAAAACCGGCGCAACAGCTGTTGCAGGGCGGAATCCCACAAATGGAGCTTTTGCTCGACCGACAGGGGCTTGGGGCCACCGCCCGGATCGTCCACCCAGAATTTCAGCAGATAAAAGGCCCGATTCCCCCGTACCGGCAGCGGAATCACCTGCATCCTTTGGACACGCACACAAAACCCGGCTTCGGCTTCGGTGAAATCGGGTACCGCATCGGGTTCGCCGATCCAATCCGCCGTGTGCGCCGCTTCCGCCAGCGAACGGCGCAAACGCCGACTACGCCAAGACTTGGGCAGCGCATTGCGGCCCCGCGCCGCCTCAATGGGCCCCAACCGCTCGACGTGTTGCCCAAAATCGACGATGAGGCAATCGGCTCCACGACCACCCGGACGCAATCCCCGTCCCGCCATCTGCAGATAACGCACCACCGACTGGGTACGCCGATGCAGCACCACCGCATCGATTTCCGGCACGTCCAGCCCTTCGGTGAACACATCGACATTGACGAGATACTTGAAATCCCCTGCGCGAAACTTCTCGATTTCCCGGTTCCGTACCGACTCTGGATGCTCTCCATGCAAGACACACGCGGATTCCCCCAAAAGTTCCAGTGCCTTGGCAATGGCTGCACTTTCCGAAAGGCTTTCGGCGAAAACCAGCACCCGGTGACGGTCTTGCGTGAGGCGGACCATTTCGTCGATACGCAAAGCAAAATCGGTTTTTTTGTAGTCCGTTACGTTGGCTGTGGCTATTTCCCCATGCGGTAGCTGCACCCCCGTGGCCGGCAGGGGATGACGGACGGTCGCCAGCGTCGGCGATAACAAAAACCCCTGGGCGATGAGCTCGTCGGGATGAATCCAGCAGGACGCCTTTTGAAAGATGCTTCCTTCCCCAAAAATGGGTACGTGGCGGTTGCCTTTTTCGATGCGCCAGGGCGTCGCCGTCATGCCGACGATGGGCGGATCGCTCCGCGCGGCCAGGGCATCGAGGAAGGTCCGGTATTGCCCGGATTCTTCATTATCCATCCCGACCCGATGTGCCTCATCGACCAACACCAGCGACCACGGCACGTCCCGGATCTCCGGCATTCCGGCCAGGGTCTGGATGCTGGCCACCGTCACCGTACCGGGCTGTGGGCGCTCGAACAATCCGAGCCCGGCACTGACGACCTGAACAGGAACCCCGGCAAAGCGTTCCTGCGCTTGCGTCAGTAATCGGGTGCGATGTGCCAGCAGCAGAAGGTAATCCTGGGGGGACTGCCGTAACCATCGGCTCGACAGCTCCCGCATCACCACGGTCTTGCCGCCTCCCGTCGGGATCACCCCCACCGGGCAGATCCCCGTGCGCGCATCCGCCAGCAAAGCGGAAACCGCTTGCTCCTGGTAAGGACGCAGCACGACGCTCATGCCGGACCCAGGTTTTCCCGGACCGGCGTGGATGCGGAAAGCGCGAGATCCCGTTGCTGGGCCGAAGGCTCAGCCAAAGGCTTCAACCGATAGCGCAGATTCGCCTCAGCCACCGGGATCGTCCGCCATTGCGGAGCCGGCACCGGGGGGAATTCCAGACTCTCCCAGGCCGCTCGGGGCTGGGCATCGACGGCATACCGATCCAGATTGTGGATGGCGGCCACGACCGCATCGGGCAGCTCCTGCACATTCGCCAACAGGACGTTGGTCAGTCCGTTCAGGTACAAGGTTTCGTGCGGCCGCGTACAGGCCACATAGAGCAGACGCCACACTTCCGGCACAATGTCCCCAAATTTGGGTTTATTACCATCGTCGTCCAGTTCAAACGGCTTCTGCACGCCCGCATCCAGCATCACATGGGCAAACTCCAGCCCCTTGCTGCGGTGCATGGTGGACAACACGTAATCCGCATCCTGGCAAAACGCGGATCGCTGCAACAGCTCAATCTCGCGGCGCAAGTCCCCATGCGCGTTTTCCACCATGCTTGTCAGGAATTTGAGATTTTGACCCTCTCTGGTTTCCGTATATTTTTTGAGTTCATCGAAGCTATCAAAAAACTTGAGTTCCGGGTGTGTGGTAAATTCTCCGCGATAAAACTTGCAAGCCGCTTCGAGAAAATCGACGATCTCTTTGGCCTGATCGCCGGCCATGTACACTTTCTTTCCGCGATCCAGGCCAGCAATGGCCGCGCCAACGAGCGGCGCATTACTCCGAAACAGGTAGGCCGTTGGCGAACGGTTTTCGGCAATCCGGTCTCCCAACTCCACCCGCGAATCGTAGTTTCCCAATCCCTTCAGAAAGGCCCGAAACTCGTGTGGTGTTTTTTCTCTTTCATACAGCGCGGTCAAAAACACGTTTCCGGCGTCGGCAACCGCCTGACCAAAACGGTAGGACGACTGCAAAGGCAGCACCACCGTGTCGGGATAGCGCCTTTTGAGCTCCTGCATGGCATCCACCGCACCCCGCCATCCATAGATGCTCTGGTGCGTATCGCCAATGAACACCAGCTGCGCATCCTGCTTCAAAATGCCTTCCATCATCGGCAACGACGCATCCTGCGCTTCATCAAACAGAATATGATCGGCAGGAATCCGGGGGTTTCCCAACGACCAGATTTTCAGATACGCATCGTGCGTGACCTGCATCGTGCCGTTCTTATCGTACATCATGCCAAACAGGGCGTTGGACATCCGTACCGCGGCGTCCATCGCGGTATCAAAGAACCGTTCCGTTCCCCGGCGAATCATGCGCAGGGATATTTTCTCTGCCAGGTCGGAACCGATATGACTTTTGGTGATGGTCTCGTCCGGGGATTGGCAGAAATTGCGAAGAATATCCTGCACCAAAAAGATGGCTTGCGCCTTGGTGATGGACACGTCTTTCAGGGAGTCCACATAATCCAGAAAATCTCGGTCGCGAAGATTCTTCAAATGGCCGTAGAGACTGCCATGCATACGATTGCCATAGGCGGCGCGAATAAGGCCACCCTCGGGATGCTGCCCATTCCAGGCCAGACCGTGCGCGGTATCGACCTTGACGAATCCCGGCAGTTTTTGCTTGGCTTCTTCGGCGTTCTTGCGGTTGAACACGACATACTGCACCGCTTTCCCCTGCAAGGGACCCCCATCGACGGAAAAACGGACGGTGGTGGATTTACCCGTTCCGGCCAGCGCGTTTACCGCAATGTGCCGATGCCCCTCATAAATCGCCTGTAAGATGGCCATTTGTTCTGGATTCGGCTGCATGGGTTCTCCTGGCAATTATCCGTTTCTTGGATTACCCCATAGTAAAAAGGGGTATTCCAAGGAAAAGACTGCGGGATGGTATATCGGGGGATCGTTGCGACCCCCCCCGGTTTTTGCTATCAGGACGGACCAGCGCCCCAGGTGCTCTGACGCTGTGGCGCGGCAGCCTGGGGGCCGTTCGGCGCACCGGCGGCCGGCTGCTGCTGCGCCGCGTAAGGCTGCGCCGGGGCTTGCTGCGCTGGTGCATTTCCCCAACCACCTGCGGCGGGCTGCTGTTGGGCCGGAGCCTGCGCGGGCTGCTGGCCACCCCAACCGCCAGCCACTGGCTGCTGTTGCGCGGGGGCTTGCTGTGCCGGGGCATTTCCCCAGGCACCTTGCGTTGCCGGAGCTTGCTGCTGGCTGGGTGCGGGTTCCTGGAACAAGTACTTCATTTTCTCCCAGTTCTCTGGATTCTGCGATGCGCCCACCGGCATATAGGCTTTCACATCGACATAGCGCGGATCGTCCCGTTGCGGACCCAGCACCACACTCAGGGTACGGCCCATCAAGTTGTCGATGGGGACCGTCTGCTGATTCAGGACCGCGTGTTCCGGAACGCCGGTCGCAATCGCCAGACCCGCCAGCCGTTCCAGAGAAATCGTCCGGTTCTTCTCCGAGACGGCCTCGACATTCAGCAGCTCCCCAACCTCGCGGCCCTTCATTGGTCCTTCGTTCAGGATCTCGAAGTGGAACTTGGCCCCATAACCCGCCGTACCGTTTTTCAGTGCGATGCGCTCGATGTCCTTGATGATCACTTCATAGATGCCCGGTTCAATACGCTCACCGACACCGGTAGACGACTTGTTGATACCGAGGGTACTTACAGGTGCTCCATACGGCATGATCGTTACTCCTTTTCAGTTGAGGAAAAATGTACTAGAGACAGGGGGTGCCTATTTCTTCCCGTACACCCCCTTGGTGCCGTATCCGTTTTGGACGGCTACATCGTGGGTCCACCGCTGCCATTCGGTCGTGCAGAAGGCCAGGAAGCAGGCTGTGCTGGTTGCTGCGGCCTGGGTCCTGTACTCCCCACTGCCGGCCATCCCGATGACTGCACTGATGGAGTCGGCTGTCCCGGCGCAGCCGTATTGCTCGGTGCAGCCGGTTGCACCGGGGCAGCCGTATTGCTCGGCGCGGCCGTATAGCCCGGCGCAGCCGGTGGTACCGCAGGTGACGCGCCCCATCCCGCCGACGCGGGCGCGGGAGCTGGCGGAACAGGTGCTGGTGGTGTGCTCCAGGCGTTTTGCGGCTGCGCAAACCGGGCTGGATCGAAAGGCCGCTTGAAAGCCTCTTTGATGGCGTTTTCCACCGCCACCCACGATAAAGGCAGCTCCGGCGGAAGATCAAAACGGTTCTTGGCGTCGAACGAGGCGCTGGGCGCGGTACTCAAAATGCGCGTACCGTCCGTCTGCATCTTCAGCAGCTTTCCGTCTTTGTCCATGATCGGGAAGGCCTTCAGCTGCGCAAAACCGACGAAATCCGCCCAATCCCGTAAAACTCCAGCCGCCCGCTTGTCCAGCCGCATCGTGAAAATGTCCCGCATCCCATTGATCGGGTCCGGGATCGTCCTGGCCTCGGTCTGCGCTATCAGCAAGACATTGGCGTTCAACTCATAACGAAACCGCTCCATGAGGTTGCGAAATTCCTCAAACTTCTGCTTGAACAGGTCGTACCCTTTTCCATAAGAAAAATCGTTGAGCGATTTCTTGTTATGCTCCCGCAACACCTGTTCGATGATCTTGCTTTGTAAGGCATCCACCGAATCGATGATCAGGCTTTGAAACTCGCCCCGCTGAAAATAAGCACCGACCTCCAGAAGATCGGAGACAATTTCCGAATAGGCCTCGTGACTGGCGCGATGGTAGGTTACGGGCATGACACCGATACCGTCTTCCACCGCCAGGATAAATGGCTTTGGCATCCCCGCGCCAAACGTGGTCTTGCCGATACCGTTTTGGCCGTACAGCATCATGCGAATCGGCTCGAACTGACCGCCTTGCTGAATTTTTAGTGCCATTTACAAACTCCTTGTCTGTCGAAAAATCAGGGGCCAGACGGTCCCGCACTCTGCGGCGCAGTCCGAAAAGATGAATTCCGTGCGGGCGCGGGCGGTAACTGGAGACTTTTCAGCAGGGTGGTTTTCGCATCCTGCAGAATACCGTGAACGATCAGGCACGCCTGGATTGCTCGGGACACACCCCGCTCAATCGACCCCTCTGCCCAATGGTCCCCCATATTCCCCGCTACCTGCCACACATTTTTCAGAAGCTGGGCGTTTACCGGTTGACCGATACTGTTGGAAATATAGGCACCGATTCGCTCACAATCGGTTTTTCTGGAGGCGATAATCGGCTCGGACGCATAGTGCAAAATCAGGTCGCGGGCCGTGGCTTCCAGCGCGTCGATGGCGGCAACGGCATCTTGCAGATACGTTTTTGTGTGCGCATCGATCCGGTTTTCGGCGAGCATGGCGATGGCCAGATCGGTCGCCTCGCGCAGCTCTTGCGGCAGCCCAATCGGATTACCCGCCACGCCAGACCGCTTTACCACCTGTCCCCAGGCGGCAACGGTTTCCGACAACCGACGATCCCACGCTTTGCCGGGATCGCGTACCGAGTACGCATAGGCGGTTCCCCCCAAACCCAGGTGCGCACCGTGTATGCTGGCTCCCAGGATGGCCTGACTGACGGTTTTCGTGTATTCCGCTTCCTGCGGTGGCGTAAACCCCAAGCCATCCAGAAAAAAGGCCAGGGATTCCAGGGTCTTTTTCAAACGTTCTCGGTCCTGGGACCAGAGCAGTACCGCACGACGCGATTCCCTTTCCCCGATATTTTCGAGACTGGCCTGCACCCCGCTGGAAAACGACGTTTCGCGCAGCAGGAATCGCAACAGACCGTCCTGCACCCGGGGATACCGATCGGCCAGGGGCACCAACGCCGCGTACAGCCGAAACCCGATGGGCAACGGACGCTTGGCCCCGCCCGCCCGGGAGATCTCGTAAATGGCCCGGGACAGGATCGCGGAAGAACGCATGTGCTCCACCACCAGCGCCTTGATCTCGTCACTTGAATGCATTGCGGCGGCCTCCTTACGCGCCGGGCGATGCCCCATCGCATCGCGGTGTTAGGGACGATTCGGACGTCAGGGCAACGACCGGTGCGGGTGCCGGGTACGCGCTGTGTATTTGCAGCTGCAACGCCTCGCGACCCTGCCAGCGGTTGACCTGCAATCGGTACTGCGCACGGATACGCAAGCCCGACGGCGGCGGCTCCGGCGCCACTTCCTTGCCGTCCAGAAAATGTACGGCCTCGACCAGATTCGTTGGAACCGATGAGGAATCCTCCAAACGCAAGTGCAACTTCCAGTGCCCCCCTTTCATCGTCCTGGCCGATTCCACGACAAAAGTGTTTTCGAACAGCGGCTCGGGGAACCCCTGACCCCAGGGACCCGCCGCTTCGATGGCGCGTGCCATCTCCAGGGTGCATTCCGCCGCCGACAACGGGCCATCGCAATGCACCTGACGGTGCAGCGCGCCCGTGGGTACCTGCTCCAGCAACACGCCATTGATCCCCGCCCGAAAGGCGTCAAAGCGGGACTTGGGTATGGACAGCCCTGCGGCCATGGCGTGACCCCCATAGCGTTGCAGGATTCCGGGATGCTCCGTATCCAGCCGGGCCAGGGCATCGCGCAAGTGCCAGCCATCGAGGGATCGACCGGAGCCCTGCGCCAGATCCCCCTCGCCCGTCGCGGTCAGGACGAAGGCCGGGCGCTCGAAACGTTCCTTGAGCTTGCCGGCCACGATCCCCACCACACCGCTGTGCCAATGGTCGCTGCCGACGCAGAGGACCGGATCGCCCGAGTCGCTCATACCATTGACGATCTCCACCGCTTCCTGTTCGATCTGCGCCTGGACTTCCTTGCGCTGGGCGTTGACGGTTTCGAGGAAACGGGACCACCGTTCCACCTGCTCGGCATCGCGGCTCAACAGCAGATGGATTCCCGTCTGCATGTCCGCCAGGCGTCCCGCCGCATTGAGGCGTGGACCGATCTTGAAGGCGAAATCCTGCTCGCGGATGGTGGACAGCTCGATCTGGGCCATGGTCGCGATGCCCGACAATCCGGGGTTGATTTTCCCCTCGCGAATGCGCCGCAGACCGTTGGCCACCAGCACCCGATTATTCCGTTCCAGCTTCACGAGATCGGCCACGGTCGCGAGCGCCACGAGGTCGATCTGCGATTCCACCTGTTCCCGGCCGATCCAGTGCGGATGCGTCTGATGCAGGGCCAGGACCAGATACCACGCCACCGCCGTCCCGCACGTGGATTTCCACGGAAAAGGACAGCCCGGCTGGTTGGGATTGACGATGACATCCGCCGGCGGACGCAAGGGCCCCGGCAAATGATGGTCCGTGACCAGGACGGTCATGCCCCGTTGCTTGGCCGCAGCGACACCGGCGTGCGCGGAAACGCCATTGTCCACGGTGATGACGAGCTTGGTTTCGGGAGCAATCCGGTCCACGATGGCCGGCGTCAGGCCGTAGCCCTCGGTAAAACGGTTGGGCACGATACTCGTCACGGGCAGGAGCCCGCTCAGACTCCCCCGCAGGATGGCCGACGCACAGGCCCCATCCACATCGTAGTCCCCCACGATGACCGTGGGCCATTGATGACGCACGGCGTACGCGATCCACGCCACCGCCTCCTTCATGCCCAGGAATCCTTGCGGCCCCAACGGGGGCGAGATGGTGGACAGATCGAGCGCGTCGTCGGGGTCCGCCCCCCGGTCCTGCAACAATCGCCGAATCAGCGGTGGATACATGGAACCTCCTGTTATCCCCTTGGTGCCGTATCCAAAACAAACACCAAACATACTTACCTGTAAGTGTGTAAATGCAAACCCGGACTGTCAAGCCAGAGCGCCTTTTTCTATGTTTCAGAAAATGCTTTGGCCAGGGCTTCGGCTACGATCACCCAGATCGGTTTGTTCTCCTGCTTAGCCCGTCGGGCAATGGCCTTGTGCAGTGCCTGGGGGATCCAGACGTTGCTCAGCAGCACGTATCCCGCCTCGCGCATCCGGGCGCGATGCGTGTTGACGTGTTCACGGTTTTTTTCTGGGGTGGAGCTGGGCATGAATATCCGGAAGCATACTCACTTATCTGTAAGTATCGTCAATTCCACTCTGGCGTGTCAAAACTTTCTTGCTTTGTATGGACGAAGCCCCTGCAACGGCCATAGGGTCTCTGCGCCCGGATTGACGACGAGCCAATCTTGCAAGTACGAAGCCCCTGCAATGGCCTCAGCAGTGTACTGTAATAGCATGAGCGAAACAGAGCACTTGCAAGTACCAAGCCCCTGCAATGGCTAGTGCCACCCGCGCTTCTTGCGAGGTCGCAGCAATGTGGACGCGCTTGCAAGTACCAAGCCCCTGCAATGGCTATTGCTACTCTACCTCCACATCCTGTGGCTTTGCAACTCTTTTCCTGCCACTTTCCGCGAACCGGCATCCACAACACCAACGGGCTCGCCCATACCCCGCATAAAATCGTCTAACCTCTTGATTCCTCACACGCGCGAATCTGCCGACTCTGCGCCGTCGACTCCCTTTCGCGCGGCTGCACGCGCTTTCCGACCCGCCGCCATCTTCTGCGCCTTTTCCACCTTACGCTGCGCCGCTTCCTGCGTTTTGGTCAGCACGGTTTCCCAATACTCCGTCACCAAAGGCTCCAGATTTTCCTTTGCCAGCTTCCAGGCATTGGCCGCACCGTTCTTCTTGCGATCTACCGTGCTGCCGCAGTCTTCGCAATACAGCATCTGGCCATCTTCTGGGTCAGTAACCATCGACACGCCGCGACACAGCGCACAGGATTTGACCGTTTCCTCTCCCGACAAATGCAAAACTGCCGTCCCACACTTGCAAGCCGCCCAATGCAGCGCCGATTCCAACGAGTACAACGCGGCAATCACCCGCCCCGCTCGCGCCTTCTTCGCCAGATCCGTCTTTTCGCCGGTCAATTCATTCAGCTTTTCCGCCGCCTTTTTCAGGTCCGGCATCTCCAGCACCATAGCCTCATAGCGCCGCGCCAGATCCAGCGCCGTTTGACGGTAAAACGTCCCTCGCCGGTTCCGTGCCGACTTCGCCAAGTGTACCTGCTTCTGCCAACGCCGCTTGTCGGCCTTGCGCCAAAGCTCGAACCATTCCGGCATCGCATCCCGCAGGGCCAGTAAACCCGCCAGATAATGCAATCGATTGGCCGAGATATGTTGCGCTGGCAACCGGCGTAACTTCTCCCACAGCACCCGCAACGCATCTTCCTCTGGCAGATCGTCCGGCAATACCAGGTCCGCTTTCAGTCGTTGTACGATCGCATCCCGATTCGCGTCTCGGATTGCCTGGATCTCCGTGGATCTCCGCAAATCCTGCTCGATGGAAACGGGCAACGACAGAATGCTGGCATCCAGCGCGTCCCCGTTGTCCGACAGTCCGGCCAGACGCCGTCCAGCTTCATCAAAATTCCAGCCGATGTGGATAGCCAACAGCGGCTTGCGTCGCGCAAAATGTTCTACTCGCACGGGCTCTGGCAAACTGAGCAACAGTTGGAGACTGTACCGATATTTTGGCCCCATCACCTTGCGCACCAGACGCACCAGGGCGACACGGGCCCCCTGGGGCGGCTCCCGATCCACCTGTACCGTCCCTTGCGCGTAAATTCCATCCGTCGCCGCCCCCAGTCGAAACACAAAAGGCGTGTACGACCGTTTCCGGAACCCTTTCTTGGGATACTGGATGGAAAAATCTTTGCGCTTTCCGGTGAAAATATCCTCGACCGCACAACCGCCAGCATTACTAAATTGAATGGTCAACGTGTCCTGCGACTTCTCGGCACCCACCGCAAAACGGGGCGGACGCCCGCGCTGCATGGACTTTTGCCAGGCATGCAGCGCGGCTTCCAACACCTTAGGGAAGCTCGATTAACCCCCAAAAACACAACCGACTGGCACGGCGAAGCTCTCTCTGGCTCAAATCCGTCGGTTTTGAGCTGATATTTCCCTCTATTGTGGGCTTTTTAGCCCTATTTCCTGCCGCTCGGACAGACTACGCCCCCAAAAAGGCCAAACGACGCATGTTGTAGACAATGACCATCATGCCCATGGCGAAGGTGGCGCGGGCCTGACCGATGGTGCGGATTTTCTTCCCGCCCCACTGGGTGATGGCAGCAAAGACATGTTCCACCCGCGCCCGCACCTTGGCAATGCGCTGGTTCCGCCGCTCCTGACAGGCCGAGAGAGGCTTGCCGGGCTTTGCCTTGCGCTGGATCTGCGGGCGATAGCCTTGCTCCCGAAGGCGTTCCTCTCGTTCGGCCCCAACATACCCTTTGTCGGCATAGATCTCGGCACTGGTATTCCACTCGTCGAGCGCTGCTTCCAAGTGCTGGGAATCATGGACCTTGGCGGTATCGGCAATCCAGGTCCGAACGAACTTGTGCTTGCGATCCACGCTCACGGTGAATTTGTAGCCGTGGTGCGATTTGCCGTGCTTTTTGGTCCAGCTGGCATCTACGTCCTTCTGCCGCCGCTTGGTGGGCTTCCAGTCCGCAGGGACCGCGTCTTGTTCTAGCAGCGTCTTCTCCTCTTTCGTGAAATGCTGCTTGGGTGCCGGTACCAGAGTGGCATCCACGATCTGTCCCGCACGAGCCTCCAGCCCATGGGCACGAATCTGTCGGTCCAGATCGTTGAATAGAGCCGTAACCCCATCTACCCCGATCCGGTTTTCAAAGCTCCAGATGGTCGTGCGATCGGGGATGTTGCGGGAGTGCTCCAGGCCACAGAAACGCCGGAAACTGCGCCGATCCAAGAGCTGAAACTCCGTCTGCTCGTCAGAGAGGCCATGCAGGCGCTTGACCACCAAGACCCGAACCATCACCTCGGTAGGATAGGGAGGACGCCCACCTTTGGGCTGCTCCGGACGGGGAGCGATCTTTTCTACCGCCTGTGCCAAAGCAGAGAAGTCGACCACCGCCTCGATCTTCTGCAAGGGGTCACCGATGGCATTCGCCTTTTGGACATGGATCTCGTCTGCCAGAAGATCGTTGTTCACCGCCGCCCGTCGCGCAATCATCCCGTCTACCCCAATGCCATCTGACTGCCCGATATTCTATCAAAAACACAGGCGCGATGGGGTTTTTCGAGGCGCCCTATGGTAATAAAGCCCGCCTTCTTGCCCCGGTTTTCCACGGCAACCAGGATCGGTGTCTTGCCTTCGGCCCCTCGACCGCTCTTCCCGCCAGACCGGCGTCCACCGACAAAGGCATCGTCCAACTCCACCAGCCCTTCCAAGCGATACAGACTGTCGCGATCGCCCATGGCGCGACGCATGCGGCGCAACATCCGGTGAGCCGTGATCCAGGAGACCCCAATTTGCTTCGACAGCCGCAGGGCCGACAGTCCGCCCTTGTCGCTCGCCATCAAATAGATGGCCAGGAACCATTGCACCAGGGGCACATTGGACGAATGAAAAATTGTGCCGGCCGTCACCGACGTCTGATGGCGACAGTGCCCGCACTGAAAGAGTTTTCGTTCGGCAATCCAGTACCCGCGGTCATGGCCGCACTTGGGACATTGAAACCCCTCGGGCCAGCGCTTTTGTTTCAGCGCCTCCAAGCAGGCTTTTTCCGTGCCAAACCGCGCTTGCCATTGCAAAAGGTTCGTCGCTTCAGCTTTCATCTCAGATATCCTTTATCTATGTCTAACAAATAGTTGGAGCTTGTTTGCTGAGAATCGTTCAGAGGCATGTATAAAAATGACTACGGGTGACCGGTTTCTAGATCCACGGTTCTCCAAGCAGGATGATTTTTAAGCAGCGTCCGCAGGCGGAGCCTGATCCTGAGGTAGCTTTGCCATTCATGAGGTTGCGGGGTATCCTCCGACTGAGGAATAGCCGCAGGAGGCTGTAAGTGGGCGTTGCTGGACTCTGCTATCGGACTGCCCTATTCGTGGTCTCAAAATCCCTCGAGGGGCTACGAAAAGCTGGGAAGAGAGCAAAAATAGCTGCGCCTGCGCCTGTTTCTCGAGATTTTTTGCTCGAATTTCCCGATCAAAAGGGATTTCTCAATAATTTTCGGTGCCCTCTCAACCTCTAGTCCAACTTTTGGAGGCCCATTCAGACGCAGACCTAGGTGCTTCCCCTGATTCAGGACGGGAGTGTTGGGCAACGCTATCAGCCGCTTCTCCTTCCGCATACCGGACATTCTGCTTCAAGTAGATAGCCGAACCAAATGCCTTGACAATAGCTGCACCAATGTCCGTGAAAACCCACCCCGACACGGGAACCTGCGGCCAGGTGGCGGGCCATGGGTGAGTAGCCCAACTCCCGAAACGGCTGAGCTATGCTCGAATCTGGTGTACGGGAGGTCTACAACTAGCTTGAGGAGGGTGGCGCACTGTTGCTAGAAAAGGGTTTCTGGATCCGATTCGCAACGAATGAGGAGTGCGCCATGCAAGAGAGTACTGGTTTCGACGGAGGAATGGGAGAGTTGGGCCTGAACATCGAGGGCTTATTGCGGCGGTCCGCGCGCCAGCTGATCCAACAGGCCATCGAGGGCGAGGTGCAGGTGCTGCTGGAGGAGTATGCCGCGGTACGCATGGTCGATGGTCGCCGGGCCGTCGTGCGGAATGGATATCTGCCGGAGCGGGAGATCCTGACAGCGGTCGGCCCCGTGCCTGTACAGGTCCCCAAGGTGCGAGACCGCTCCGGTTCGGGCGTGGTCTTCCGTTCTTCCCTGGTACCGCCCTACGTGCGCAAGTCGCGGACCGTGGCCGCAGCGCTCCCCTGGTTGTACCTGCACGGGGTATCGTCGGGACGGATGCACGAGGCGCTGTCTGTTCTCCTGGGCGAGGAGGCCAAGGGGCTTTCTCCGGCCGTGCTGGGACGCTTGAAAGTCGAATGGGCGCAAGAGCATGCCCAATGGCAGCGCCGGTCTCTACAGGGAAAACGCTACGCCTATTGGTGGGCCGACGGGGTCTATACCCAGCTGCGGGCGGAGGACGATCCCCGGATGTGTCTCTTGGTCATTATTGGCGTGACGGCCGAGGGCAAGAAGGAGGTCGTGGCGGTCACCGACGGTTTACGGGAGTCCAAAGCCTCCTGGCTAGAGATCCTGCGGGACTTGCGCGACCGCGGGCTGCAGGAGGCGCCACTACTGGCCATAGGAGATGGGGCGATGGGTTTCTGGGCCGCCCTGGACGAGATTTACCCACAAACCCGTCATCAGCGCTGTTGGGTGCACAAGACGGCCAACATCCTCAACGAGCTACCGAAGCGCCTTCAGGGGAAAGCCAAGGCCGCCCTGCAGGCGATCTGGATGGCCGACACCCGTGAAGCTGCGGAGAAAGCCTGGCAAGCCTTCGTGCGGGACTACCAGGCCAAATATCCCAGAGCGGTCGCAAAGCTCGAGAAGGACCGGGACGTGCTGCTGACCTTCTTCGACTTCCCGGCAGAGCACTGGCGGCATATCCGCAGCAGCAACGCCATCGAATCGACCTTCGCCACCGTACGGCAACGCAGCAGCCGCACTAAAAACTGTGTCTCTCGAGCCACTTTCCTTGGCCTGAGCTACAAGCTCATCCAGCAGGCAGAGAGACACTGGCGCGGGATTCAGCATCCGGAAAGACTGCGCGAGCTCTTTGCCGGGGTGACATTTGTCGATGGGATGCCTGCCAACGAAACCCGGCTGGATCCTCAACAGGACGCCGCCTGAATCGTGTTAGCAAATGCTCATACACCAATCTTGACCATAGCTCGAAACGGCTTCGTCTCTTGATATCCCTTTGTTCGCAGAGAAATGACATTACATGCAGATACCTTCTTCTCTCTTTTCATCGGAGCAACCTCCAAGATTGTCATGGCAACCACTATGGCAACATCATAGTCGCTCTGTCGTAGTAGTTCCATGCATTGAATACGTCCGCCGTCTTTGGCTCCCGGGTTGATGGAGCACCCGGAAGAACCCAGCCAGCGGGTTTCGTACGAGATCATCTACCGGTACATCTATGCGCACCCGGCGAGTGAACTCAAGAAGCTGCTGGTGGAATCCTTGCGACAAGGCCACCAGAAACGCCGTCCACGCAGCCGGGGCAAGGACCGTCGTGCTGGACTTCGGAACCTGCGTTCCATCCGTGAGCGGCCACAAGAGGCACAGGCTCGGGAGATTCCTGGCCACTGGGAGGGAGACCTCATCAAAGGTGCCTACAATGGGAGTGCCATTGGTACCCTGGTAGACCGTAGCACCCGTTTCGTTATCCTGGCCAGGGTGGACGACTTCACGGCCGAGGCTGTGCTGGAGGGCTTCACCAGACGCCTGCGTACCTTACCAAAGGCGCTGCGCAAGACCTTGACATACGACCAGGGCAAGGAGATGGCGCGACGTAAGCGGTCGCTACGCGGCGTTCTTCAGTGACGGCCGCGGATGCGATACAAATCCGATCGTAGGGGATTTGGGGCGAAGCGTTCTTTCCACCATCTCGGGGTAAGTTGGGCCACATCCTTGGCGGGGTGTGTGGCAACGCGCTGCAGCACGTCGACGAGGTAGTCGTAGGGATCGATGCCCTGGAGGCGACAGGTGCTGAGGAGGTTTTGGACGATGCCGAGATGCTCGGCCCCTAATTCCGTCCAACAGAACAGCCAATTTTTCCTTCCCACGGCAATGGGTCGAATCTGTCGTTCGATGGCGTTGGTGTGTGTGCCTTTCTAAGGCACGGTTGTTCCGTCGGTAGCCAATCCGACCCGGCTAACTCTCGCTCCAGCCGGAAGCACTTGGGGCGGTCCAGGAGGTAACAAATGGGCTGAAGCACTCCAAGAATGAGCCTCAATAGGAGGTCAGCGGACCCTGCGGGCCGCAACGTGAGTAAACACTGAGCAGGCCTCGAAAAATCGTTGCAGAAGCCGACCCGCCACACTAACGGGGAAGGCCGTGGTTCCTTGGGAAGCGAGCGGGAAATGCACTAAGGGATTCTGCCGGGGTAGTGGTGGCAGCACGCAGGGTAAAGAGCAGCTGTGCAACAAGGGAAGTCCGCCTGGGTTCCCCACTGGTAATGAGGAAACGTTGGCCCCGTGAGGGGCGGGAACGGCCCAGCGGATGGCGGATGGGCCCGCAGTAGCGACGAATCCTGGTAACGCGGGTGGAGCGAAGGGGCCCTGTTCTGGAAGAGGTGCAACAAGTGGCAAGAGCAGGAAGATTGGCCAGTGGCCTAGGAACTTCTAGTAACGCCGTTCAGACGCTACAGACGGCACTACAGGCGAAAGCCAAGGCAGAACCGACCTTTCGGTTCTACAGCCTCTGGGACAAGATCTTTCGTCAGGACGTCCTTCGGGAGGCCTACCGTCGCTGCCGTGCAAACCACGGCGCGCCGGGGGTCGATGGAGTCAGTTTTGCGCAGATCGAGGAAAGAGGTGCGGAATCGTGGCTGGGAGAGGTACGGCAGGAGCGGATAGACGGGAACTACCGTCCGACAGCGAAAGGCCAAGCCAAGGAAAAGAACGCCGTCCGGCGATCGCTTACGCGCGACACAAAGAGCTGGAGAAGCGAACCCACCTGCGGGAGTACTATGCCGACCCGCATGGGCCCTAGTAGCGGCCTACGAATGAAAACACCAATGGCCTGCTGCGTCAGCACATCCCGAAGGATACGGACATATCGGTATCCTCCCAGCGGCGTTTGACCAACGTGGCAGAGGAACCGAATAATTGTCCCAGAAAATCTATGGGGCTTCGAAAACCAGCCGAAGTTATTGCCTTGAAAATAATAGAGTTAACTAGCGGTGGTGCGCGTCAGAATTGAAACCGCTAACCCAAACCCTGCGGCTACCAAACCAACACGAAATACATCAATATGGCTTATCAGATCTTTGGTAAGCTGGATCTCAGACACCCACATGAAACGCCGAGTAACCTGATTAATTATCTAGCTCGGGATATTATACCTCTTTATTTTATTTGCCAGCCCAACCCGTGACAAACCAAGATAGTTGGCTGCTTTGCTCTGGTTCCCGTGGAATCGAGATAACGCAGATGAAACCAACGTTTTTTCCAGGGATTCCACTTGCTCTTTTAGGGATCCCGATAATTCGGACGTTGAGATGACCCGATTGTGCTCGATGTTATTACGAATGGCGGCAGAGAGTTGCTGGGGGCCAATTGGCTCACCATTTGGAGTTAGAGCAATTGCTCTGCGCACTTCGTTTTCCAATTCTCTAACATTTCCAGGGAATGCATAATCGCGCAGCATTTCTTGTGCTGCGTTCTCGAAGCCTACATATTTTTTCCCAAGAGAGGCGGCGAATGATCGTGCGAAGTGTTCGGCTAGCATCAGTATATCGGCAGGTCGTTCGCGTAAGGGTGGAATCTTTATTTCTATTCCTTTAAGTCGATAGTAGAGATCTTTCCTAAATTTCCCTTGATCTACCAGGATTTCTAACGATACATTGGTGACCGCGATCACGCGGACATCCGCTTTATGAGCGCGATCGCTCCCTACTGGCTTGATTTCTCCTGATTGTAAAAAACGTAGTAAACTTGCTTGTAGATGTTCGGTCATACCTTCAATTTCATCGAGCAATACCGTCCCGCCATCGGCAGCAGAAAAGAGTCCCAAACGATCACTGATAGCCCCTGTGAATGCGCCACGGCGATGGCCAAAAAGCTCAGAATGGAGTAATTCCGGGGGGATGGAGCTACAGTTTTCCGCAATAAATGCTTGGCTTTGCCGTCTACTATGGTAGTGGATACCACGCGCAAGCAGCTCCTTTCCGGTTCCAGTCTCACCGTATATCAGCACTGGAAGGTCAGTTGCTGCTGCCTGTTTGGCCAGATTACAAACATCCGCCATTGCTCGACTACAGTAGAACAGATCGCTGAATTTTTCTTGCGGATTGGACTCATCCGAATCCGTGATGTTAATATTCCCGGATTTTAGCAGTAACTCATGGCTTAAGCGTCGATAAGAGCTTGCTAGTTCGTTATATTCAACTGCACGTTTAAGGCTGATGGCGACGAGATCCGGAATAAGCGGTTTGCGTAGATATTCATATACCGCCGCGACATAAAGCGCATCGTGGATGGATCGTGAGTCGGCAGCCATTCCAGATAAAAACCGAAGTGTTGCAGGCTGCTTTGTGCGCAGGGCAAAGAGGCATTCACTTCCCGTCATGTCGGGCAATTCTTCATTGCAAATAACCGCATCGACATGTCGTGTCGCTATGATTTGTAGAGCAGATGCCGCGTCATTGGCGACGACACACTCGTAGTGTGCTGACAGCTGCAACGACAGGTTCCGCGCCTCTTGGTCATCGGGGAAGACCAACAAGAGTACGGGAGAAAGGGGGAGGATAGGAGTCATCACCGTTCCGACTGTAAAGACTGTTTGCAAACATCATAGCAACTTTCTTTGCTGCAAGGCAAGAAGACGGGCGGATGAGCAGATGTAGCTCATAAGAAACAGATAGTTACAATATGGTATCGTTCTTGCATTACCAGTTGGGCACACCAATGGTGGTGATTGCGTCGATAAGGAGGACTTCCCATGGCAAACCTTCTCTGGCTTCAGGGTGGTGCCTGTTCTGGAAACACCATGTCGTTCCTAAATGCCGAAGAGCCTAGCGCCTGCGACCTGGTAACCGATTTTGGTATCAATGTGCTTTGGCAGCCGTCGCTTGGAATGGAATTGGGCGACAACGTGCAAAAGATTTTGCGCGATTGTGTCTCCGGGGCTATTCCGCTTGATATCTTTGTTTTCGAGGGTACGGTGGTCAATGCACCTAACGGGACGGGAACTTGGAATCGTTTCGCAGGTCGGCCTATGAAAGAATGGGTCAAGGAACTTGCGGGGGCTGCTCAGTATGTTGTAGCACTTGGTGACTGTGCCACATGGGGTGGTATTCCGGCGACGGCACCTAACCCTAGTGATTCTCAGGGGTTACAGTTCCTAAAGAAGGCGCATGGGGGATTTCTGGGCGCCAATTACCGCAGCAAGGCGGGTCTCCCGGTCATCAACATCCCTGGCTGCCCCGCTCACCCTGATTGGGTTACTCAAGTATTGGTTGCGGTGGCAACAGGTCGAGCCGGAGAATTGGCCCTAGACGACTTGCAACGGCCAAAGACGTTTTTCAAGAGCTTTACTCAGACCGGTTGTACTCGCAATATGCATTTCGCCTATAAGGTATCGGCGACAGAGTTTGGGCAACGCAAAGGATGCTTGTTCTACGACCTGGGGTGCCGAGGCCCGATGACCCATTCGCCCTGCAATCGTATTTTATGGAATCGACAATCTTCGAAGACGCGGGCTGGTATGCCCTGTCTGGGCTGTACGGAGCCGGAGTTCCCTTTCTTCGACCTCGCACCTGGATCGGTATTCAAGACGCAAACCGTTATGGGTGTGCCGAAGGATCTCCCGGCTGGTGTTGATAAGGGCGCCTATATTAAGCTTACCGCGGCCGCCAAGAGTGCATCTCCGGCTTGGGCTGAGCAAGATATTTTCGTGGTTTGATCTCTGACGGGAGAATGCAATCATGGCAACAGCAGTTGAAACACTAGATATCAGTCCGGTCGGCCGGGTGGAAGGCGATCTCGATGTACGCGTAGATATCCGTGATGGTGTCGTCGTAGAGGCCTACACTCAGGCCGAACTTTTTCGTGGATTTGAGGTAATTCTGCGGGATAAAGATCCACAGGCGGGCTTAGTTGTCACCCCGCGAGCTTGTGGCATCTGCGGTGCGTCCCATCTGACCTGCGCTGCATGGGCTCTAGATACGGCATGGAAAACCCAAGTGCCTCGTAACGCAATCTTGGCACGCAATATTGGGCAGCTGTCCGAGAGTCTGCAGAGTATTCCCCGCCACCACTACGGCCTTTTCATGATCGATGCCGTGAACGAAAACTATCGGCACAGCAAGTACTATGAGGAAGCGGTAAAACGTTATGCGCCATTCACTGGAAAAAGTTATGAAATCGGAGTGACTATTTCTGGTAAGCCGGTAGAAATCTATGCGCTATTCGGAGGGCAGTGGCCACACTCCAGTTATATGGTTCCAGGTGGGGTGATGTGCTCGCCCACGCTTTCGGATATCACACGATCCTGGTCAATCCTTGAATATTTCCGGACAAACTGGCTGGAGCCGGTGTGGCTAGGATGCTCGATGGAGCGCTATGAAGCAATTAAATCCTATGACGACTTCATGGCTTGGCTCGAAGAGCGGCCTGAGCATGCAAATTCGGATTTGGGAATGTATTATGGTATCGGTAAGGACATTGGCCTGACGAAATTTGGCGCGGGTTTGGGGAAATACATTACTTGGGGTTATTTGCCCGACGAGGATCGCTATCAGCGTCCGACGATTGAAACCCGGCAGCAATCTGTGTATATGAAGGCCGGAGTCTACGACGCCAAGACCGACAAGTTCTATCCAGTGGACCAAGGAGTTACTCGCGAATCCACAACCCACGGATGGTACGACGAAGGCGCAGATCCCGTACATCCATTTAACCGCACAACTCGGCCGATGCAGGCGAATAATCGAGATTTTAATGGTGCATACAGCTGGTGTACTGAGGTAGCTCATGAACAGCTTGGCCGTCTTGAAGCTGGTCCGCTATCTCGCGAGTTGATCGCGGGCGGCAACCTTGGTGAGTCTTGGCAACATTCGGATCCCTTGGTGCTGGACATGTACAAGAAGATGGGACCGAGCGTATGGCTTCGGCATTTTGCGCGGATGCACGAAGCGTGCAAGATCTATCGCCGGATCGAACATTGTTTACGGGAATTCCGGCTGGATGAGCCCTTTTACATCAAGCCTAAAGAGCAAGATGGTCAAGGATGGGGAGCGACCGAGGCGATTCGTGGAGCGTTGGCCCATTGGATCGAGATCAAAGGTGGTAAGATCAGCAACTACCAGATTATCGCTCCAACGACGTGGAATGTCGGGCCGCACGACGCTCGTGGCGAGCGCGGGCCAATAGAGGAGGCTTTGATCGGTACGCCGATCNNACGCCAAGACCGGTAAGGAACTAGCGCGATTCCGGACAGCATAGCGGTATCCTGTTCCGTCTTTACGCTCTTGACCCGCATAGCTGGTCAAGAGCGATCAACGGCAAAAAAAAGGACCGCGATCATGAAAGACAACTTTCAAAACGAGGAACGAATCCGAAGGGAAATAGCTCGGTTACTGAAATCTGGACTAAAAACAGAAACGGCGCCGTTTCCAGAAGATAGCGTGGCGTTCGCTGCTATTCTGAGCCGTATTCGAGATGAAGCGGGCAATGATCTTGAAAAGAAACTAATCATAGGTGGCTTTACGAATTATCCAGTAGGAGAGGATAGACAGCGCTGCCAAGAATGTATGTATTATCTAGTGCATCGACGGTGGTGCGATCTTCCGGAGTTGGATGTGCCAGTGGAGCCGGATTGGTGGTGCAGGTTGTGGCGGATCTGACGCGCGATCGAAGATTTGTCGGAGACGCGATGCTTGGTGTAAGTCTAAAAACTGGAGACATTAATGAGCGATGAACCTATGCCTAATAGCGCAGAAGATAGTCGATTGCGGCAGGAAATAGGAGAGCTTCTGCACGCCGGCTTAACGACGGAAGTTGAACCTCGGGCCTATGAATTTGAGTTGATTCAGAGAATTGTGGCAGAACTACAGGACCTGCCCCGATCCGATCTCAGAGGGAAACTTGTGAAAGCTGGATTTACCGCAGAGCCATATCGCGGTGACGAAGGGATAGAAGAGGCTTGTGAAACCTGTATGTATTACCTATCGCAAAGGCGATTTTGTCAGTTACCAGAATTAATGCTACCAGTTGAGCCGAACTGGTCCTGTCGCTTGTGGCGAATATGAAAAGACGTATGGTCATTGGTTGCGGTAATCTATTTCGGCGGGATGACGGGATTGGGATTCACGTCATAGAGCGACTACGTAAGGAGCAGGTTCCGAACGATGTCGAGCTCTTCGATGCTGGAACTTCCGGACTAGAGATCCTTTTCCAGGCTCGTGACTGTCATGAACTAATCATCATTGATGCATGCCGCAGCAAGAGCGAACCGGGTGCTGTATTCAAGGTGCCTGGGAGCGAGCTGCCGCTGTCTTACACACCCACGCTTACCTTGCATGACTTTCGCTGGGATCATGCCTTGTACGCAGGTACGCGTCTATTCGGAGAGAACTTTCCGAAATCCGTCACTGCATTTCTCATAGAAGGAAGTGACTTTGGTTTCGGTGATAACCTCAGTAAGGAGGTTCGTCATGCGCTTCCTATAGTGGTCCAGCAGGTTTTAGCCTTTTTGGTAGCTCCTCAAGAGACTTGCAATGGAAGACTTGACCCAAGTGAAACTTGAACTGCCGCTTCGCCGGGGGTTCCTTCAAATCCCGTTCCAACCTCATCAACACTACCTTGGGGGGTGTGAGGTAGTGGCTTTCCTTTGGTGTGACCCGTGGATTGAATGTATTCCGTTGCACAACGAGGCGGTGGGAGGATTCCTGTTGAAGGTGTGCAACCGAGACGGGGACCGGGCGGTAGATCTTCGTGGCTTTCTCCGCGAATGCATGCTCGATGACTCTGTTGATCAGATATTGTCTTTTTCTTGGAACGCCAATCACGTCGCGTGGCGAACGCGATGGATTTCCGGAACCAAGCGATCGCCGGGCCCGGCGGACAAAAGATAGTTTTCACTATATGCAACCCTAGTTGACACGCGACTTTTCTTCGAGTAACCTTTTACTGAGGGCTTTGTTTTTCAGGACCGGGCGTTACTCATGGGGTGCAACATGCCGGAAACACGAGCAACTACGGACTTCAACTCTGCAATTCGAATAGCGCGGGATCCCCGGATTCCTGCTGGGGAGCGTGCAGAGATGCTGATGGAGATTGCGCTTGGTCTGCAGCGGAGGCCCCACGAACCTACCGATCTGGCCTATGCAAATGATCTTTACAATGAAGCTTTGCAGATCTGTCCGAAGGATGACCGGCTTCTTTATGGCCGCCTTCTGGCCGGCCAGGGCAGCGCGTTAATGGCTATACCAGAAGGTCATGAACTTTTGCAGCAGGCTCTGGAGCGATTCCAGTCGGCAGAGGTGACGCTGCGGGATCTGGCGACACCGGAGGAACTTGCTGAATTGGAGATGAATATAGGCTTGGTTTTGCAGACCTTGGCGGTGGAAGGTAAAGCCCATTTTGCAGATGCTGTTCGTCGCTATCATAGCGCACTTAAGATATTTACTGCGGAAAATCATCCCCGAGAATTTGCGATTATTCAGAACAACATAGCAACCGCTTATCTGTCGATGACCATGGGAGAAGAGGCGGGTAAAATGCGCGAGGCGCTTGCTGTGCAAGCCTACGAAGCGGCTCTCAAAGTCCTTCGATTGGAAGACCATCCTAACGAATATGCTATGCTACAGAATAATCTAGGCAATGCGTTGCAGTATGCGAGCAGCTCCCACCCTGTAGAGAATAATCTCCGAGCGGTGCAGTGCTATGAAGAGGCGCTCAAGGTGCGTACTGCCACCGATCGTCCACTGGAATATGCAAATACGATAAGCAATCTAGCAAATGCGTTAAGTAATTTACCCGACGATTCTGAACGACCAGAACTTGGACAGTCGAAAAATCTTGACCGAGCCCGGTACCTCTATGCTGAGGCGGAAGCGATATTTCGAGAGCACGGTGAAGTAGCTAAAGCTCGGCTGGTAGCCGAAACGCTCCAAGAGATCCGAGAGTATATGTTTGGCGCAGACCGTGTACACTAAGTGAAAGGAGAGTGTCTCTATGTTTATATATCCCTTGAGTTTTTCCGGAATGACCATAGCCTGGATCATGGTTGGCACACTTTTGGGCATGGTTGCGGGCGCTGTATCGGGAATGGTAATTGGGGGAAAAGCCTTGGGAGATTATAAACTAGCAGCAATGATGGGCAGCATGTACTCCACTATGCCCGTGTTACCTGGGATAGTAATCGGCGTTATCGTTTTGGCCATCTGTTAAATCATCTGATTGCCGGAGATCGCAAAAATGTGGGATATGGTTTGGAATTCTGCGGGATTATTCCTTAGGGGAAAACTGTTTAAGGATACGCGGAAGGTCTTGTTGCTACTGCTGGCCAATATCGTCCTTGCCGCGATTCTGACCGTAGCGGTCTATGTGGCTACCAGCTCGTTTGCTTTGGCATGCATTATCGCAGGAGTCATATCCGGGGCACTGCAGCCGTTGTTGTTCGCTAAACTGAAGTACGCTTAGTATGGATGCGCGGCCTCAAAATGCCAACACGTCGCTGTCTGAACCATCCGGACAAGCCCGGGTCGGTGAGATGATCGATTGCCGAGATCTTGACGTAGATCTGGCTCAGATTGGTAGCCTCGAAAAGGTACTGGATGGGTGGGATGAAACCCAGAAGCGCACTGTGAACGCGTTGCTGAACGCGTGGGAGGATGTCTACCGAGAGGCCTTTCGAAGACTAATTCGTAGCCTTCGTGAAAATCCTGAGACGTTGGTCGTGCTACGGGGCGCAGCGCAGGATCCATATCTTTATGCCGTGTTGCGTAGCCTTGGTCTAGTTAAAGCTTCCTTGCAGGAACGTATTGAATCAGCGCTGGATGGTGTGCGGCCAAGTCTCGAAGGGCATGGTGGTAACGTGGAATTGGTGGAAGTGCGCCCTCCAGATACCGTCGTCTTGCGGCTGCTGGGCTCTTGTCACGGTTGCCCGTCCTCTTCACTTACCCTCAGCGAAGGTGTGGAGCGGGCGATTCGAGAAGCCTGTCCAGAGATTGTTCATATTGAAACAGCCAACCAAAATATCACCAAGACAGCGGAACCCTCCTCCGGCATACAATACATTAGTCCCTTCGCGATCACTGGTCGACATCGCTGGGTTTCTCTCTTTCCGCTAAGCGATCTGCCCGTCCGCCAGACGATTTCTCGCGAATTTGGTCGAGAATCCCTAATTTTCTGGAGAAATAAACAAGACGTGGTGCGTTGTTACCGTAATGCTTGCGGACATCTAGGATTGCCGTTAGATGGTGGCGATGTTAATCGCGACGGAGTGCTTACCTGCCCGGCCCATGGCTTCCGCTTCCACTTGGATAGCGGGGAGTGTTTGACGGTACCCGAGATCCAACTTGATGTTCGCGCAGTGCGTGTGCTGAACGGAATGGTTCAGGTGCGGAAGGAGGATTAGGTATGGAGCAGTTCGTATCCTTGCGCCAGAAACACATATCTGCACGGTCAGGAGGTCGTGCCGCAAGCGCGGCTTTTTTGCTCTCGAGTGGTGCGCGAGTTATTCTCGGTGAACAAATGCAGCCGAAGGGTGTTGTAGGTGCTGTTGTGCCTAGTCGGGAAACCCTCTTTGGGCCCAGAGGTGCGGCTGTCACAGCGGACGGCGCTCTTTGGGTATGCGATACAGGTCATCATCGCCTCTTGGGTTGGAATGCGTGCCCGAAGGTAGATGGACAGGGTGCCGATCATATAATTGGACACGCCGATTTTTCTTCGGAAGGGCGTAATGGGCACAGTGATGTAGGTGTGACTACACTTAATGTCCCCACGGGTATAGTCGGTATTGGACAGGGCTTGGCGGTAGCCGACGCTTGGAACCATCGTGTTTTGATCTGGCGAGAAGCACCGCGCAGAACCCAGCAACCGGCTGATTTGGTCCTGGGGCAAGCCGATTTTTCGGGATCAGAGATAAATCGTGGGAATAATCATCCTTCTGCGAATACCTTGTTCTGGCCATACGGGGTGCACTGGGATGGCGAACGCCTTTACGTCGCGGACACCGGGAATCGACGGGTGCTTTGGTGGGACGGATTGCCCGTTAGAAACGGCCAGGCTGCAGACGGTGTGCTCGGCCAGCGTGACTTTGTTTGCCGCGACGAGAACGCCGGTGGTGCTCCCTCCGCTATGAGTATGCGGTGGCCGCACGCAGTCACGCGACTCGGTTCATATTTAGCTGTCGCTGACGCTGGTGACAATCGTGTTCTGATTTGGTCCCACCTACCTGCTACCAATGGACAGTCCGCGGATTTTGTTCTCGGACAGCGCGACGCTACAGCGGATGCGCATAATCAGGGGGAGTACTATCCAACCGCATCCAGCTTCAATATGCCCTACGGAATCAGCGCCTTCGCTGATCTTCTGGTTGTGGCGGATACTGCGAATAGTCGCCTATTAGGTTGGCGCGTGGATGAGATAGCAGAAGGAGCTCCGGCATCGGTATTGGCTGCTCAACCAGATTTTGGTAGCAAAGGTGATAATCGTTGGGGGACCCCCCAGCGCGATAGTTTATGTTGGCCCTACGGTATTCAGGCTGCAGGCTCCACTCTTATTGTGGCCGATTCCGGTAACAACCGAGTACTGCTTTGGGATCGACTAGCATGAATACCGTATTTGCTGATGAGCCGCATGGTGAGTGCATCCGTGTGCGTGGTCTGGTGCAGGGGGTGGGATTTCGTCCTACCGTCTGGCGCTTGGCGCAGGAGCTAGCTCTTACTGGAGAGATCCTTAACGACAGCGAGGGGGTCCTTATTCGAATCTGGGGTGAAGCAGAAGATCTGAAACGTTTCCTGCCGTCCTTGTTGGAATCTCTCCCACCTCTTGCACGCATAGACAAACTCGAATGCTCTGACTGGGTGGTTGGAAAACCGCCAGACTCTTTTCGGATTATAGCAAGTGAACGTGGAGCTATCCATACTGGTGTATTACCGGATGCGGCGAGTTGCGACGATTGCGTGCGCGAGACTTTGGATCCTTTCAACCGGCGCTATCGGTATCCCTTTACTAACTGTACCCACTGTGGTCCTCGGTTTTCTATTCTTCGTAAGATCCCCTATGATCGTGCGAACACATCTATGGCGCAATTCCCTCTGTGCGAGGATTGTCGATCTGAATATGAAAACCCTGACGATCGGCGCTTCCATGCTCAGCCTACTGCTTGTCATGTTTGCGGACCCAAAGCAAGATTGCGCCGCCAAGATGGTTCGCCTTTCAGTCTGGATCGCTTTACGTCCCTTGACGATATAGACGCCGCCGCAAATCTCCTCCGCACTGGTGAGATCGTGCTTATCAAAGGGATTGGCGGTTTTCATCTGGCTTGTGATGCAGCGAACGCAAGTGCTGTAAACAGATTGCGTGAACGCAAAGGTCGTCCGCATAAACCTCTGGCGTTGATGGCTCGGGATATTGAAGTCATCGCGCGTTACGCCGAGGTTGGCGAGTTAGATAGACGGGCTCTGCTCTCTAAAGAGGCCCCTATAGTTCTACTCAAAAGACGAGAGCCGTTATCGCTCCCCGACAGTGTTGCTCCTGGGATGTGTCGGCTAGGGTTCATGTTGCCGTACACACCGTTGCACCACCTCCTGTTACGCCGCTGGGAGCGTCCCATTGTCTTAACCAGCGGCAATCTGACGGATGCGCCCCAAATCACAGATGAAGTTGAGGCCATCGAGGCGTTGGACGGTATTGCAGATTGGATATTGTCTCACGACCGGACGATCGTAAACCGAGTAGACGATTCAGTCGCAGTCGTCGCCGCAGGTGAGTTGCGTCTCCTGCGCCGCGCACGCGGATACGCTCCCGCCCCCTTGTCCCTACCGGAAGGTTTTTCCGGACTGCCGCAGATCTTGGCGCTCGGATCTGAGCTCAAGAACACTTTTTGTTTGATAAAGGACGACCAAGCCATTCTTTCACAACACATGGGTGACCTCGCCGATGTTCGGGTATGGGAGGAATACCAAATCCAATTGGCTCGCTATAGGGATCTCTTTGCTCATGAACCCGAGCGAATTGCTATTGATGCACATCCCGGCTATCACGCTAGCCAGTTGGGTCAGAAGATATCTGAGGAATTGGGCTTACCCTTGGATCAAATCCAGCATCACCACGCTCATGCGGCAGCCGTCTTAGGTGAACGAGCTATTCCCATTGATCATCCACTAATTCTCACCGTGGCTCTGGATGGTCTGGGTTATGGTCTGGACGGCGCTTTATGGGGAGGAGAGTTGTTTCTAGCTAATTACCATCGTTGTCAACGTATAGGTCGTCTGCTTCCGAGTGCTCTACTTGGTGGTGAGCAGGCCATGCGTGAACCATGGCGCAACACTTTGGCTCAGATCTTTTTGAGTATCGGATTAAAGAACTTTATCGAGGAATTCCCTGATCTTGCGATTACCGATTGGTTGAAGAAACAGCCGCTTGCCGTCTACGAGCACATGTGGCGGCAAGGAACCCGAGCGCCAAGTTGTAGCTCCATGGGACGGCTTTTCGATGCGGTTGCGGCAGCCTGCTCGTTAGCTCCAGAGCGTCTTAGCTTTGAAGGGCAGGCAGCCATGCTTTTGGAGGCAGCTATCGCCCCGGGGATGATAGAGAAAATCGACGACGGAGCATACCTATTACCGGTTGTGACCGATGGGGGGCTCTTAGGCCTTGATCCCCGCCCATTATGGCAGCCGTTACTTAGTGATCTTCGCCGAGGTCTCGAGTTATCCGAGATATCTGCGCGCTTTCACGTAGGCCTAGCGCGGTCGTTGTATTCCTGGATAGAGGAGGGCTTTCAGCGTGCGAACCCAGACAGTCGAAAAATTGTGCTATGCGGTGGAGTATTTCAGAACGTAACGCTCTTGGAGCTCCTGCAGACCCAGTTGCAAGACAGTGGTTTTGAGGTCCTGGCTTCCGCTCGGCTGCCCGCCAATGATGGCGGACTTTCTTTCGGCCAGGCATTGGTCAGCGCTGCCCGCGCTTTATCTGATAAGCGCGCCCAAACAGAAAGGAGAACGCCATCATGTGTTTAGGTATCCCTGGAAGAATTACCCGTATCGTCAGTACACATGAGAAACGAGCCGAGGTAGATATCAATGGTGTGCGACGTGAAGTAAATGTGGCTTGTATTGTCGATCACGATCATCCGCTGGAAAGCTGTATAGACGAGTGGGTCCTCGTCCATGTCGGTTTTGCGATGAGCCGGATCAGTGAGGAAGAGGCTCGTTTGACCCTGGAAGTATTAACCGAACTTGGAGAGGCCCAAATAGAGATGGATCGTATACGAGACAGTCAATCGGTGGGATTGGCGAGGTAGAATGATCGCATGAACCAGGATGAGCCCATCCGCGGCCTATATCCCTTCCTATATGGAAATAAAAAAGATCCAGTGCGGGAACGTGAAGCTTTGCTTGCGTCGGTTTCTCATAAGGTAGAGGAGAGTATCACAATCAAGCAGAAGTTTTTCGATCAATACGGGTCCGAACTGGTCGTAATGGCCGAAGCGTTGGCTGGAGTGTTCGCACAAGGCGGAGTTCTTTTCACTATGGGTAATGGCGGATCTTCCTGCGATGCGGATCATTTGGCCGTAGAGTTTATGCATCCCATAACCACGGGTAGGCCAGCCTTGCGGGCCCATAGCCTGACCGTCGACCAAAGTATGCTTACGGCCGTAGGTAATGACATCGGATTTGCTCACGTATTTCTTCGCCAGCTTTCTGCGTTAGGCCAGACTAAAGATGCCATTTTTGGATTTTCGACTAGTGGCAATTCAAAAAACCTGATAGTCGCTTATCAGAAAGCGCGGGATCTGGGTATGCGTACTTTTGGTCTGGCTGGAATGGAGGGCGGAGCGATGCGCGAAAGCCGCTTGGTGGACCACCTTTTGGTTGTTCCATCGGATAGTGTGCACCGGATCCAAGAGAGTCATGTGACGGCATACCATATTTTGTGGGATCTAGTACATACCCTGTTGGCGGATCATCGCGGAAAACTAGATAAGGAGATATGAACATGCGCTATGTCGACGAGTTTCGGGACCCGAAAAAAGCATCCATTCTTGTGGAAGACATCCATCGTCTCGTTCAGCATGTTCCCCAAGCACGAAACAGGCCGCTACAACTCATGGAATTTTGTGGTGGACACACGCATACTATTTTTAAATATGGCATAGAACAAATGTTGCCGGAATCCGTGGAATTGGTACATGGGCCGGGTTGCCCGGTCTGCGTGCTGCCCATGGGACGGGTAGATGACTGTGTGGCCATTGCCGAGTGTCCGGGGGTGATATTCACCACCTTTGGCGACGCCATGCGGGTTCCCGGCTCGCGCAAGAGCCTGCTGCAGGCCAAGGCCACGGGCGCTGATGTGCGGATGGTCTATTCGCCGCTGGATGCGCTGGCCATCGCCAGAGATAACCCGGACCGGGAAGTGGTGTTTTTCGGTCTCGGTTTTGAAACGACCATGCCGGCGACGGCGCTGACCATTCTCGCCGCAGAACGCCAGCGGGTGGCCAATTTTTCCGTATTCTGCAATCACATCACGACGCTGCCCACCATCAAGGCCATTCTCGACTCCTCCGATATGGAGCTGGACGGCTTCCTGGGCCCCGGCCATGTCAGCATGGTGATCGGTACCCACCCCTATCACTTTATCGCCGGACATTACCATAAACCCGTGGTGATCGCCGGGTTCGAGCCTCTGGATATTCTGCAGTCCCTGTGGATGCTGCTGAAACAACTGGCCGAGCGGCGCTGCGTGGTGGAAAACCAGTACGCGCGGATCGTTCCCGAAGCCGGTAATATCCAGGCGCTCGACGCGATCCAGCAGGTGTTCGAGATTCGCGAGTACTTCGAGTGGCGGGGGCTCGGTTCCATCGATCACTCCGGGGTCAGGATCCGCGATTGCTTTGCAGGCTACGACGCTGAGCGCCGCTTTGCCGTACCCAATCTGTCCATTGCTGACCCCAAGGCGTGTCAGTGTGGAGAGGTGCTCAAAGGGGTTATAAAACCCTGGGAGTGCAAAGTCTTTGGTAGAGCCTGCACGCCCGAAACGCCGCTGGGCTCTTTGATGGTTTCCTCGGAAGGGGCGTGTGCCGCCTATTTCAATTACGGAAAAATATCGGCAGAGATCCCCGCTGCCACAGAGGAGGTGTTCTGATGGCTGCAAATCCGCAACCTCGCGTCAAAAGACCCCATGGTGATGCAGTCAACCTTTCCCATGGCAGTGGTGGCAAAGCCATGCGGGATCTGATCGAAGGATTGATTCTGCCCGCCCTGGGCGCCTCCAGCACCACGCCGCTGGAGGATCAGGCCCGCATCGATGTGCCGGAAATCGTCGGGAACGGTGGCCGGATCGCCTTTACCACGGATTCCTACGTCGTCGATCCTCTCAGCTTTCCGGGCGGCGACATCGGCACCTTGGCCATCAACGGTACCGTAAACGATCTGGCGGTGGGCGGCGCACGGCCCACCGTGCTGAGTTGCTCCCTGATCCTGGAAGAGGGGCTGCCCTTCGCCATTCTGGAGAAGATGATGTGCAGCATGGCGCGAGCGGCACAGGCCGCAGGGGTTAGGATCGTCACGGGGGATACTAAGGTGGTACCGCGGGGCAGCGCGGACAAGCTGTTCATCAACACCGCCGGCATTGGAATTATCCCGAAGGACGTCAATCTGGAGATTGCCCGGATCCGACCGGGTGACCAACTGCTGTTGAACGGCCACCTCGGGGATCATGGCGCCGCCATTTTGAAGGCGCGCGGTGATCTGGCGCTGGACGCCGATGTGCAGAGCGATTGCCAGCCGTTGCATAGGATTATCGCCGCACTGCTAGCGGCGGCACCGGGTACCCGCTGCATCCGCGATGTGACCCGTGGCGGGCTGGCTACGGTACTCAACGAGTTTGCCCAGGGGGCGGGCGTGGGTATGCGCATCGTGGAGGATAGTATTCCGGTCCGTCCCGCGGTTAGAGGCATCTGCGAAGTGCTGGGCCTGGATCCCCTTTATCTGGCCAACGAAGGTAAACTCCTTGCGGTGGTGCCTGCGGAAGAGGCCGGGGCTGCCCTGGAGGCACTGCGAGCTTGCCCGGAAGGCACCAATGCCGAGATTATCGGCGAGGTGCTTCCGAACCCGCCGGGAAGGGTCGTTCTGAGCAGTCATTTCGGCGGTGAGCGCATCGTCGATATGCTGGTGGGCGAACAGTTGCCGCGAATCTGTTAGGTGAGGGACGGCGATGCACGAGCTCGGGATCACCCGCAATATTGTCTCCATCTGCAGTGAGCAGGCCCATGGTCGCAAGGTGACCAGGGTACGGCTGGAAGTGGGGTTGTTATCGGGGGTGGTGCCGGACGCCATCCGCTTCTGCTTCGACGTGTGCAGCCAGGGCACGCCGCTGGAGGGCGCCGACCTTGAGGTATTGGAGATTCCCGGTGAGGGTGAATGCCGGTCCTGTGGCAAACGTGTCCCTCTCCGGCAGGTATTCGAGCATTGTCCGTGTGGCGCGGGCGACCTGATCTGCGTGGCCGGCAAGGAACTCAACATCAAGGATATGGAGGTGCAGTGATGTGTAAAACCTGTGGATGCTCCGATGGAGCACAAACGCGGATAACGCACCTGGATGTTTCGGGAGTTGCGGTTGTCGATACCTCGGGATCATCGGGCGATGTGCTCGGATATGCCCATGAGCACCGGTATGGCGACGAAGCGGAGCATAACCATGGTGTGCATTCGCATGCCCATGGCGGCGCGGGCTCCCATCTCAACGCCCACCCCCATGTACCGGGGGACGGGGATGCCCACGTGGTATCCCTGGAGGCGCGGATTCTAGATAAGAATGATCGCCTTGCAGAACGCAATCGCGGCTGGCTGGCAGGACGTGGCGTGTTTGCCCTGAATCTCATGAGTTCACCGGGAGCCGGGAAGACGACCCTGCTGGAAAAGACTCTGGGGGAACTCGCGGACGAGTTCCCCCTGGCAGTGGTGGAGGGTGATCAGGAAACTTTCCACGATGCGGAACGCATACGCAAGGCGGGTTGTAACGTCGTGCAGATCAATACCGGCCAGGGCTGTCATCTGGAGGCGGATATGGTGGCGCAGGGACTGCAGGAAATCGACCCGGCCGCCGGCTCCATCGTCTTCATCGAGAACGTGGGAAACCTGGTATGCCCGGCCCTCTTTGATCTCGGTGAGGCGGCACGGGTGGTTATCCTCGCGGTCACTGAGGGCGAAGACAAGCCAGCAAAGTACCCCCACATGTTTCACGGCGCCGACCTGATTCTGATCAACAAGATTGATCTGTTGCCCTACCTCTCCTTCGATCTGGAACGTTGCCTCGGTTACTTGCACGAAGTCGCGCATCATGCCGAGGTGCTGCAGATCTCCGCCGCCACGGGAGCGGGTCTGGAGCCCTGGTTTTCCTGGTTGCGCGCGCATCGTGAAAAAGCGTTGGCGGGTTCCTGAGCCACCTTGTGTCCAGGAGGCGGTCATGCTCGCGGACGCCCGTCAGACGTTGCACAACACACTTCAGCTCGTTGATTTGTCCAGATTGTCCATCTCCAGCGTGGGGCCGATCTTCAGCGTGACGGCGGCAGAGTCGGCCATGGTCTAGGCAGTGGGCAAAACCTTAATGTGGAAAAACTGCAGAACGCTGGGCACACTTACCCTGCAGACCTCACCAGAGGCTTGCAAAGAGAAGAGAGAGATCGACCATAGACCCGCAGAAGCCAAGCACCGCCCGGTTATGGTGCCTCTAACGACTGGCAACGCCGATGGTCAGGATCATTTTTCATCATCAAGGGTGGGGCTGCAATACCCATGACTGTTAGATAGATTCAATCTTAAAGCGAGCGGCATCACACAACGCGTGTTCATTTGGAGAGTTGACCATGAGTAGTTTGCACCGTTTTTTTCAACTTTTCGACTTGGGAACCTTGTCCGTGTCGAGTGTCGCTCCTATATTCAGCGTCGCCGCCGCTGGTTCGGTGATGGCCCAAGCTGCAGGTGCTGCAGTTCCGCTCGCCATTGTTTTGATTGCCATCCCATTCATTCTCTGCTCCTGGATCTTCCTGTCCCTGAATCAGCATTTCCCGAATGCCGGCGCCTCATACCACTGGTCGAGGCGCATTATTGGTATCGATTTCTCCAATTTCCAGGCCTGGATCATCATCCTCGCCTACTTTTGGTCCATACCTCCCATTCTCATACCCGCTGCTCAATTTACCTACAGGGCCTTAGGCATTCCTCATCCTGGTAATCTGCTGCAGATCCTGGGTGCCATATTCTGGGCAGTATTTGCTCTGATTGTGCTCTTGTTTGGAGCGCGAATGACGGCCCGCGTGACGCAAATCTTTCTGGTGATAGAAGTCCTGTCGGTGGGGTTCATGGCCGTGATCGGCTACGCGCATTGGGGACCAGCTGCCGTCGGTGCCGCAGACTTCTCATTCAGTCACCTCAATTGGGGAGGGATTATCGTCTGTATGGTAGTAGCGGCTACCATAGTAGATGGCTGGGAAATAGACTCCTATGCCTCTGAAGAAGCAAAAAAGCCACGCATTACCCCTGGCTGGGGAGGGATCATCGGTGCGGTGTCCGTAGTGGCGTACTACCTGCTGATCTGGCCCTTGCTCCTGCATCAGCTTCCCCTGGATAGGCTGTCCACTACGTCGGACACCTTGAGCCTCTGGGCCGGCACGGTTGCTCCGGGATTGCTTCCATACTTCCGCATTGCCATCATCTGCTCGACGGCTGGGAGTCTCTGGCTCACGACCTTCATCCTGTCCCGCGCTTTGTATGCCATGGGGCGGGATGGCGTCATGCCCAATTGGATGGCAGGCTTGAACAGATTTGGGGTTCCTCGTTGGCCAGTAGTGCTGCCAATGGGGCTCTCCATGATCGTTGTGGCGCTGCAGATGTTCTTCCCCAGTACACGCGATCTGTTTAGTTTGGTGCTCAGTGCCGCAGGTTTCTTTCTGGTCGGAGAATTCTTGTTGGATGGCATCAATATGCTCGTGTTCCTCATCCGCAAACATGATGCCGTCCATCGCCAAGTGAAAGCACATCATCATCTTGGTCTGTTTGTCGCGGCTGTGTGCGTCGTAACAAGCCTGACGGCAGTAGAAGTCTTGTTTTTGATATGCGGTCCAAAATATGTTGCCGCAGGCATTGACCAGACCGTTCTCATCCTGCTTGCCTTGGGCGTAGTCTATGTGCTTTGGCTGAAGTGGCGCGGAAAAGCAAGATCGACACACTGCTTTACTCCAGAAGAGCTGGATAACATAGCGGCTGTTGGCCCCGCTTTGGTAAGGGAGTAACTCCTTGTCTGATAGGAATAATATTGGCCAAGTGACTTGGCCTTGCAGCGCCACCGACGTCCTGGTCTCTTTACGATAGATCTATGCCGCACACGAAACTGCACGAGCAGGCTTTGCTTGTTAAGCGTAATGCCTTGGGCAATGTGGAGATTGGAGAAAAGCCTACCTGTAAATGTGCAGGTAATGGCCAACTGATATTGGTACCAGAGCTCACCAAGCCGGACTCGTGTCTGGTCTGGTCACTCGGTGTATGTCTGACTGAGTTCACCGCGCGATTTATGCGCCGTCGCCAGTATCCGCCTTCGTGTTCTGCGCTTTTGCGATGGATAGTGGATTATGGCCCTCGTTGCCATATTGTCAGTATAGATGTGCAGTTAGTGCTGACAGTTTCATTATCTGATGCAGATCGCAATACCTTGCGCCTTATGCTGGAGCAATGCCCAATTCATAAGGCTATCCATGATAATGTACAGTTAGGAATAGAAATAACCACGTGCTGATCCAGCTACTCTTGCATCCGTGGTTCGATTTATGAGCATGTGCCGTCTGGATTGGTCCCTTGTACCGCTTGCACTGGATGCCGCGCCAGCGATTGTCCATGAACACCTTGCCGTCCAAACCACCATCGCCGCTATAGCGGCGGTTGCGCTCCACGATCCAGCCCTTTTTCTGGAAAGCATCCAAGACCAATTCCTCGAACACCAAGGGATCGAGTGTACGCAGGTACGCCATGCGCCGGGCGAAGGTTTCTCCAGCATCGGCACCGACGATCTCGGCTAGGCTACACTCCCGACGCCGGGCCGCATCCTGGCGTTTGCGATGACTGCGGCTGCGCCGGGACTGGATGCGCGACACCCAGGCCCGGCCACGGGCAAGAATACCGTTCAGCACGACCGCTGTGGCCCGCATGACCGTTTCTGCCGACGCTCTGTTTCCAGCAAATGAACCGCATCCCGCAGAGCAGCGCGCAGTTCGTCCAACATTCCCGGATACAGCCGTGGATCGGGGCAATCCTGGTGGGACAGGCTGCGCCAATAGCTCAGTAGGCGCTGTTGCTGAGACGCTGACGATGGGGATGATAAAGCGTCCATTGATGCCCCTCTCGAATGAGTTCAATGACCCGAGCATGCCCACGGACGTGATGCAGCTCCCGGAAATACATGGAACAGGCCCAGACATCCGGCTTGCTCGTGGGACGGCAGTGCTGAATGCGCGACCGCTCCAACGCTTTGTAGATGAACGTCCGGGCGCCTCGAAAAACCCCATCGCGCCTGTGTTTTTGATAGAATATCGGGCAGTCAGATGGCATTGGGGTAGACGGGATGATTGCGCGACGGGCGGCGGTGAACAACGATCTTCTGGCAGACGAGATCCATGTCCAAAAGGCGAATGCCATCGGTGACCCCTTGCAGAAGATCGAGGCGGTGGTCGACTTCTCTGCTTTGGCACAGGCGGTAGAAAAGATCGCTCCCCGTCCGGAGCAGCCCAAAGGTGGGCGTCCTCCCTATCCTACCGAGGTGATGGTTCGGGTCTTGGTGGTCAAGCGCCTGCATGGCCTCTCTGACGAGCAGACGGAGTTTCAGCTCTTGGATCGGCGCAGTTTCCGGCGTTTCTGTGGCCTGGAGCACTCCCGCAACATCCCCGATCGCACGACCATCTGGAGCTTTGAAAACCGGATCGGGGTAGATGGGGTTACGGCTCTATTCAACGATCTGGACCGACAGATTCGTGCCCATGGGCTGGAGGCTCGTGCGGGACAGATCGTGGATGCCACTCTGGTACCGGCACCCAAGCAGCATTTCACGAAAGAGGAGAAGACGCTGCTAGAACAAGACGCGGTCCCTGCGGACTGGAAGCCCACCAAGCGGCGGCAGAAGGACGTAGATGCCAGCTGGACCAAAAAGCACGGCAAATCGCACCACGGCTACAAATTCACCGTGAGCGTGGATCGCAAGCACAAGTTCGTTCGGACCTGGATTGCCGATACCGCCAAGGTCCATGATTCCCAGCACTTGGAAGCAGCGCTCGACGAGTGGAATACCAGTGCCGAGATCTATGCCGACAAAGGGTATGTTGGGGCCGAACGAGAGGAACGCCTTCGGGAGCAAGGCTATCGCCCGCAGATCCAGCGCAAGGCAAAGCCCGGCAAGCCTCTCTCGGCCTGTCAGGAGCGGCGGAACCAGCGCATTGCCAAGGTGCGGGCGCGGGTGGAACATGTCTTTGCTGCCATCACCCAGTGGGGCGGGAAGAAAATCCGCACCATCGGTCAGGCCCGCGCCACCTTCGCCATGGGCATGATGGTCATTGTCTACAACATGCGTCGTTTGGCCTTTTTGGGGGCGTAGTCTGTCCGAGCGGCAGGAAATAGGGCTAAAAAGCCCACAATAGAGGGAAATATCAGCTCAAAACCGACGGATTTGAGCCAGAGAGAGCTTCGCCGTGCCAGTCGGTTGTGTTTTTGGGGGTTAATCGAGCTTCCCGTTGTTTCCCCTATTACACATGAACATGGATAGGTTGGAACGATTGATTATGGTTAATCATCCATGATGCCGGTCTTTATATTTATTCTAGGGCTGAGAAATGCACACTAACGGAGATGAGATCGTGAGATATCTGGAAGATGCAATTTCCGACCTGAGTAGGCTGCCCTACCGAATATACAGCCCAACAGATATCAATGGAATCATGTCTGCCGTTGGCGCTAAACTGGAGCTTTATTTCAAGGCAGTCATTTTCCCAAAGGAACCTCCAAGGCACGCTTTCGTGCATTTCATTGGCTGCCTTTCTGGCCAAGCCAGTCAGCAAGACATCGGTGCTCTTCATGATTTTAGAAAAACCTACAATTCTGCCAAGCATGATCCTGCATTTGAGATTCCGCTACTAGAGGCGCAGAAGAAATTGCATTCTGTCAAGGATGCTCTTGTGCGAATCAGTGATCTTTCACTTGGTTTGACAAAACAGCCTCACGCATCTTCCACTAAGCGAGTATATTGGTTAGCAGCTTGGGACCATTATATCGGAGGTGACACAGAGATTCACATTATGGTGCCTTCAATATCTAAGTGCTTCATGGGGCCTCTCGGATTTGACATGATCTACATTGAGGGATCAAAATGGGACGAGGCAAAGTCTGCTTTAGCAGGCGCTGGGCATCTAGATAACTGGGAGGGTCATATACCCGAGTCATATGTCTCTGCGTGGGAGAGCGAGGGAGAGTTTTTGTCGGCGAACATATTCGAAGGTGAATACCGAGATTTAATTACCAGTTTGGGGAAATTCGAAAAGAGACAAGATCTGATTTATGGTCTGAATAGAGCTGATAGTGCACAATACGTCTTCATAGCCTGTTTAATGGCATTGGCTGATATTTCGGCCTCATTGGTAGAACCGGGGGATATGGATTCAGAGGTGGTTCAACAAGTCACCTCGACATATTCACTCCCTGCGACAGCCCTCGGCTTGACTAAGATTGCGAGAGATTTGGTGGCAATGTTACGGAAGGCAGCGTGGTCAGATTTGACTCCTCTCATTGGTCCCTTGTGGGCAACAAGCGACGAGTTCTTGCAACTAGCATCTGCTGCAATTGTAAGATCCGATACCCTGCCGGTAATGGTTGATTCAAACCGCCGTCTAATCGCCAGACATAATTAAATCTTTAAAGTGCATGAACTAATTGCTATGGATGAATTGCCAAACAGGAAACTAAAGATCATGCCCTTAAAGGGATTGCGTCAACTGATTTCTTTCGGTGCACTCCTTCTCGCTCTAGCCCATATCGTTTGGCCGCAACTAACTATTGATTCAGTGACGCTTGCTCTCATCGTTATTGCCATCCTTCCTTGGCTCGCACCGCTGGTTAAGTCACTTGAGTTACCGGGTGGTTGGAAGATTGAATTTCATGAACTTCTGAAAGCAGCATCGCGTGCAGAATCGGCTGGATTACTAGCAGTCACACCATCGGAAAAGGAAGCCATATACTCTTTTCAATCTATTGCTACTCGTGACCCAAATTTAGCGCTTGCAGGGTTGCGCATTGAAATCGAAAAGCGTCTTTCTTCGCTGGCTGAAATGTACGGTTTAAAGTCAAGTCGCGCAATGGGGGTAGGACAGGCTCTTCGAGCACTTGCGCGGGCCAAAATTCTAACCGCCGAGGAAAGGTCAGTTCTATCTGATATGGTGAATATTCTTAACGCGGCGGTTCATGGCGCAGAGGTTGATTCGCGTGCTTCTGCATGGGCAATTGATGTAGGTCCTCGCCTTCTCACCTCGCTCGACGAGCGTATTTCAGAAGGTAAATCGCGATCAGTTTAATAGCAAACTTATGGCTATCTCAGGGCTAACAATGACCTGAAATCGTGACATGCCAAACGATGCTGTTGAAATACGCCGATGACTGATTTGGTTCGGATGATGTCATTTTCTTTCTTCTGCTGAATGTCTGCAATCAGTCTGTTTGCGACCATCGCGCCCCTCCCGACTACCGCATCCATTCCCACAACTTTGACCACCGCCGTCGCCCGGACCCATTCCGGGCGGCCATGGCCACGGCTTTCTTCTGCCCCAGGAGCACGACCAGGGCCTTGCCCCGCGTCACCGCCGTGTAGAGCAGATTGCGCTGCAGCATGGGGTAATGCTGCGTGCTCATGGGGATCACCACGGCAGGGTACTCCGAACCTTGGCTTTTGTGAACGGTGATCGCATAGGCGGGCTGGAGCAGGTCCAATTCGCCAAATCCATAGCTGACGATCCGACCTTCGAAATCTACGGTCAGGGCGCCCTCCTCGATATCCACGTCCTGCACAGTGCCAATGTCACCGTTGAATACCTCCTTCTCGTAGTCGTTCTGGATCTGCATGACCTTGTCCCTTGGTGCGAAGCGACGGCCAAACTTTTCGACAACGGGCGTGCTGTCGCCGTTGAGGGCAGATTGCAGCGCATCGTTGAGCGCCCGAGCTCCGAGTGCACCGCGATTCATGGGGCACAGCACCTGGATGTCCTGCACGGGGTCTAGGCCGAAGCGGCAAGGGATATGGGTGGTGACCAGCTTGACGAGCTTGTCGGAGGCCTCGGCTGGATCGTCCGCGGCGATGAAGTAGAAATCGCTCTGCCCCTCCGGCTTGCTCAGGTCCGGTATGTAGCCGGCGTTGATCCGATGGGCTGCCTGGATAATTCGGCTTTGCGCGGCCTGGCGAAAGACTTCCGTCAGATGGACCTCGGGGATGGTTTTGGCCGCAATGAGATCGGCGAGTACTTGACCAGGCCCCACCGAAGGCAATTGATCGGGGTCACCGACCATCAAGAGCCCTGCGCTTCGGGGTAGAGCCCTGAGGATGGCGTGCATCAGCGGTACGTCGATCATGGAGCATTCGTCCAGAACCAGCAGATCGATATCGAGGGGATAATCCTCCTTACGCTTGAATCCCCCTCCCTGGGGATTGATCTCCAGGAGCCGGTGGATCGTCTTGGCTTCTTTGCCGGTGGTTTCGCTCATGCGCTTGGCTGCACGCCCAGTCGGTGCGGCCAGGGCAATGCGCAGTCGCTTGGCGTCGAGAATATGCAGGATGGCATTGACGAGGGTAGTCTTTCCCACCCCAGGGCCACCGGTAATGAGGGCCACCTTTTCCCGGAGTACCATGCGGATGGCGGATTGCTGGCTCTCCGCGAGCGCAATGCCCAAACGATTTTGCACCCAACCAATAGCCGCATCCGCGGCAATACCTGCCCAGGGGGCCGAACCGGTACGGAGTTGGTGCAGGAGCTCGGCTATCCCCTGCTCGTTCCGGTACAGCGAAGCGAGAAAAACGCATTCCGCGTCCTGCACCCGATCGGCGACGATTGCCCCATCCAGCAATTCTTCCTGAATGGCGCTTTCGATGGCCGTCGTCGAGACTTCCAATAGCTTTTCGGCAAGTGGAATGAGTGCTTCCCGGGGCAATCCGCAGTGGCCCTCATCCCGCGCCTCCATCAGGGCATAGGAAATGCCCGCCCGGACCCGTATCGGGGCATCGCGTTCGATGCCCATTTTTCTGGCAATCTCGTCAGCCGTTCGGAATCCAATTCCGTGAATATCCCGGGCCAGCCGATAGGGATTTTCGGTCATGACCCGCACCGCATCGGTGCCATAGGTCTTGAAGATGCGGACCGCCCGAGCGGTACCCACCCCGTGGGTATGCAGAAAGAGCATGATCTCGCGAATGACCTTTTGGTCCGCCCAGGCGCTGACCATACGCTCCCGGCGGATGGGGCCGATGCCCTCTACCTCGGCCAACCGCTCTGGCTGCTCTTCGATGACGGTGAAGACCTGGTCGCCAAAGGCTCTTACCAGTTTTTTGGCGTAGACCGGGCCAATTCCGCGGATCATGCCCGAACCCAGATACTTCTCGATCCCCTCCAGGCTGGTCGGCGCAGAGGTTTTCAGAAAGGCCGCTTTGAATTGCTGGCCATGGTCCCGATCGGTGACCCAGATGCCCGAGGCGGTGATCCATTCCCCTGCGGTGACCGCAGCGGCATGCCCGACCACCGTGACCAGTTCCCGATGGCCGCGGGCTTTGACCCGCAGTACGCAGAATCCATTACCCTCGTTGTGGAAGGTGACCCGCTCGATCAATCCACCGAGCAATTCATGGGGAGCATCCGTTTGCGGAGCGCGCGGCTTGGTCACTCGCTTTCCGGAGACTCCCGGCCCCTGTGCCAATCCTCGATGGCGGCACATACCCGATCATCGAAGGCCTCGACCGGCGCTTTCTGGATCCAGCCCTTTATCCGCTCTACCCGCTCGGTCTGCCGAAACCGCAGGGCGATACTCTGAAACAGGGGATCTTCCTCCACATAGCAGTCGGGTTGCTCAGCCGTTTTACGGAACGACCAGCGCTTTTTTCGTCCCGCGAGCTGGCAGTACACCCGCTTGGCATCGATGGCTATCACCTCTGCCATCTCCAGAGCACAAACTCGGTTCCCGTAGGGCGTATGGCGGACGCGGCAAAAGCGATCCCCCGGCTCGGCGTCCTGGAAATCCAGAAACCGGTAGTGCGCGTTGCCCTGCGTGCGGAGCATATCGCTCTTGTGACCTGACGGATTCTACCAAAGACCACATTCTCCTCTGGGAACCGTGGTCTTTGGTGGTGGATTTCCGCGGAGCCGGCTCAGTCGGCGTCTTTCTTGGATGCCGAATGCGCGCTGCTCGTGGCGGAGGTGGCCTTCGCCGACGTGGTGGCCGCTGCGGACTTGGTGGCCTGGGCCGCCGACTCGGTGACCGCCGTGGAGGTGGTCTTGGCAGCGCTCTTGACCGCTTTGGCACTGCTGGTCGTCTTCGATACCGCCGCCGATGCGGTACTGCTCGTGGAACTCGTGGTCGGTGTGCTCTCTTTCTTGGCACAACCCGCCAAGGCGATCACGCCCAGAGCGACAAACGCAGCGCGTAGGGCATAGGCCCCAGGGTTGTGTTTCCGATCGTCGGCTCGATGAGAAATGAACATAGCTGTGTCTCCTTCGTGATTTGGGGAAATGGGCAAACCGGCGTCTGCCGCGTTAAGCCTACCCAAGAACAACCCCCGGGGGAAGCAAGGAGGATACCCTGAGGCCCGTTAGGCCATCCAAAAACGCATAAAGAAGGCCAGCAAAACGGCTGGCCGAGTCGTCCATACAACGTGCAAGGTAAGAGACTACACCAACCCGCAATGGTTCCGCAGCCGTCATCGGGATAAGGACTCCAAGCGCTTGGTACACGTCCAGCACCGAATTTTGGATGACTCCGGGTTACCCGTCAGGTTTCGGCGACCACCGAATCCATCGCACCTGGAAATCGCTCCTGCGGAATCTACTTCTGCCAACGCGAGCGGCTCGACGCTATCGACTCGGGTAGAACCCCTCACTGTCTTTGCTCGTGCAACACCAACCCACTGCCAAAGGGGATGAACGCATACATCCGGTTGTGATCAATCCCGATCTCACGGTAGTATCCGAAGGCGGTTATCGGAGTGTTTGCGTGTCCGTCAAGTCGAAGGTGCTGTTTCCCGATTCGCTCTATGCGAAGGATCCTGCCCGCTGGCGTTTTGCCCTACTGCGCGACGCGGTAGGCTTCGTGGTTTTCTGGATACTGGCCTGCTGGCTGCCCTTTCCGTGGAGCCTATTGGCCGGGGTTCTGTGCGGTGGCGCCATTGCCGCACTTTTCGTGCTCGGCCACGACGCTGCCCACGGCACGTATTCTACAGACGCACACAGAAATGCACGGGTAGCGCAGCTGCTGCTCCTCCCCTCCTTGACGCCCGTGCCATTGTGGAAGCTGGGGCACAATCGTATTCACCATGGACTCACCGGCTTGCCAGCAGACTGGATCTGGCATCCAGCCTCGCCGGCAGACTACAAAAACATGAATCCCGTAGAAAGGGGCTGGTACCGGGTCTGCCGAAGTCCTTGGGGTTTTTGGTTGTACTACACCGTCGAAGTGTGGTGGCGCGGAATGGCATGGTACAGCATCCGGAATCGAGAGCACCGGAACGGATGGATTCCCGTACTGCTCTTCCTGGTTGCCTGGTTTTGGCTCTCGGCGATGGTGGGAGGGCTGTCCGGAGTCGCGACGGGACTTGTACTCCCGCTGCTGGTCTTTCAGGAAACCATAGGCTTTGTGGTGTTCGTCAATCACACGCATCCCCGGGTCGGTTTCCATGCGTCCCGAACCGGATGGAACGCAGCGGAGGTTCAACTGCGGGACAGCACGACTTACAAAAGCAGGTTTTTCGGGTTTTGGCTGCACAACATCCTCTACCACGTACCTCACCACGTGGATACGCGGATTCCCTGGTTCGCCCTGCCAGAGGCACTCGATATCCTCGCGCAAGCGTTTCCCCATCTGATTATCGAAAGGGAATCGCCTGTCCGGTCCGCCTTTCGCTATGCCAGAGCCTGTTTCTTGTACGACTTTGATCGAAAACTGTGGATTCCCCGGTCGCCATCCCAGTGGCGTACGCCAGAACGACCGCCAGAGGGAAACCCGGTGTAGTTCACGGGGCGGCAGCCGTCGCTGCTCGTGTTTTGCGCGGTCGCGGTCTCCACATCTGTCGCGCGCTGGGTACCACGGTTGGATCGATCGGAGCGGCCTCTCATAACCAGGATAGGGTCATGCGCGCAGAACGGAACGGTACCAGCTTGGGCGACGGCGGTCGCAAAATCCTCGAGGCAGCCGAAGGGCTTTTTGCCGATCGCGGTTTCGAAGCGGTTTCCATGCAGGCCATCGCGCACGCGGCGGGGGTATGTAAAGCGAACATCTATCACTATTTCCCCGACAAAAATGCCCTGTATCTGGCGGTACTCCGCTCGGCCAGCGAGAACCTGCGCGCGCTCTTGCAGGAGGCGATGGAGACAAACGGCAGCGTTCCGGAGATTTTGCACCAGTTCGCCCGCGGTCACCTGCAAGCCCTGCTGGATCGACCCCGATGGGTCCGGCTGGTGTGGCGGGAAATCCTCGAAAAGGGCGCACCCCGCTCCAGGGAACTCGCGGAACAGGGATTTGGCGAACTGTTTGGAACCCTGGTACGGCTCATCGAGCGGGGACAGCGTTGCGGTGAACTGCGCAGCGGGTTTGATCCGGCCCTCGCAGCAACCCTGCTCATCGCGGGTAACGTATTTTTCTTCCAACACCAGGACGTCCTGCGACACTATCCGGCCGTGACCTGTGTCGATGCACCGGAGACCTTTGCTCGTGCCCTGGTAAATCTACTCCTGCTTGGGATCGGCTCATCCCCTTGATTTCGGGCAGACCGGGTCTGTGCCATGCCACAACTTGCCGCTCAACCGGTATCCACTCCGGCAATGGCGCGCAGCGTATCGGCGTGAGCCATCGTGTAAGCCCGCGCGGTCTCGACCAGCGTACTCGACCGAGCGTACCCGAAGCACCCAGGATCCTCGGCGATGGGATCGAGACAAAGCGCCGGAGGGGTCTCGCGCAATCGCGATTCGGAGAGCTCCCAGATGCTTATTTCGTTGGCGAAGCGCCCTACCCAGAACCAGGACCAGGGGGAGCGAAAACGCCAGGACCGTGCCAAAAAACGGCGTTTGCTGGGAGGAACCTGCACGCGAACGGCCACGATGGGCCAAGGAAAACGCTCCTGTGCGACGTCAACCGGGACAGGGTCCACCACCGCGGCATCGACCACGTAGCGCCGACTTTGCAACCGATACGGCGCGAGCAAGGTCGGCATGGAGATACTCGCGCGCACCGCAGGCCAAACCATACCCCGATCGATGACGATGCGCTCCCCCGTTCGCAGATCGGTGGCTACCGCGAGAAAGGGCAAGCGCAGGTTTTCGAACGCAGCGTGCGCAAAAAGCTCCTCCAACAGGGCACGAATACCCCAGTTGCCGAGCAAACCACCACCCCAGGGGAAAGGGAAAAAGACCCGCGCGCGGTATGCGCGCACCGTGTCGGGCAGTCGCTCATGCAGCTCGTCGGCGCTCCACCCCGCGGCATACAATCCGCCAATGAGCGCGCCAATGGAGGCTCCCACCACAGCGCGTACCGGAATCCTGAGCTCGTCCAAAGCCTGCAACACACCAATATGGGCGAGCCCTCGCGCACCACCGGCACCGAGAACAAGGGCGATGCCGGCCGGAGGGAAAACGGGTGGAGCCGTTTGTCTTACGGACGAATGCTCGGGATCTGGAAGGAGGTGGGGAGACACCGGACCGCTCCGTTGCCGTCTGTCTGCAAGGGAATTGGAGCTATACTGCCCGGAATGGTTCAGCCAATCCCCTCCAAAAACGGTGTTGCGCGGCTTCGCGGGCTCGGGTATGGCTTCGATGATTCCGGCACTATGGACGCCTTCGTAGACTGGAGGACATCGCAGTGATATCCCGGCTGGTCGACCTACACCAAAAACGCCAGGGTCCCCAACCCATTCGGCGCGCACTGTGGTCTGCGATGTTGGGCATGGGGCTGGACGGGTACGATCTCAGCATCATGGCCGTGGCCTTATTGTCTCTAACCCCAAGTTGGGGCCTCTCGCCCTGGGAAACGGGCGTGGTGATGGCCATGCCCTTACTGGGCTCTTTCTTTGGGGCGCTGCTGGGTGGCGCTGTCATCGATCGATGGGGTCGCCGCCGGCTGTTGCTGCCCAACGTGGTACTCTACGCGCTCGGCGCGGGTTTGAGCGCCATCAGTCCGAATCTGCTAGTGCTCAGTGTCGCGAGGTTCATCGTCGGCTTGGGTATTGGTCTGGACTATCCCCTGGTATCCACGCTCGTAGCCGAATATCGGCGAACCGCCGACCGCGGCCAGGGATTTGTGTGGATCAACCTTGCCTGGGAGTCGGGCGCACTCCTGTCGAGTCTGGTCGGTTGGTGGTTCTTCGATTTCGGTCCCGACGCGTGGCGGTGGATGCTGGGGAGTGCGGTAATTCCCGCTGTGCTGTTGCTGCAGGTGCGTCGCAAACTGCCCGAATCGCCCCGCTGGCTGGCACGACACGCGCGGCTTGAGGCGGCAGATCGTGCCTTACGGCTTTTGCGCCCAGAATGGCAACACTCCGAGAGGATGACCGCCCTAGGGCTTTATGCCGGTCAATGTCGGCATTGGTCGGATCTCTTGCGCAAGCAATGGCACCGACGGCTTTTTCTCGGGGTGCTCCCGTGGTTCTTTCTGGATGTCGTCGGCCTGGGTGTGGCGCTGTACTTCCCCACCGTGTTGCGATCCGAGGGTCTTGCGACGACCGATGCCCAGGCGGCCGTGATCAACGCGATATTCATTGGCTTGAGCATGGCCGGGATGGCACTCATTCTTCCACGAATCGATCGTGTGGGGAGGGTCCGGCTCCAGTGGATGGGCTTTTTTGCTATGGCGTTTGGCTTGATCACCCTTTCCCTCGCCCTGTTGTCCCATCGGAGTTGGGCGGTTTTCCTGGGAGCCGGGGTGTACTGTCTCGGTATCGGCATGGGACCTGGCGTGACCGTATTTGCCTTAGCCGTTGAGCTGTTTCCGACGGATTTACGCGGTAGCGCCTCGGGACTGGCGGCGGCTGTTGCCCGGATAGGCGCCTTGCTATCGGCCGTGGGCTTTCCGCTCATGGAGGCTGGCATCACCATTCCTGGTGTGCTCGCGATTCTGGCGGTATGCGCCATTGCAGCAGCATGGGTGACCTGGCACTACCAACTCGAGACCAAGGGGCTGAGTCTGGAGTACCTGGAAACCAGCACGAAGCCCTGACCTATGGTTCGACTGGAAGGCGGCCCAATGGTATGGGCACACCCGAACTCTAAAAAGACGTCTAAGCCAGGAAGGGTGCAGAAAAGCCGCAGCTGGAGCCCTGTGCTGGGGGATTTTCTCCGGGGTTTGCTTGTCAACGGCGGGTACGCAGCGGAAGCAGTCATTCCACTCTGTCGTAAGACGTTTCCATTGGTGCAGGTGAATCAACAATAAGGAGGACTTTGGATGTTTCATCTGCTTGTGGCATATAGCGGTTGGCCTCATGGTGGTGGGTCTATCTCAAATCGTCGGATCTACATTAAATCTGACGAGGAGTCCGGACAGCTTGTCCTGAACGAAGGCGGACGGCTTGATGCCACAAAGGTCAGCAGATTCCCTGCACTCCTCATGACCGAAGTAGGCGGCGATGGTCCGCAATTAGCTCGTGTCGTCTATATAACCTCCGTTGTGCAGGGACCAACAGAAACCGCTATCCAATACGTCGCCGAAAACGGCATCAAACCAATACCGAACGAGGACATCGAAAGCTTTGCTTCACAGCTCGGCATTAGCAGGAACGCCCTCACACATACGCATTGGGAAGTAAAGCAAGCAGACCTCTTCAAGTTCTTGTTAATGAATCAGCAAAAGGCTGAACCAACCTCTCAAGTCTTTAGTCTTGAGGCCATACATCAGCCTCAGCCAAGTCTCGTTTCAATAATGATGCCATTTGCAGCGGAGTTCGATCCAGTTTACGCAGCAATACAGTCAGCGGTAAACTCCCTTGGACTCAAGCCAATGCGCGCAGACAATTTCTGGGAACATCACTACGTAATACAAGACATTGTGAACCTGATCGCCAGAGCGCGAGTTGTGATATGTGATCTTTCAAGCAGAAATCCCAACGTGTTCTATGAGGCTGGCATTGCGCATGCACTTGGAAAGGAAGTAATACTGATTGCGCAGTCTCAAGATGATGTGCCATTTGACCTTAGGCACATTCGTTATGTTAAATATCTCAACAATGCGCAAGGACTTTCGGTGCTATCTGATGCCATCGCGTCGAGGATACAAACGGTTATCGGCCAGTAGAAAACGTGCGAATGCGCATAACAACGCGCCATAGGAGCCACGGCCCTAACGGGCCGCAACCTGATCTCAAATTTTAAATGCTAATGAATGCCAATCAGCGCTAACACTTCATCAACTATCCGCACAAAATACTGATCATCTATCCGATGGCCTGTCGACATGGCAACCCATTGACGCGATATCGGAAATACTAAGCACAGGTAATCGATTAACTTGGTCAATCATGCTACTGATTTCATCCACAAACTGTTCAATATGGACCGCTATTTGACAGGCTAACGTGCGAGCTCTAGCCGCAAGTGAGCGAAGCCCCGCCGGAGCTTGTCCGCTGGAGCGTTGGTTAGGCCTCAATTCGCTCATGAAAGCTGCATCGCACAGTTCGCCTTGATAGCGGCTGTGATGTCAGGGCGCTCTGGAGTGATGACTTCGTTGAAAATGTCTTGGATAAACATGCCTGTTAACCTTTCTCAGCAACAAGCCGGACCGGGATATGTTCCATACAGGCATTGAGCAACCTCAGGGGCAGTTCTGGCTCCCAGAAACGGCGATTGAAGCGATAGACAAACTCGTTCAGATATTCCTGCAGATATTTGCCGGATACCCCATGGAATGTGCCCAAAAGAAAGGCCTTGAGGTTACCAATGGCGATGTGTACCCACGGCAACCACTCGTCCACCTGATGCGGTTTGGTCACGCGCCCCTCATGCTCTTGGCTCTCTCCGAGAACTCGCAGCGCTATTAAGCCGTCGGTGCGGGTAGGTTGCTTGGGGCGCAAGCGTCGCCGCGCGAATTCGCGAATCCGGTCGGCAGAGACCGAAGGCGTCGTCTCGATGGCAATAAAGCCCGCCTTCTTGCCCCGGTTTTCCACGGCAACCAAGATCGGTGTTTTGCCTTCGGCCCCTCGACCGCTCTTCCCCCCAGACCGGCGTCCACCGACAAAGGCATCGTCCAACTCTACCAGCCCTTCCAAGCGATACAGACTGTCGCGATCGCCCATGGCGCGGCGCATGCGGCGCAACATCCGGTGAGCCGTGATCCAGGAGACCCCAATCTGCTTCGACAGCCGCAGGGCGGACAATCCGCCCTTGTCGCTCGCCATCAAATAGATGGCCAGGAACCATTGCACCAGGGGCACATTGGACGAATGAAAAATTGTGCCGGCCGTCACCGAGGTCTGATGGCGACAGTGCCCGCACTGAAAGAGTTTTCGTCCGGCGATCCAGTATCCGCGGTCATGGCCGCATTTCGGACATCGAAACCCCTCGGGCCAGCGCTTTTGTTTCAGCGCCTCCAAGCAGGCCTCTTCCGTGCCAAACCGCGCTTGCCACTGCAAGAGGTTCGTCGCTTCAGCTTTCATCTCAGACCTCCTTTCTCTATGCCTCACAGAGAGTTAGAGCTTGATTGCTGAGAATGATTCAGAGGCATGCCGCGTAGAATGCTCTTCCGTTGGAAGAAGGCCTTCCAGGAGGGTGGCGGCAATCCGGCGGCACGGACGGCAAAATCCTCGGCCCCCATGCGAAAGAGAAGGCCCCGAACTGAGCCTCGCTCGTGGCTGAGATAAGACGGGCTGCGTAGGCTGTATCCTAACCTGGGCAAGGAGAAGCTTCACGTGTCGTGCTGTAAGCAGTTGCTACGCGGCGTTCTTTAGTGACATCTAAGAGCCGCTTCGCCCAGAAAAATCACTGCTGGAGTCGATCGCGCCCGCGATCGGTCAGGCTTCAGCGTCCGAGTCAATCGTTCTTACGACGATAGGAGCCCGTACCATGGGGCTTATCCACAACTTTCCATCCCCTTCAATGCCGGTTCGGGCATGCGTCAAGACCACAGCAATCGCCTGGGGCACCAGCTTCTGCGGCATCACGACATCCAGCCGGACCTTCGGATGACTCTTCGACTGGTACCAAACCCCACTGGGCAGTGTCGAGAACCCCTGCTGCCGGCCGACTCCCTCGACATCGCTCAGGGTGATCCCGCTTACCCCCAATTCCACCAGGGCATCGCAGAGGGGGTCCAGCCGATACATCCGAAGCACGACGGTCAGTTGCTGGTATGCCATGGCGATGCCTCCGGTGTATCGCAACGCATCCGCACAGAACGCAACCACGGCCCGAAAAGCTGCTGCCGCACCTGCGGCAAAGCAGCCAGAGGGGTTGCCGATAGACGAGATATTTCTTCGGGCGTTTGGATCTTTCCGGAATCTGCTGGCGGTGTCCCCATAAGAAGCAGCCAGCGCTCGAGAAGCTCAGGGGTCAGTTCGGCGTGTGCCTGTATCGCAAGCACATGCTCGCCCACGGCAAAGGCTTGGCAGTCCGTATGCGCACTGGTGAGCAAGGGCGTCGCGGTGAAGGGGCAGGCGCATTGATCCTCGTGCCAGTGGAACAGGAAAAACTCCGGAGGAAGCTGTGTCACGGCCGGGTGCTGCCTTCCCGATGGACGGACACGCACCGGCCACCAGCCGATTTCAGGACCATTGGGATGCCGGTGTACCGGCGCGCCGCAGACCTGCGCGATCAATTGTGCGCCGAGGCAGATGCCCAGGGTTGGCAACCCCGCATCGATGGCTTCCGCGAGGCAACGCCGCTCCAGGTTCAACCACGGGTAGTTCCCCTCATCGTGCACACTCATCGGTCCACCGAGGCTGATGACACCGCCAAAGCCGCGCAGCGAAGAAGGCAGGGGTTCCTCGAGATCCAAACGGCGCACCTGTACCGGGATACGTTCGGCAATGAGCATCTCCCGAAGGGCACCGAGGTCCTCGTCTGGATGGTGTTGTACGACCAGTAGGGGTTTCATCGATCATGCCCGTAATGCGGTGGCGGTTTTTGCGCGTTCAAGAAGGCGACCACGACCGATAGGCGGTCGCACGGCGCAACCATCGGCAGTAGACTCGAGCCGCGCCGTGCTGCGCCGTAAAATCGGGGACGATATTCCGAGCCCAGTCGTACGCAAGGCATTCAAATTGGGGGGCATATCGTCGCAGAGCGAGTACCTGCCAGAGAGCACCCCAAAAACACCCCGTTGCCAGTCCCGCATCCAAGAGGCGAGCGCACCCACCCCACTGGGCATACAGCAGAACCATATCCAGCGCCGCGCTCAGGGAAAAACCCAAGACCGCCCATCGCCAGCGCCGACTACGCTCGCGAATACTTGCAAAACCGAGGCTCACGGCGACCAGAACCGGTACGAGTTCCGGCCGATCGCGCAGCAACACGGGCGATACCAGCACGCGATTGGTAACGGGCTCGTGCACAGCTCCCTGACTGTCCGCAAGACTACTGACGCGAACGGTAGCTCTACTTTTGGTTATCGAGGCGACCGTCTTTTCCAGAACCGAATCGCGCCGATAAAGGTCTTTCCACTGTGCCACGACTGCAACTCCTTGGGGGCCAATGCCCCCTCCGCTTCGTCAATTCAATTCGTCATAGGGTCTGCGCGTTCCGATCCCCCGCGGGGACCGGAACGCTATCGCATCAGTCGCCCAGCACCGGTTGCCGTTCACCCTCTCCGAAGAAGGCATAAGCTTCTTCTCCGTGAACCGCATCGTCACCGATGAGCAGGGTTTCTTCGTCCATACGCAAGGGAACGACGAGACTGATCACCTTGAGAATCACGTAGGTCATGACGAGGTTCAGGGCAATGATGAACGCGGCACCGATCAATTGGAGCCATACCTGGTGCCAGTTTCCGTCGATACCCCCACCCGGATTGCTCAGACCATAGGCTACACACCCCGCCTTGGTGGCTAGAACACCAGTCAAGACTCCTCCAAGCAATCCGGCCACCGCGTGGGTATGAAAGACGCCCAAGGTGTCGTCCACCTTACGAAAGAACGACAGCCGTTTGCCCAGGATGTTCATGGTGAACCAGGGGATGATGCCCGTGGCGAGGCCGATGGCGATGGCGCCGAAGCCGTCGACGACGCCAGCCGCCGGGGTGATCCCCACCAAACCCGTGATCATGCCCTGGACCGCTCCGATGACCGAGGGTTTCTTGAAGTAGAGGATATCCATGGCGGTCCAGGTCAGCACACTCATGGCGGTGGTGATATTGGTGTTGAGCACGGCTGCACCGGCATCGCGACTGGCCGCATAGGGATCCCCGCCATTGAAGCCGTTCCAACGTAACCGTCCAAACTAGACCGCTATTGTCCCAAGCGAGGTTATCTGAGTCGTTTTTTATCGGCGGTCGGCTGGTGGGGTTGGGTGGGTCTGGCGTCCTTTACCGGTGAGAGCAGATGGGGTGGGACATTCCAGCTCTGGCGGTTGTCGGTGACCACGGTGACGGTCTTGCGGTTATACTTGACCACCGTGCCCATCAAGCGTCCCCCCTGGTGGGCAAAGCTGACGCGCTGACCGGGATGGAAGCGCATCATCTCCAGGTGCGCCTGCATCGACTCGAGCATTTTCAGGCGCGCCACCACGCGCTGGTTGAGTTCCAGCAGTTCCTCGAAGCTCAGGCCGTCAATGTCCATGGGCATGGTCGAGATCCGAGCGCAGCGGGTTGTTGGCAAAGCGGTCTTTCCAGACCCGTGGGGTCAGTGCTTCCACATCTCGGGCCGGGTGCAGGGCGACCCGTTGCAGGACATCCACCAGGTAGGTGTAGGGATCGACGTGATGTAGTCGGCAGGTGGTCAGCAGGCTCTGGATGATGCCAACGTGCCTTGCCCCCACCTCGCTCCAGCAGAACAGCCAGTTCTTGCGCCCCATCGGGATGACCCGCAGGGCCCGCTCCAGATGATTGGTATCGATGGGCACCTCGGGATCGTTCAGGTAGACCTTGAGCTGAGCCTGGTGATTCTCGGCATAGACCAAGGCCTTGGCCAAAGGATCGCTGTTGAGCAGATCCATGCGTTGGCGTTGCTGGTGACACCAGCTGAAGAAAGCCTCGGCCATCGGGCCGGCATGGCGGCTGCGGTAGTCGCGCTTCGGTTCGCCTTCGAGTCCCTGTTCTCGAATCTGCTGTTCGACCCGGTACAGTGCGCCGATCCGGGTGAGGGCCTCCTGCGCCGCCGGGTCCTGGTCCTTGGCCCGCTCAAAGTAGCGCCGGGTGTGTGCCCAACACTGGGCCCGAGTCACCTGTGGTCGGGATTTGGCATAGCGGTCGTAGGCCGCATAACCATCACTGAGCAGCACGCCGGCAAAGCCCGCGAGCTGTTGCTCCACGTGGGCGCTGCCACGGCTCGTCGACCAGGTAAAGCACAACTCGTCGTCCTCTCCATGGATCGGCCAGTACCAGGTGGCCTGCAGCTGACCCGGCTTCTTGCGCCCCGCCTTGATCGGCGTCTCGTCCATCGCCAGCACACGGCTCTGCAGGATGTGCCGCCACTGAGCATCGTAGATGGGGCGCAGGAGCTCAATGGCCCGTTGGGTGTAGTTCGTCAGCGTACTGCGACTCAGGGTGATACCGGCGTCCTGGAGTCGCTGGTGTTGACGATAGAGCGGGAGGTGGTAGCAGAATTTGTCCACCAGGATGCCGGCCAGCAGGCTGACATCGGCGAGGCTACCCGCGAACACCGCGGCAGGGGCCGGCACTTCCCGCAGGCTGGAGGAGGCCTTGTGCCGCCATACCGGGCGGCGGTACTCGAGCACCACGTAGCTGCCGGGACGCTGGGCCAGACGGCGGGTGATCTGGTAATCGATCACCTCGTACTGATCGGCATCGGGGCCATGGAACTCGGGCGCGGAGAGTTCGATCACCTCGACGGGGACATCGGGGCCGAAGCGCAGACCGGCATCGGTCACATCGTCGGCGTTGCGCTGCTTTGGCTTGCGCCGCCGATAGCTGATCTCTTCGGTGGGCGTAGGATCGGCCGCCGGTGGGGCATCGCCCAGCAGAGTGCTGAGATCGAGCTGATTGGGATGTTCGAGGATCCGCTTCTCGGACTTGCGCCCGAACAGCTGCCGCTTGAACCAGTCGAGTTGCTGTTTGAGCGAGGCGATTTCGGCGCGAAGGGCCTGGATGACCGCGGTCGGATCTCCCCCAGGGGAGAAGGTATTTTTTGCTGTGCAGTCCGACAGTTGCATGCACGGCATTATACCTTTTCGGGTCTCCCGAGGCTATGATTTCTGCATTTTTCGAAGCGTTTGAAGCGGCGCAGCGAGGACAGATCGATGCCTTCGATGATCAGCTTCAGCTCCGTCCAGCTCAGCATCCGCCTGTCACCGCCCTGGCCATCCACATAAAAGCGGCCCGCTTCCAGGCGCTTGCTCCACAGGCAGTAACCGCCCTGCTCGAAGTACAGCACCTTGAGCTGCGTGCGCCTGCGGTTGATGAACACGAACAATTGGCCGCTGGCCGGATCCTCGGCTAACTTCTGTCGCACCAGGGCGCTGAGCCCATCGAAGGACTTGCGCAGGTCCGCAGGCGGCGTATACAGCCATACCCGGAGGACGGCCGACCCGGGGACCAGCATGGTCAGCCTTGGCGTAGCCGCAGACACACCCCATTGCCCAGATCGAGCTCGATGTGCCAGCCACGCGCTGGCTCAGAGACCTCGGGTGCCAGCTCGAGCCAATCGTTCAATGAGCCGCCTCGGGCACTGGCGGGATCCTCGGCTAAGCCTGCACTATCGGCCCGCAGCTTGCGCTTCCAATAACCAAAGGTCGCCACGGCTACACCGGCTTGGGCACAGAATGCTCTTTGCGTCAGGCCGCTGACCCCTTGTTCGTCGATCAGTCGTTGCCAGTCGGCCCTGCTGTACCGCTGCTTCATATCGCGCTCCTGTATGTAAATGCAGGAACAGGTTATGGCGCGCAGGTCAGGCCGGGAAGTACGGTGCGGTTTGAACGGTTACATGGGGCGTACGTTCAAAACCCTTCTTGATGATATCGGAGCGCATAAAAACCTCGTCAAGGTGATGGATCAAATGGCGGTGGCGGGCAGCCGCCGACGCGCAGGGCCGCTGCAAGATGGGAGTATAAGCCCCGAGCCGGTTCAGGCCAAACGGGGGCCCGCGTTCTGATCCCTGTCGAACTTTTTGAGGTGCTTGCGCTGACGACGGAACACGCCTGCCTTCGCCGACAGCTTTCCGCATCGAGCTCCGGGACGATGGACCGATGGACAAGCCGATCTATCACTGCCACAGTCATGACCTCCTCCTCCCGGAAGACCTGCTCCCAGGCCGAGAATGGTTGACTGGCGGTAATGGCCAAGCTCTGCGGAACGACAATTTGAATTAGGTCAGAGGCTCCCGAGAATCATCGAGTCGATATTCTTGCAAATTGATACCGAGCAATTTAACCTTTTGATAAATTGCACGTGGTGTAACCCCAAACTCAAGCGCCACATCGCTCACTCGACCATTATAACGACGTAGGCTTTCGTGCAGCAGTCGAGATTCCGCAATATCCCCTTTCTGACGCCTTAGCGCACGAAGCGAACAACAATCGCTCATGGTTTGCGGGGCTTCCTGTTCAATCACAGTGTCAATGATTTCTCCTGTATTCAACAAAAAAGCCCGCTCTAGTAAGTTTTCCATTTCACGCACATTTCCCGGCCAATCATATGCGAATATTTGCTTCCAGGCGCGAGAAGATAATATTCTAATGGGATGATGATGTTTTTCGGATAACCGTCTAAGAATATGATCAACCAAAGCGGACATATCATCGGGTCTCATACGCAACGGTGGCAAATGAATATGTACGACATTTAGCCGATAATACAGGTCCCTACGGAATTTTCCATTTCGCACAAGCAAATCCAAATTTTCATTTGTTGCTACAATGATACGTACATCAACCTTTAAAGGTTCTTCTCCACCAACTCGTTCGAACTCTCCTTCCTGAACAACCCTCAACAGTTTAACTTGAGCCGCGATAGGTAAGGAGTTGATTTCATCGAGAAACAATGTACCACCATTTGCGCGTTCAAAAAAACCATGTCGAACCTGATAGGCATTAGTAAATGCCCCGCGCTCGTGGCCAAACAGTTCGGTCTCAATGAGACTTTCGGGAATGGCGCCGCAGTTGATCGCGATAAAGGGTTTTTCGCTTCTGTCACTTAATGCATGTATAGCTCGAGCAATAATCTCTTTACCTGTGCCTGTTTCACCAGAAATTACAGCACTAGCGGTAGTCGGCGCAACAATTTCGACGGTCCGGAATGCTGCACGCATAGCTGTAGATTGAGCAATGATACGCGCCCTAGCCCTTTGTTGGGACGCTCTGTTAGACAGATTATTAGTGCACCTAGTACTAACCAAAGCCTGTTGTATCTGATCATCTGTACTTGCTAGCGATGAATAGACTTGACCATTTTTTATTTGATATTCATCCCCAGGTTGTTCGTGAGCGACGGCGGGATCCGTGTAAACCAATACTTCGCATACGCCATCGTTAGCTGCGATGCGTTTTCGCAACTCAACTTTGGCATAGCCGAAACTACGTGCCGCAATAGCTCCAAAAACGCTGGAAGTCATCCGACACAATTCCGGCGCCTCACGCACCGCCTCTCCAAATGGACAGCGATGATTGATCACACGCACACAGGGAGCACCGCTTGATGTACTAGAAAATTCTCCCCCAATCTGGTTTTTTATATCCACAATCAGGCTCGCATATTGTTCTTGATTGAGTGGCATATCCTGCGGCAAGGAACGTTCGGCACGAGCTGCAGTTTCCAAGCAACTCGCAGCAGCCAATCCCATGCGCTCAATGTAGCGCACCCTATCATGTTCCTGGCTACAGCCAAACTGGCCGGCCACCTTAATGCTTTGTACGATGAATGCTTGCAAGAAGGAAAGTGGGTTTAATTGTCCTAACATAGGATAACCAGATTTTGACATCAGCGACTCCTATAGCAATCCTTTTTATTATTATAGCACATTTATTGATTCCATAAGGCCCATTCACTTGGGGCCATGCACATGTGCCCGGCCGGCAGCACATGCTGGACACGGACCAGTTTTGGTCTTAATGGATCGTACAGCAAGCTCACGCCCCCGGCTCATACTCCCGTGCACCGCTGGTGCGCCCAAAAGTCGAACAGCACGCTCATGGCAATTAGGACAATCCGGACTGGGGGCATCATACGGCTGCATGGCTTCAAGCCGATAGCCGCAGCTCGGGCACTGAAAATCATATGTAGGCATTGGATATAACTCCTATTGTGAGAATTGAAGCGTGCGCTATCTGCAACCGATGGCATGAGGCTATTTAGCGCCCATGGCCTTGTTGGTATTAACCTTTTCTCCTATCCTGATGTGAGGCGGACGCAAATGCCCTGTTTCAACCTCCCAAATCCAGCCACTAACCGTTACATGTTTGGGAATCAGCGGGTGGTTACGGACATACTCCACCTGCCGAGCGCAGGTTTCGTCGACGTCGCTGTACATTTTTATCCACTTGCCAAAAGCACCGGCCTTAATAGTTAACTCTGGCAAGTCAGGATCGAGTTGGATATTATCCAAGTCAATGCCTTTATCCTTCAAGGCCTTCACAATCGTATCCGTGTGAGCCGACATCATACCGCATTCGGTATGGTTGATGATTACAATTTCTTCTGTGCCAAAGAAGTTGCAGGTAAGCATGGCTGAGCGAATGGCATCATCGGTGATAAGTCCACCTGCGTTCCTGAACACATGTGCATCACCCTGATCTCCACGAATGCCGAGTGCTTCGTCCACTGGTAGGCGTTCGTCCATGCAAGCACATACCCAGAGCCGCCGGTTGTTGGGAATACCCATCTGGCGCCGTAAAGCCCATCGCTTATGACCTTCAAAATCGCTCTCAAGTTGTTGTTTCAAACTCATGGTATCTCTCCTTTCTCTCTACTGGAAACATCCTACCGGACAATTGCAGATAGCGCCCATATCTCAGCAAAATGCGTGCCCACAATAATAACAAATAGAAACAGCATGTTGTATCGTTCAATGAATTGACTATTGAAGTCACACTTCTAAACAATATTATTTGTTCTACTGAATAGTTTTTATAATCATTGAGTTATATGAGTGAAGCGATGCTTCATACGATTTGCATGCCTGGTTCTTGATGGTCTTGGCACCGGAAGGATCGCCACATATTGGTCTTCGATCTCTCTCGCCACTTTGGATTGCGGCTTGCAGGGCAAGGAGGCGGCACCGGTCGCCGACACCGCTTGCATGGCACCACAACAACGTTATAAGGGTCTAATCAACCGTAACCGTTCAAACCGCACCGTACTTCCCGGCCTGACCTGCGCGCCATAACCTGTTCCTGCATTTACATACAGGAGCGCGATATGAAGCAGCGGTACAGCAGGGCCGACTGGCAACGACTGATCGACGAACAAGGGGTCAGCGGCCTGACGCAAAGAGCATTCTGTGCCCAAGCCGGTGTAGCCGTGGCGACCTTTGGTTATTGGAAGCGCAAGCTGCGGGCCGATAGTGCAGGCTTAGCCGAGGATCCCGCCAGTGCCCGAGGCGGCTCATTGAACGATTGGCTCGAGCTGGCACCCGAGGTCTCTGAGCCAGCGCGTGGCTGGCACATCGAGCTCGATCTGGGCAATGGGGTGTGTCTGCGGCTACGCCAAGGCTGACCATGCTGGTCCCCGGGTCGGCCGTCCTCCGGGTATGGCTGTATACGCCGCCTGCGGACCTGCGCAAGTCCTTCGATGGGCTCAGCGCCCTGGTGCGACAGAAGTTAGCCGAGGATCCGGCCAGCGGCCAATTGTTCGTGTTCATCAACCGCAGGCGCACGCAGCTCAAGGTGCTGTACTTCGAGCAGGGCGGTTACTGCCTGTGGAGCAAGCGCCTGGAAGCGGGCCGCTTTTATGTGGATGGCCGGGGCGGTGACAGGCGGATGCTGAGCTGGACGGAGCTGAAGCTGATCATCGAAGGCATCGATCTGTCCTCGCTGCGCCGCTTCAAACGCTTCGAAAAAGGCAGAAATCATAGCCTCGGGAGACCCGAAAAGGTATAATGCCGTGCATGCAACTGTCGGACTGCACAGCAAAAAATACCTTCTCCCCTGGGGGAGATCCGACCGCGGTCATCCAGGCCCTTCGCGCCGAAATCGCCTCGCTCAAACAGCAACTCGACTGGTTCAAGCGGCAGCTGTTCGGGCGCAAGTCCGAGAAGCGGATCCTCGAACATCCCAATCAGCTCGATCTCAGCACTCTGCTGGGCGATGCCCCACCGGCGGCCGATCCTACGCCCACCGAAGAGATCAGCTATCGGCGGCGCAAGCCAAAGCAGCGCAACGCCGACGATGTGACCGATGCCGGTCTGCGCTTCGGCCCCGATGTCCCCGTCGAGGTGATCGAACTCTCCGCGCCCGAGTTCCATGGCCCCGATGCCGATCAGTACGAGGTGATCGATTACCAGATCACCCGCCGTCTGGCCCAGCGTCCCGGCAGCTACGTGGTGCTCGAGTACCGCCGCCCGGTATGGCGGCACAAGGCCTCCTCCAGCCTGCGGGAAGTGCCGGCCCCTGCCGCGGTGTTCGCGGGTAGCCTCGCCGATGTCAGCCTGCTGGCCGGCATCCTGGTGGACAAATTCTGCTACCACCTCCCGCTCTATCGTCAACACCAGCGACTCCAGGACGCCGGTATCACCCTGAGTCGCAGTACGCTGACGAACTACACCCAACGGGCCATTGAGCTCCTGCGCCCCATCTACGATGCTCAGTGGCGGCACATCCTGCAGAGCCGTGTGCTGGCGATGGACGAGACGCCGATCAAGGCGGGGCGCAAGAAGCCGGGTCAGCTGCAGGCCACCTGGTACTGGCCGATCCATGGAGAGGACGACGAGTTGTGCTTTACCTGGTCGACGAGCCGTGGCAGCGCCCACGTGGAGCAACAGCTCGCGGGCTTTGCCGGCGTGCTGCTCAGTGATGGTTATGCGGCCTACGACCGCTATGCCAAATCCCGACCACAGGTGACTCGGGCCCAGTGTTGGGCACACACCCGGCGCTACTTTGAGCGGGCCAAGGACCAGGACCCGGCGGCGCAGGAGGCCCTCACCCGGATCGGCGCACTGTACCGGGTCGAACAGCAGATTCGAGAACAGGGACTCGAAGGCGAACCGAAGCGCGACTACCGCAGCCGCCATGCCGGCCCGATGGCCGAGGCTTTCTTCAGCTGGTGTCACCAGCAACGCCAACGCATGGATCTGCTCAACAGCGATCCTTTGGCCAAGGCCTTGGTCTATGCCGAGAATCACCAGGCTCAGCTCAAGGTCTACCTGAACGATCCCGAGGTGCCCATCGATACCAATCATCTGGAGCGGGCCCTGCGGGTCATCCCGATGGGGCGCAAGAACTGGCTGTTCTGCTGGAGCGAGGTGGGGGCAAGGCACGTTGGCATCATCCAGAGCCTGCTGACCACCTGCCGACTACATCACGTCGATCCCTACACCTACCTGGTGGATGTCCTGCAACGGGTCGCCCTGCACCCGGCCCGAGATGTGGAAGCACTGACCCCACGGGTCTGGAAAGACCGCTTTGCCAACAACCCGCTGCGCTCGGATCTCGACCATGCCCATGGACATTGACGGCCTGAGCTTCGAGGAACTGCTGGAACTCAACCAGCGCGTGGTGGCGCGCCTGAAAATGCTCGAGTCGATGCAGGCGCACCTGGAGATGATGCGCTTCCATCCCGGTCAGCGCGTCAGCTTTGCCCACCAGGGGGGACGCTTGATGGGCACGGTGGTCAAGTATAACCGCAAGACCGTCACCGTGGTCACCGACAACCGCCAGAGCTGGAATGTCCCACCCCATCTGCTCTCACCGGTAAAGGACGCCAGACCCACCCAACCCCACCAGCCGACCGCCGATAAAAAACGACTCAGATAACCTCGCTTGGGACAATAGCGGTCTAGTTTGGACGGTTACAATCAACCCACCTTTCTGAATTTTTCGTCTGCGCCGCCCCGAGACGGATTCAGCGGCGACAACTATCCGGCAAGGGGAACGCCTTCTGTGGCCATGCCTTTGTCTTCCGTAATCGACGAGCAGTCCGGCTCAAACTGCTGCTCTGGGACGGTCTTGGCTTCTAGCTGCTCTATCGCCAACTGGTTCAGGTTTTTGCCCTGGCCGAAGGCGGTGGCGGGGCCCGTCGAGTTGTCGGCGGCGCAGTGGGCGATGCTGGTGGAGGGCGGCCGTGGACACCGCTGCCAGCCCTCGAAAAATGCGCGCCGAAGATACCCTGATGGTTTGTATCGGTCTTCTCGGTTCTGATAAATACTGAGACGCTCCCTGGAGGGAGGTCAAGATCGGCAAATACTATGGGCTGGTCTGCAGGAGGGGACGAACCAGGATCTCCTCCGCCAAGACATTGTCTGGCTGGGCGAAGCTGTAGACGAGGGCTTGGGCCACATCTTCCGGATGAAGCGCGTCCAGGGACCTGCGCCGTTCGCGCATCGCTTCCGCTGGGACATTGTTACCCCATTCGGTCCATACTGCGCCGGGCTCGATCAGCGCCACGCGGATGCCCTCTGCGGCAAGCTCTTTGCGCAGGGCATCGTGAAAACCGACCACGGCAAACTTTGTGGCGTTATAAACCGACCATCCGGCAATGCCATAGCGGCCACCGCCGCTGGATACCGTGGAAATCACGGCGCCGGGGCGTCCCCTGAGCCAGGGGATCGCGGCATGGGTGCAATGCAGTATTCCGTAGAGATTGGCGTCGATGGTGCGCTGCCATTCCTCTGCCTTGCTCACGGCAAAATGAATTACCGCAGACCCATCCACGGTCGCCTATCACCCGGACGCTACCCCGGATGTCGCCCTCTCACTCATCGCTGTTCTGTCTGCTTACCATCCATTGCGGGTAGAGAGGGGCCGGGGCGGTTATTGCCGATAGGCGCGCCACATCTTCTCCGGTCAATCGGACCTGAACGGCCCCGAGATTGTCTTTCAATTGTTCCATTCTTTTTGCCCCGATGATCACGGAGCTGATTCCCGACTGGGCGAGGAGCCAGGCGATGGCTACCTGGGGAATGGTCGCACCGATCTTCTGGGCGATGGACTCGGCGGCTTCAACGGCGTCATAGCCATGCACCTGGTCGATGGGCGGGAAATCAAAGTCCTTCCGTCTGCCGTCCGCAGGCGCGGATGTATCCCGACGATACTTGCCGGTGAGAAAGCCGCCGGACAGAGGCGACCAAGGGAGGACTCCAAGACCCTGCTCGCGACACAGGGGGAGCAGTTCGTGTTCCAGATCTCGTCCGACCAGAGAGTAGTAGGCCTGCAAGGAGGAGAAACCCGTCCATTGGCCGGCATCCGCTAACGCCTGCGCCCGGGCGATGTGTCGAGCCGGCCAGTTGGAGCAGCCCGCATAGAGCACTTTGCCGCTGCGCACCAGGTCATCGAGGGCACGCAGCGTTTCGTCCATGGGTGTATGGCAATCCCAGCCATGGACCTGGTAGAGATCGATACGGTCCGTGCCCAGGCGGCGCAGGCTGGCATGGCAGGCCGTCATGATGTGCTTGCGGGAAAGGCCGGTTCCATTGGGGTCCACATCACTCATGCTGCCGCGCACCTTGGTGGCGATGACGGCGGCGTCTCTCTCTATCCCTATGTTTTTCAGTGCTTTTCCCAGAATCTCTTCGGACTCTCCACGGGAATAAATGTCCGCGGTATCGAAGAAATTGATGCCTGATTCCCAGGCGCGGCGCACGATCTCGTCGGCCTCCTTCTGGGCAACCGTTGCGATATGGTAAAAATCGGAGCCGAAGGTCATGGTTCCTAAGCAAAGAGTGGAGACCTTCATACCGGTACGGCCGAGTTGACGATATTCCATAGGTTCACCTCGCGAATGGAAAGCTACGAACTTTGGGGCAGGCAGAGGAAGTAATCTCATCCTCCACTACCAGAGATTGGCGATATCCCCGGCACTTGTGCCATGAGGGTCACGCAGATATCCGGTGATCGTAGTGAGTGAATGTAGATTTAAGCGATGCTACCTTTGCTTTGTGAATCCTCCTTGCAAGCATACCAACCGATCGGTATGAAAACAATGATGACAATGGGGTGGCGGCCCTGACCGGCAAATCCTTGGCTCCCGTCGCAAGCGACTGCAAAACAGGCAAATCACCCGCCACGGCGAGCATGCGTCTGCGAAGAGATCAGGAATACCGGCTTGCCTTCCCTAGCCCTGCCGCAACCAGCGATACACCGTCCGTTCACTCACCCCCATGGCATCGGCGACCAGACGCCGGTTCCCGCCGAAGCGCTGCAGGAGCGCCGGAAGGGCCGCTGGACCGGGACGCCCATGGGTAGGACCGGTAGGGCATCGGACCGCGGCGATCGGAACCGAAGGGGTCGATCGCCCATCCTCCAAGTCCAGATCGAGGTCCTCCACGAGGATAACGGGCCCAGCCGCCAAGGCTGCGGCCTTTTGCAGGATGTTGCGCAACTCCCGCACGTTGCCGGGGAAATCATAGGCACAGAGCCGGATCTCCGCCTCCCGCGACAATTCCCAGCGCCCGCCCCAACTGGCCCCGATCCGCTGCAGGAGCACCCGGGCAATCCCCGGAATATCCTCCCGGCGTTCCCGCAGCGGCGGCAACGAGACGGTGATGGCGGCCAAGCGATAATAGAGATCCGCCCGGAAGCTCCGCGCCGCCACCATCTCGCGCAAATCGCGGTTGGTGGCCGCCACCACCCGCACATCGGCATGGAGGGTTTCGGCGCCCCCCAGGCGGCGGAAGGATCCGCTTTCCAGCACGCGCAAGAACTTGGCCTGCATCGCCAGGGGCAGTTCGCCAATCTCATCCAGAAAGAGCGTCCCGCCATCGGCTGTTTCAAAGAGGCCCCGCTTGCGCCCCAGACAGCCCGTAAAGGCCCCCCGCTCATGGCCCAGGATCTCGCTTTCGAACAGGGTATCGGGTAAAGAGGTGCAATCGACCGTAATGAAAGGCCCCCTCTGCCGCGCCGAAAAGTGGTGGATGGCACTGGCCGCCAATTCCTTGCCTACCCCGCTTTCCCCATGCAGCAAAATGCTGGCCTCCGTACGCGCCGCCATTTCGATATGGTGGAGGCAACGCAGAAAGGCCGGTGAACGCCCAACCATCTGCATCTCGCCGCAAGTAATCACTTCGTCCTGATCCACCAGACGGATAATCTCCTCCCCCAGATAGCGCTGTCCCGCCATGCCCATGATGGCGTGGCCGCGGATGCGCACATGCTCGGCACGGTTGCTGGGATCAAAATGGACATGGCGCACCTCATGTGCCTGCCCCGTGCTGAACACCGCCTGATGCGGGCAGTCTTCCCCGCGCTGGTGGCAGGGCATTGGTGAATGATGGGAAATCTCATGGCAGTGCCGCCCGACGATATCCGCCGCAAGCACCCCATAGGCTTCCTGGTAGGCATGATTGGCGGCCACGATCCGATAATGCTCATCGATGAGCACCATGGGATTCTCATGCATGTCCAGCACGCTGGAAATCTGTAATCCATCCGTTGTCGTGTCCGTCATGGTATCCATTTTTCCGTACTCCTGAAAAAATCGCTACGCCCTGTCTCAGATACGCCTTCCTGCCATGGAACCCACCCGATAGCGATCTGCCATGTCATGACAATAATGGAGGACTTCTGTCATGACAAGAGAAAATGTCAGGTCATAAATCACTATAATATTATTAACTAATTAACTAATTACATGCCTGTTAACCTTTCTCAGCAACAAGCCGGACCGGGATATGTTCCATACAGGCATTGAGCAACCTCAGGGGCAGTTCTGGCTCCCAGAAACGGCGATTGAAGCGATAGACAAACTCGTTCAGATATTCCTGCAGATATTTGCCGGATACCCCATGGAATGTGCCCAAAAGAAAGGCCTTGAGGTTACCAATGGCGATGTGTACCCACGGCAACCACTCGTCCACCTGATGCGGTTTGGTCACGCGCCCCTCATGCTCTTGGCTCTCTCCGAGAACTCGCAGCGCTATTAAGCCGTCGGTGCGGGTAGGTTGCTTGGGGCGCAAGCGTCGCCGCGCGAATTCGCGAATCCGGTCGGCAGAGACCGAAGGCGTCGTCTCGATGGCAATAAAGCCCGCCTTCTTGCCCCGGTTTTCCACGGCAACCAAGATCGGTGTTTTGCCTTCGGCCCCTCGACCGCTCTTCCCCCCAGACCGGCGTCCACCGACAAAGGCATCGTCCAACTCTACCAGCCCTTCCAAGCGATACAGACTGTCGCGATCGCCCATGGCGCGGCGCATGCGGCGCAACATCCGGTGAGCCGTGATCCAGGAGACCCCAATCTGCTTCGACAGCCGCAGGGCGGACAATCCGCCCTTGTCGCTCGCCATCAAATAGATGGCCAGGAACCATTGCACCAGGGGCACATTGGACGAATGAAAAATTGTGCCGGCCGTCACCGAGGTCTGATGGCGACAGTGCCCGCACTGAAAGAGTTTTCGTCCGGCGATCCAGTATCCGCGGTCATGGCCGCATTTCGGACATCGAAACCCCTCGGGCCAGCGCTTTTGTTTCAGCGCCTCCAAGCAGGCCTCTTCCGTGCCAAACCGCGCTTGCCACTGCAAGAGGTTCGTCGCTTCAGCTTTCATCTCAGACCTCCTTTCTCTATGCCTCACAGAGAGTTAGAGCTTGATTGCTGAGAATGATTCAGAGGCATGTCAAGTATTGATAGTTTAGATGGAAAGCTAAGGTTTTATTTGTTTCCAAAAAATACACAACGTCCATATCCATTGCCAAAATTTATCGTTCTGTGCTCAGTATTAAACTCAGAGAAAATTCGAACAAATGATGCTATAAAAAGGCTGACTCTTGAACACGTGAAAGACCCATATTACAGAAAGTGGCTCGATATGCAGTACAACATTAATTAATGGTCGTCTAACGAAAATATGCACCCGGAAGCAAAAGGTGGAGCTCGTTTCTCGCTCTGCAGTTTCCTTTTGTTGAATGCGAGACGTTCAGTTTCCAAGGTGAATGAGCACAAGTTGCTGTTGTTGCATTAATCAGACGAGGGAGCGTTCCAATCAGTCGCGGAAGGTATCTGGAGATATGGAATTTAGGTCATCGATTATCCTACATAAAAAAAAGCATTGAAATCGATGAGTCTACTTGTATCCAAACGATGATTGGGTGTCAGATTATACAGGCTCGCTATATCAAAGAGCCAATATTTGTCGGGCACGGAGGACCCTGCCTGGACATCTGCTCCCGCTGCATCACTGCCCGTTCCACATTGAATCATGCGGCCTCGTGCTGCAAGGATTCGTAGCCGATGCAGGCAAGCCAAACCGTCTTCGTTATGGGTCGGGCGCCACTTTTGTAGTAGGCAATCATGCGCCGGGTCATGCCAATCGCCTGAGCGGCCTGACTCAGGCTGAGTCGGTTACGCTCCATCCATGCGGTGAAGTCCTCGCGCGTGGGCAAGCCTGCCTGCTGACGTCCCAGGCTGTAGAGGAGATCTGCTCCCAGGTCCAGGCCGCCGGGCCAACTCAGTCCATCTCCCCAATCATCAATCTGCGCCTGCGCGAAAATCGCGGGATCGTGGAGGGCGATAAAGGGGTCTCCCTCCCGTTTTGGACCGATGGTACTGCGCAAATCCGTCACAAAGGTCTCTCCGGTGGACCATTCGATGGTAGTCTGGAATGGCCCGGTGATCTCGGCCTTGCGAATCTGTGGTGCATGGTTCATGGGTTCAGCCTCCGATATTCCGCCAGCAACGTCTCCCGACGCGCCTCTATCCAGGCGCGCACAGCTACCAATCGTTTCTGGGGTGTCACAAAGCCCGAGAGTAACTGCCCGGTTTCGATGGCCAAGGACACCCGCGACCCATCCCGGAATTGGACGTGGACGTGCGGCAATGGATGAGGCTCTCGTCCGTTGATGCGCACGCGCCAGTCGTCCACCGGGGGATAGGTTGTCATGGGGTTAGAGTAGAGCATATATTGCACTATCTCAAGGAATGGTTCTGTCTACACCTCCATTTGTTCCGCGATCTCCAGGGTGTCGTCCACCTCAATGCCTAAGTACCGAACCGTACTCTCGAGTTTGGTGTGTCCCAACAAGAGCTGAACGGCCCGAAGATTCTTGGTGCGTTTGTAGATCAGTGTGGCCTTGGTGCGCCGCAGAGTGTGGGTACCATACTCGGCAGGATCCAGTCCGACGGACCGTGCCCATCGCTCCACGATCCGGGCATACTGTCGCGTCGACAGGTGTGGTGAGTTGTGCTTTCTGCTGGGGAAGAGGTAATCGTTTTGTCGCAGGACTGCCTTTTCGATCCAGGCGGCTACCGCCAGTCGGGTGGGTTCGGTGATTTCGAACTGGACGGAGCGCTGCGTCTTGCGCTGGAGGACTATCGCACGGTGTAAAATGCTTTGTCCGTGAGCAACATCACTGACGCGTAGGGCCACCAGATCGCAGCCACGCAGTTTGCTGTCGATGGCGAGATCAAACAGGGCGAGGTCGCGGATTCGGGACGCCAGTTGCAGGCGGATGCGGATGGCTCAGACCTCCTGCAACTTGAAAGGGCGTTTTTGGCCGACGATCTTGCCCTTGTTCCAGGGTATGGAGGATGATGAGGTTGAACGGTTTCTGGCTTGCATGACACAATCTCCCGTGTGAGGCGAGGTAGAGGGTCATTCTCTCATCACCGCCCGAAAGGGCGGTATCCAGACTGGAAGCGGATCTTGAGCGAGGCAATCTATGTGATCTCCTCTCGACCGAAATGTTGCTATTTTTAACTGTTATGGTTACCTTCAAGTATCTATATTTCAATGGAGGCAAAGTCAATGGGCGAGACTGAACTTGAGAAAAGAATTGACGAACAATTTCAAGAGTGGTTTCAGCTCCTGAACAAATCCTCTATAACAATTGGCTTTCTTTCCGCCATTGCGGCGTTAAGCGTTGAATCTGTACCCTTACTTATCCTCTCGTTCGTTGCCTGGATGTCGTTCATTCTCTATAATAAAAATGAAGCATTCCCAAATATTCTGAGAATTCTAAGAAAAATTGATAACGGGCAAAATAGTGTTGTCACAAATATCAGAACTAAATATGAAAAAAACTGACGCTACACGCCTCGTATTTTCACAACTGGCTTTACTGGGGTATGGTGCTTGTGTACGTACTTGGTATAATTGTGTTGCTTTCTTGTCCGTCTGTTTTAGTGTGGCACTAAATGGGCGCAGTTAAATTGGGCGCAGCGGAGGTTGGAGTGATGCGTGGAGCCAGAGTAGAGACCCAAGCGATGTTCAGGTAAATATTGCCGTAGCAACGGATGCCCTAGGATCATCGGCGGTTCGCGGAATAGCCGGCAAAAGACAAAAAAGTTAAGAAACACTCATGGGAAACCTGTTTTGTGGAATACCTTTAGGATCTGAGGATTGCGCTAGATGTTTAGAATCGCCCCTGACAAACCAATAACCTATTTAACTAATTGGGTATGATGCCTTATTTGTGGAAAATCCGTCTTAGTACTTCCTCTCCTTTTCGGCATTTCCTGGGAGTCTTGTATAGGTAAAACCAGAGAGTGTGGCAACCATGGGAACAAACATGAATTTTTCTTACACAAATAGGGCCATGTTAGAACAATTTGACGCATCCTGTATTCAGTATGGAAAATCTGTTCGCATCCTTACAGTTGATTGTCCAGCGCTAAGACTATTATATGATGCCCTCACAGCCAAGTCTTTTTCTGAGCAAGAGGTGTCACGCGTGATTGCCTTGGCGATGGAAATTAAGTTGTCACTTTTGCACACACATTATGACCTTACAACTCTTGCTGGCATTGAAAATGAAAACATTGTACCAGAATTAAAAAAAGTGGCTTATATGCCGCTGAAGGATCACGTATCATTTGCACTAGCGCTTCGAAGATCACGCACCGCGTTTGCTCTCGTCACCAGGATTCGCTCATTATGGGATAAATTATTCATATACGTAGTGATGACTAATGAGTCCCATGATATTCTGCATGATCTCGATAATGCAAAAAGCAAAAGACGCTTCTTTTTTAAAAGGTATAAGTTCGGCGTAGCCAATTTGCTGCCAGATGAACTTCATGAGGCCAATAATGATATTAAGATATTGGACGAGAAATATCGCACACCGGAATTGCATGGTTATGGTTCAATCCGGGGATGGGTTTTCGACACGCCTGCTGAATGGGGGACTCCTTACGTAAGTGGCATTATGGCACATTGGAATATGGTGTCAAAATTCGCCTGGAAAATCTTTGAAGATGTTAGCACTATAAAATCATCATTTGACTGACCAATCGATTGGCATGTAATTCGGGCGTTTGGTCATCTATAATGAAAGCTCATCTATATTGTTTTTCGGTTTCATCACCTAACTACACAGGGCATCATTTTATAATACGGTATATACTTAAATAGAAATTCTGCTACCCACTCATGCAGTAGCCCGGTGATGCTTCATGAATCGCGTAGTCTCAATGACCGCTTCCGCTGCTCACCAGCCATCGACTTAACCGACAGATGAGCGTGACTTATCAGACTGCTCAATCTACGACGGCGTCCTGACGATTCGGGGGAGCCCCTTCGGTTGGATCCTCCTGCCCGACGCGATCGTTCCGATGTCACGTAGCTCTTCGCTGGGGAGCGGCGCTTTGATCTGGGATATAAGGCTCCGGACGCGGGACGGTAAAAGGAAGCCGGATTTTGGAAATCTCCGTCTGCAGCACTTCCAGGGAATAGCCCTCGCCGTATCGATCCCCCACCGATCCTGATGCGTGACCGGTGAGCTGGTGGTGCACGTCGCTGACGATTCCGGCATTCCGGCATAAGTCTTTGAAAGTATGCCGCAGGGAATGAAACACCACGGTTCGCGGAAAGCCCAGACGCTCGTGGACGTACCGGTTGAACCATCGGCCGATCATTTCACTATCTGTATGCAAGGCTCCGCGACTGCGCAGCAGGGGCCAGAGCCGGGAATGCCCAGCCGCCTGGATGGCCTCGACATAGTCCAGGAATCCATGTTCGATCAGCTGCGGATGCAGGGGCACCGAGCGTAAGCTCTCGCTGTTTTTCGCACGGCGAATACGAAAATGGGGTACCGGCTCCCGCTGTACGTCGTCTACCGTGAGGCGTCCCAGCTCGTCGAGCCGCGCACCTGTGAAAAGCCCCAGTAGGGGAATCCAGACCCTGGCGTAATACCCTCCCCCTCCGTTGCCTTTGCTCTGCGCAAACAGACCCTCCGCCGAGAACAGTGTCTGCAACTGGGCCAAGGAAAAGGGCTCTCGGCCCGATTCCGACTGTACGCCAATCTTCAGAGCAAGGCGCTTGTAATCGAAACCGGTGAACGGATTGCTCGGCAGAAGCTCGTCTTTAACCGCCACCGAAAACAGCGCTCCCATCAAGGTGCCTTTCTTTTCGAGGGTCTTGCCGCTATTGCCGCGACTATCTCGCTCGTGCCGGAGCCAAGCCGTGACATCTTGCTTGGACATGTCAGCAGGCAGCTTGCCCCGCAAAAACTGGGACAGAGACTGTACTAGGGTCTGCATCTCCCGGACCGTGCGGGGATGGCGGGGACAATCCCGGATCCAATACTCCAACAGCTCCTGCCAGCCGAAAGTCGGCTTGCCCTTTACCGCAATCTCCGGCACGGGGGGCGTCGGCACCTCTTCTCCCTTCTGGCGCCGCTTTAGATCTCGGGACACGGCCCGGAAGGCGGCGGCAAATGGTTCATAGCCCTCTCCTAAGCGCCAGAAAGAGGTATCCCGGCCGGTAGCCAAGTGTAGGTGTTGGGCAATATAGGGTCTCAAGGCTTTTAGCAGGGCAACGTCCCCGACCAACCCCGCCGGCGGGAGCTTACCCACGAAAAAGGGATTCTCCCGCGGCATTAGCCAGCGCTCATCCGTGTCTTTTCCGTCCGAGTCCGGGGCCAGGAGCGAGGCGACCAGCTCCCGATATTCCTGCTCGTCCTGCTGCAGGATCGTCGCATACATGAGTTGCGCAGCTTTTTCGATTTCTTCCGCAGAAAATGTTGGACGGGGTATTGGGCGGGCAACCTCGAGGATTTTCGCCTGCTGATCCGGCGGCAACTCATCAAAGATGTCTTTGAGAATCACTCCCTGCGGCTGACCCTGTTTCTCCAGCGCTGGAGCGACGATCCTTTCCCAGGCTGCCTTTTTAGCCGCGAGGAATTCGTCGACCTCCACCGCCACCCGCCGGGCTAGGCGCTCGGCTTCCTGGCGGTTGCCGGTGCCGAGGGAAAAGCGCAGATAGCCATTGGTGCCGACCTTTCTTGGGCCGGAGGCCAATGGGATTTCCTTACCGCGGAGGGAGTCCGGGAGCTTGCGAGAAAAGTGGTACAGCGACCCGCGACGGATAATGTACATGGGGGTATCGACCTCACTTTTAGCTACACGTCTAGCCACAGTGTTTAGTCGCAACCCATTGAAATGAAAATTCCTTTTTTAACTATCAGGAACTTACCTATCATTGGCGGAGAGGGTGGGACACTCCACAAATAATATTTGTTCATTGTTTAACAGCAAGTTACAAAGAACCCGTTTTGGCTTTTTGTACCACCTCGTTGTACCAGAAATCCGGTCCAACACCGAAACGGAGTATAGTGCCCTTACGGCAATCATTTCAACTTCTGCGCTAAGACCTTGCACCGAGCAGGGCAAAAGAGCCCTGCTCGCCACCCCATTCCCCATGTTGTATCATTGGCTATATGCAAAATCTGGTTGGAAACCTATGGCCTCAGTGTCCAAAACCCTGACGATACTTGCTGCACCATGGGTTGGAAGATGTAATGTCTGTGAGGAATGTGTGCAGAAGCTTTCTGGTTGGAGTGAGATGGTATACAGTTTGTGAAACTTTTACCTGAACTCTCTCCGGTTAGATACCTCCTGTAGAGTTTTTCTGCCGAAGGGCCGGTCCAGACTTATTCTGTTGAAAAACTCCCTTGAGCGGTTGTGGAGCAGTAATTATAAAAATTTCGGCCTCCTAGATCGCTCTAGGATCGACGATCGCCACCTGGATAAGGGGTCGATGACCCCTCGAAAGGCTCCCGAATTGGCAAATCCGGAGTTTTTCAACAGAATAGACTGGAAGCGGACGTTCAGGGATGTCCACCTTGCCGCCGGCCTCGGGGGTGTGCCAGTAGTGGCTGCCCCGGTCGGTGTAGAGAGAGGAAAACAGCCCCCGCTGCCCGTCCTGTAGGGGGAGGCATCCATTACATCTCGTCCTATCCGCGCTTCGCCGCCTGCAAAAGCTCCCCCACATCGTTGCCGGGTCCTTCCGTCATCCCCGGTGTCTCTACGCCATCAGTTAATGGCTTTACTTTCTATAAAATTAGTAAAGTGGGATCTGTCCGGCATGCCTCGTGCTCCGACCGATGACCGATAGGAGAAGGGGCGGCTGGTGATGGCCTCTCGCCGGGACTCTGGAAATGCCAGTCGGGTGTACCAGATCCACCAGTTGTAGACTAACCCTACCGCGCGTGCAGAGAGTCGGCAACGCGCCAGATCCCGGGTGGTGTACCCGCCCCAACCTCATTGATTCTCCTGATTAGCAGGATGACGGCGTTGAAGGCAACACCAAATACAGGGAAGAACGCACTAATCAGATTTTGTTTTTTAAGAGCGGTGACAATCACTCCACCAACAACAACTTTCACAAAGAGAAGCAATAGTAGTAAATATAAAATATACTTAAAAATGAAAAATATATGATTACTCCGACCGCCGGAGTGATGCTGAAAAACAAAAGATACTTTATTACCTTCGCTGTGGCTTTTGACATTCATTTTTCCCTTTTTATTTGTAGATTTCTTTTTCAGAGATTTTTTTTCGGTTGCCGTAAAGAAATATGCCCAGGGCTGTGACCATGACGCCGGCGATGATCGCAAACGCGCTGCGATAACCAATCCATGCGATAAAAACCCCCGAAATTAATGGGCCACAGGCATGTCCCGCATCCCATATGCTACCGAATACGCCCATGGCCGCACCGAAATCCCGGCACCTGACGAGATCTCCTAGCATCGCCGTCGTCGCCGGTGTCACCATGGCCGTGCCTAACCCAAATAACGTGCTTAGGCCGAGTAATGGCAGGAACTGCCCCATATGAGGGATTGTTGCCAGCACCGTTGCACACAGGCCGATCCCAGCGACGATAAAAGGCCCCCTCCCAACGCGGTCAGAGGCCATTCCAAAGACCGGGCGGAAGAGAATCGACGCTATCCCCTGAGCGCCAAATAAGAAGCCGATGTTCAGGATAGGGATATGCTGATCCAGCGCATACAGCGGTAGATACGCCTGCAGCGTACCTACGCCGAAATAGAGGGCGGCTTCTATCAGGCCCACCAGACGAATAGCCGGATCGCCGATGATCTGACGTACACCTTGGGCGGCTACGCGGAGGACTTCACCGGTAGACCACCGACCATCATGAACCAGCGCATCCCGTGGAAAAGGCAGGATCGTCAGAAGCGCAAGAAGGCCAATGCCTCCCGAGACGACAAAGGCCGCGGCAAAACCCAAATGAGCGAGTGCAGCAGCGCCAATTACCGGTCCCAATACGACCCCGGCATTTTCGGCTGCCCCATAAAGACCGAGCCTGCGCCCACGCTGCGCCGGAAAGGACTTGGCTACCTGCGCCGATGCGGCGGGGGCGTAGAGCGCCGTGGATAGACCATGGAAAAAGCGAACGGCCAGCAATTGCGGCCAAACCCACACCAGCAGATACAAAAACGGCCCGACTGCGGTCACCATCATTCCGGCCAGCATCAACCGCCGAAAACCAAATTGATCCGCCAGACTACCTGCAGGCAGCTTGATAAAGATCCCGGTGATGGTCACCGCCGCGACCAATAGGCCGATGACCGCCGTTGGCGCCCCCAGATGCCGGGCATAGAGGGAGGTCAGGGGACTGCGGATCATTTCGTAGCTTAGTCGCCCCCCAAAGCCCGCGCCGCACAAGAGCGGGAACCACCATGATGGGCCATCCGCCAGAGGCGGCATGCGCGCGCCCTCTGACCTGCCGCCATCATCGGCCATAGGCGCACCTGGAAAAGCGATCATGCCTTGCCTGCGGCATAGAGGGTTTTCGCGGAAACTTCCGGTTGCCACCATAGCGGTATCTTTCGGCCCGTCCTTTGCCCATCGCCGACGAACCAGATGACATCCAGAATATCCCATTCGCGGCAAGACACCCGATAAGTGCTGACCAAGATGCTGCGTGGGCTAACGAGCTGACAGTTGAATGGGCGTTCCGGTAGCACATGCGCGGAAGCATTGGGACAGATCCGCAGATGTACGCTATGTCCCACATATTCCTATGCCTTCCGCAATACATGCAGAGCTAGGGCATCGACCGATTGCTTGAGTGCCACGTCTTCGCCTCCCTCCCGATACAAAGGAACAGTTCGGAGCACCAAGGCTACCCACGGAGCAGCTCCAGACCGTTGGCATCTTCAACCACCTGGTCAGGCATGCGTGGCATTGGCCCGCGCCAGATCAGCCAGGATCATGGTGCGCGCATCTTCCGTACCCTGCCAGCCTTGCAACCTTACCCATTTGCCCTGTTCCAACTCTTTGTGATGTTCAAAGAAATGGAAAATCTCGTCGCGTAGATAGCTGGGTAGGTCACCGATATCCTCTATATGATCATATCCACCAGCCACCTCGTGGTAAGGAACGGCGATAATCTTGCAATCCGTACCATGCTCATCCTCCATAAACAGAACGCCGATGGGGCGCGTGCACATGATGGCGCCTGCCTGTACCGGCTGGGGGGATACCACCAAAATATCGGTAGGGTCCCCATCTGTAGAAAGCGTATGGGGGATAAAGCCATAATTCGCCGGGTAGTGCATGGCGGTAAAAAGGAAGCGATCCACCACAATCACTCCAGAGGATTTGTCGAGCTCATATTTGACGCTCGAACCCTGTGGAACCTCGATCACGGCGTTGACGTCAGCCGGCACATGCCGGCCAGTTGCTATATTTTTCAGATTCATGATTCACCTTTCTGGATAAATGAAACCCGTATGCTTCGGCCGATTCCGGCTGACGCGAGGGCCGGTTAAAGGTCACCCCACTGGGGTTCGGCCAAGCGGAAGCCGTCGTCCTGGTATTGATAGCGCCGCTCCCATGGCCGAGGCGTGAGTTCCGATCGTGTCTGTTTCACCGCCGGCACCTGATGCAGCGCTTCAGAAAGCCCACCGCGACCATATCCCCCATGAAGGCAAAAAAGAGGGGTAGGCAGTCAGCGCCGGAATCAGCAGCACCACAAACATCGGCATGACAAAAGCGACAATCGGCGCGAAACGGAATACCCAGGTAGACTCTTCGGAAATGGCTTCATCCTTGCCGAATAGCTTTCAGATATCCCGGTAGGTCTGCCAGATGCAGGGTCCGCGTTTGCCCTGAATGATTTCTTCCAGGCGATGCAAAACGCCTTCGACCAAGGGCGCAAAATCAGCAAAAAAGCGACCTGCGCGAGGTTTAACGCGAAATGCGTCCACAGGGCTGTCATGGGTGCCGCCTGCAGATCATGAGAAACCCACCTTGTAGCCCAGCACCGCCAGCACATCGCCAATGCCCATCAGTCCCAGCGCCCATTTCCAGCGTGCGCCTTGTACCCAGTAACCGAGCACCAGACCCACCGCCATCAGGGTGAGATTGGCAGCAAAAAGTGGCAGATAAATCCACTGCGGAAAGAGTACGGCCAGCGTCAGCGGTATCGCCGCGCCGCCGAAACTGCTGGTGGTGGCGAGGCTCGCCATAAACCAGGAATTACGCAGGGTTTGCAAGCCCAGATCGCTTTTTTGCAGGGCGTGCGCGGAAGCCATATTCAGCTGCTTCGCCATCCTGACCAGATCGCTGCGTAGTCCCGCATATTCCGCCATCCATAAGGGCAAAAAGCCCGATGCCGAGGTGATGATGCCAATGCGAAAGGCCTGCCAGACATCGATACCACCGGTCATCATCTTCTGGCTGGCCAGCACCAGCGCCGTGCAGGTTCCGTCGGCGAGACCGAGCACTATGGGGAATATCTCCCGACGAGTGATATTCATTTGCTGGCCCGTCGCCGGTAATCGACCATGCGATCACCGACGACAATTTCCTCGACACCATGCACGGCAGCACCACTTTTTTCGATGGCCGCAAGCAGACCGGCGTAATCGATATTGTCACCTTCCACATTGATCAGTGTGCCGACCGTTTCCTGATCGACTTCTTCCACCGAAATATTAAAACCCTCCACACCGCTGACTTTTTCGATAGCGGCGGCAATATCGAACAAACTGGGCTGAGCAAAAGCCTTATCGACATCCAGTACAAGCCTTCTGATACGCATTTATAAAGTGCTCCCTGTGATTCTAATTTAGCTGTCCCATGCGAACGGCACGTACCGCCCACTCGATATCTTCGACAATATTTTCAGGTTCACAAGGTGCCCGATAATGACCAATCAACAGGCAGGGTCCAGCAAAGCCTGGGCCGGACAGTACGGAATCCTTCAAAGGCACAACATGGGCTGATCCGTTGTGGCATATCCACAGCGCTACGCCGATACGCGGGTATTCACCGATTTTACGGACGACGCGCTCTGCCAGTGCATCCACTGACTGTTTAAGTCGAATGACCATAGTGATCTGCTCCCTTCTTTGCCAGCAGTTCTCCTGCAGCAACACGTATTGCATGGGCTTCATGTTGCTGTAATTGCCGTAAGGCAGCGGTTTTCTCGGCGCCGTCCGGTAATTTTGCGATGGCGGCGACTATCGCCATCCCCTGCACGACATCAATCGGCCAGCCCATAGCGCATTCCGCCAGTGGCCCTGCGGCAGCTTCCCGTCCATGATTCTGTAGGCTGAGAATAGCTCCCATCCGTACTTCGGAATGGGGATTTTTCAGCGCCCAGATTAAGCGGTCGTAATATGGCGTGTGGCGTTCCCAGTCCTCAATATCCCGCCCACAGGCCGGACAAACGATCGCACCAATGGGAATCTCCGCATAACAGAGTGGGCAGTAATGATGGTTCATTCGCAACCGCAATCGGCTTCCCAGCGCAGAATGTGGCCCGGTGGCACCAATTCCCGCAGGTGCGGCATTACCGCATCCACGGTCTCCGGTTCGTCAAAAAATTCCAGTACCAGCGGCAAATGCACATTGAGGCGCAGAACATCGTCGGCATGCACTACCCCTTTGCTACCAAAGCCCGCGATACCGCGAAAGGCGGTAACGCCATGGACCTTGTATTGGTCGTGAAGCATGCGGAAGATCTCCTCCATGAGATTGTGCCCGCCATGCTTGTCACCTTCCTTAATATAAACGCGTACTACGGATACGGTCGTCATGATGCACCTCTCAGATACTGCGGGAAATCCAGGCCCCGGCAAAAGCGGCACCGACGCACAGAAACAGCGACGTGAACATATATAGCAGACCCTTGACCGCCTCGCCATTTTCAAAAAGCACCAAGGTTTCTAGGGAAAATGTCGAAAAAGTGGTGTAAGCACCCAGGCCGCCTGTGAGCATGCCCGTGCGCAATTCCGGACTCACAGAAATCCGTTCCAATGTCTCAAAAAACAGAAAACCCATGATAAAACAGCCCAGAACATTGATACTCAGGGTGGCCCAGGGGAAGTCGCGGCCGAATACCGTCTGCACCAGCAGGGTCTGTCCATAACGCGCCCAGGCGCCGAGTACGGCGAACAAGGCAATGAAGCCGAAAGTGGCGAACATCTCTACTCCTTATACATTACAAATAAAAGACACTAGCAAAAATAACGATCAACAATATTCCGATATAAGTGAGGTAGGCATTGAGTGAGCCATTCTGCAAAACCAGACCGATCCGGTCGCTGAGCTTCTGTACCAGGCGCACCGCCGGGCGAAATAACCAGGGTCCGAAGACGGGCGCTTGACTGTAGTTAAACTGTAGAGTGTGCACGAAATATTCGCGTTCCGTATGCTGTTTTCGCGTGTTAGTGCCGGGTCGGTACACAAAGCTGTAAAACTCCCGCAACGCGTTGGAAAACGCCAGCGCGGTGATAGCGTTCTCCGCCGGTATACGGCGCAGGCCGTGACCCCATACCGGTACCCGGCGGCGACCGTGACGACGATGGCTCCAGCCGAGCAGACCCAAGGGAATCAGCGCCAGCAAGAGCCCCATGAGCAGCAGCAGGGGCGGCGAAATGAAGGCGAAATGGGGCGTGAGTGGCACCAGAATCGGGCCACGCACCATGGCGGCTATCGTCGCGGGGTTTGCCGGCCAGTTGTCCCGGGCCAGCGCCGCCAATGTCCAGGGCAGCGCCACGGCATAAGCCAGCACCAGCAGTCCCAGGCCCAGAACCGGCCAGCGTCCCGTGACCTTGCCCGGATTTTCCTCACGCCCCAGCAGGCCGATGCCGAAGACTTTGACCATGGTCGCCAGGGCGATGGCCGCCGTCAGGGCCAGACCGGCACCCCCCAGCGCCAGGCTTACCTGCGCGGCCGAAGAGGTCAGATGGAAACCCTGAAAAATGGTCTGGAAGAGATACCATTCACTGGCAAAGCCCGCCATGGGTGGCATGGCGGCGAGGCTCATGGCCCCGAACAGGGCGCCGATGCCCAGGGTCCAGGGAGCGAGAGCCAGTACCCGGCTCTGGGCGATCTGGTAGTTGCCCCGCACTGCGGCCACCCGATCGGCGCTGAGCATCATCACTCCTTTGGCCAGGCTGTGACCGCCGAGGTGAATCAGACCTACCGTCCATGCCAGAGTCATCAGCATGATCAGGCCGTCGGCCCGGAAGAGGGAGGCGGCACCCAGAGCGACCACCGCCAGCCCCGCATTTTCCGCTGTGGAAAAGGCCAGCAGGCGCCGCCAGTCTTCCTGTTGAAAGGCGTAGAGAATGGCGAGGATGGCGGATATCGTCCCCAGGGCCACCAACAGAATGCCCACCCCAGTGGCGGCACTGACCGGCAGCCAGTCGAGCATGGCCCGTCCCAGGGCAAAATACGCGACGTTCAGCACCATGCCGGAAAGCAGCGCCCCGGAGGCGCCGCTGCCACTCCCGTAAGCACCCGGATACCATTCATAAAAGGGTAGAATACCGAGTTTGGCGCCGAAGCCGATAATGAACAGTACCGCCACCCCGAAGGCCGCCCCGCCGTAAGTGGCCCAGCTCGCCGCCCAGCCCGTAAAGTCCGTATCCTGCGCACCGAGCAGGACCAGGCAGAGCAACAGTGCCACCGCACCGATTTCCAGCAGGGCCAGCATATAAAGACTGGCTTGCCCACCGCATTGGGTTTCCTGCAGGCCGTCGGCGAGGAGTATGACCGCCCCGCCAAAGCTCAGAAACTCCCAGGCAATCAGGAAAGAGATGCCTTCTTGCAGGCCGGCAACGCCCAGGCTGCCCAGCAGGGCGACGGCCGCACCCGCCATCCAGATGGCGGGTTTTTGGGCGCGGCTGGGAGAAAGAAAAGCCGCCAGCGCCGCCAGTCCACCCCAGAACAGTAACCAGGCCGCAGCGGGCTGTAACTGCCAGGTCACGGCAATATCGCCTAGCGACCACATCGCACCGGTCGCCGAACCACCCGGCAGACTGGCGGCGCTGCCGATGAGCGTGGCCAGCGTACCCAAAATCAGGATCAACCGCGCCAGCCAACCCTGCCGCAAGACACCGAGGGCGATAGTCAGCACAAAAAGGCTGGCGGCGACACAGAAACTATCCAGCACCATAACGTCCTCCCTGGACCCGTTGCGGCATCCGTTCCAGCAGCAGGAGCAGTGCGTGGATGAGCGCCGCCGGATTGGGCGGGCATCCGGGCAACCAGACATCTACCGGCAAAAGGGCGTTGAGTCCCGAGCCACCCGCGTAGCCGCCATCCATGGGCGCGCCGGAGACGGCGCAGGTGCCCGTCGCCAGCACCATGCGCGGTTCCGGCATGGCCTCCCAAGTGGCCAGCAGCGGTCCGTGCATGGGCGCTGTCACCGGACCCGTGACCATCAGCAAATCGGCAAAGCGCGGCGAGGGCGTAAAGAAGATACCCAGGCGGTGCAGGTTATAAAAGGGATTGTCGAGGGCGCCGATCTCGGATTCGCAACCATTGCAGGAGCCCGCATCCACATGGCGGATGTGCAGGCTGCGGCGCAGGCTCCGCGCCACCCGCTTGCCCAGGTCCTGTCCTACGCGGCTGTCCAGCGCCTCTTTCCAGAGCAGATCTTCGCGCCGCCGCACGCCGAAAGCCCAGTCGTAAGAGCTGGTCATCGCCCCTTCGGGACAGTCTTCCACACAGCGCTGGCAGACGATGCAGCGTCCATAATCGACCTCCGCTTTCCCCGCGTTCACCTGGATAGCACCCGTAGGGCAAGCCGCTACACAGGCATCACAGCCCGTACGGCAGGCTGCGGGGCCCCAGCGCGGCATGCCCAGCACGCCATCCTGCCCGTCGGGACCGCGCTGCGGCCAGCGGGTGGCGGCTTTGCCTGCCTTCAATCCTGTCCAGGTCCATACCGGCATTCTGTCCTCCTAACGGTCGCAACCGGCGATGGTGAGGCCGAAACTGGCCTCATTGATGGCGTAGTCCATCATGTTGGTACCATGCACCGTAAGCGGAAAGACTCGCCAGTTGGAAAATGAGGGTGATTTGATCTTCACCCGTTTGAGGCGGCCATCACGGATCCGCACGGAGTAATACAGAGAACCGCGCGGGGACTCCGTCCAGCCCAGCCCTTCCTGCTCTCCATTCGGCACAGCGAATGGCGCACGTACCGGCCCCGCCTGGAGATGCCCGGAAGCCTGCACCAGCAAGGCGATGGCTTCACGTAAAGACTCGGCGCGGACTTCACTGCGGGCCATGGCATCGCCTTTCGCGCGCACCGGTACAGCAAAGCGCAGATGATGGTAGGCCGCGTAGGGATGGTCGCGGCGCAAGTCCCGGTCGAGGCCGGAGGCGCGCGCCACCGGCCCGGTCGCCCCCTGGTCGAAAGCGGCTTCTTTCGACAATATGCCGGTACCCATGAGGCGATCCAGATGGCTGGCGGTCTGCTGCAAACGCGTCAGATACGCTTCGCCCTCGTCGATGATGTTTTCCAGCGCGCTCGCCAGGTGCTCCGCGGGGAGGTCGCGGCGCAGCCCGCCCACAGTCAGCAGGCTGCGCAGGAAGCGCGATCCGGTCAGTTGTCCGGCCACCTGCTTCACCCGTTCTTCCAGCAGAAAACCCGTCGCCGAGCCCACTTTCAGCGTCGTCGTCTTGGCCAGCAGACCAAAATAGTGGAAGTGATTGTAGAGGCGCTCCAGTTCCGCGAGGATCACCCGCAGCAGTTGGGCCCGTGGCGGCACTTCGATGCCCCAGGCCGCCTCCACCGCCTGACAATAGGTAAGGGCATGGCAAACGCTGCCGACGCCCGACACCCGCTCCGCCAGAAAGACCGCGGCATCTGCCTGCTGGCCCACGAAACGCGCCTCCAGCCCACGATGTTTGAAAAAGAGCCGGGGATGGTAGTGGAGGATGGCCTCGCCGATGTAGGAATAATGGAATTCTCCCGTCTCCACCACATCGGCCCGTATTGGCCCCCAGTAGAGGTCCTGCACCTGATCGCCCTGTACTTCCGGCATGGTGGGGGGCATATATTCGCCGCTCAGGCGGCCCTCCGCCCCCGCCCGACCCAGGGGCGGGCGCGGCAGCGAAAAACCCTCGTGGATCACCAGTGGAAAGGGCTCGGGATGATCCGTAAACGTCAGACCACCCAGATCCTGCATCTCCCGCTCATACCAGCCGAGCAGAGGCACGATGGCCGCCAGCGACGGCAGCGTTTCCTCGCCACGGATCTCCAGCAGCAGGAAAGGCACGCGGTTGCCTTGACTGATCAGATAGCGCACCACGCATTGACCTTCTACCCAGTCGTGCCAGGCCATCTGAAAACGCATTCCCGCCGTGACGCAGTCCTGTGCCACCGCGGGTAAATCAGCGGCACGGAGCGGGCGCAACGCGCAATCGTTGTAAGTCGTGGCCGCACTCATGGTTGCACCACAAAAGTGTGCTGAAAGAAAGTCCACAGCCCTTCCGGCCACCATAGGCCGAGCACCAGAATGGCCACAAAGGCCAGCCACATGGGCAAGGTATTCCAGACGGACAGCTCCAGGGTCGGCTCCCCACCAGGCTCCGGTTCCGGCCCCCAGATCATGCGCCGGAAGTGATTCATGAAGGCGACGAAAATAAGGATGAGCAATGTCGCCATCAACCACACCGCCCAAGGGTTGGGGCTCAATATGCCGCCACGCAGGATGGTGATTTCCGAGAGAAAAAGCCCGAAGGGCGGTGCCCCGGTAATGGCCACCGCGCCCAACAACCAGAGTGTGCCGCTGACCGGATAATAACGCAGCACCCGCCGCATGTTGCTCATGGATTTGGTGCCATAGGCGCGCATCATGTTGCCGGCGCCAAAGAACATCATGGGCTTGGTCAGGGAGTGGTTGATCATGTGATACATGGCCCCGGCGAAGGCCATGGGACCGCCGAAACCAAAGCCGATGGCCAGCACACCCATGTGCTCCAGGGAGGAATAGGCCAGCATGCGCTTGGCTCCTTCCTGACGGACGATGAACAGTCCCGCCACCAGGAGGGAGATTACCCCCAGCACCAGCAAGGCCGTATGCCCCATCACGCCATAGCCGCCGCTATCGACGATGGACAGAAAGCGGTAAATGCCGAGCAGGGCGATGTTCAGCAGGGACCCGGAGAGCATGGCGGAAACGGGTGCCGGCCCTTCGCTGTGGGCGTCGGGCAACCAGGTGTGCATGGGCGCCAGACCCACCTTGGTGCCGAAACCCACCAGTACCAGCAGGAAGGCTAGAAAGAGCAGCGTCTCCGGCATCCGTGGTGCCACCGCCCGCAGGTTGCCCCAGGTCAGGGCGTAAGTCGGCCCCAGGGTGAAGGTCCCGCCCCAGTAGAAGAGAATGATGCCCAGCAGGGCCAGCGCCAGACCGGCAGACACCAGGATCAGATATTTCCACGCCGCCTCGATACACTCCGCCTCACGCTCGAAGCCCACCAGAAAGGCGCTGACGATGGTGGTGAAGTCGATGGCAATCCAGAAAATGCCGGGATTGTTCATCAATGGCGCAATCAGCATGGTCAACGCAAAGCCGACCTGCAAGGCATAATATTTGTGGAGACGGGGCTTTTCCTCGGGAAGCAGACGCATATAGCCGATGGCATAGAGAGACGCCAGCAGATAGACCAGCCCGACGCAGAACAGCACCCAGGCCCCCAGCGGCGTCAGCAGAATATAGCCTGCGCCGGTCACCAGCGCCTTGCCGGGCGCCGCCACCAGAATGGCCAGCGTAAGGCCAAAAACGGCCACCGATGACGTCAGATTCAGATACTCCGCCCAGTGCGGGCGGCGTATGGCCATAATCAGCACAATAGCTACCGCGGGGACAATCCACAGGGCAGCAATGAGCGCCGTAAAATCCATCTCAGCCCACCAGTTTTTGCAGGCCGCGACTGCTGGTCGTCCCGGCGTGGGCCTGCAGGAGGCGCACCAGCATGCCGAAGGTCATGACAATGATCAGCAGATCGAAGATGATCACCAGTTCCATCAGGACCGGCATACCGGGCACCAGAATCTGCGACCCCAGAAATATCCCGTTCTCGATCACCAGCAAGCCGAGGATGTGACTGATGGCCTCCGAGCGCAGGATCATCATCAAAAAGCCGATCAGCTTGAGGCTGAACATGCAGGTCAGGGCCAGCACCGCAATGTTGTCGGTCAGGTGCAGCGCCACCCCCAGTTGCCGTGCGACCTCGTAGGAGAAAATCACCAGTACCGCACCGAGGATCATGCTGGAGGAGGGCTTCAGCAATGGCGTAAATTCGCGCTGAACCCCCAAGCGATCGACCAGACGCAGCACCAGATAGGGCAGCAGCGACCCGCGAAAAAGCGCCGTCAGGATGGCGATGACATAAAGCTCCGGGTAGTGCCCGTAATAACCGATGGATGCGGAAATCGCGGCAATGGTCCAGGACTCCGCGGCAAAGGCATAGACGTGATTCTTGAGCCAGTACGACGCCAGCATCACAAAAGACAGCACCAGCGCAATGATGGCCAGCAGACTGAAAAGAGAGGTGGCCAGGGGGCTCAGATGAAAGATCAGCATCGCAGCCTCCTAGAGTTGGTCGGCCACAATGGCCAGCACCGCAAAGAGAAAAGACAGTGCCAGGGGCTCCTGATAACGGTAGAAGCGCAGCCGCGATTGCAGGGTATCCACTGCCACCATCGCCAGCCCCACCGCCCCGTACTTGGCCAGAATAATCAGCATGGCCAACAGCACCGAGCCAAAACTTCCCGTAGCGGACAATCCCCACGGAAAGAAAAAGACGTTAAGGAAAATGGTGTAGAGCAAAAACTGCTTCATCCAGCTTGCCCATTTCAGCAGGGCCAGCAGCGGCCCGGAGTATTCCAGAATCCGCGCCTCGTCGATCATGTAGATCTCGTAGGGGATGGTGGAGTGGATGGGCAGGCGGTCGGTCTCCACGGTCAGCAGAATGAAAAAGGCGAAGATCAGGAAGATATGCGCCGGGCTCCAGTAGGCCACCGGATCTTGCGCCAGCAGGTGATTGGCGACGAAGGGCAGCATGGAGTGATCGAGAAAGGTGATGCCCACAAAGACCAGAATCAGGGTCGGCTCGGCGAGGATGGCGAGCATCACCGCGCGGCTGGAACCCAGTCCGCCGAAGGGTTGCCCGGTATCCAGTCCGGCCAGCAGGATGAAAAAGCCGCCGAGGGTCAGGATGAGGCCGCCACCGAGAATATCGCCCATGTCCGAGAGCGGCAGGGGGAAATTGGTCAGCACCGGAATCAGCATCGGCACGATGAGCATGGCGGTAAAGGCCACCACTGGCGCCCAGAAAAACACCCAGGATGCGGATTCCGGTATCAGCAGGGTTTTGTGGAAGAGTTTCCAGAGATCCCGATAGGGCTGGAATATGGAAGGACCCTGTCCGCGCTGAACGCGCTCTTCCATGGTGACCATGAAGCCGTGCAAGAGCGGTGATAACAAAAGCACCGCCAAGACTTGTCCACTCTGCAAGACGATATCGCCGAGCATGCCTTCCCCCTTTATATGGCTTCCATAACATCCCACCGCCCGACCTTGCGGTCAGGATTGGTAGCAGTCATTAGCCTATAAAGGCGGTTATTGGGCGGACTCCATCGCCACTCAAGTTAACTATAGTAGTAAAGTATAATGGCTGGGTCAAGCAGTTGTTGTATGAGTGTTGCGAGCACATAAACTGTCCGGGTTTGTAGCACACGATCTGTCCGGTTTTATCTGTAGCCGAAGGAGGGCCACGGATGAGACGGACGGAATGGCTACAGGAGACACGGAAGGTGAGATTTGCAGAGGCATACGAAGGTTGGCGGGAGCGTCGGCTCACGCAGGAAGAAGCGGCGCGGTTGCTGGGGGTGCATGAGCGGACCTTCCGCCGATACATCGACCGCTACGAGGAAGCGGGGCTGGATGGGCTGTTGGACCGGCGCCTGTCCCAGGTCTCGCAGCGGCGGGCGGCCGTGGATGAAGTGCTGCGGCTGACCGAGCTGTACCGCAGCCGGTACGAGGGCTGGAACGTCAAGCACTTCCACAGCTTTTACCGCCGCATCCATGCGGGCGTCCGCAGCTATACCTGGGTGAAACAGCGGCTTCAGGAGGCGGCGTTGGTGCCGAAGGCCCCGGGGCGGGGCAAGCACCGCAAGCGGCGCGAGCGGGCGCCGCTACCCGGCATGATGCTGCATCAGGACGGCTCGACCCATGCGTGGGTGGCCGGACGGCAGTGGGACCTGATCGTGACCATGGACGACGCCACCAACGAGCACTACGCGATGTGCTTCGTCGAGGAAGAAGGGACGGCCTCCAGCTTCCAGGGCGTGCAGGAGGTGATCGGGCAGCGGGGGCTGTTTTCCTCTCTCTACACCGACCGAGGCAGCCACTACTGGCACACCCCCGAGGCCGGCGGCAAGGTGGACAAGAACCATCTCACCCAGTTCGGGCGGGCCATGCGCCAGTTGGGGATCGAGCTGATCCCGGCCTACTCCCCCGAGGCGCGCGGACGCAGCGAGCGGGCCTTCCAGACCCACCAGGGGCGACTCCCGAAGGAACTGGCGGCACAGGGGCATCACGGACCTCGAGGCCGCCAACCGCTATCTCCGGGAGGTCTATAGGCCGGCCTTCAATGCCGAGTTCCTGCAGCCTGCCGCCGAGGAAGGTTCGGGCTTCGTGCCGCTGATCGGGCAGGACGTGACCGACATCCTCTGTGAGCAGTACGAACGGGTCGTGGGCAAGGACAACTGCGTGGCCTTCGAGAGCCTGAAGCTACAGATCCCCGCCGACCGCCACCGCCTGCACTATGTCAAGATCAGGGTACGGGTGCACCGCTATCCGGATGGCCGGTTGGCTCTGTTCCACGGCCCCCGCAGACTGGCCGACTACGATGCCAACGGGCAACCGACCCCGCCTGGCATCCAGGCCGTAGCGTAACGTCCGCCGCTCACGGCCGGGCGGCCTTCACCGCCCCAACCAAAGCGGACAATTCATTTGCTATAAAACCGGACAGTTCTATTTGTTGCTAACAGCAGTTGTTGTATGAGTGTTGTTGTATGAGTGCAGCAGTAAAAAGTCATATGGCGGCACCAAAGGCGCATAAACGTAGCAGCCGGTACGTGATCCTGGCGCGGATGGACGATGCCTCTGCGGAATCGGCCCTGGAGGGCTTCAGCCGACGCCTGCGTCCTCTGCCCAGAGCCTTTCGGCAGACGCTCACCTACGACCAGGGACGGGAGATGGCAGTACTTCCCCAAGGGCACGGATTTGTCCGTATATTCCCAACGCTATTTGACAAAGATCGCGGAAGAACTCAACAATCGACCCAGGAAATCCTTGGGATTTCGTACGCCGGACGGAGTCATGGCCGAGCAAATCAAGCAGTTAAACAATCGTGTTGCAGTTCAAACTTGAAACCGCCAAAATGTAACCAGATGAAGGTTTCCTGAACACCATGTTTCTGGACACTTTTCGGCTCGTTTCGGTGGGCCAAAGCGTTCGTTTACCCATCCAAATTTCAACGTTCAGAAAACCTTGGCCAAGGAGCCGTTGCTGGCCATCTGCCCCCGCGCCACTAGACATCCGGTGCAGCCGGTAAGGCCTCAGTCAGGTGGTGCTTCGACCTTGCTCGCGCGCGACTTGAGCTGCTCCAGCTCGGCGCTCAGGCGGCGGACGCGCTCTGTCAGCGCAGATTCCGTGGCGGAAAGCCGCCTTCCTCTCCAGTTCTCGGGTGGAAACAGCAATGTTCCGACCTGTTCCAATCCATCCCATCGGCCGCGCGCCGTCTGATGCGCCCTGTANNTTCCCGGCCAAGCGCTGGACGCGCTTGCCTGCCCCCTTTAGAGCGGTCCCCCGGGCACTGCGCGCCCGGCGGCAACCCGCTCACTCGGTGCCGCTGAACGCGCACCGGCTTCGTCGCCTGCGGCTCCTCGGGTTCCGCCGCTGCGCGCCTCCACCTGAGCAAGTTGCCCCCGGCCTTCGGCCCGGGGGACGGGGCTCCGCCCCCCGACTCAAAACCGGCACCTGGGGGTGCCTGGCCACACGGCTCCCGCGCTGAACGCGCGTCGCTTCGTTCGGCCTTTTGATCGGCGCCCCCCGGCCTCTGTCCGTTCCGCGCTGCACGCGCGAACCGTTCAGAGGGGTTCCGCAGGTCGGCTGCGCCGCCCGCTGCACCCCGCGCTTCCTTCCTTGTGTCGGTGGCGCGGCTCCCGCCATGCGCGCCAGGGCGTCTTCCCGGCCCTGGAATCCCTGTTTGGCCTCTGGGTGCCCCCCCCCTTCCCCCTAGCCATTCGGCCAGATGGGCGCCTGGGCAATCTGGCGGCCTTTCGGGCACACCCATGGGGTGCCCTTCTGCAAGCGTTTTGTGCGCAGGGTGTTTAGACCGAGGCACTTCCCGTAAATGCCAGCGGTCGGGGAATATCCAGTGGAAGCGTGATCTTCGCCATTTGCTCGAGCTTGATCTCCAGCGCATAGCCATCGCCATACTCGTCTCCCACGTTGCTGGCCTCGCCAGGATTGGAGTGGCCGGTCAGGGCGTGGTGCAGATCCCGGGGGATCAAGGCATTGCGACAGAGATCCTTGAAGCTATGGCGGAGTGAATGGAAAACCACTGTTTCAGGCATCGTCAATTTGCCATGAATAAACCAACTAAACCATTTGCCCAGCAGCTCACTGTCTTCGTTGATCTTTCCCCGGCTACGCAGGAAGGGCCAAAGGGTGGTATGTCCGGCATGACGGATGGCCTCGACATAGTCCAGGAAACCCAGCTCGATCAACTTGGGATTGAATTGGCACATCTCGGATGCTTGACTGATTTTTCGCGTGCAGAATACGGAAATGGGGTACGGGATCAAGCACAAGATGGGATAGGGTGAGTTGGCCGATTTCGTTCAGTCTGGCACCGGAATACAGGCCCACCAAGGGCATCCAGACGCGGGCGTGGTAGCCTCCCCCACCCTTTCCTTTGGTGACACCCAAAAGCCCTTCCGGGGAGAAAATTCGGGCCAATTCCTCCATCGAAAAGGGACGCCGCTCTTCCTCAGGGGCGATCCCTGCTTTGGCGGCAAAGCGGCGATAATCGAAGCCAGAGAAGGGGTTCTTGAGCAGCAGTTCGTCTTTGACGGCGACGGAGAAGAGCGCCCCTACCAGGGTGCCTTTCTTTTCGAGTGTTTTCGCACTATTGCCGCGCTGGTCCCGTTCGTTGCGCAGCCATTCGGTGACCTGGGCGCGGGTCAGGGTGCTGGGGGTGGCTTTGGGAAGGAAAGTGGAAAGAGAATGCACCAGTCTTTGGATTTCGTGGTCGGTGCGCGGCTTACGTTCGCAATCCTCGCGCCAGTGTTCCAGCAAGGCTTCCCAGTTCGGGCCAGTGGCGGCTGGGGCTGGGGTGGGCTCCCAGACGGCGGGTAATGGGATGTTTTCCGTAGGGGAAAGTACGGGCTGGACCAGCCGCCCGGCCTGGCGCTGGGCCAGGATGTCATAGCCTTCCTGCAGGGCGGGCAAGACGTCCAGGACGAGGCGACATTCTTCCTCGGGGGATACGGCCAGTTGGTAGCCTTTGCCCACCAGCAGGGTGCGCACGACGGGCAGGAAGGGCTCGGGTTTGCCCCGCGCCAGGGCTTGGGCGATCTTTGCCTGGACCTGAGTGATGTTCTCCTGCAGCTCTTCGTATTCGTCGTCGTCAATCCCTTCGCGGCGCCAGGCGAGATCGGCATCGAGGCTGGAAAGCCACAGGGCACGCAGTCCGGAGACGAGTTCCGGGGTGACCTGAACGATGGGCTTCAGGCGTTGTTCTGGTGGACGAGCGACGTAGCGCAGAAAGGCTTCATCATAGTCCACTTGCCGGGCGGTCTGTTGCCGCAGGGTGTTGAATTGCTGGTCGGTCTGCAGCGATAGAAGGCGGGCCTGGCTGACGGCTTGGTGGTAGTCTCTACCGAGCGATTTCTTAATCTCGCGTTTGCCGATGGCTGGGCGCAGAGATTCCGGCACGACAATGCGGAAGATAAATCCATGGGGGGTCTTGTAGCAATTGCTGGGCAGGGCGGGCATTGATTTCTCCTCGTCCCCCTGACTCCGTTTTGTACCGGCTTTTTGTACCACTGAGCCTCCTGAATGCCTTGATACTATTGTCATTCAGTATATTAGTACAAATTGGCGGAGAGGGTGGGATTCGAACCCACGGTACCCTTTTGGAGTACACAGCATTTCCAGTGCTGCACCTTCGGCCGCTCGGTCACCTCTCCAAGGCCGCTGAGTGTATCCCAGCGGGAAGTGGCTGGCAATGGCCGGAAAAGCCACGAGAACGGCGGAGATACGCACGCGCTTCCGGCGCCAATGACGCACGTCCCACCAACACGAAGGCTTAGCCCAGGATATGGCCGTCAACGTCGCTCTTTGCGGTTCAGAACCCAGGTCGCAGCGTTCAGATAGAGCGCAATCAGGAGCCAGAAACCGTAAGGCAGAAGCAGCAGAGCGGCGGGGGTTGCGATCGCGGCGAAGACCAGGATGCAGGCCAGCACCAAGAGCCAGAGCAGGATGAGATCCCACAGGGCCCAGAGTGGCCTGTGCAATTTGAAAAACAGCCAGGACCACAGAGCGTTGGCGATGAGCTGCAGGGCGTAGAGTGTCAGTGCCCAGGGACGCAGGGGAGCGTCGTAGTGGACAAAGATTTCGGCCGCAGCCAGGGCCATGAGGACGTACAACACGGTCCAGACCACGGGGAAAACCCAACCCGGAGGCATCAGCCTTGGCTTGCGCAAGCGTTCGTACCAGGCATCGGGCCGAAACAGGGAGTCGGAGCTCGCCACGGCCAGGGTCAAGGCAAGGCTGATGGTTGCCACCAAGGGAAAGGGAAGTACGATCACCGATATCCCCAGACAGGCAGCCCGCCGAGCGAGGCGCTCTCAGATCGCGCCGGAGGATGGTCGAGGTGTGGAGGCTGGGCCCGGAATCGAACCGAGGTACGCGGCTTTGCAGGCCGCTGCATAACCACTCTGCCACCCAGCCGTAAAGGAAAAGGGGAAAGACGCGCTTTCCCCATGAAACTGGAGCGGGAAACGAGGCTCGAACTCGCGACCCCAACCTTGGCAAGGTTGTGCTCTACCACTGAGCTATTCCCGCGATGGAATGTAAAAGTACGGATTTTAGCTCTCCTTGTCAAGATGGCTGGCTTGCCCCAACAGACTCGGCCAGGCTGCCTGCAGGTAACCAACCATGCTCCAGAGGGTGAGCGCTGCTGCCACCACCAGCAGGACCATGCCCACGAGACGGGTGGAAATGGGCCCGAGCGGCTCGCGGTAGACTAGAAAGAGGATGGCCAACATCTGCAGGGTGGCCTTGAGTTTGCCCAGCCACGATACGGCCACTCGGTGACGTTGCCCCACTTCCGCCATCCACTCCCGCAGGGCCGAGACGGTGATCTCACGGCCCACAATGATGCTGGTAAGAATGCCCGCCAGTACCACCGGCATCTCCTGCGTCGCGCAAATGAGAATGAGCGCCGTCGCCACCATGATCTTATCGGCGACGGGGTCGAGAAAGGTGCCGAAGGGAGAAACGCCCCGATAGCGACGGGCAAGGTAACCATCGGCCCAGTCGGTTATGGCGGCAATGGCAAAGACCGCGGTGGCGCCATAGGTCCGGGAGGTACCGCCCAGAAAGAAAAGCGCCACGAAGACCGGCACCAGTAGGATACGCAACATGGTGAGGAGATTGGGTATTCGCGCCATCATGCGCCTTTGCCTCGCGCGTGAAAATGCGCATAGATCCGTTGCGCAAGCTCAGCGTGGATGCCTTCTACCCGCTGCAAATCCTCGACGCCAGCATCGCGGATGCCGCGCAGCCCGCCAAAGGCACGCAACAGCGCCACCCGCCGCTTCGGACCGATGCCACCGATGCTGTCCAATTCCGACTCCTGCCTCGCCTTGGAGCGGCGCGCCCGATGCCCGGTGATGGCAAAGCGGTGCGCCTCGTCGCGAATCTCCTGGATCACCAGCAGCGCCGGATCACCGCTGGAAAGCTGCCGCGGCTGAGTCCACAGCGTCGTGTGCAGCCATTCGAGACCCGGCCGACGGCTCGTGCCCTTTGCCACCCCGCACAGCAGGATCTCGCGAATGCCCAGATCGTCCAAGGCGGCCTGTGCCCGTGCCACCTGCGCTGGACCCCCGTCGATGAAAACGATGTCGGGTAGGCTCAGACCCTCTTGCAGCAAACGTCCGTACCGTCTGCTCACGGCCTGCTCCATGGCCGCGTAGTCGTCTCCTGGCGTAATATCGCGTAGATTGAAGCGGCGATATTCCGCCTTGAGCGCGCCATCCTCGCCAAACACGACACAGGAAGCCGTTGCTGCCTCACCGCGCGTGTGGCTGATGTCGAAGCACTCCACTCGCTCCGGCAAGCGGTCGAGGGAAAAAAGCTCCTGCAAAAGTCGCATGCGCCGCCGACCGCCATCGGCACGCTGCGCCCGCTGGCGCAGGGCCTCGTTGGCGTTGGCAACGGCCATGGCGAGCCAACGCCTGCGTGGACCGCGTTGCGGCTGCTCCAGAAGCACCTTGCGTCCCGCATTCTGGCCAAGGGCGGACGCAAGACTCGCCGCTGCCCTCGGCAGGACATTCACGAGCACATTGCCGGGAATCTCGCGATCGGCGTAATACTGCATGAGAAAGGCCGCCATGACCTCACTGCCGCGGGCCGTGTCCGGATGCTGCGGAAAGATGGCCCGCCCCCCCAGCTGGCGTCCGTGGCGGATGAAGGTAACGAAGACCACCCACTGACCGTCCGCCTCCACCGCCGCCAATACGTCAAAATCCCCGCCACCGGCCTGGGCAACGTACTGTCGCTCCTGGATCTTGGACAAGGCCGCGATCTGGTCACGGCGCCGGGCCGCCTCCTCAAAATCCAGTCGCTCCGCCGCTGCCAGCATCCGTTGCTGCAGCGTGCGAATGGCCTCATCGCTCTTACCTTGCAAAAATCGTAGGGCGTCCTGCAGATCCCTGTGGTAGCTCTTCTCATCGATGTGTCCCACGCAGGGGCCGCTGCAGCGCCGGATCTGATAATGTAGGCAGGCACGACTGCGATTGTGAAAGACGCTGTCCTCGCAGGTGCGCAGACGAAAGGCTTTCTGCAAAAGCACCATGCTCTCACGCAGGGCCGAGACGGCCGGATAGGGACCGAAATAGTGGCCCTTTCCGCGCTGAGTACCGCGGTGCAGGCTCATGCGCGGGAAAGCGCTACTGGTGTCGATGTAGAGATAGGGATAGCTTTTATCGTCGCGCAGCAGGATGTTGTAGTGCGGCCGGTGCTTTTTGATGAGCTGCGCTTCCAGCACCAAGGCCTCGGTCTCGGTGTGGGTGACCAGCACCTCCACCCGCGCTACCTGAGCGAGCATGGCGAGGGTCTTGGGGCTGTGTCGAGTTTTCTGAAAGTAGGAACTCACCCGCCGCTTGAGGTTGCGGGCCTTACCCACGTAGAGGATGTGACCGTCCGCTGCCAGCATTTGGTAGACCCCGGGCTGACTCCCCAGGCTGCGCAGAAAGAGCTTGAGATCGAAGGGTTCGTCCTGGATCTCGGGACGCTCGGATCGGGCCTGCACCGGTTCGCTCATGCTCCCTCGCCAGCCACGCCCTCAGGCCGACTCCGCGCGGTCGGCCAGCAGGCGCAGATATTCCCAGGTGTAGATGCCGGTACTGTGCCCGTCACTGAAGAAGAGCTGAACCGCATAGTTGCCCACGGCCTGGATATCCGTCAGATTCACCTCCTCCTTGCCGGTGATGATCTGGGCCTGCTCCGGCGTGTGTCCCTTGCACTCGGCGCAGGGGCACTCCACCCGCAGGGTCTCGAAGGACACGCGACTGGTACTGCCATCGGCCCAATCGATCTCCAAGACCCGACTGATGGTGAGGGGGCGCAGCTCGGTGGGTTGTGTGCGGGCATCGGACATGGCGGATATCGCCTCCACTGGTCATGGTTCAATCCCCTAGGGTACAATCCGACGCTCGCAAAGGGAATGCTTCGCAAGGATCACACATGAAAATCTCTGCTTTCGACATCCGTCCTGGCAATATCCTGGAATACGAAAAAGGCCTGTGGCGTGTGCTCAAGACAGATTTCGTCAAGCCCGGCAAAGGTGGAGCCTTCATGCAGGTGGAGATGAAGAATATCGAAACCGGCACCAAGACCAACCAGCGATTCCGTTCCGAAGAGAAAATGGAAAAGGCTGTGGTGGAGCCGCGGACCATGCAGTTTCTGTACGCCGACACCAGCGGCTATGTCTTCATGGACAACCAGAGTTTCGAGCAGATGACCCTGAGTGAGGATCTCCTGGAAGGTCAGACCGGTTACCTGCTGCCCAACACGGAAATCCAGGTCAATTTGCACAACGATCGGCCCATCGGCGTGGAACTTCCGCCGGTGGTGGTCCTAGAAGTGGTGGAGGCAGAGCCCTCCATCAAGGGGCAAACGGCCACCAGTTCGTACAAGCCCGCGCGCGTGGAAACGGGCATCACGGTCATGGTGCCGCCCTTCGTCAATGCCGGTGAGAAAATCCGCGTCAATACCTCGGACGGCAGCTACGTCGACCGCGCTTGAGGGTCAACTCGGTGCTTCGATTCCTAGCAAATCTGCTCTGGTTCCTGCTGGGGGGCGTGTTGATGGGCCTTGGCTGGTGGTTCGCCGCGCTCCTGGCAGCCATCACCATCATCGGCATTCCCTACGCCATCGCCGCCTTTCGCATCGGCAGCTTTTCCTTTTGGCCTTTTGGCCGCGCCATCGTCGATCGACCGGGCTCCGAACTGGGACGGGGCATCGGACTCATCGGCAATGTGATCTGGGCGATTTTCCTGGGGTGGTGGCTAGCCTTAGGACATTTGGTCAGTGCCCTACTCTGCGCTATCACCGTTATCGGTCTTCCCTTTGCCTGGCAGCATTTGCGTCTTGCGGCCCTGTCCCTCGCCCCCTACAGTAAGCAAATCGTCACTACCTGAAAGGCCTCAGGATGGCTTCTGAGCCGGCGACGGTGCGTCGTGGGGGATGACCCACACGAATATTTCGTTCTTTCCAATCAAACCGAGATGCCGACGCGCCAGATCGGCAATGGCGCCCTCGCTGTGCTCCAGGCTCTGCACTTGTGCCGCGAGCTTGGCGTTACGCTGCTCCAATTTCTGCAGATGGGCCTCGCGTTGGTGTAGCTCGCTCTGCAATGTCGCCACGTGCCACCAGCTTCCCGCCCCAAACCACAGGGGATATTGGAGCAACAAGAGAACGAGAAACAGAACCATGTCCACGCGGCTGAAACCAAAGGCTCGCCAACGCGCGACGATGCGGTGGGTCTCCAATTTTCGGGAAGATATTGCGATGGCCACGGATTACCTTGCCTCACTGCACGCACGCCTTGGTTATACGCTTTTTAGTCGAGATTGTAAAAAGCGCCGAGGCCAGGGAAACGCGCATTATCGCCAAGCGCTTCTTCGATGCGTAACAAGCGGTTGTATTTAGCCACCCGATCGGTACGCGAAAGGGAACCGGTTTTGACCTGACCACAACCCGTGGCCACGGCCACATCCGCCAGCGTGGTATCCTCGGTCTCGCCGGAACGGTGCGACACCACCGCGGTGTAAGCGTGCGTCTTGGCCAGTTCAATGGCCTGCAGGGTCTCAGTCAAGGTACCGATTTGATTGAGTTTGATAAGAATGCTGTTGGCAACGCCGCGGTCGATACCCTCGCGTAGGATATCGACATTGGTCACGAAAATGTCGTCGCCCACGAGCTGGATACGATCCCCCAGACGATCCGTGAGTGCGATCCAGCCGTCCCAGTCGTTCTGGTCCATGCCGTCCTCGATACTGATGAGCGGGTAGCGATCCACGAGATCGGCTAGGTATTGCACGAAATCCCCACTACCGAGGCTGCGCTTCTCGCTGGCCAGATGGTATTGGCCATCGCGGTAAAATTCACTGGACGCCACGTCCATTCCCAGCCAGATATCTTCGCCGGCGGTGTAACCGGCTCGCTCGATAGCCTCCAGCAGCAGCTCCAGTGCCGCCTCATTGGACGGGAGATCGGGGGCAAAGCCGCCTTCATCGCCCACCGTCGTGGCGAGACCGCGCCCGTGGAGTACCGCCTTCAAGGCATGAAAGGTCTCGACCCCCATCTGCAGGGCCTCGGAGAAGGACTCTGCCCCCGCTGGGATGATCATGAATTCCTGCATATCCACATCGTTGTCGGCGTGGGCGCCCCCATTGATGACGTTCATCATGGGTACGGGCAACAGCAGCGGGCCGAGGCCGCCGATGTAGCGATAGAGGGGCTGCCCCAGGCTACGGGCCGCGGCCTGGGCACAGGCCAAGGACACGCTGAGGATGGCGTTGGCGCCCAAACGCGCCTTATTGGGCGTGCCATCCAGGGCGCAGAGGGCGGAATCGATGGCCTCCTGATCCTCAACCTCCATACCCAGCAGACTGTCCTGAATTTCTCCGCGCACATGCTCCACGGCGCGGCGCACACCTTTGCCATCGTAGCGGTCGCCGCCATCCCGCAGCTCGACGGCCTCGCGCTCGCCGGTGGAGGCACCGCTGGGAACGATGGCCTGGCCGACCACACCGTTCTCCAAAGTAACCTCAGCCTCCACCGTGGGATTGCCACGGGAATCCAATACTTCGCGGGCGTGAATCTGGACGATGGCGGTCATGTCAACTCCTCGGGGTGGTTTTCGGGAAAATCGTAGGCCTTGACCGCGCGATCCAGATCCTTGAGCACGCGCAAAAGGGCCTCCATGCGCTGCAGGGGCCAGGCGTTGGGACCGTCGGACAGGGCGCAGGCCGGATCGGGATGGGTCTCCATGAATAGGCCGGCCACCCCCGCCGCCACCGCGGCCCGAGCCAGGACCGGGACGAATTCGCGCTGGCCGCCGGAACGGTCGCCCTGCCCACCGGGCAGTTGCACCGAATGGGTGGCATCGAAGACCACAGGGCACCCGGTCTGACGCATCACCGCCAAGGAGCGCATGTCGGAAACCAGGTTGTTGTAGCCGAAACTCGCTCCGCGCTCGCAGACCAGAATCTGCTGGTTACCCGTCTCCTGTGCCTTGCGCACGACGTGGACCATGTCCCAGGGCGCCAGAAACTGACCTTTTTTGATATTGACGGGTTTGCCGGCCGCCGCCACTGCCTCGATGAAGTCCGTCTGCCGACAGAGAAAGGCCGGGGTCTGCAGCACATCCACCGCCTGGGCGACGGCGGCCACGTCCTCTTTTTCGTGGACGTCCGTGAGTACGGGAACACCCATCTCGCTGCGCACCTTTTCCAGAATACGCAGGCCCTCGTCCCGACCGGGCCCGCGGAAACTTTTGCCCGAGGACCGATTGGCCTTGTCGTAGGAGCTTTTGTAAATGAAGGGAATGTGAAGGCGCGCACAGATGTCCCGCAGCCTTTCGGCCGTGGACAAGGCAAGGGTTTCGCTCTCGATGGCACAGGGGCCCGCAATGAGGAAGAAGGGCCGATGGAGACCTACTTCAAAGCCGCACAGGTTCATGCACGATGCTCCTGGATATGGCGCTGCGCCGCTGCCAAGAACGCATCGAAAAGGGGATGACCCGCGCGCGGGTTACTGGTGAACTCCGGATGGAACTGACACCCCAGAAACCACGGATGATCCTCCAGCTCAATGACCTCCACCAGTTCGCCGTCGACGGAACGACCCGTGAAGCGCAGCCCCGCCGCCGCCAGGGGCGCGAGGTAGCGATTGTTGAATTCGAAGCGGTGGCGGTGTCGCTCGCGGATCTCCGTCGTCCCATAGGCTTGTGCCGCAAGACTCCCCTCCACCAGACGGCAGGTCTGCTCGCCCAGGCGCATGGTACCGCCCAGATTGCCCCCGGCCTCGCGATAAGTCACGCGCCCCTCGGGATCGGTCCATTCCGTCATCAGCGTGATGACGGGCGCCGGCGTCTGCGGGTCCAGCTCCGTACTGTTGGCCTCGGCCAAACCCGCCCGGTGACGGGCAAATTCCACCACCGCCAACTGCATGCCCAAACAGATGCCCAGATAGGGAACCTTCTGCTCCCGCGCGTAGCGGATAGCGGCAATCTTGCCCTCGGTACCACGGCCCCCAAAACCGCCGGGGACCAGAATCGCGTCGGCGTCCTTCAGCAGGTCCTGGGCACCACGGTTTTCGATGTCTTCTGCGTCCACGTAGAGGAACCGGATTCGCCGGCGCGCGCGCAGACCCGCGTGCAACAGGGCCTCCGAAAGCGACTTGTAGGATTCCGTCAAGCCCACGTATTTGCCCACCAGGGCAATGCAGACCTCCCCTTCTGGGTGCATCATGGCGTCGACGATACCCTGCCAGACCGAAAGATCCGGCGGCGGTGTCTGCAGACCGAGGTCCTCCACCACCAGATCGTCCAGACCCTGTTGATGGAACAGCAAGGGGATACGGTAGATGCTGTCGGTGTCGATGGCCGAGATGACGGCACGCTCCGGCAGATTGGAAAAAAGGGCGATCTTGGCGCGGTGATCCGCGGGAATGGGGCGGTCGGCGCGGCAGAGCAGCACGTCGGGCTGGATACCAATGGCCCGCAGCTCGCGCACGGAGTGCTGGGTGGGCTTGGTCTTCATCTCACCGGCCGACGGTAGGTAGGGGACCAAGGTCAGGTGCATGAAGAGGCTGTTGCCCCTGCCCTCCTCCACGGCCATCTGGCGAATGGCCTCGAGAAAGGGCTGGGATTCGATATCGCCCACGGTGCCGCCGATCTCTACCAGCGCCACGTCGGCCTCACCTGCACCCAGACGAATGCGGCGCTTGATTTCGTCGGTGACGTGGGGAATGACCTGCACGGTGCGCCCCAGATAGTCGCCGCGCCGTTCCTTTTCGATGACCGTCTGATAGACCAGCCCCGTGGTAAAATTGTTGCGCTTGCTCATCTTGCTGGAGAGGAAGCGCTCGTAGTGGCCGAGATCGAGATCGGTCTCGGCGCCATCGGCGGTGACGAAGACTTCGCCGTGCTGGAAGGGGCTCATGGTGCCTGGATCGACGTTGATGTAGGGATCCAGCTTGAGCATGGTCACCGTCAAACCACGCGCTTCCAGAAGGGCTCCCAAGGCTGCTCCCGCAGCGCCCTTACCCAGGGAAGACACCACACCTCCGGTGACGAAAATGTACTTGCTCATGCGCCTCGCCACAGCCCCGACAGACCGACGCATGGTAGCCAATTCAGGCTCCCGGCACAATTGGAAACGGGAAGGTCGCGTCTAGCGCTGCGAGTGAAACCCGAACCAACGGCGTCAATCCGCCACCAGGTCCACCTCCACATCCAACCCAAGGATTTCCGCCTCCAGGATCCGGATCTGGTCGCGAAGGGCAGCGGCCTGCTCGAATTCCAGATTGCGCGCGTGGCGATGCATGGTCTCTTCCAGCTCACGGATGCGTTTGGCCAGGGCCCGCGGATCCTTTACGTCGGCATAGGTCGGAGTGGGCTCCGCCGCCTTGGTGCGTGCGCCACTGCCATTGCGGCGGTAGACGCCTTCCAGGATATCCGCCACCGGTTTGACAATGCCCTTGGGCGTGATGCCATGCTCGGCATTGAATCGAATCTGCTTGTTGCGACGCCGCTCCGTCTCTTCCATGGCGCGAGCCATGGAACCGGTGATGGTGTCGGCGTAGAGGATGGCGCGCCCGTGGAGGTTGCGGGCAGCGCGCCCGATGGTCTGGATGAGGGAACGTTCGGAACGCAGGAAGCCCTCCTTATCGGCGTCCAGAATGGCTACCAGAGCCACCTCCGGCATGTCCAGGCCCTCGCGCAGGAGGTTGATGCCAATGAGCACGTCGAAGACCCCCGCACGCAGGTCGCGAATGATCTCCACCCGCTCCACCGTTTCGATGTCGGAGTGTAGGTAGCGGCACTGGATGCCCAGCTCGTGTAGATAATCGCTGAGATCCTCCGCCATACGCTTGGTCAAGGTGGTCACCAGTACCCGCCAGCCGCTGGCGATGACCGCGTGGATCTCGCTCACCAGATCGTCCACCTGCCCTTTGGCTGGACGCACCTCCACCTCCGGATCCACCAGGCCCGTGGGCCGCACCACCTGCTCGACGACACGCCCGGAACGGGACAGCTCGTAGGGTCCGGGGGTGGCCGAGATGAAGATCGTCTGGGGCATGAGGGCTTCAAATTCCGGAAACATCAAGGGCCGGTTGTCCAGTGCCGAAGGCAGGCGGAAGCCATATTCCACCAGAGTTTCCTTGCGCGAGCGATCGCCTTTGTACATGCCGCCAATCTGTGGCACGGTCACGTGGGACTCGTCGATGAACAGCAAGGCATTGGCCGGCAGATAATCCATCAGCGTCGGCGGCGGCTCGCCGGGCGCCCGTCCCGACAGGTAGCGGGAGTAGTTCTCGATACCGGAGCAATAGCCCAGTTCCGCCATCATCTCCAGATCAAAACGGGTCCGCTGCTCCAGCCGCTGCGCCTCAACCAGCTTGTTTTCACGACGCAGCACGTCCAGACGCTCGCGCAGTTCGTCCTTGATCTGCTCGATAGCGGCCAGAATCTGCTCCCGTGGCGTGACATAGTGGCTCTTGGGGTAGACCGTATAGCGCGGCAAGCGAGTGATGGTCTTGCCCGTAAGGGGATCGAACAGGGAGATGCGCTCGATCTCGTCGCCAAAGAGCTCCACCCGTACCGCCTCGTCCTCGCTCTCGGCCGGCCAGATATCGATGACATCCCCGTTCACCCGAAAGGTACTGCGCTTGAGTTCCATGGGATTGCGGCTGTACTGCATGTCCGCCAGACGGCGGAGGATGGCCCTTTGGTCCATGGCGTCCCCCTCCCGCAGATGCAGAATCATGTTGTGGTAGGCAGCGGGATCACCGAGGCCGTAGATGGCCGATACCGTGGCCACGATAACGACATCGGGACGCTCCAAGAGGGCCTTGGTCGCCGACAGCCGCATCTGCTCGATGTGATCGTTGATGGAGGCGTCCTTCTCGATGAAGGTATCGGACGAAGGCACATAGGCCTCGGGCTGGTAGTAGTCGTAGTAACTGACGAAATACTCCACCGCATTGTGCGGAAAGAAGGCCCGTAACTCGGCATACAGCTGCGCCGCCAGGGTCTTGTTGGGCGCCATGACGATGGCCGGGCGCTGGGTGCGGGCGATGACATTGGCCATGGTAAAGGTCTTGCCCGAGCCCGTGACCCCCAGCAAGGTCTGAAAGGACTCCCCCGACGCCAAACCATCCACCAGTTCGGCAATGGCCACGGGCTGATCCCCACAGGGCGGAAAAACACTCTCCAGACTCAGGGCTTTTTCCATACCTCCCTCCTATGGTTCAACCGACTCAGGATACACAGCCCCCACGCGCACCGAAAGGCTTTTGCTCCTCCGCTCGTTCGATCATAGAATGGTGTCCGGGCGCCCATAGCTCAACCGGATAGAGCAACGGCCTTCTAAGCCGTAGGTTGCAGGTTCGATTCCTGCTGGGCGCGCCAATCAAAACAGGTGGTTGCATGTTTTCAGACCGTCCCAGTCTTCGCTTATCCGAGATCTTGTCCCCGTTATGTCCCCTTTGGGCGCGAAGTTGACGATCTAGGGATCAGCCGAAACACCACGCCACCGACAGCGCACCCCCACCACGGTTTGCGCCTGCACCAGCGAACCGATCCCGCGAGGGTGCCGAACGGCAGGAACGCCCGCGAAGGCCCTATGATCGATTTGCGCGGGTGAGTGGTAGGGTAGCCTATCCCGCGTCCTGATCGTCGCTCCTAGGCCAAAAGAAAGCCCCCAGGACGGGGGCTCGTGCGGGTCGGTGGGCAGACGCTAGGCGGCAGGCTTTACCGCCTCTGGGTTCTGGAGCTTGGCGCGTATGTCCTCGATGCCGCGCGCAAGGTCCGACACCATAGCCAGATGCTCACCAGCGGTGAACAGGTTTGACTCCTGCCAGGCGTCGCGGCTTTCGTTGGTGTAGAACATGATTTGCCCGAAGACTCCAACAAAATCCCAGAGGGCATCCACCAGCGCGCGCAGGTTCGTGTCCATATTCTCCATCTCGGCCTTGGTGTAGCGTTCCGGGTGCTCGGTCATGTCCTTGGCCTTGTAGATGTCCTCGTACAGATGCGAAAACTTCATGCTGCACCTCCTTGAACGGCGCGGGAGTGCAAGAGTTGGCTCTTGGTTTCCTCGATGCCGATAGCGATGTCGGCGACGGCGGCAAGGCCCTCTCCGATGTGGTGGATGTTGCCATCCGTCCAGGCGTGCCGATTGTCGCTGGCGTAGGCCATGATTTCGCCCAGGGCACTGACGAAGGACCACAAGCCCAGTTGGGTGCTGTCGAGTTGGTCCATTGCGCTGAGGATGTCGTCGCGCGTGTGCTGCTCCCGGTTCTCGGCCATCTGCCGAAACTTGTAGATGTCGCTGCTAAGTGTGGTGTACGCCATGATATAGCCCTCTAGCTTCAATGCCCGCCAACGGCGACGGGCGGCCAGGGGCTGAAAAGTGCTACAGGGACACCGGGTTTATTTCCCGAAGGTATTGTATTCGCCCACCCCCGGCCATCGAGGACACGCCAGCGCAGGACGCTGGGCATAAAAAATCCCGCAAGTCTGACGGGGCGGATTACCGCCTGTAGGTGTTTTCAGCACCATACTCGCGAGATTAGGACGGGTTGGTCGTGGCGTCAACCATCAATGCGCCGCCATGTGGATCTGTGCGCCCACGGAACTCGCTGGTGTGCCGCTGTTGGTTTCGCGATGGGCGTCGATGAGGGCCCGCTTGATGACCTGGTACAGCTCCTGCGGGCTGCGCTGCATGGGTTGCTCTCCGATGCGCAGGGCCTCGACGATCTTGGCGAGCGTGGAAGGATTGCTTAGGCTCAGATGCGCCGTTGGGCTGCTGATTCCGGCTGCTTTCGCCATCTCGTCCAGCTTGCGCGTGGTTTGGGCGGATCCGGTGTAGCGTTGCGCAATGGCCGCCAGCGTGTGCAGACCGTATCCCTGGACCGATTGCGCTGCCTTCCGGTATGCCTGCGCATTGCTGGCAAACCGCGCATACCGGATGCCGTTGCCTGGGTTCAGATAGCTGGCGTCTCCCTTGTAGGACTCGATGTCCATGGGGTTGTGTATGCGCTCGTACCAGGGGCCAGAAGCAGCCTTCACCGAGGCCATGTACCGCTTCTCCGCCTCAGTTTCCATCTGGTAGGACTTCTGCGCCCGGCGATAGAGCCAACTGCCCTTCGGGAGCAGGTCCATCATCTGCTTGTCCATCCAGGCCTGACTTTTTGCTGCCTGAGCGTTCCCGTAGGACCACAGCTTGCCATGGCGTGCCGCGTTGTAGACCTTGCCGGCCGCTCCCATCTCCGGGCCTTTTCCCGTCGCCACACCCTTGAGCGCGGCATTGATGCGGTTGGCGGCCCAATCCACGGAGTTGACGAGCTTGTTGAGCGCGGTGTTCATCAGCGGCGCGCCCTTCGCCAGCGTGCGGCTCAGGTCCGTGCTGAGTTCCACTTCCTTCTGCGAGATCGTGATCGCCAGCTTCGTCATGTCGCGGCCCGTCTTGGCCGAGAAGTTCATGGCAGCGGCCTGCTTGTGCGCGTTGGCGATGTCGGCGTTGAGGGTGGCCCAGCTCGTGCGCTTGAGGATGGAAAAATCTTCGGGGCTGAAAATGTGTCGCATCCCCTTCATGTTAATATAGGTATGGTACAAATAACTGGGCACGGTGTCGGCGATTTTCTTGGCGTTCAGAAGCATCTTGTCGAACCGCTGCATCTGCGTCATGTGCTGCCAGCCTTGGCCGACTGCACGCGAAAACACAGAAATCGCTGACGTCTGAAACTGCTCCTGCCGCATCTGGGCAAGGGATGCTGCCGGGTTCACCAAAATGCCCCGGAACTGCGTGTCCACAGCTGACACTTGGCCCGGCGTCATATTCATGATCTTGGCCGTCTTGTAGCGGTCCAGTATGGTGTTGCTCTGGTGCCGGTACAGCTCGACTGCAGCCAACCCTGCCCCAGCTGCAGCACCACCGATCAACGGAATGGCCGAGAACAAATCCTTGCCCGCTTGGGCGATGATGCCGAAGGTCTTGCGGCCCGTCTCGCCCAACTGGGACAGTTCCTTGCGTCCCTGGCTCACGCGCGCCGTGAGTGTTGCCATACGCTGGCCAGCATGGTGCAGTTCGACGGTGAAGTCCTTGGTCGCCCCCGCGCTCTCGCGCATGTGCCGCTTGAGATGGCCTCCCAGTTTGCTGAAGTGGTCGCGGGCCGCCTCTATGCGCCGGTCCATCTTCTTGAACGGCTCGGGGATGTCCTTGGCGTCCTTGGCGAACTTCTCGAACCGGGTCAGGAACTCGGAGAACTTCTCGTCCTGAATGTCGATGTCGATGATGCTCCTAAATGCCATGGCTGGCCTCCCGAATCAGGTTTTCGATGATGTGGCGCTGGGGCTTCCCCAGGGCTTTGGATAGGGCCTGCAGCCGCTGGCGGGTGGCAGGGGTGACCTCCAAGGAGAGCCACGCCATGCGGTTCTCCTGCAGGAGCTTTTGACGTCGTTGGTGCTGGTAATGGGCTTGCACGGTTGTCCTCCCTTCTTACACTGTAATTTTATTCAGTATTGGCATCGAAGTCCATTTCTGGTCAGGCTATTACTGTTCGCCACAGCCAGACAGAGATCATGCCGAGAAACCTATCGCCTCGAACCCAAGCCATTCAGGCTGCCAAGGCAAAAATTGGGGAGATCCTGACCGGCTATGCCAAGTCCAAGGATCCGTCGCAGGCGCCCACAACAAAGGAGCAGGTGCTTCAAGTCATGGCGGGTGTGCTGATGACGCCAGAAGCGGCAACTGCCAAGTATCGTCAGCGTTGCGAGAGCTATCTGGAGAGGGTCATCGCCGTACGGGGGATACCTTTTGTCGCGGTGGTGGGGTCCGGTGAAGGCCAGCCAGTGCATTCGTGCAGCGGAGAATGGGTGGCGGACAATTTTGACCTTTTGTTGCCCGAGATCAGGCAACAGCTAGATGCCTCTGTTGGCCGATTTTTCTCGTATGCAGAAACGGTTTTTGCTCACTATGAAGCCGACTTCCTTTCCCTACTGGATGATTTCCTGAGCGACCCTCCACGCTTGGCCAAAGAAATTGGTCCCAGGGTCACACCAGTGAAACGCGAGCTTGGCTACTATACAAAATGGGACCGGCTTTTAGGAGTTCTGACCAGCTTCGCCTTCTTGAATGAGGTGGAGTACATATTTCATCGGAGAGAAGGGAGATACATCGCTGTTGAGTGGCGATACAGCGAGGCAGATAAACAGATGGATTTTGCCTCCGAATCGGACCACCCAACGCGAGATGGCGCGATCTATGCGGTCAGGGATAATTGGGCCATTCAAAAGGGCATGATCGTTCCCGGTAGTGTTGGGTATATTGACGACACCGATATCCCTGGTAGGCAACTGGGCTGTATGTGCGACTTGAGATGGATATCATCCCTGGATGAGTTGCCAGAAGACATGCTGACTGACGCCGGCCGAGAAGCTGTCAGGATATCCAAGGAGCAGTTCCGGCAGTTCATGACCGGCGGGTGGGAGAAGCAAAGCCAATCATGGATTGCGCGCATGGTCGCCAAGATCTTCGGTAAAAAGCCCGATTAGGGAGCCTGATTTAGCCCTCTGATGCAATGGGTTGACTGACCAAGCTATGCAAGAGTGGCTTCGTGAGCGGTTTTCCTGTAATCGCCTGTAGTTTGCAGGTCATTGCCGCCCCCCCGGTCGATACCCGCCGTTCTGTTCTGGCGTCGCTGGTGGGTAGCCCTTGAGCAAGGGATCGTTGGGGTCCAGCTCGACGGGGCCATCCTTCGTGTAGCGCAGATAGCCTTGTGTCGAGCCGTCAGGACGGATGATCTGCAAGACTATCGTCATCGGTTCCTGCACCCCCGCTAGCAACATATCCATCTCGGCGCGCTCGTCCGGCGTCAAGAATTGCAGCAATTCGGGCACGTCGTTCTTCGTCTGTGAGTTCATTCGTGATCTCCATCTTGGTGGCGGTTTCCGTGGGTATCAGCCGCGACAACAGGCTGGCGAAGGTCTTGGGCTCATCCTTCATGAGCGCCAACAGCCAATCGACACCGCCGCCACGGTCAAAGGCTTCGAGCAAGGCTTCCTTGAGCGCTGCCGTGGTGCGGTTCACCGCTCCGGGCGGCCTGCCCTTGCCTGCGTTCGGCGGCAGGCGCTTCCCTGTAACCGGCTGTAATTTACTGCTGCTCATGCGTCACCTCCTTCAGTCGTGCCATCGTTCGCAAATCGGGACCCACTTGGCGCCGTCCTTTACCTCGGCCAGCATCCTGAAAACTGTCAGCCGCCCTCGCACGCGATGGCCGCGCCAGGTGATTACCGGATGCACGGTACGCGGGTGTTCTCGAAACGCTCGATCTATGGCCGTCATCAGATCGCGCCGCAGGGCAGGGCTGAAGCGAAGCAGGGAATCGACGCTAAGGGCCTTTTCTTGGGCTCTGACGGGTTTTTGCATTGCCGGTGGTGTCATCGTCCACCCCCAAGTGCAGAACGGCCTAGAACGCCGCGCATGACGGGTGTGCCGCGCCGCTGGCAATCGATCTCATGATCTATGGTCTCATCATGCTCGTTCGTCAAAGCATTGGTGCATAGCAAATGCAACGTCTTATAGACGTTTGCATCATTTGCTACCCTAGCACTGGCTGCAAAAGCAGCATTTGCTACATTTGCTATTTGCTTATTCGACATCGTCTGCCCCTCCATCAGACAGGGTCACAAAGAATCCGTTTTCTCTCACAAGGCCGCGCTCCATGAGCGAGTTCATGGCGCGGGTGAAGCTCTGGCCTTTCAAGTCGCTTTCTGCACACGCTGCCCGCCAATCCTTTGCGGATACCTTCGCTTCGTTCGGATCGCGGCCACCTTCGGCAAGGTTTGCGCGGTGTTCGGCCGTCAGCTTTTGCAGGATCAACAGCGCGGTCTTTTGGTTCTGCTTTAACCCTTTCAGCGCAGAGGCAGGCGGGGGAGCATCGGCAGGGGCCAGCACGCTCACGGTGAATTGATGGCCGTCAAAATCATCCGGCCACCATTCCGGGGGCATCTCGACGCGCTCAAAAGCAAAGGCAATCCTCGGCGGCAGGTCGCCTGATCTCTGCTTGGTGCAGGCGACTGTAATGCCCTTGGCGTTCGCCTCGACCAACATGACGGAATCGACAGCGCCACGGATCGCCCCGCTACCGCGCAGTTCTTCGGGATTGCTTTTGCTCGGGTGGTGCAGCACCAGGACAGCACAGCCGAGTCTTTCGCGCAGGGTATCAATGGCCTGTACATAGGCGGTCGCGTCTGCCGTCGAGTTTTCATCTCCGGTCTGCGTCCTGTTCAGGGTATCCAGCACCATCAGATCGGGCCGGTGGTCAGATCGCTCGATCTCGTCTATCAGGCCGCCCAGATCATCGGGGAGCCTGATTGCGCCATTGCTGATGCGTAGGTTATCGGACTCGCGCAGAGCGTGTTTGTGCCGGATGTCCCAAGCAAGTGCACGCCGCAGCAGGGCACTCCTGCCCTCACCGGCGACGTACCACACACAGCCTCGGCGTGCTTGGTGCCGGTGCCACTTCGTGCCGGTGGCGATTGCGGCAGCCAGAGATAGCGCCGCGAAGGTTTTGCCCGATCCAGGCAGCCCCACCATCGCCGCAAAAGTGCCAGCTTCGATCCAGTCGGATACTAGCCAGCGCAGCGGCTCCGGTGTCTGGAACAGATCGGCAACCGGCCTGAATCGTGGTTCTGGTGGCGGGACAACTTCATCGGCCTTGATCGGCTCGGGTCTGGTCAGAGTCTTGATGTCGAACGTCATGCCGCCACCTCCCGCCGCAGAGCGGCAACAGCCTTGCGCCGGTCGCCGCCGTGCCAGAGTCGAGCGAACACCTCGAAAGCATCAACGCCGTGGGGGTCGTAGAGCGGGTCTGATGTGTGGTGACAGAACACGCGGCCACCCTCGAACTGCACAATGCCAGGAATCCCAGAATGTGAGCTTGGGCTTAACCACTTCTTCCCGCGCCGCCGGTAGCCAGCCTGCTCAAGTAGCTGGGCAATATCCGCCTGCTCGTTGAACGACTGGATAACGCTGTTGCCGTTATACTCGCGCGGATTTACTCGCTGGCGCTTGGCCTCAGCCTGCCGCCGTTCGTCGTCCTCGATGGCCTGTACTGCCTCGGCTAGTCGATCAGCGCGTAGCCATTCGCCGTAGACGTTGGCGTGCATGGTGTATTCACCCTCGCGCCCAGGTGAAACGCATGGCAGGAAGAACAATCGCGCAGCGTGAAAACAGGACGTATCGACTACCCCTGCAAATGTCTCCAGAGAAGCCGTTAACAGCCCGTAGGCGCGCTTTACGTTGTGCGGTGGTAGTACCCCATCCAAAGGGAACAGAACGCGGTATCGTGGCGTTTTAGGCCGGTTGCTGAACGTGCTCCATAAAGCAAAGCTCAAGCCGGTTTCTGCCAAGTATTCGTCGGCATCATCAACCGGCATCGGTTGGGGTCCGTCGCCGTGCTGCTCGATGTCCAACACCATCGCCGTGAGCCCTGTTACATGCTCGTTCTTAGCGTAAGCCGTCGAGAATGTCGCCGGAACGATGGCCCGTGACTGCTTCTTGTCGGCTACGATAACTGGCGCTTGGAGCTTCGAGACAAACTCCGGCCACGGCATCGAGTATTCCTTGATGCGGTGGGCGAGGGCATTGCGGCAGACACCGAACCGAAAAGGTTTTGCCCATGCCTGGCTATCTTCTGGAGTGTCGGGATCGGGGATGATTTCAATCATGGCCGTGCACCTCGCTTCATGCGCCGCATCGTCAATAGCATGCGTGCTAGGTTGCGCTGAATCTGCCGGACCGTGGCGTTCAGATCTGGGGCCATTCGACACCTCCCAATCTTTCAAGGTCAGACGCTATCCGCGCCAGCAATAGGCCAGCAGCCTTGCGGCCATCGAGGGGCAAATCAGCTAGATCGTGCAGATGTTTCGATGCGTGCAGCAGATGGTGCAAGGCTTTGAATCCTTGCGGGAATATGCGATTATTTAGCTGTTCGTTACGGTCGTTGCTCTCGCGGGTGGCGGCCTTTTTCATGACTGTCCCTCCGCGATCACGTTCTCGTCAATCCACTTCTGCACATCGGCAGTTTTCCAGACGGTGCGGCTGGTGCCCTTGATTCGATAAGGCTGAGGGAATCTCCCCATTTTGGCGAGGGCGTAAATGGAACTGCGTGACAAGGTTGTCAGGCGCTTTACTTCTGCAAGATCAATAATGGTTGGTTGCATCGTAGGGACTCCGTTGCTAGTGAACGGTCCCTATTAAATGCCTACAGAGTCCCTACTCCTTGGCGAGTTTTAGGCGCTTTCTTCTAAAACTTGACAACTGGCAAGTTATAAACGATTTAGCCGGAAACTTGCCACCCAATCCGAAAAGATTTCAGCAGCTCGGCATCTTCGCTTCCAGGATTTTGTCCAGTAACGATAATGACGATCTCGCGCAACCGTTGGATGCCAGGACGCTCAAGCCCAGCGCGTCGCCAGTGCCGCCCAAGGAATGTCAGGAAGTGGCGGTTATTGCGCTCGGTGAAGTCAATGTTGTGGGGACGCTCTAGCCAGTCGGCATGATCTCTTATGACGCTGAACACGGCATCCAGCACCACGCCGGAACCGACAGGGCTCTCGTCTGGTAGCAGCCAGGGTGCAAGTGTGAGTGATTTTCCTGTCATCGGATCGTGGATGGCTAGCCCGCCAAGATTATGTTCCAGCACTTCGCGCGTTCTGGGGTCGGACAATACCCTCAGAGCGTTGCAGAGCACCGCCGCATCTTGCTCGTTCTTGCTTTGCGTCTTTTGCTGTCCCTTGTGCAGATAGTCGATGTACGCACCCAGAACAGCGTTACTCTCCCGCACCCCCAGAGCCAGCCATCGAGGATCCTGTTTGATATCCTCCAGCGGCCTCACGATGCCGCCCCGTGCAGGGATACCACGTTCCCGGCTTGCAGCCCGTCGAGATACGCTTTCCAGGTCATCAACGCTTGGCGCTTCTCGTCGAGGTAATGGTGCCGGTCGTAGTGACGGGCCTGAACACCACCAAGCTCATGGCTCAAGATTTGGGCCCGGATGTCTTTCGCTACTCCCAGGCGAGCAAGCTCCGTCTCGCAGGTCCGGCGAACGTCGCGCAGTTGGTACTTCCCGCCGCTGATCTCATGGATCGTCTTGCTCAAGGTGGTCACGTGGGGGATGGTCTTGCCGTCGCTGGAGAATACGCTTGGCGCGTTTGCGTTGATCTCCAGCAACTCGGTCACGATCCCGGTCACCGGTTCCAACGGCAGGACGTGCAGACGGGGATGCTGCCGCCGTCCCTTGCCATCGCGCAGGGTGATCGTGCCGCGCTCGATATCCACGTCCTCGGCCCTTACCCGCACCAATTGCGTGGGGCGTTGCCCTCCGAGATAGATCCCCACAAGCAATGCCCTGGCGGCCATGCTATCGCTTTCGTGAAGATGCTCCAGCAGGTGCCGAAGCTCTGCCGGGGTAAGGACGCGATCGCCCGGCTTGCTCAACGCCGAGTAGGTCGGGAGCACGGCCACCGGGTTGGTGCTCACTTTGAACAGTCGAAAGGCTGGCGGGATGGTGCTATCGAACTCGCTCTTGGCCGCCAAGTTGTAGGCGCTGTGCAGGGCTGCTCGCGTCTTGCCGAGGGCGCGGGTGTAGCCCTTGTCCTGTAGCCGGTCGAAGATTGCCCGCAGGTCTTTGGGGGTGATCTCGTTGGCGCGAGTCTGCGCCAGATCGGGATAGGGCTCGACGATGTGCAGACGGAAAATGCTCGCCACGTCTTTCCAGGATGGCTTGCTACGGTCACGGAGATAATCGGCATAGATAGACAGCAGCGCAGCCAACGAACCAGCCTCCTGGCGCTCCTGTTCCTCTGCCTGCCGCCGAAGTTCTGCCGCCGCTGCTCTCTGTTCGGCCTCCAGGTGCAGGCGAATGTCCTTGACGCCGGAGCGGTAGATCAAGGATAGCTGCTCTGCTCGGTCTCTGGCCTGCTCTAGCGTCATGCCGCCTTCACCCGTGGGAGAGTAGGCCCCCAGGGCAAGATCGTCGCGCTTGCCGTCGCTGTCGGTGTAGCGAAAAAAGAACCTGATCGTGCCAGATACCTGAGCGCGGATGCGTAGCAGGCCAGCACCGCGACGCCCCTCGGTGGCGTAGATCGCGTCCTTGCCCTCTTTGGCCGCCTTGCGCGGGAGTGCTTCAAGCTGCTTGACCGTGAGTTTCATATCCTGTCCCCGTTCTGTCCCCATTTATCGGCGGCTGGCGATGGAATCCTTCGGACATCTTAGGACAGAGTATATGCGGTAGATCATCATGTTACAAGACTTTCGGGGATGGCAACGGATTTTCTCGGACGTGAAAGTATCAGACTTCTAAGCCGTAGGTTGCAGGTTCGATTCCTGCTGGGCGCGCCAGTAAAATCAAGGCGATAGGCGATTGCCTGGGGCGTTTTTCTTTGCTGGATTGATTTTCCGCGACACCGGCGCGACCCTGCGCGCAGAGCGATCCGCTCTTTAGAACGCGCGTCTGGCAGACGGATAAGGAAGCGGGGTTACCCCCAGCCGGTCCAAACCTTTCGCACCAAGGCTGAAGCCAAGGCATGGGCCCGTTCCGTCGAGGGCGGGAGTTCGGGACTACCTGCGAGGCGACCCACCTGTCTTTTGCGAGGGCCTGCATGAGGGGAGGCAGTATGGGACCTGCGCTTTCATGACCTGCGCCACGGGGCAATGAGCAGCTTGTTCGAGTGTGGCCTAAATCCCATGCAGGTGGCCGCCATCATGGGACACAAGACCTTGCCGATGTTGAATCGCTATACTCATCTTGGAGCCGCAGCTTAGGGGAAAAGACTAGGGTGCCGATCGTCGGCCCTACTCTGAATGGCGTGACGGTTACGATCGGCTCAATGATTCTTGTTCTGGCAGCCTTGAAGAGGCAATGCACGAGCACGTTGAGGCAAGGAGATGTCCGATGGAAGAAGAGCAAAAGTATTGGTTTCCAGCTAAACGCTATGGGTGGGGATGGGGCTTGCCGATCACTTGGCAAGGGTGGCTGACCCTCGTAGTCTTCATTCTATTAACCAGGCCCCTAAATATCTAACATCGCGTAGCGTGCTGCGGGATGGTGGAAATAGCGCGCGACTTTCTCGGGCAGTTGGCGTAGCCCGTTCATGAAAGTGGTTGCCTTCTCCAGCAAGCTTTGGGTATCTGTGCTCATGGGGCCCGTACGCAGAGCGGTTTTGAAATCGCGATTGAGATACTCGTCGGGGTTGGACTCTGGCGCATAGGGCGGCAGAAATACGAGCTCAATGCGGTCCTGTTTGTCGGCCAGCCACGCGCTTACCACCTTGGCGTGATGTACCCGCAGGTTGTCCACTACCAGGAAGACCTTCTGCGGCGCGCCGGTGATCAGCTTTTCCAGAAAGGCGATAAAACGCTCCGCATGGATGCTGCCCTCCACGATCTCGAAGGCGATCTCTCCGCGCGGGGAAATTGCCGAAATCATCGACAGGGTGGTCCAGCGTGCCGGATGCTCGAGGATGGGGGTCTGCCCCTTGGGGGCATATCCCCGGACCCAGTGGGCATCCTCTTTGACGGCGGTTTCGTCGCCCCAGTAAATGACCGCACCTTCCTGCAGGGCACGCGCCCGAAGCCTGGGGTACTCCACCTCCAGCCACTGCCGTACAGCTTCCGGGTTCTGTTCCAGCGCCCGTTTGACCGGACGTTGGGGAGTAAACCCCCAGCGCTTGAGATATTTGCCCACCAATCGCACCTGCAAATCGATCCCGAAACGCTCCCGAATCAGTTGCCGGATGGCAGGCCGCGTCCAGAGCGCAAAAGGCATCTGCAACTGCCGTGGATCCTTTTGCACGATCTGGTCCCGAATCCAAGCCTCTGCCGCCAGAGTCAATTTACGGCAAGCCCCAACCGGCCGCCCCCGCGGGCGTTCCTCAAGGCTCTCGGTTCCTTCTCGTTTGGCTCGCGCCAACCAACCGCGAATCGTCGAGGGATGGGCACCAGACACCTTGGCCAAGTCCTCTACTCGCATGCCCGACTGTTGGCGCAACCGCACCACCATCTGCCGCAGTATGTTGCGCCCATCCACCGTCAATTTACGCACATCTACCCGCTTCATGACCCTCAGCATAGCAAACTACTATCGGATATTTAAGGGCCTGGTTAATAATGACGGTGATATCGATCTATCTGATACGTTCACATATCTTTGCAGGGGACATCCTCTTGATTCTGTCTCTTGCCGTATTCCTCTGGATCGTCGCGTGGAAGGGGGAGCCCCCAACCTGGCGCTGGGGCGGAAAATAGCTAACCCCGTATGTGCGGGCCTTCGCGTCTCCCCGCAAGCGCCCGGGAGAGTATATCGTTTCAGGCATTACCTACTGTCGCGGCCTTTTCTGGTTCGCGCGACTGCCTTTCCCGCTAGGACATCGCTAAAAAATATTGAAAAGTTGCTCTAGATCGGGATATTCGGCCACAACATCCCGGGAAACAAGCGCGGGTACAGCTGTTTTGGCTTTACTCCCAGCTTTTTGCAGCTCTCGGACGAATTCGGGGCACACGAATTCCATCAAGCCACCCTCCGTCGCACCATCCGCACCAGGTTGTAGGCGGTGGCCGCCAGGGAGAAGTGCAGACTCACCCGATCCAATCCACGGAATCGCGTCTTGCGCATTCCTCCCACGGTTTTCATCCCGCCGAAGATGGACTCGATCCGCCGGCGTACGTGAATACTCCTGGCATAACCGTCGAGCAACTTCATCGGGCGCCTTTGTACAGAGCCGGGCATCGGGGTCGGTCACCGCGGCGTGGGTCGCATTACTGCGCGACTGGCCGCAGAAATCGGAGCCTTCGACCTCACGGTCCTCAAGATCTTCCAGCGGGAAGGATTTCTGCGAGGCCCAGGCTTCCATATGCCCCACCGCCTTTATCAGCGTCGTCCTAGACTGGCCGCCCACACTCACCACAGAACTTATCGTCTGGAGAAAGGCTTGCACCACAACCGCGGCAAAAAGCGGGATGCGCCATACTGCCCTCCCCGTTATTTGGTTCGGCCTGTTCTGGAGGCCTCGGCGTCTCGGTGCGTTTTGCTGCCGCCCGTCGGGATGCTTCGCGAGCAGCTTGGCGCGCCTGCTCTGCAGCTTGACGGGTGCGCTCTGCCACCTGCGAGACCCGGCTCATGACACCATCGACGAAAACCGATCCATCGTCGGAATCCACGAGCTTTGTATTGACGTCATAGAGATAGGCCAATCCGAGCATGAGGACATTGTTGGGAATGGCGATTACCAGGACAACAGAACAGGCGACGGTCAGTAATGCACTAACGGGGTAGAGATGATCGTTGAGGGTAACGTGGTATGGATAGGCGAATGCGCCACCCATGGCAGCGACGGCAAAAGGATTGACAAGGCTTTGCATGAACTCCGTAATGACGCCGAGCAATTGTGAACCAAGAAGACCAACGTATCCCGCCATCAAGGTCAGAACGTAGGCCGCGACGGCAAAAACGAACAATCCAATGAGAGCGGCAAGTGCGGCCAGGCTGAAGAGCAGGAATATCACAGGCCCCGGCCGTCGCCGGGCAACAGCCACCACATGACGAAAAGCACCGGAAATGGTTTCGCCGAACCAAAGGGCTGGGCCGGTAAGATTGAACATGACAAAAAATAACATGACGAAAACGATATTCGCGAGGAATATACCCGGAAAGACTGCCAGAGAAAGTATCCCACCCAGTACTGGGATTCGACAAAACTCGACCAGAATGACCTCGACGATGATCACCGCCAGGATCGACAGATATTCTAAAACATGCCTGTTAACCTTTCTCAGCAACAAGCCGGACCGGGATATGTTCCATACAGGCATTGAGCAACCTCAGGGGCAGTTCTGGCTCCCAGAAACGGCGATTGAAGCGATAGACAAACTCGTTCAGATATTCCTGCAGATATTTGCCGGATACCCCATGGAATGTGCCCAAAAGAAAGGCCTTGAGGTTACCAATGGCGATGTGTACCCACGGCAACCACTCGTCCACCTGATGCGGTTTGGTCACGCGCCCCTCATGCTCTTGGCTCTCTCCGAGAACTCGCAGCGCTATTAAGCCGTCGGTGCGGGTAGGTTGCTTGGGGCGCAAGCGTCGCCGCGCGAATTCGCGAATCCGGTCGGCAGAGACCGAAGGCGTCGTCTCGATGGCAATAAAGCCCGCCTTCTTGCCCCGGTTTTCCACGGCAACCAAGATCGGTGTTTTGCCTTCGGCCCCTCGACCGCTCTTCCCCCCAGACCGGCGTCCACCGACAAAGGCATCGTCCAACTCTACCAGCCCTTCCAAGCGATACAGACTGTCGCGATCGCCCATGGCGCGGCGCATGCGGCGCAACATCCGGTGAGCCGTGATCCAGGAGACCCCAATCTGCTTCGACAGCCGCAGGGCGGACAATCCGCCCTTGTCGCTCGCCATCAAATAGATGGCCAGGAACCATTGCACCAGGGGCACATTGGACGAATGAAAAATTGTGCCGGCCGTCACCGAGGTCTGATGGCGACAGTGCCCGCACTGAAAGAGTTTTCGTCCGGCGATCCAGTATCCGCGGTCATGGCCGCATTTCGGACATCGAAACCCCTCGGGCCAGCGCTTTTGTTTCAGCGCCTCCAAGCAGGCCTCTTCCGTGCCAAACCGCGCTTGCCACTGCAAGAGGTTCGTCGCTTCAGCTTTCATCTCAGACCTCCTTTCTCTATGCCTCACAGAGAGTTAGAGCTTGATTGCTGAGAATGATTCAGAGGCATGTTCTAAAATGATAAGCCCGATGAAGCGCGGTAGCGTGAAGAGTCCAAAACTGAGGCTCTGGACCAGTGTCGGCGGATTACGATCCTGTGCGACGGCGCTGAGAAAGTGTCCGGCGCCAAGATAACCTGCACCGAAGAGGGCCACTAGCAGCAAGGCCCCGACGAGTTCCGCAAAAATGCTGTGTGTCGCTGAAAGTAGACCAAAAAAAATCAGGCCGATAAGATAAGCAGCACCAAAGATGGCAATGGGTTGCCAGAGCGTAAGCCCCTGCAGCGATTTAGTAATGATACCAAAATCCAAGCTCGCGACATCCGTTTTCACGACGATGGCTCCTTTGACTGTTTGATGAGTACTTTAGGTCAAGCGCTGGCCGCAATGACCACAGAACGCATCACCTGCGCTGATGGGTTGCTGGCAATTAGGGCAGAGCTCAGCCTTGGACGGGGCTCCTGTCGGCTGGTCTGTGGATACGGAACCTGCATCCCGTTCCGGTGCGGAAGCCGCTACTGTTCCAGCGTTGGCCGTGAAGATCCGGGTGTTTCGCTCGACCTGTACCAGAATGGGAACAATGATCGCCAATACAAAAATCATCAGTGCTGAAAATGCCATGAAAAGATCTACGGCGTGCTGAATGCGCTGCCCACTTTTGCCACGCTCGGCGTTGTCGACGGCGTTGGAGTAAGCACTGAAATACTGTTGAGTGAGCATGTCCGCCGTGGCAGGTTGCTGGTTGAAAAGCCCGTTACTTGTGGCTACGGCCTGAAATATTCCGGCCTTCTTGGCATAAGCGATGCCGTTCTCGAGATAATCTTTCCAACCAGAGACAAACGCAGCGCGGTAGGCCCTTGGCAACTCTGCCAATTGCTTGATCACTTGCTGCTCGTTGACGGTGGAAACGTTATACTTGGAAATGATCGAGATGACATTGCTGCCATATTCCTGACTCAACTTCAGGTTCATCTTTTGCTGGGCAACGCTTGCCTTATTGCTGGGTAGATTCCCCAGCAGTACCATGCGCGCGGCTGAATCGAAACGGGGTACCTGGAAACTTCTCTGACTCGTGAAAGAACTTAGTGCGAAAATACCCGCGGCTATCAATGCGAGGATGGCAATGGCTAGGGAAATCCATTTAGCCAAAGAAAAGAGTCCCGCACTCAGGGAAAGAGATCGGACGGTTTGCGACATGGGCGGAATTCCTTATGTGCGTGAGCGATCGTCGCGTGCGATCTACTGATTGGAAGCGTTGATTGCCGGGCGATTGGCAGCCGGGGGCACCATGTTCGGGTTCTGTAGCTGCTCGAGATTATCGTTCACGGCGTTGTTTTCGTAGCGCAAGGAATTGCCTTGACTAGGAACCACGCTTGCGTGCATGAGGTAGTCGTCGACGGCCTTGCGTTCGGCATTCATACGCATGCGCAAGTCGTTATTGTGCAAACAACTCTGGGTGCTGATACTGCAGTCGCTGGCGTAGCTTCCGCTCAGGTGGAAAAAGTTCACGGCCGCCTGTTGGGCAAGGCTGAAACTTCGCTCTTGTGCTGGAGTCAGGCCGCCGACGGTCATGCCCGCGAATTGATCGGCGTAGTTTGTGGCCTGGGTTTGCATCCGCTGCCAACAGTGTTGCTGGCTGCCGTAGCCCGAACCGGCGGCAAGAGAGCACTGCTCCAGAGAATTTTTCATGTTGCTCTTGGCTGCCTCCCACGCCGTTACAAACTGACGCGAGACGTTGATTCCCGCCTGGCTGATGTTGGCTTGTGCCTGTGCCTGACCCATGGATATGGGCATTGACGGTACCTGTGTGCCGTACTTGGCCGAGCATCCTGCGAGCAAACCCACGGTCAGAGCGATGAGCATGCCGGCGCGGTGAGAGGATCGAAAGATACGTTGCATACAACCTCCGATGTGTCGTCAAGGATTAATCATTGCCACCGACTGGCGAAAGCAATTTTTTCATTTGTTCCGCAGTCATCCCCTGCTGTTTGGGGATAGTGGTTGCTTCGTGGACCGGGTATCGCTGCCTTGAGGTTGACTGCGGCAGTGCGATCGCGGCAGCGTGGCGAGGTTCCCGAGACGCTACGACTGGCGCCTTGACCAATGGCGTTTTTGTGACGGGCGTCTCGCTGACGAGTTTGGCCGTGGATGAGCTTGGGACGTTGGCGATGGGTGCCGACGGAGACTGGACCGTCGCGGTTGCCACCCCGACGGACGCGCTACTGGCCGTAGATTTGGCTGGTGCGGCAGCTACGGTGCGGTTTGTCGGGGCTTTAACGGCCGGCGTAGCAGAGCGTGGTTGAAGAACGAAATAGTACACGGCAAAGGCGGCGGCGAGGGCAAGTATCGACGCGAGTGTGATCCAGATGTAAGTGCGTAACCTTCCCTGCGGAGGTGGATTCCGACCAATGGCTTCATTGTCTGCGCTGCCGGGTAAAATTCCCTTACCACACTGACGACAAAACGCACCGTTGCCATATACGGCACCACAGATCTTGCAGAACTTTTCCGCTTCTGGGCCCAATTCAGGGCCGTTTTCCGGGGTTTCGTGTTCCTCGTCGCTTACCGGAGAGTTCTTGGGAGGAGATACTTCAATATTCATGCCTGTTAACCTTTCTCAGCAACAAGCCGGACCGGGATATGTTCCATACAGGCATTGAGCAACCTCAGGGGCAGTTCTGGCTCCCAGAAACGGCGATTGAAGCGATAGACAAACTCGTTCAGATATTCCTGCAGATATTTGCCGGATACCCCATGGAATGTGCCCAAAAGAAAGGCCTTGAGGTTACCAATGGCGATGTGTACCCACGGCAACCACTCGTCCACCTGATGCGGTTTGGTCACGCGCCCCTCATGCTCTTGGCTCTCTCCGAGAACTCGCAGCGCTATTAAGCCGTCGGTGCGGGTAGGTTGCTTGGGGCGCAAGCGTCGCCGCGCGAATTCGCGAATCCGGTCGGCAGAGACCGAAGGCGTCGTCTCGATGGCAATAAAGCCCGCCTTCTTGCCCCGGTTTTCCACGGCAACCAAGATCGGTGTTTTGCCTTCGGCCCCTCGACCGCTCTTCCCCCCAGACCGGCGTCCACCGACAAAGGCATCGTCCAACTCTACCAGCCCTTCCAAGCGATACAGACTGTCGCGATCGCCCATGGCGCGGCGCATGCGGCGCAACATCCGGTGAGCCGTGATCCAGGAGACCCCAATCTGCTTCGACAGCCGCAGGGCGGACAATCCGCCCTTGTCGCTCGCCATCAAATAGATGGCCAGGAACCATTGCACCAGGGGCACATTGGACGAATGAAAAATTGTGCCGGCCGTCACCGAGGTCTGATGGCGACAGTGCCCGCACTGAAAGAGTTTTCGTCCGGCGATCCAGTATCCGCGGTCATGGCCGCATTTCGGACATCGAAACCCCTCGGGCCAGCGCTTTTGTTTCAGCGCCTCCAAGCAGGCCTCTTCCGTGCCAAACCGCGCTTGCCACTGCAAGAGGTTCGTCGCTTCAGCTTTCATCTCAGACCTCCTTTCTCTATGCCTCACAGAGAGTTAGAGCTTGATTGCTGAGAATGATTCAGAGGCATGTCAATATTAGACGGTGAAGCTGGCTGATTCGGGATGACCGGAGCTTCCGATCCGGTAGGAGCTGTATTTTCTGACTGCCTAGGCTCAACCTGTGTAGTAGCGGTGTCTGCCTTGTGTGTCGGTGTGTACTCCTCTTCCGTATCGGTTTCGTCTGCTGCCGAAGCGGGTGTGCTCTCGGATTGCTCGTCGGTTATGATCGAGGTGGGCTTTGGTGCCGGGTGCTCGCTGGCCTCAGAATCGGGAATAGCAGCGATATTTTCCAGGGTAGATTCTGTGCGTTCCGGAGCCGGGATGGAAGTACCTGGAGACCAATTTGGGGCCGGCTGTACCGCTTCCGGTTGCGGCGCGGGGGGTCGTTCTTCCGTAGACTTATGGGATATGTCTTTGCGGTTTTCGACTCCACACTGCGGGCAAAAACGCTTGCCATTCAGTGTAGCGCCGCAGGAGCGGCAGAATTGGGGAGGACCCGGGTCGTGCGCGGGGACTTGCAATGGCGCCCCACAGTGAGCACAGAACTTCTTTCCGGGCAAGTTGTCCTGCCAGCAAGCGGCGCAACGCATTTCTTCTCCTTTGATGTGGCTCGAACAGCGTGAACTTCCGAGCTTCAAAATTTGCTGTGAATTTTATCCCGGCAATCCCGAGTCGATCAAGGCTCAGCGGATAGGATCGTATTCCATGGGTTGCGCGCCCTCCCAAACAAAACCGGACAAGTTCATCTAGAGCTTCCAGAGTGCGCAAATCACGTTGGCGCCGAGAAGGATCCGTATCGTCCCATCCACCCGCCAGCGATTCACTGAGTTGTCCCCCCTCCGCCGCCGGTTTGGACAGCCTGTGAGTGCGATGGCTCCGATTTCCGCCGCCAGTCGCGCCGTAATGCGACCCACGCCGCGGTGGCCGACCCCGATGCCCGGCTCTCCGTAAAGGCGCGCGGCGAAGCTGCTCGCTTGGCTTCTCTCGGGCATGTACCCTTGGACAATCGCCACGGGCTCATTGCCGGAGAGCAGGTCACCACCGCCGACGATACGGCGGACGTCGATGCCGCCGCCCAACGCGTGGACGATCTGGGTGGAACCAGCGCATCACCCTGAGTGCCGACCAGGGCTGCGACCGCTGAGCGGCTTTGTTTAGGCTCTGCGGGATCGGGATGTAACCCCCCCTCCCCCCGCACGTTGCCCGCAAGCGCAAAGGTTCTGCTGAGGTACGCACAGCGCGGTGGCGCGCATGCAAACTTCTCCTTCTAAGGATCCTTGGGGGTGTCCTGGTGCGATAGGTCTTATTGGCTGTGCGCAGCAGTTACGGCGTCCCGATGTCATCGAACACTGCGCGGAGCGTGTCTACAAACATTGGAGCGGGCTGCGCCCCGGGTCTTTGGGTAGTGGACGCGCTCAGAATTAGGATCGTGGCAGGATACTCTGTTACACTGCCGTGGTCGCGATTCAGTCTTCGCGGTGTGTTGCCCGACTTTCTTGAGATCTGCCGTGGACTGGCGCCGACAAGGCGCGGCCGATCCTGCCACGGAGATTCCCTTGACATTGTTTACCGAATTGGGGCTGGACCCGGCCCTCTGTGCTGCTGCCGTTGCCCGCGGTTATGAGCAGGCCACACCCATACAGGCACGCGCCATCCCCGAGATCCTGAAGGGTCACGACATCCTCGCCGCTGCCCAGACTGGTACGGGCAAGACCGCTGCTTTCGCTCTACCCATTCTCCATCGTCTGGCCCGGGATCCTGTGAGCTCCGGTCCGCGTCCCGTGCGCGCGCTGATTCTCGTGCCCACACGAGAATTGGCGGCGCAGGTAGAAGACAACATCCGGCTCTACAGAGGGCAAATGCCCGTACGTTCCCTGATGCTCATAGGTGGCGTCAAGATTGGCCCGCAGATGGAGCAGCTACGCAACGGTGCCGATATCGTCGTGGCGACCCCCGGACGACTGCTGGATCACCTGCAACAGCGCAGCCTGCGTCTGGATCGCGTCGAGACCTTGGTTCTGGACGAGGCCGATCGCATGCTGGATATGGGCTTCATCCGCGATATTCGTCGAATTATCGGGATGTTGCCGGCAAAACGGCAAAATCTACTCTTCTCGGCCACCTTTTCGCCAGAGATTCGGCAATTGGCCGAAGGACTGTTGCACCAGCCCATCGCCGTTGAAGTGACACCCGCCAACGCCACCGTCGACAGTATTACCCAGCGGGTGATTCGCGTAGACCAGGAGCGCAAACGCGATCTACTGCTGCACCTGATGGATGCACACCAATGGCATCAGGTGCTGATCTTTACCCGCACCAAGCACGGTGCGGATCGACTAGCGCGTCAGATGGAGCGGGAGGGTTTTTCGGCCATGGCCATCCACGGCAACAAAAGCCAAGGAGCCCGAACCCGCGCGCTGGCCGAATTCAAGTCGGGAAGCCTGCGCGCGCTGGTCGCCACCGATATCGCCGCGCGCGGCATCGATATTCAGCGGTTGCCGCGGGTGGTCAACTTCGAGCTACCGCAGGTTGCCGAGGACTACGTCCATCGTATCGGCCGCACGGGTCGGGCCGGCGAAGATGGCGAGGCCGTCTCCCTGGTCAGTGGCGAGGAGCGTAGCCAGCTCCAGGCGGTCGAGCGGCTGCTGCGTCGCCGCTTTGACCTGGAACAGGTGCCTGGATTCGAGGCAAAAGGGCACGGCCCGGACCGTGGTGTCGGCAAGCCCGTCCCGGCGCGTGGTCACAGTCTGGCTGCCCAGGGCTCCAGACGGCCAAGACGACAAGCCGGCGCTAACTGAGAGCGATGCGGCAGAACCTGTGACGGGACATCCCGGCACTAGAGGTCTATACTAAACTTGGTAGTAGACCAATGACTCATGTGGAGGTTATCGTCCATGGCAGAACACGATTCTCGCAATACGCAGAAGATCACTCGTCGACACTGGCTGCGCAGCACCGCGCTCATGGTGGCGGCGGGAGCCGCAGCTCCCCTTGTGTTTGTCGGGAACGCCGAGGCCGCGAGCAAGATGGCCAAGACGGCGGTGGATTATCAGGATCACCCCAAGGGCAAGGAGATGTGCAGCAATTGTCGCCTCTACATTCCCGGCTCCAATCCCAAAGGACCGGGCGCCTGCAAGGCGGTGGCCGGCGCTATCAGCCCCGATGGCTGGTGCAATATTTACATCCCCAAGGCCTGATCGCCGAACATCCAAAGGCGGTGTGGGCACTTGGACCGCCTCTGGAGCCGCAGTCTCATGGCTGCGGTTTTTTTATGGCCACGGTTGATCCGATCCTTGCCGAACCGTCCGTTTGTGGTCATTCCACAACGCTCATGAACTAAAGGCAATTTCCGTTCCGCACGGACATACTTTACATCTACCGCGCCATTCAGGACGCGTCCACCCCCTGAAGATATTTACCATAAACGGTCATGAACGATTCCTGCACATGACCTACCACGCCTTCTGAGAGTACGCACAATTCTTATACGCTTCACTATGGTTTATGCGATACAGGGTTTTTACAACAGAGTTTTCATTAACTGCTTATGGAATTTACATTATTTGACATAGGCAAAACAGATTTGTTAGGGTTTGGTCAGCATATTCAATTATGCGCTTGAAGTTTTCGCAACGCTTATATCGCAAAATGGTCAAGGAGATATTAATGCCATCCTCTTTACGTGGTGCACTCATCGGATTCGTTCTTTTCGGCGCCGGCAGTAGTCTTGCCTTCGCCAGCATGACACCAGCCATGAATGGCAATGGCGCTGAGTCGCGTTCTGGAGGAATGATGGGTCCGAGTCAACAAAACGACAATGGGGCAATGGGAGGCAGTATGGGACAGGGCTCCACGACCATGGGTGGGGGCCCAGCTGGCGGCACCAGCATGCAGGGCAATGGGGAAGGAGGCACGCAAAACGGAATGCCCATGACCGCGCCCAGTAGCGGCCCACACGTCAGTCATCAGAAACTGCAGAATTTTGCTGCTGCCATCAAGGATATACAGCCCATTGACGAAAAGGCCCATCGAGTGCTTGCCGACAAATCGCTTTCGAACAGCGCGCGCAAGGCGAAGCTGACCAGCTACGACAAAGAGATCGTGACGATATTGCATCGCCATCACCTCTCGCCCGTGGACTACGAGATGCTTTTGCGCAAGGCACAGACGGATCCGAACTTTGCCAAACGCACGGAAGCGGCATTGCGCGCCATGCATTAGGTCGTCTTGCCGTATTGACACCTTGAGCATATCCCGACCCTCGCTGCCAAGCCGGGGGTCATTTTTTGGGAGGGGACTGACCAGCAGCGCGCCAGTGGACAGGAAATGGGTGTGCCCTTCGGTCTACTGTCGGTCCGCCAGACAAAAAAAGAGCTGCACCGGATTCGGAGCAACTCTGTGCTTTGTTTGGCTCCCCGGGACGGGCTCGAACCGCCGACCTAGTGATTAACAGACATGAACCCATATATTTTCATGATACTTCATATGCTGTTACATACAACTATAACTAATTGTTTATCTGAGTGATACCACCCGATCTTGTTGATAAGCAATGTATTTATTAGAGTCTGTTCGTTTGGCAGAACTAGAGCCAGACTAGAGCCAGCAAGAAGAGCCGGTATCGGTGATCTTTTATCACCGACATCCATGGAGGAGAAATGAAGGTAAGTGATCGCCAGACGGCGTTCTTTCCCTTGGCCTGGCCTTTCGCCAGGATATTGACCACGACTTTTTTCTTGGAGACAGATCATGGATCAGGGAAAGGGAGTGCACCGGCGCAGAGTAAACCACGGGCAGGCGACGGTGGACGCGCTGGGAAACAGCGGGTTGTCGGCTCGCCGTTTCTGCGCCGAGCGAGGATTGTCCCATTCGCAATTCTACTACTGGCGTCAGCGCCTACGTGCGGTGGGGATAGAAAATCATCCGAGCGAGGTGGATACCTGGGTGCCCAACACGGTGTGTGTGCACGATTCCCAGCTAGTGTCACCGAAGACCTGAACCCTTATGGTGCACCATGGATCTTTATGGTGACCGGCTACTCCTCACGATCCGGCGGATTTCTGGCGGGAATGTGCCACGCTGGAAGCAATATGTTGGGACTTTCTTGGGTCAGCTTCGGCCGGCTGAATCCAGCATGAGGTGATGGCCTGAGTTGGCCCGACTGCCTGGCTCTCCAGAGCTATGGTCAAGATTGGTGTATGAGCATTTGCTGACACGATTCAGGCGGCGTCGTGTGAGGATCCCGCCGGATTTCGTTGGCAGGCATCCCGTCGACAAATATCACCCCAGCAGAGAGCTCGCACAGTCTTTCCGGATGCTGAATTCCCCGCCAGTGTTTGCTCGGCCAGGAATCGATACATGGCGTTTCCGCGATTTGTTAACATCTAAGAGCCTCTTCGCCCAGAAAAATCCCTGCTGGAGTCGATCGCGCCCGCGATCGGTCAGGCTTCAGCGTCCGAGTCAATCGTTCTTACGACGATAGGAGCCCGTACCATGGGGCTTATCCACAACTTTCCATCCCCTTCAATGCCGGTTCGGGCATGCGTCAAGACCACAGCAATCGCCTGGGGCACCAGCTTCTGCGGCATCACGACATCCAGCCGGACCTTCGGATGACTCTTCGACTGGTACCAAACCCCACTGGGCAGTGTCGAGAATCCCTGCTGCCGGCCGACTCCCTCGACATCGCTCAGGGTGATCCCGCTTACCCCCAATTCCACCAGGGCATCGCAGAGGGGGTCCAGCCGATACATCCGAAGCACGACGGTCAGTTGCTGGTATGCCATGGCGATGCCTCCGGTGTATCGCAACGCATCCGCACAGAACGCAACCACGGCCCGAAAAGCTGCTGCCGCACCTGCGGCAAAGCAGCCAGAGGGGTTGCCGATAGACGAGATATTTCTTCGGGCGTTTGGATCTTTCCGGAATCTGCTGGCGGTGTCCCCATAAGAAGCAGCCAGCGCTCGAGAAGCTCAGGGGTCAGTTCGGCGTGTGCCTGTATCGCAAGCACATGCTCGCCCACGGCAAAGGCTTGGCAGTCCGTATGCGCACTGGTGAGCAAGGGCGTCGCGGTGAAGGGGCAGGCGCATTGATCCTCGTGCCAGTGGAACAGGAAAAACTCCGGAGGAAGCTGTGTCACGGCCGGGTGCTGCCTTCCCGATGGACGGACACGCACCGGCCACCAGCCGATTTCAGGACCATTGGGATGCCGGTGTACCGGCGCGCCGCAGACCTGCGCGATCAATTGTGCGCCGAGGCAGATGCCCAGGGTTGGCAACCCCGCATCGATGGCTTCCGCGAGGCAACGCCGCTCCAGGTTCAACCACGGGTAGTTCCCCTCATCGTGCACACTCATCGGTCCACCGAGGCTGATGACACCGCCAAAGCCGCGCAGCGAAGAAGGCAGGGGTTCCTCGAGATCCAAACGGCGCACCTGTACCGGGATACGTTCGGCAATGAGCATCTCCCGAAGGGCACCGAGGTCCTCGTCTGGATGGTGTTGTACGACCAGTAGGGGTTTCATCGATCATGCCCGTAATGCGGTGGCGGTTTTTGCGCGTTCAAGAAGGCGACCACGACCGATAGGCGGTCGCACGGCGCAACCATCGGCAGTAGACTCGAGCCGCGCCGTGCTGCGCCGTAAAATCGGGGACGATATTCCGAGCCCAGTCGTACGCAAGGCATTCAAATTGGGGGGCATATCGTCGCAGAGCGAGTACCTGCCAGAGAGCACCCCAAAAACACCCCGTTGCCAGTCCCGCATCCAAGAGGCGAGCGCACCCACCCCACTGGGCATACAGCAGAACCATATCCAGCGCCGCGCTCAGGGAAAAACCCAAGACCGCCCATCGCCAGCGCCGACTACGCTCGCGAATACTTGCAAAACCGAGGCTCACGGCGACCAGAACCGGTACGAGTTCCGGCCGATCGCGCAGCAACACGGGCGATACCAGCACGCGATTGGTAACGGGCTCGTGCACAGCTCCCTGACTGTCCGCAAGACTACTGACGCGAACGGTAGCTCTACTTTTGGTTATCGAGGCGACCGTCTTTTCCAGAACCGAATCGCGCCGATAAAGGTCTTTCCACTGTGCCACGACTGCAACTCCTTGGGGGCCAATGCCCCCTCCGCTTCGTCAATTCAATTCGTCATAGGGTCTGTGCGTACCGATCCCCCGTGGGGACCGGAACGCATCAGTCTCCCAGCACCGGTTGCCGTTCACCCTCACCGAAGAAGGCATAGGCTTCTTCTCCGTGAACCGCATCGTCGCCGATGAGCAGGGTTTCTTCGTCCATACGCAAGGGCACAACGAGACTGATCACCTTGAGAATCACGTAGGTCATGACGAGGTTCAGGGCAATGATGAACGCGGCACCGATCAATTGGAGCCATACCTGGTGCCAGTTTCCGTCGATAGCCCCACCCGGATTGCTCAGACCGTAGGCTACACACCCCGCCTTGGTGGCCAGAACACCAGTCAATATACCACCCAGAAATCCGGCCACCGCGTGGGTATGAAAGACGCCCAAGGTGTCGTCCACCTTACGAAAGAACGACAGCCGTTTGCCCAGGATGTTCATGGTGAACCAGGGGATGATGCCCGTGGCGAGGCCGATGGCGATGGCGCCGAAGCCGTCGACGACGCCAGCCGCCGGGGTGATCCCCACCAAACCCGTGATCATGCCCTGGACCGCTCCGATGACCGAGGGTTTCTTGAAGTAGAAGATATCCATGGCGGTCCAGGTCAGCACACTCATGGCGGTGGTGATATTGGTGTTGAGCACGGCGGCACCGGCATCGCGACTGGCCGCATAGGGATCCCCGCCATTGAAGCCGTTCCAACCAAGCCACAGGATACCGGCACCAACCAGCATGAGGAGAACGTTGTTGGGCTGAAAATTCTCCCGATCGCGAGCCAATCGCGGCCCAACCACTGCAGCGGCCACAAAAGCCGCGATACCGGCTGACAAGTGGATGACGTAGCCGCCGGAGTAGTCGATGACCCCCATCGTGGACAAAAATCCACCGCCCCAAAGGCTAAAGGCGCCGACGGTGTAGGAAAAGGTCAACCACAACGGCACAAAAAGCATCCACGCCTTGAAGTTCATCCGTCCCAACACGCCACCAGCGATGAGCACCAAAGTGATGGCCGCAAAAACGAACTGGAAGTAGACCATGGTCGCCATGGGGAAGTTGGCCGTGGTCTTGGACGTCGGTAACAGGGCCTGCGTCAATTCGTTCTGCATGCTGATGATGGGACCGGGGTGCCCCAGAAACGGAAACCATTGATTCCCAAAACCCATGTTATAGGCCCACAGGACCCAGGCAATGAGCACGGCGGCAAACGCATAAAAAGCCATGAACGCCGAATTGATCGCCCACTTCTTCTTGACGATACCGGCATAGAGGACAACCAGGCCGGGAACACTCTGCAGACCGACAATAGTGGCTGCGGTCAGCTGCCACGCATTATCGCCGGTGTTAAGCCAGGCTACAGACATGGGGAAACTCCTTTAGTGGTGGGATGAGAACAGGGCTTGAGAGAACAGAGCTCACAGAGCTTCATCACCGCTCTCCCCGGTACGGATTCGCACGGCGTCCAATACCTCTGTCACGAAGATCTTGCCGTCGCCGATCTTGCCGGTGCGCGCGCCTTTGATGAGTGCGTCCGTAGCGATATCCACGAGATTGTCTGGGACAACGGTTTCAATCTTGACCTTGGGTAAAAAATCGACGACGTATTCGGCACCTCGGTACAATTCCGTGTGCCCTTTTTGCCGTCCAAAACCCTTGACCTCGGTCACGGTGAGTCCCTGTATGCCGGCCTGGGACAGGGCCTCACGAACGTCGTCCAACTTGAACGGTTTGACGATGGCGGTGATGAGTTTCATGACGCGAACTCCTGTATGGACCCAAAGCATTTTGGCGGCAGGCAGTCCTTCCCGATGGTGGCCCTCATAGCAAGAACCCCGTCTCGATGAGTCCCCGCAACTGGGTAGTTCCCTGGCCCGTAGCCCCTGAGAAGCCAAGGCCCGTCGGACACGACGCGGTGACATAGGACAATTCCCCGCGCAGGAAGAAATCCCCGGCCTGATAGGTGGGCGTCAGGGTCACCGACCAAGCGTGGGAATCCTCGGGTAGATCGGTGACGCCGCTGGCATAGGACTCCTGTCCCAAGCCTGGATGGCCCGACACCCCGAGGTACTCCACCCGGCCAGTCAGACTGAACGTCGGAGTAAAGCTGTAGCTCGCGAGCACGGCGCCTCCGTAATTGGAAAAGCCGTGATTCAGATCAATCCCCGGCTGGGCGGGAGTGCGCATGTACTGCAGGTAGGGCTCGATCGTCAGCGGACCGTGGTTGTAGGTGTAAATCAGTCCGTAGATCGTGCTGTCGTCGGCCCCGTCGGCGATATTCGCCGCACCGTAGGTATTGTTCGTGCTGCCACCGGCTTTACCGAGGTTCCCGCTCGCGTAAAACTCCAGACTGTTGCTGCCATCGATGGTCCAGGTCAGGTCGCCGCTGACCGTGTTGTAGCGGTTGGAGTAATAGCCATCGTTCCAGGACAACGATGCGCTGAGCGGACCCATGCTGTAATTGGCCTGCACACCGCGGCTGACGATGGGCTCCACATCCCACAACAGTCCCCGTTCGATGTTGAGGTTCTGAAAGGTAAACCCGTCCTCGGCACCGATGAGGGTGGGCAGTTTACCGATCTCCACGGAGAACGCCTTGCTTGGCGCGAGCGTCACATAGGCAACCGGCAGGGCCCCAAAGTCGTTGATGGTTTGGCTCGCCGAAGTGAACCCCGACGCCAGGGTCGGGAAGCTGTAGGCCCCGGCCTCGAGGGTGAATTGCACGAGGCCACTGCTTTTCTGCACGATGACAAGGCCGTTACTGATATTGGCACCGACATGCTTACTGGCCAGGGTTCCGGCAACAGTCCCTTGGGGATTATCCTGATAAAACCCAAGACCACTGACTACCCCCTGTACGCCGATCTGGCCCAAGGGGCCTGCAGAGACCATATAGGGGCTCGGAAGGGTCAGAGCGCTGGCGGATACGGGAAGCGCCATCCCCAAGGCCAGACCAACGGCAAGCGGTACGGTCGACTTTTTCAAACTGCGTTTTGCGAACATAGGTTTCTCTCCTGGACAAAATGCGAGAAACCTACAGCAAAGCCGATGCCAGTTTTAAAAAAGACCAACTACTACCAGTAGTTACGTTGATTTTGGGGTAGCTTTACCCATATTCGCATTGCCAATATGCGACCAGTTTTGGTGCAACTGGTCCATATCCGTGCATTGTTGCACTAGCCTGGTGCGCAACATCCGGGAAAGGACTCGCATATTCACGGATCCATCACGTGGAACGCGATTTGCCTAGAGACGGAGGTGCCCCGCAATCAACGGGGTAAGATACGCGCGAGGATTCTACGAGGAGCCCCATGACCTATACCGCTGCAGACGTCATCAAGCTGATTGAAGAAAAGGATGTGAAGTTCATCGATTTCCGTTTTGTGGACACCAAGGGCAAGGAGCAGCACGTGTCCGTGCCGGCCCACACCATCGACGAGAAAACCTTCGCCGAGGGCAAGATGTTCGACGGCTCCTCCATCACCGGCTGGAAGGGCATCGATGCCTCCGACATGATCCTCCTGCCCGATGCCGATACCGCCGTCCTCGATCCCTTCACCGATGAGACCACCCTCAACCTGCGTTGCGATGTGGTGGAGCCCGCCACGGGTCAGGGCTACGAGCGCTGTCCACGCTCCCTGGCCAAGCGCGCCGAGGCCTACCTCGCCAGCACCGGCATCGCCGACAGCGCCCTGTTCGGCCCCGAGAACGAGTTCTTCGTCTTCGACTCCGTCACCTGGAAGATCGACATGAGCGGCTGCTCCTACCGGGTCGATGCCGAAGAGGCCGCCTGGAACTCGGGCAAGGAGTACGAGTCGGGCAACATGGGGCACCGCCCCGGCGTCAAGGGTGGCTACTTCCCCGTACCGCCCGTGGACTCCGCCCAGGATCTGCGCTCGGCCATGTGCCTGGCGCTGGAAGAGATGGGGCTCACCGTCGAAGTCCACCACCACGAAGTGGCTACCGCCGGCCAGCACGAGATCGGTGTGGGTGCCAATACCCTCACCAAGAAGGCCGATGCCGTCTTGATCTTGAAATACGTCGTGCAGAACGTTGCCGCGGCACACGGAAAAACCGCTACCTTCATGCCCAAGCCCGTCGTCGGCGACAACGGCAGCGGCATGCACGTCCACCAGTCCCTGAGCAAGGATGGCAAGAACCTCTTTGCCGGCGATCTCTACGGTGGATTGTCGGAGACGGCGCTCTACTACATCGGCGGCATCATCAAGCACGCCAAGGCCCTGAACGCCCTGACCAACCCCAGCACCAACAGCTACAAGCGTCTGGTGCCCCACTTCGAGGCCCCGGTGCTCTTGGCCTACTCGGCCCGCAACCGTTCGGCCTCCATCCGCATCCCCTACGTCACCAACCCCAAGGGTCGGCGCATCGAGGTGCGCTTCCCCGACTCCACGGCCAATCCTTACCTCGCCTTTGCCGCCATGCTCATGGCCGGGCTCGATGGCATCCAGAACAAGATCCACCCCGGTGAGGCCATGGACAAGAATCTCTACGACCTGCCGCCGGAAGAGGAAAAGCAGATTCCCCACGTGGCCTCTTCCCTGGAGGAAGCCCTGCGCGCCCTGGAAGCCGATCACGAGTTCCTGATGAGGGGCAACGTCTTCAGCCAGAGCTGGCTCGAGGGTTACCTGGATGTGAAGTGGGCAGAGGTCCAGGCCATGCGCATGACCACCCATCCGCTGGAATTCCAGATGTATTACAGCCTCTGACAGACCATCGTCCCTCGCCCTTGGACCCGCACCTCACGCGGGTCTTTTTTTGCGGGTATGCCGAAGGCTGCGGATGGCGGCGAGGTTGACCACCTGCTGGCCGTGGAGGCTCTGCCACTCCCGCCATAAGATGCCTTGTGATGTCGAGTCCAGTGCGAATAGGCGGGTGTGGGGTGACAGGCGACGCAGGAATCGTTGGCCCAGGGCGTCCCCTCGCCAACGCCCGTGCCCATCCCAAACCTCGCCGCAGAGACAGTAGGTCGGTCTGTCTTCATCGCGCTTTCGGGAATGTCGACAAAGGCGGCTTCGCAACGGCTGGCATCCCACAACACGCGATAGACATCGGTTCCCGACGCTGGGTCATGCCAAGACAATATCTGCACCGATCAACCTCCCGACGGCTGCCAAAGGACTATCCGGGGTTCCTTGAGCAGTTGCGTCGACCAGTAGCTCAGGGTCTGTTCGCCCACCGCTGCTGCCGCATTGGGACGAAAGGTTTCCAGCGTCTCGCAGCGACGCCCGTGACACCGCAAAAAATGAAAATACTCCTCGCCGATCCACAGCTGCACGGTGTTGCCGGCGCACACGTCGGGGCCTGGGGGCGCTTGAATATATTTTTGACCACGAGAGGTTTTCATCCAACACCCCGGAGGAAGCTTTGGACTGTGCTGCAGCATACCGGCGCGTGCCAGATCTTCGGGTACGTGGTGGTCATTGGGATCGTTTGGGGGGGATAGCGATGATTTTGCGGGTATGCGTGGTCGGCAGTGTCACGGGTGAGCCTGCGGCCCACGCGCCTGGGATACCGATTCCCACGAACGCCAGGGCGACGAAGATCGAAAGCGCAATCATCGGTAAAACGGGGTCACTACGCACGCTACCATTCCTCCAAGGGAGACTCGCCTTAGACTCGAGAAACACGCTCGCGCTCCCGAGAGACTACCGCTATGGTTCTATAGGGTATCGTCTGCCTCTACGTCGATCCCCAATTCCCGCAGTTTGCGGGTGATGGTGTTGCGTCCCCAGCCCAATTTTTGGGCCGCGCGCTGTTTGTGTCCCCGGGTAAAGCGGAGCGCCGTTTCCAGGCAACAGCGCTCAAATTGCGCGCCGAGTTCGTCGAGGATCTGGTCGTCGCCTCGACGCAGTCGGCGCTCGAGCTCCTCGCGCAATTCCTTCAGCCACCCGTCGATCCTACCCATCGGGCCGTCCGATGTATCGTGGACAGAATCTCCCGGCCGATGCCGCAATTCTGGCGGCAGATCGGCCACCTCCACCTGCGGTGCCGGCGCCATGACCGTGAGCCAGCGGCAGACGTTTTCCAGCTGCCGCACGTTCCCGGGCCAGTGCCATGCCTCCATCCAGACCTCGGCCTCTGGGGCGAGGCGCTTGGCTTCGGTACCCAGCTCGGTCGCAGCGCGTCGCAGAAAATAGCGAGCCAGCAGCGGAATATCCTCCCGTCGCTCCCGCAAGGGTGGGATCTGAAGGCGAACCACGTGGAGGCGATGGTACAGATCCTCCCGAAAACTCCCGTCCCTGACCTTGCTTTCGAGATCCTGGTGGGTGGCCGCCAGCAGACGTACGTTAGCCTGCAGCACCTGTTGGCCACCGACTCGGTAATAACTGCCGTCGGATAAGACACGTAATAGGCGCGTCTGCAGGGCTGCCGGCATATCGCCGATCTCATCGAGGAACAAGGTACCACCAGCGGCCTGTTCGAAGCGGCCCTTACGACTTTGTACCGCGCCGGTAAATGCACCCCGCTCGTGACCGAAAAGCTCCGACTCGAGCAATTCAGCGGGGATCGCCGCCGTATTGATGGCAATGAACGGCCCACTGGAACGTGGGCTGTGCCGATGCAGTGCGCGCGCAATCAACTCCTTGCCCGAACCCGACTCACCCAAGATCAGAACGGGAATTTCCGAACGCGACAGGCGGCCAATGGCTCGGTACACAACCTGCATGGCCGGGGCCTGACCAATGATCTCGGCGTCGGGTTCTGCGTCATCGGCCTCCTTCGATTCCGCCATGTTGCCCAGTCGTCGACGCAATGCGCGCTGCACCAACTCCACGGCGTCGGCCAGGTCAAAGGGTTTCGCCAGATACTCAAAGGCCCCTCCAGAAAAAGCCGTGACCGCATTCTCGAGATCCGAGTGGGCGGTCATGACGATAACCGGGAGTTCGGGATGGCGCTTTTGTAGCGTCTCCAAGAACGCAAATCCCTGGGTCCCTGGCATGCGCAGATCCGTCAGCACGACGTCCGGCAATTCGGTCCGATTCCGTTGCAGCGCCGCGTCGGCGTCGGCAAAGCTCACCGTCTGCAAATCAGCCTTCTGCAGGGCCTTCTCCAGCACCCAGCGTATGGAGGGGTCATCGTCGACGATCCAGACGCATCCCTTCATGGTCTGCGCTCCAGCGGAAACCATACCGAGAATACCGTCTCACCCGGGCGAGATCGGCAGTGCACGGCGCCACCGTGCGCCCGAACGATGCCTTGCACGATGGCCAGACCCATGCCCATACCCTCGGGCCGAGTCGTGATCAGCGGTAGAAAGATGCGCGGCAAGAAATCGGCGGGGATTCCGGGCCCGTCGTCCACCACATCGACGCGCACAGCCAGAGAATGGATGCGCTGCATCCAGGGGACCTGGCGCTCGATTCGGGTGCGCAGAAGCACCTGTCCACGCCCCTGCACGGCCTGCTCGGCGTTGCGCAGGAGATTGAGAAATACCTGCACCAATTGTCCCGGATCGGCCTGGATCTCCGGGAGTGATGGATCGTAATCGAAACGCAAGACCATCCCCTCCGGCAAATCGGTCTGCAATAAGCGACGACAGTGCTCCAACACGGCATGGATGTTTACCGACTGCAGCACCGGGGCACCCGCCGGCCCGCGCAACCGATCGACCAGACCACGCAAGCGATCCACTTCGTGCAGAATAATGCGCGTATACTCGCGCAGGTCCGCGCGCGGTAACTCGGCGTCCAGAAGCTGCGCGGCTCCGCGCAGACCGCCAAGTGGGTTCTTGATTTCGTGTGCGAGCCCCCGCAGCATCTCTTGGGCCGACAGGTAAACACGCTCCTGCAAAGCCTCTTCTGTCTGCCGGAGGGAAAGCTCCACCGAGCGCAGCTCGATCAACCAGCCGGATCCCTCCAGTGCGCTGATCACCATGTCCAGGACTACGAGATCCCCATCCACCCGGTGCAGGGGCAAGGCGCGCCGATACTGTATCCGACCCGACGCCACCGCGGCATCGAGCATCGTATCCAGGCCCTCCGGTCCCTCTGGAACACACAGCTCTGCATAGGCGCGCCCCCGCGCCTGCGACAGACTGACCTTCAGTAAATGCTCCGCGGCCGGATTGAGGTAGAGAATCCGTCGATCTTCGTCCAGATGTACTACCCCCGAATCCAGCGCTTCGATCAGCCCCGCTCCGGTAAGTGTCGAGCCCGATCGTGGTGATGTAAGGATGGCGCGGTAGTCCATGGCTTCTCCTACAGGTCCTGCAATCCGATAAGCAATTCACGCGCCAGAGGCATGCCGGCGAGTCCGGGGCGACTCGCACCATGACGGTGCAATGATACCGCCCAAGTCCGATGGCGCCCAGCCCGTTGCCTCCTTCCCAAGCGGGGGGAACTGCGACATCATTCCGGGACATCCTCAGCAACCCACACCGTGATGACCTATTGCCTGGCTATACGGGTCGATACTGGGCTCGTCTTCTGCTCCGATTCCCGAACGCATGGGGGTATCGACAACGTCGGCACCTACTCCAAAATGCACCGATTTGGTTGGTCGGCTCAGCGCCATTTCTGCCTCTTGTCCGCAGGGAACCTCGCTACCACCCAAAGCGTGCTCCACCGCCTGCGTCAGGACATACAACGGGACCAGAGGATTTCCTTGCGCACCGTCCCCAGCCTGGATCTTGCCGCCGATTATGTGGGCAGCATCCGCGCCGAAGTACAGCAGAGGCATGCCCGCCGACACTCGGAACCCACCGATTTTACAGCAAGCTTCCTTCTGGGCGGACAAATCGGATCGGCACCCCCGGGGCTGCGATTGATCTACCCGCAAGGCAATGCCATTCACGAATCGTCCGAACACCCCTTTCTGCAGATGGGTGAGGTTCAGTACGGCAAACCCCTACTCGACATGGTGACAAGCCAATGGTCCCTCGAGGCGGCAGCCCGCTGCGCGCTCGTATCCATGGACACCACGCTGCAGAGCAATCTCTCCGTGGGACCACCCGTGGAATTACTCATCCTGACAGGAGATCGTCTCGACGGGGGCCGGCATCTGCGCTGGGGAAGCGAGCACCTTTTCTTGCGCGAACTGCGCAGCCAGTGGCACCAGGGGTTGGCCGCAGCCATCGGCAGATTACCGCCGTTTCCTTGGGAAGAATCCTCCCTGAACCGCGAGAAAACCTATAAAAACGCTCGCTAGCCGTTTTTCCCCGGGGATCGCCCTCTCCAGCAAGGTGCATCGCGCACGGTTATGAGGATTTCTGCACGAGTTTGATGCATGATCGATCGAGCTATATCCCAAGCTCGGCGGCTTCCTGGCCACCAGCGAACCGCGCATAGCCGATTGGGTGCGCCCCAGAGGTCTCGTCCGGCCCCTGCACCTTTGGGAAACCCTGCACGGGGATCTGCAAAAGAAAATGGGCGGGATACCCGCCCAAAACTACCTGAGGAGGAGTGACCACCATGACCCGTAGTCACGGTAGACTACGCAATCGTCGTGCCACCCGTTACCGCTTCTGTTTGAAAAATACGGCATAGGTCTTGCTTACTTCCACGCTGCACGACCTTCCCCCGAGAGGCACGCCAGATGAACCGTTTCGAGCACTTCCGGGAACTGCGCAGCGATATACTGCGATTGATCGCGGGCCCACTGGAATCCATCGCCCAACCCACACTGTTTTCCTGCGATGCAGAAACCCAGCGTAGTATCCTCCGCCCGCTCCTCGATCGGCATCCCTTTATCGAGCTCGTGTATTTGCTCGATCCTGAGGGTAGGCAGATAGGCGATAACCTTGCCAGTTACCGGCGTCGAGGGACCCAAGGTGGAGCCGGTGCCGATCGCAGCCATCGACCCTATTATCGTCTCGCCATGGCAGCCGATGACGCCGTGCTCACCGATCCGTATCTCTCCTCGGCCAATAACCGGGTATGCGTTACCGTTGCCATCGCGGTGCGGGACGCCCAAGGAGCCGTGTTGGGGATTGTCGTTGCCGACAGCGAACTGGATCGTGCCCTGGCACTGTTGGAGGAGGACGATACCCGACGCCTCGCCGAACCCTACTTCAAGATGGTTTATGCCCTCTTTTCCCTCGGATTGCTGATCGTGAGCCTCTCACTGGGCCTGCATGCCGGCCTTTCCCTCGAGCGCATTTGGTCACTGCACGCGCAACTACCACATTTCAGTGCGCCGTTTCAGGCCACGATCCTGTTTACCCTGGCCCTCGCCGTCTTCGATCTGGCCAAAACGATCTTTGAAGAGGAGGTACTGCTGCGAAAAGATATTCGCCGCCACAGCAGCACCCGCCGCACCTTGACACGCTTCATCGCTGCCATACTGATTGCCGTCTCCATCGAAGGGCTCATGCTGGTGTTCAAATTTGCCCTGGACGATCCCCCCGATCTGTGGCTCGCGGTAGCCTTGCTCGCAGCGGCCGCCCTACTCCTGCTATCGCTCGGTGGCTACGTCTATCTCGGTGCTCGCGCAGAGACTCTGTTGCTTGCACAGCGGGCACGGACACAACGGTCGTGAGATTTTTCCCCGTGATTGCGAGCTATGGTCAAGATTGGTGTATGAGCATTTGCTAACACGATTCAGGCGGCGTCCTGTTGAGGATCCAGCCGGGTTTCGTTGGCAGGCATCCCATCGACAAATGTCACCCCGGCAAAGAGCTCGCGCAGTCTTTCCGGATGCTGAATCCCGCGCCAGTGTCTCTCTGCCTGCTGGATGAGCTTGTAGCTCAGGCCAAGGAAAGTGGCTCGAGAGACACAGTTTTTAGTGCGGCTGCTGCGTTGCCGTACGGTGGCGAAGGTCGATTCGATGGCGTTGCTGCTGCGGATATGCCGCCAGTGCTCTGCCGGGAAGTCGAAGAAGGTCAGCAGCACGTCCCGGTCCTTCTCGAGCTTTGCGACCGCTCTGGGATATTTGGCCTGGTAGTCCCGCACGAAGGCTTGCCAGGCTTTCTCCGCAGCTTCACGGGTGTCGGCCATCCAGATCGCCTGCAGGGCGGCCTTGGCTTTCCCCTGAAGGCGCTTCGGTAGCTCGTTGAGGATGTTGGCCGTCTTGTGCACCCAACAGCGCTGATGACGGGTTTGTGGGTAAATCTCGTCCAGGGCGGCCCAGAAACCCATCGCCCCATCTCCTATGGCCAGTAGTGGCGCCTCCTGCAGCCCGCGGTCGCGCAAGTCCCGCAGGATCTCTAGCCAGGAGGCTTTGGACTCCCGTAAACCGTCGGTGACCGCCACGACCTCCTTCTTGCCCTCGGCCGTCACGCCAATAATGACCAAGAGACACATCCGGGGATCGTCCTCCGCCCGCAGCTGGGTATAGACCCCGTCGGCCCACCAATAGGCGTAGCGTTTTCCCTGTAGAGACCGGCGCTGCCATTGGGCATGCTCTTGCGCCCATTCGACTTTCAAGCGTCCCAGCACGGCCGGAGAAAGCCCCTTGGCCTCCTCGCCCAGGAGAACAGACAGCGCCTCGTGCATCCGTCCCGACGATACCCCGTGCAGGTACAACCAGGGGAGCGCTGCGGCCACGGTCCGCGACTTGCGCACGTAGGGCGGTACCAGGGAAGAACGGAAGACCACGCCCGAACCGGAGCGGTCTCGCACCTTGGGGACCTGTACAGGCACGGGGCCGACCGCTGTCAGGATCTCCCGCTCCGGCAGATATCCATTCCGCACGACGGCCCGGCGACCATCGACCATGCGTACCGCGGCATACTCCTCCAGCAGCACCTGCACCTCGCCCTCGATGGCCTGTTGGATCAGCTGGCGCGCGGACCGCCGCAATAAGCCCTCGATGTTCAGGCCCAACTCTCCCATTCCTCCGTCGAAACCAGTACTCTCTTGCATGGCGCACTCCTCATTCGTTGCGAATCGGATCCAGAAACCCTTTTCTAGCAACAGTGCGCCACCCTCCTCAAGCTAGTTGTAGACCTCCCGTACACCAGATTCGAGCATAGCTCGTGATTGCTGGATCCGCCCACAGCGCAGGGTCTCTTCGAAGGTCGTTTTTTGAGTACACCGTGTCCGGATTCTCTCTCCCTTCAACATAGGAAATACGCGATGACTTACTGTTGTGCCATACGTCTGGATGCAGGGTTGGTGCTGTGTACCGACTCCCGCACGAATGCCGGGACGGACCAGGTCAACACCTATTCCAAGATGCACCGTTTCGTCTGGCCAGGGAACCGGGTGCTTCCTCGGGGAATTCGGAGAGCAGCCCCTAACCCTGGGAAGAACGCAGTAAACCGGGGAGTTACCTTGCACATAAGCCCTCCCAGCCGCTGACGTTACGATCAGCGCTCCGGACATCCCGTCGTCGTACACTTCTGGTATAGGCGATGCATGTTCTGCTCCACCTGCTCTAAATTACTGAAAAAGCGAGAAAGTGATACGGTCTTGCGGCCACCGAACGGTAGCGATACACGCAATTCCACTTCACCACGCCGGGAAAATCTCTGCTCCCGTAACCCGCATGGGGCCAGCCGACCTGGGGCAATCCGGGAGTGTAGATACCCATGGCGTAGCGATGGTCCGCTGTGCTCCGGATGACCGGATAGGGCTGCTCGCTGCGGCGACCCTGAACGGCTATCCAGCGCAGGGATCGCGGGTGAAAGGCGAAGACCTCGGAGAACGCGGGCGGCATGTAGCCCGTCAACACCTCGAAAGTGGCGCTCTGGTAGGGGGCCGGCACGTCGAAGGTGAGCGATTCGCGTAGCACGTTGGGGAAGCCAGGGAGGCCCACCGTCAGGTGTTTGTGCAGAATCACCCGGGAAAGCGCCGCCCGATTCACGGCACGATGCAGATCGGTGAGCCTGCCACAGACATTGGGGTAGGACGACTGTCCCGGTTGCAGCCAGAAAGCCAACTGCGTAACGGACCACAGCTGGTTACCGCGCACCCGGATGGCGCGCAGCACGCTGCTGCTGCGATCCCCCGCACCGTTCGCCTGAGAACCGGCCTCCGTCGGGTTGTAGCAGACGCCATAATGGTCGAAGACCACGTCGCTCTGGAGTTCACGGCCGTGATCTCGACTATCGATAAAAGACTGCCCGTTCCAGGTTATGGAACTGATGGCCCCCGCAAAGCGATTACGCGTCTGCACGGTGAGGGTGGAGCCCAGCATGGGCACAGAGATCGTCCGATTTCCATCGGCGCCCTCGGCTATCGGTGAAAAAAGGAGTCCTGCCGTAGACAGGAGGAATGGAAACCAGAGGATGAGAAATCCGCGCATGGGATTGCCTCACCGATACCAGTAACCGCGATGCCAGCCCCACGGCCCCCACCAGCCAGGATGCCAATACCCGTAGGGACGCACCACCGCATAGGGGCGAACGACCACCGGTCCGGGCTGCACGACAGCGACCGGCCCGCGCGGGGGAACGACGTAGCAGCCGGAAAGCGTGAGCATCACGCCGATAAGGATGCCCAAACGTGCACTACTGGGGACGGTTTGCATACGCTTTGGCCTCCTGGAGTTGCTGGTCCGCGGCCGCCAACCAGCGCAATGCGGCCGCTTTATGCCCGCCAAAGTCGCTGGCGGCGCGATCTCGGAGGATCGCCGCAGCGCTTTGGATGTGCGCTTGCGCCGCAGCGATGGCCGGATGCGGGTAGGCCGCGGGCGGGGGTGGGCCAGGGGGTGCGGCAACGCAGCCCGTCAGGGTCATCAGGGCGATCCCCACCGCCATTGCCCGCCAATGCCGGTCAGCGGACATCGGCGCGCTCGGCAAGGATCAGCTGCTGGCGGGCGTGTTGCAGTTGACGGATAGCAACGACGCGGTGGCCTCCGAAATCGTGGGCCGCCCTATGCTGCAAAATAAACAATGCCTGATCGATCTGCTGAATGGCCGCCTGGATGGCCGGACGGGGCTCGGCCTGGGCCGTGCCAACGCCAGCGAGTACCAGTGCGGAGGTGAACACCAGTGTGCGTACGAAGGATCGTGTCACGATACGGCTCCTTAGGGATGTTCGGGGTGGGACTGCCGATATTCCTGCCACAGGCGCTCCTGTGCCCGCGGCGGGAGTTTTTGAAACCGTTCGGCGCGCCGCAGTATCTGGGCACGACGCTCGGGGGAATACTGTCGCCAGCGCTGTTCTTCCCGTTGCCAGCGTGGCGGTGGTGGGGGTCGTCTCCAGGCGGGTTCGACTCGGGCAACGGACAGCACTTGCGGATCCAAAGCACGGGGATGGTCGGTTGCCGCAAACGCCGTGCCGGACAAAGTCCAACCAACCAAGGCCAAAATCACCCCGATCGTTCTCCTAGAAACCATGTTCCACCTGCTGCATCCGCTCCGGATGGTCGGCGAGCCACTCATAGAAACCCAGGTGCCCGACCACCTCCCGCTGCGGTGGCCCCTGGATTGCGGAGAGCGCTTCGCTGCCTCCGCCGGGTCTGAAGATGGATAGCTGAGCGCCAATGAGTACGGCGGCGACGACCAAACCCGCGAGAACGGCACGAAACCACGCAGCCGTATACAGACGCCGATCCCTGCGGGAAGGACGAACCCGTATCGCTGGCTCGAATCCCGCCCAGGCCAGCACGAGCTGGGGCGCAAAGGCAGCACTCCGGCGACATTGTGAGCAACCGTCCACGTGCACGCGGACCGCTTGCGCCACGGTTTCGGAAAGTAGTCCCGCGCGCCAGCGATCCAGAGTCTCGATGTCTGGATGCTCCTCGAACCAGCGATACGGTGGCACCCTAGCCTCCTTCATAAGCCCTCCTCAAATCTATCCGCCAGCAAGCTGCGCAGCTTACGCAAGGCACGGAAATGATGGACCTTGACACTCCCTGGACTGCAGGCCATGGCCAGAGCCGTTTCCTCCACGCTGAGCTGTTCCCACTCTCGGAGCAGGAAAGCCTCTCGTTGACGCACCGGGAGTTGTGCCAAAGCCCACTCGATGTGTGCACCCAATTCTTGACCGGACGCCCGCGCCTCCGGACCGGCCGACGGGTCTACGGCTCCTTCCAGGTCGCTCTCCATGCCTTCGGCCTGATCGCGCCACGGGCCGAGAAACTTTTCCAAGCGAAAGCGCCGTTGTTGATCGCGTATGCGGTTGCGCAGAATGCTATAAAAGAGCGGTACCAACTCGGCAACGGGGTGCTGCGCGTAGTGACGAAGCAGAGCTTCACTCGTCTCCTGCACCACGTCCCAGGCAAGCGCTGAATCGCGCAAATCGAGCAGCGCCATCCGATAACCCCGCGTGTGCAGGTCACGAAATAACACCCTCTGCGCCTCAATGTCCACGAGCGAGGTCGTACCGAACCGCAGTGTACCAGCAGGAATCATGTGCCAACCTACTTCCTTGCGATGAAATGGCGCCAACAGACACTATAACGATTCAGCCGTGGAAAAGGTTGACAGCGCAGGCAGGCCGGACCACGCGCCAGTACTTCGCCGCACGGATGGAGCGCAACCAGCTCAGCCTGAGGCAGGCCACTCAGGCGATCGGCATGACCCGGCGCATGATTACCTACTACAAAAGTCGCGCCCGACCCATACCGAAGACGGTTTGACTGGCCTGCATCGCCCACGGAGCCTTGCAGCACAGGGCCGCATGATCCAACGCGGAATGGGCGGTGATGCAGCGGAAGCTGCCGTTCATGAGATCCACATTATCGACTCAGGAGTACGCTATTTCTCAGGATTGTCCAACATAGAATACCACTTCCGAAAGGCCACCAGACTCCAGATGGATTCCACGATGCCAAAGGGCCACGTTCCGGCGAGAAACCCGTAGATCGCAGAACCGATGCAGCTTATACCAAATGCTAGAGTAAACCACGATGATTTTTGCTCCAGAGCATAAAAAATCATCATCAGAGTGACCACCGATGCGCCGTATATCGTCAGGAGAGTCACATTTTTCTCCCGTTCTGCGTATCAAAGCCCTACCACTAAGACGAGCCCTAGAATCATGAGAATGAGCGGGCTCAATCGTTCGCCATTACGATCCAGCCAAGCCCACCGCCAGCGCAATCCCAACCACGTAGCGAGCCAGACCAAGAGTAGGATAAGGACCAGCGTCGCCAGGGAATAGGTCAGCAGCACCGCCGTAATGGCCAGCGTTCCCAGCGGTAGTGCTGCGATGAGCACCGGGACAAAAGCCCCATCCGGAGAGGCCGCAACCCCAGCGACCATCAAGGTCCACCAAGAGCGTCCCAACGATACATGCCCTGTGTGGTCATGCCCATGATGGTCGTGGTCGTGGTCGTGGTCGTGAAGGTGAGGGTGAGGGTGAGGGGCGCCACGTATCATCTGCCAAAGCAGAAGCCCAGCACCGGTTATGAGTAAGATGCCTCCCAGGATCTCGTCCTGATACCGAGCAAAATGCGCAAAGTTTCTCTCAAGGCCGTATCCCAGCGCCAAAAGAATGACCCCAAGGATGAGAGAACCCGCGATGTGACCGAAACCGGCCCACGCCGCAACCCGCAGAGCTCGTCGCATGGGCCATCTTTGGGTGCGTGCGAGCATCGCAATGGGCATCCAGTGATCGGGAAGGATCGCGTGAAAGAGGGCTACCAAAAAAGCGGCCAGCAGGAGCAACAGCAGCGTAGAAGACATGAAGAGCTCCCGTGATCAGGGCAAGAAATAACGGGCGAAGGCCGCTTTGATACTCGCTATCGGTTCGTCTGCATCCCCGTCCCGGATAACATCTACCAAGCAGTGATCCAGGTGATCTTCAAAAACCATCCGGGCGACCTTATCCAAAGCGGCGCGCGCTGCGGCCATCTGATTCAGGACTTCTGGGCAATCGCGGTCTTCCTCCAGCATTTGCCGGATACCGCGGACCTGGCCTTCCAGACGGGCCATGCGCTGCAGGATGGCCCGTCGATCGTGTGCCGACATACCTATACCCCCTATGTGTATAAGGGGCCAATTGTATGTCTGCCCACAAGAGCCCGTCAAGACACCCCATCAGCAGCTGCTTTGCCCCAGACCGAAGTGGTACGGGGAGAAACACCAACGATAGGCATCCCAAGACCTTTGGGGATGCCGTCATACGCTTATCCCATCATGCCCCGCATCATGGCCGGCATTCCATCCTGGACGAAGCGGGTAATTTCTCGGGCATGCGCGTGGATCACCCGCACCATCTCCGGATCACTGGAGGTTTCGGTGACCGCCACCCCATCCTTCAACAGCGTAAGCTTGCGCTGATACAGCGTGGGATGAGCAAACATCACCGGCACGCTACGACTCATCGGGTAGGGAAAGGGACGATCCTCTGCCAGCCGGGCATACATCTGCTCTACATGGGCTTGCAGCAGTATTGCCGTCTCGGGTACATAGGAGATGGTCACGGCATGGATGCCATCGGGCAAAAAGGTCACCTTGCGATGCACCTGCGCATGCCGCTCAAAGAGCTCCATACCCGTGCGCATCGGCCCTCGATTCTCTGGAGACATCATCGCCCGCATCCCCTCCTCGTCTGGGCCATTCCCCATCATGCCTCCCATCATCCCACCCATGCCCGAGGCACTGGCGACATCCAGGCGAACATAGCCCAGCAGGGCCAGGGCCGAAAAAATAGACTTCATCACTTGTCTACGCTTCAATGAAATTACATCAGTTTCCAGCGTCGCCGCTGCCATAATGCATACAGCGCCGGAATTACCAGTAGCGCCAATAACGCTGCACTGAACATCCCGCCGACAACCGGGGCCGCAATGCGGCGCATCATGTCTGCTCCCGTCCCATGGCTGAACATGATTGGCAGCAAACCGACAACCACCAAAGTAAGGGTCATGACCAAAGGCCGCAGTCGCAGCATGCTGCCTTCTACCACCGCCAGTTGCAGGTCATGCCAATTCTCCAGGGCGTTGCGCGCGCGTCGGCGATACACCGCTGCATCGAGATATAAGAGCATGACCACGCCAAATTCTGCCGCCACGCCGGCGAGCGCAATGAATCCAACGACCACGGCTACCGATAACTTGTAGTGCAGCAGGAAGACCAACCACAGCCCCCCAAGGAGAGAAAAAGGCAGGGTCACCAATACGATCCCCACTTCCACTACGTTACCGAAATTGAAATAGAGCAGCACCGTAATCAACAACAGGACCGCGGGTACCACTAACAGGAGGCGATGATCGGCACGTTCCATACTTTTGTACTCGCCGACCCAACCGATGGTATACCCAGGAGGTAAATGCACATGTTGAGCCAGCGCCCGTTTGGCAGTCGCAACATAACCACCAATGCTGGTACCAGGCTTGAGGTCAATGGTTACCCAGGAGTTCAGCTGACTGTTGTCGCTCGTCAGCATCGCTGGACCTTTCTCATAGCGAATACGTGCCACCTGCGCGAGCGGAATCTGGGCGCCATCGGGCGCGGTAACATAGGCGTTCTGCAAGGCCGCAAGGGACTGGCGCTCAGCGCGCGGATAACGAAGATCGACTGGAAAACGCTGCACTCCCTCCACAGCGGTGGTCAGGACCTTGCCGCCAATCGCCGTTTCCACAAGCTTGTTCACATCTGCGACCGAAATGCCATAGCGCGCTGCGGCCCGTCGTCTGGTGTGGATGACGATATAGCGTCCACCCAAAGCATGTGCAGCGTACACCGACTGGGTACCAGGGACAGACGCCAGGACTTGCTGTATTTGCTGACCGAGTCGATTCAAGGTAGCCAAATTCGCCCCGGTGACCTTGATCCCTAAAGGGGTCTGCAAACCCGTCGTCAGCATGTCTACGCGCCCCTTGATAGGCTGCGTCCAGTCGTTGCTCAACCCAGGAATTTGCAGCGCTCGATTGAGCTGGTCTCGTAGCCGATCGAGGGTCATCCCCGCTGGCCAGTGGATTCTGTTGCGTAGGGTCACAACCGTATCGAACATGGAAATCGGCGACTGATCCGTTGCGGTTTGTGCCCGCCCGGCTTCGCCGAACACCGTTTTGACTTCGGGAAAGCTTTTGAGGATGCGATCGGTCAACTGCAGCAAGCTTCCCGCCTCGCCATAGGAGATGGCCGGGTTCTGGGCGACGGGCATATACAGCAGGGTGCCCTCGTCAAGGGGCGGCATGAGCTGGGTGCCGAGCCGCTGCCAAGGATAGATCATGGTCAACGAGAGCAACCCGGCCAACAGCAGAATCAGCCATGGTGCCCGCAATACCGCATGGATAATGGGACGGTACAGCGACGCCAAGACACGATTGATCGGATTCTTGCGCTCGGCGGGAATCCGTCCCCGGATGAACCAGGCCATGAGGAGCGGCACCAAGGTGATCGACAGCAGAGCCGCTGCCCCAATGGCAAAGGTTTTGGTAAAGGCGAGTGGCGCAAAAAGTTTGCCTTCCTGACCACCAAGGGCAAAAATCGGAAGAAAGGATACCGTAATGATCAACAGCGAAAAGAACAATGCCGGTCCGACTTCGAGTGCCGCCTCGCGCGCTGCGATCCAGGGGTTTTGCTCCCTGCCCTCCTCCATCCGCTTGTGCATGTTCTCGATCATGACGACAGGGGCGTCCACCATGACCCCCACGGCGATGGCGATTCCGCCAAGAGACATGATGTTGGCCGAGATTCCCAAGCCATACATGATCGCAAAAGCGGCCAGAATGCCGACCGGCAGGGTGATCAGCACCACCAGAGCGGAACGAGCGCGCAGCAAAAACAGGAAAGTAATCAGGAGGACGGCAACACACTCTTCCAGCAGCTTGCCACTGAGCGTGGCAATACTGCGTTGGATGAGGGGACGCTGGCTGTACGTGGTGACGATCCGCACCCCTGCGGGGAAGGAGGATTGTAGGCCATGCAGCTTTTGCGCCACCTTCCGAATCAGTGCGTTGGCATTACCGCTCTGATTCATCATGACGATCCCTCCCACTACCTGCCCTTGTCCGTTCAGCTCGGCGATGCCACTCGGCAGTACGGGGCCTAGCTGCACCCGAGCAATTTGCGCCAAGGTGATCGGTACGCCATCCCGAACGGCCACGGGGACTTGCCGAAGATCCTGCAGCGAATGGATGTAGCCCGAAGTGCGCACGATATAGCGGGACTCCCCCAGGTCAATGACAGAGCCGCTGGTTTCACCGTTCGCCGCACGAACGGCCGCCTCCACCTGCGGCAAGGTGATTTTGTCGGCAATCATGCGCTGCGGATGGACGACGACTTGATACTCTTGCTCCATTCCCCCCACCGTGGCTACCTGCGCCACCCCCGGTATTCCCTGCAGAGCGAATTTTAGAAACCAGTTTTGCAGCGTGGTCAATTGCGCAAGATTCAAGGTCCCTTTGGGGTCGGTCAGGGCATATTCATAGATCCAGTCGACGCCCGAACTATTTGGGCCCAGTGCCGGTGTCACGCCGCTCGGCAGTTCGCCCTGCGCTTGCTCGAGATACTGTAAAACCAGATTGCGTGCCTGAAAGATGGAAGTACCGTCCTTGAACAAGACGTAGACATAGGAATCCCCGAACATCGAGTAGCCGCGCACCGCCTGGGCACCCGGAACCTCCTGCAAGGTCGTCTCGAGGGGATAGGTGACCTGGTCCTGTACGACCTGGGGTGCTTGCCCCGGGTAGCTGGTCTTGACGATGACCTGAGTGGGAGAAATGTCGGGGATGGCTTCCAAGGGAATGGCGCGCACCGCGAGAATACCGGCCACGGTCACGATCAGGGTAGCCAGAACGACGAGAAGCGGATTATCGAGGGAGGCGCGAACGATGGCCTTAATCATGTCCGCCGCCTCCCATGTGCATGCCCGCCATCGATCCCGATGCCGACGAGTTTTTTGAGGTCGGGGCGGTAGGAGAGGCATGTTCCGCCGTAGTGCGTGCAGTGTGCTTGGAGCCTAAATTTCCACCCAACATGCGCGCTCGCACGGACTGAAACTGGGACTCAGAGTAGAGTAGGAACTGGGTGTTATCCACGACCTTCTCGCCGGCATGCAGGCCCCGTGAAATTGCGGTCCAACCGTCGGCTGTGGGTCCGACTTCTACCTGCACAGGCAGGAAATGCCCGGCGGCTTGTTGCAGCATCACAAAATTCCCCTGCTCGGTTCGGAGAATGGCACTGTCGGGTACGGCGAGGACTCGGTGTGCCTGAGTCCATACCTGAGCCGTCACGTACATGCCTGGGCGCAGCACGCCATCCGGATTGGCAAACGACAACCGTGCCGTGACCGTACGACTCTGGGGATTTTGCGTCGGATACAGAAAGCTGAGTCGGCCCTGCCAAAGCTTCCCCGGGAACTCCTCGGAGCGCAGTTCCACGCGATCACCGATGCGCACCCAAGGGAGTTGGTAGCCATAGAGTGCGACCTGTACCCAAACCCGATCGAGATTCGCGATCTCCATCAGGCTACTTTGTGCGGAGAGGTATCCGCCCTGGTGAAACGCTAACTGCTGTACTACGCCAGAGGCGGGGGCATAAATGGTTACCTGCCGCTGTGCTACCCCGCTGCGACGCAAGGCGGCGATCTCCGCCGACGACAGTCCGAGCAGTCGCAAGCGCTCTGTTGCCGCCGCAGTTAGTCCCATGCCCCCAGTGTTTTCTGCCGAGCCACTCCTCTGGGCGAGCAGATATTCCTGCTCGGCATTGTAGACCTCTGGCGAATACACCCGTGCCAACACGCTTCCGGCAGCAACCGGATCCCCCACTGCACGAACCGCCAGGTTGGTGATCCAACCGGAAAATCGCGGAGTGACGGAGTACACGCGGTTTTCGTCCACGGCCACCGTGCCCACGGTGGTGAGGACACGGCCAATCCGTCGACGCCGTACCGTAACTACGCGAACACCAAGTTGCTGTACCATCCGCGCATCCACCGAGAGTCCCGCTGGAGAAACCGCGGGTGCGTGGGCATACACGGGGATATAGGCCATGCCCATATTGTCTTTCATGGGATGCGACGCGTGGATGGCCGGGTTCATGGGATTGGCCCAGTAGAGAATCCGCGGTTTGGCGTTTTTGTGGTGGACCGTCTCCGGATACTCCTTCGCAGGAGGCGATTTGCTCACGGGCGATTGGACGGGTAACCACAGCACCAGCGCGACCCCGATTCCGGTACCGACTAACAACGAAATGAGTGAAAACCCCCAAACACGCTTATTCATGGTTGCACCCCGCGATATTGCGTTGTCAAATAGTCCAACTGCGCGATCGCCAGCGCCCGATCTCGGCGGGCAGTGAGGGTTTCCAGTGCGGTGGTGAGTACGGTATTTTGCGCGCGCAATACCGATTGGAATCGGCCCCGGCCGCCGCGAAAGTCGTTGAGTTCGGCAGAGTAAGTTTGGGTCGCCAAGAGGGTCAAATCCTGCTGGCCTCGCTTGTACTCAGCGTCTGCGGCCTGATATTGGGCGTAGGCGCTGCGCAGCTCTCGCGCAATACGCAGGCGCTGTTCGTCATAGTCATCGACGGCAGCCATCTCCTGTTCTTGCGCGGCAGCAATGGTCTGGTCCTGCCGGTCACCGGGAAAAATCGGCAGGCTGAGATTGACGCCCACCGAGAGCCAGTTCGGGCTGCCCGGCATGAAGTCCTGTCCGTAGGACGTGCTGACCGTAATCGAAGGGAGCAGACTGCGGTGGGCCACCTGCACGCTCACCCGCGCGGCACCCTCGTTCGCCGCCGCTGCCTGCAGTGTCGGTTGGCCAGGAATCCGGGCGATCAAAAGCGACAAGGCCGGTGGTGGGGCGGCATGCGGCCATCGCCAGACCAATTGCGGTGGAGCGGAAAGCCCGAGGAGTTCGGTAATGCGCGCAAGAGCAACAGTCTGCTCGGAGCGGATCTGGTCTTTTTCGTTTTCGAGAGCGACGCGGGCCAGACGGCTGCGCAATACGTCCGCTTCGTCGGCGCGCCCGGCGCGGTAAGCAGCTGTCGCCGCTTGCTCCGTCAAACGCGCCAATTGCTCCTGACGAACGAGGATCCGCATCTCGTCGTGCCCTACCAAGGCCTGTATCCAGCTTTGCTGCAAAAGCCAGCGGAGCTCTGCTGCTCGCTCGGCTTTACTGGCTGACGCCGCACGCGCCTCCATCCGTAACTGGCGGCCGCGTAATGTGAGTTGGCCAAAGGGAGGAAATGTCTGGCTCAGGCCGACGCTCAGCATGCTCATTTGCTGCTGATTCATGGAAAAGTTGTTGGTGGGAAGATCGACTGCACCAAGGCTGAGATGCGGATCCGGCAGCTGCGCTGCGGCAATGGCCTGATGACGCAGGGCAAGAATCTTTTGCCGATAAGCGGCCAAGCTGGGATTTTTGGAAATCCGGTGTTCTGCGTCGGCCAGGGTAAGGGTTGTGGTCGCTTCCGCAGTAGCTGAGGCCAACACGCTCAGGATGGAAGCAAGTGCTACGGGCACGAGGCCGCGTAGCTGCGAACGCAGGCGGGTGCACACTGGATGGTTCGATTTCATGGAATGCTCCTGAAAATAACGCGAGGAAGCCCGTCCAGCGGACGGGAGGCGCTAGTTTTCAGAGCAACTCAAATCAGAAGACGGACCCGCGAAAGTGGTGGAGGGTGTGCCCAAACCACCAGTAGATTCCAACAAGGCACACAGACAAAGCCCTGCAGTAGCAGGGCGAACCAAGCCAGTACCAAGGTGAGGATGGCTGGCAAGAACAACTGCCCGAAAGTAGTACCCTTGGGAGCGTGCGCCAAGGCGCAAAGCGCCGAACAAGAATGGGCGCTCATACCGGCCATCGGGCAGTGGCTACCCATACCCATCATAGAGCACCCATCTCGCATCATCCCACTCATCGAGCGCATAGGCATTCCTGCCATCATGGGGCAGCGGCACCAATCGGGGAAAATCGCATTGGAGAGGAGCAGGAACACCAGGAGTCCACTCACGAACAGGCGTAGCGAACCACGAAGCCCACGAGCCAACGGGACACGTTTGCGTGGCAATATCGCGATTTCCCTGGCGGCATCCGGGAACACGGCGAGGATGGGCCTCCTATTCGGCAACCTTTAGCGAAAGCTAATATACTGCCAGTTTAGCACTGCAGTTGGTTTTAATGTCAAGCAACAGACTCTTAACCGTCAAGGACAGCATCGAGTCGCGATTTCTGGTCGGCAAAGGTGCCATACAGCACGTTGCCGTCGATCACGGTGATCGCGCGCAACGCGCACGCCGTAGTGGGACTTGGCTTCCTCGGCCACACCTGGGGCCGTGACATCGCGTTCTTCATAGGCGATGCCGCGGGTCTGAAGATACTGCTTGACCGCCGCACAATCTGGACATCCAGGGCTGGTATACAGCAATACCTTTGCCATGCTTCAGCCCTGCACCTTGGCGTCGTATCCTTCTTCGTTGAGCGCGGCGATCAGTTCGTCAGCATGAACCTGACCATACACCACCGCCATACCCGATTCCAGGTCCACCTCTGCTTTGTCCACTCCCGGGATGCGCTCCAGGGCCGTGGTGACGGCGCGGACACAATGTTGGCAGGTCATTCCGGTAACTTCGAGCTTGATTTCACGCACCTTCGATCTCCTGAAAAAAGGTTGTTTGGAATAGCGCTCTCCCGCAGGAGAGCCATCACTTCCCCACCATCCTGGCCACACGATGCAGCTTTTCAGCTACTTCCCGTCCGACCTGCTCCACCCTGGGATCAGCAATCAGTCCGAGAACCGATTCGGGATCCATGAACACTACGCTGACACGGCCGTCTTCCTCCTCCCGAACCACCACGTTACAGGGCAGTAGGGCGCCGATGTCCGATACCGCTTGCAGAGCCTGATGGGCATAATGCGGATTGCAGGCACCAAGGATGATGTATGGCTTATGCTCCACCCCGAGCTTGGCTTTGAGCGTGGCTGCGACGTCAATGGTGGTCAGAACGCCGAAACCCTCGTGTTTGAGCGCTTCGGTTACAAGCTTGACGGTGGTGGGATAGTCGCTTGGGCTCGTGACGGAAAAGACGATTTGACTCATGGTAATTGCTCCTTTTCGTTGGGATGGATACTCAGGCGGCAGTGGGCTGCCAGGCGTGGAGATGCTTCAGGCGCAAGCTATTCCCCAGCACGAAAATTGACGATAGGCCCATAGCGACACCTGCCAGCATGGGGTTGAGATGGATGCCGAGCGGCGCGGCCACGCCGGCGGCGATCGGGATCAGCAGAATGTTGTAGAAGAACGCCCAGAACAGGTTGCCGTGGATGTTGCCCAGCGTCTTGCGCGCCGCCGTCAATGCGGTGACCACCTCGCCGAGCTGGCCACGGGTCAGGGTCACGTCGGCTGCTTCAATGGCGATGTCGGTGCCGCTGGCCAGCGCGATGCCCACATCAGCCTGCGCCAGCGCCGGGGCGTCGTTGATGCCGTCGCCGACGAAAGCCACGCGCCGCCCCGCCTGCTGCAGTTCGGTGACCACGCGCGCCTTATCCTGCGGCAGCACCTCGGCATGCACTTCCTCTATGCCCAGCCGGGCGGCCACCGCCTCGGCGGTGCGCCGTGCGTCGCCGGTGACCATGGCCACGCGCAGGCCATGACCGGCCAGCGCCTGCACCACCGCCCGCGCCTCCGGCTTGACACGGTCGGCGATGGCAAGCAGCCCCAGCGGCTGGTCATCGGCGGCCACGAACACCACGGTGCCGCCTTCGGCTTCCAGGGCCGCCGCGCGGTCCGCCAGCGCGGCGAGGTCCACGCCTTCGCGTTCCATGAAGCGCCGCGCGCCGACGATCACCGGCTGCCCCTCGACGCGCCCTTCGATGCCGTAGCCGGCCACCGCCTTGAAGTCTTCGACGCCGGGCAGTTCAAGCCCGCGTTCCCGGGCCGCCGCGACGATGGCCCGCGCCAGCGGATGTTCGGAGGCCGCCTCCAGCGCCGCGGCCAGGCGCAGCGCTTCCTCGGCCTGCGGTCCTTCCGCCGCCGTCAGCGCAGGCTTGCCTTCGGTCAGGGTGCCGGTCTTGTCGAACAGCACGGTATCCACATGCGAAAGCGTCTCCAGCGCCTCGCCCTTGCGGAACAGCACGCCGAGTTCGGCGGCGCGTCCGGTGCCGACCATGATCGCTGCCGGCGTCGCCAGCCCCATGGCGCAGGGGCAGGCCACCACCAGCACCGCCACCGCCGTCACCAGCGCGACGCTGATGTTCGCGCCCAGCCCCAGCCACACCGCGAAGGCGGTCACGGCGATGGCGATCACCGCCGGCGAGAAGATGCGCACCACGCGGTCGGCTACGCCCTGGATGGGCAGCTTGCCGGTCTGCGCGCTTTCCACCAGCCGCACGATCTGCGCCAGCACCGTGTCGCGGCCGACCGAGGTCGCCTCCACCACCAGCCGCCCGTCCACAGCCACGGTGGCGCCGACCACGCTGTCGCCCGCCTGCTTGAGCACCGGCAGCGGCTCGCCGCTGAGCATGGACTCGTCCACGTGGGCGCGGCCCTCGACCACTTTTCCATCCACCGGAATGCGCCCGCCGGGGCGCACCGCCACACGGTCGCCGACCCGAAGCTGGGCCGCCGGCACTTCCTTTTCTGTGCCGTCGTCCTGCAGCTTGCGCGCAGTCTTGGCCTGCAAGCCGACGAGCTTGCGGATGGCCGAGGAGGTTCGGCCCTTGGCTAGCTCTTCCAGGTATTTGCCGAACAGCACCGCCGCGATCACCACCGCCGCCGAGTCGAAGTACACATGCCGCGCCTCGGGCGGGAACAGGCCCGGCGCGATCAGCACCAGCGTGCTGTAGGCCCAGGCCGCACCGGTGCCAGTGGCGACCAGCGAATTCATGTCCGGCGACAGGTGCCGGTAGGCAATCCAGCCGGGGCGGAAGAAGCGCAGCCCCGGCCCAAACAGCACCACGCTGGAGAGCAGCCATTGCACCCAGTCCCAGAAATGTGGAAACGGGCTGGCCGCCGGCAGGGCATGATCGAAAGCGGGAATGAAGGTACCCCCCATGGACAGCACCAGCACGATCACGGCCAGCGCCGCAGCGATGGCGACGTCCCGCCCCATGGCGCGCAGCGAAGCGCGCCGCTGATCCGCCGTGTCAGCGCCGGCCTCACTCACCGGCTGCGCCGCGTAACCGGCCTCGGTCACCACCGCCGCCAGCGTTTCCGGATCGGTCATGGCGGGCAGATAGCGCACATGCGCCCGTTCGGTGGCGAGGTTCACGGAAGCCTCCAGTACGCCGGGCGCGCGCTTGAGGGCGCGCTCGACCCGGCCCACGCAGGAGGCGCAGGTCATACCTTCGATCGCAAGATCGATCTCGCGCGTCACCGGTGTGTAGCCGGTGTCGCGGATCGCCCCCAGGATCTTCCCGGTTTCGAGCAAGGCCGGGTCGAAGCGCAGTTCGGCTCGTTCGGTGGCCAGGTTCACCGTGGCCTCGGCCACGCCCGGCAGTTTTTGCAGGCCGCGCTCGACGCGCGCGCTACAGGAAGCACAGGTCATGCCGCCAACGTCAATTTGCAGTTCTTGCAATTTCGTAGATGAATTCATCAAACCTCCGAGTTTGCTGTTCTGCGCCAATTGCTGATGCTCGTGCGTAGCGAAACCCTCGACTCAGAAATGCGGATTTTTACCCGTGAAACACGTGATCTCAGCCTAAGCCTATGGTGCATTGTAATGTCAAGCGCAGCTGCGGTCGGCTGCCTCCGGGTTCGTTCTCGGGTAGTGTCCGGGATCCGCGACTGATCTCGAGCCGTTCAGCTTTTGCTGGGACGCACCAAGCTGGAGAGTACCGTCCGGCACTTGGGCATGGAGGTGGACGACGCCCTGGAGATCGCGGAACAAATGGAGGTGTAGACAGGACCATTCCTTGAGATAGTGCAATATATGCAGGACCATTCCTTGAGATAGTGCAATATATGCTCTACTCTAACCCTATGACGACCTATCCCCGGGTGGACGACTAGCGCGTGCGCATCAACGGTCGAGAGCCTCATGCATTGCCGCACGTCCACGTCCAATTTCGGGATGGGTCGAGGGTGTCCCTGGCCATCGAAACCGGGCAGTTACTCTCGGGCTTTGTGACACCCCATAAACGATTGGTACCTGTGCACGCCTGGGTAGAAGCGCGTCGGGAGACGTTGCTGGCGGAATATCGGAGGCTGAACCCATGAACCATGCACCGCAGATTCGCAAGGCCGAGATCACCGGGCCATTCCAGACTACCATCGAATGGTCCACCGGAGAGACCTTTGTGACGGATTTGCGCAGTACCATCGGTCCAAAACGGGAGGGAGACCCCTTTGTCGCCCTCCACGACCCGGCGATTTTCGCGCAGGCGCAGAGCGATGATTGGGGAGATGGACTGAGTTGGCCCGGCGGCCTGGACCTGGGAGCAGATCTCCTCTACAGCCTGGGACGTCAGCAGGCAGGCTTGCCCACGCGCGAGGACTTCGCCGCCTGGATGGAGCGCAACCAACTCAGCTTGAGTCTGGCCGCTCAGGCGATTGGCATGACCCGGCGCATGATTGCCTACTACAAAAGTGGCGCCCGACCCATACCGAAGACAGTTTGGCTGGCCTGCATCGGCTACGAATCCTTGCAGCACGAGGCCGCATGATCCAACGCGAAATGGGCGGTGATGCAGCGTAAGCAGTCGTTCGCGAGATCCATATTATCGACCCAGGAGTGCTCACATTATATCAGGAAGATAAATCAGAGTGTCCTTTATTTATTCGCTTTTAAACTACAGAAAGAGATTCCACAATATCCCCAATAGAAGCGCCAGGGTCATGACACAGCAGGCGTACAGAATGGCAACGCGGGTTCCCATTTCGCGATAAATTGGGCCGAGCGTGGCGATATTTGAGCCCACACCGGCAATGAGCAAAATCATGCCATTCCCAGGCCCCAATCCTTTTTGCAACAGCGCGTTGACCAGCGGTAACGACCCCAGGCTATCTGCATAAAGTAGCGTCGCGAAGCTCAGAGCCAGTACAGGAGTCAGCCAGTCACGGGCCTCCAGGGCACTGATCCACGCAGTGGGTAGCCAGGTCTTGACCGTAGCGCCAATCAATATTCCGGCAACAATCCAGGGTAAAAGCTCCCGTGCCAAAGCCCAGGCGTTAGTCCCGGCCATCTGTAGTTTTTTCCACGGGTGAGAGAAGTCGAAGAACTTTCCACTCCCAACAACATCCACGGTAGAACAACAGGCAGAACCACTTTTGACGGAACAAGACGTTGTCGTACAGACCGTTTCTGGCACCTCTGTTGCCAGCGATCGAGCGGTGCATCTGTCGGTAGACTGCCAATCGATGATCATCCCCGTGAGAAAGGCGATTAATACACCCGAGCCGGCGACAACCAATGCCATTTGCCAGCCCAGAAATATCCACAGGGCTACCAGCCCATACCAGTTGAACCAGGGCGTCGCAATTAAAAAGGCGCAGGCAGGCCCGGGTCGACTACCTCCACGCCAAAGTGCCAGCGCGGTAGGAATCGCAGTGCAACAACACAAGGGGGTAAAAAATCCAACCGTAGCGCCGATCGCGTTGGCGCGCCACAAAGAGTATCCCGATAAATACCTGGCCACCACCGTAGGTCTTGCCACAGCCTGCAAAAAACCTGCAAACAAGAATCCAAAAACCGCGACTTCTCCGAACTCTTTGGAATAATCGAGTACTGTACCCAACCAATCCATGCAGCCCCCTATCCTGCTTTCTGCTGCGCAATCCGGGCTTCTAGGAAGGCGTTTGTCATGCTGAGAAGTTGTTTTACTTTCTGAGGATCGGTGCGGTAGTAGACCATCTTTCCATCATTACGCATACGCAACCAGTCCCGGTCGTGTAATGCACGTAATTGATGAGAAGCTGCACTGATACTGAGGTTGAGCGCGTGCGCAATGTCACAGACGCAAAGCTCTTCGGACGCCAAAGCAAGCAGGATGCGCAGACGCGTTCGATTTCCCAGCACATCAAATATGCGCACAACCGCTTTGATATCGGATTCATCTTGTTCCAGACGCATGCGCGCGGCAGCGACTTTGCCGGGTTCAAAGCAGTTGACGAGACAACGCGGATCAGTATCTTCTATTCTCATTTGAACAAATATAGTAATGATCGGGTCACCTGTCAACAGGAGCGCACGCGCAGTTTCTCCCTTACTTACCGGCCGTCCGCGGGCCGCTTTGACGACTACCGATGATTCACGAACAAAGCCAAGCCGTCTTTGCTATCCCCGGGTGGGCAGAAGCGTGGTCTGGGCAGCAGCTTCCACGCGTGCGAAGTATGTGGTCAGTTCGGGTGGCAACTGGATGTCCTCCAGTAGGCGTAAGCCGGTCAAATCGCCGGTAATAAGCGTGTCGGCCACAGAAAACATGGGAGTATAGAAGCCGTGGACGGCGACGCGCGCGGCAACGTCCTGGAGATCGGCCTCCATTGCGGCATACCACTCTTTACGACGCTCCTGCAGCCCCTCCAGCGTATCTCCCAGCCAACTCTCCATACGGTTCCGGTAATAGGTCATTGCGCGGGGATCCTGTCCGAGACTCGCATATTGCGGCAATGTGGGTGCGATCAGGCGAAATAGCATGTCACTGATGCGTGCACGCCACGCCTGCACCCCTTCCCACTCCTTGTCGCTAATGGCTCCGCGGCAGAGCGGCGGTGTCTCAGGAAAACGGCGATCCAGTTCTGCGATGATCTCCAGAGATTCGCCCTGGCGACTTCCATCGGGGTACTCGACAACAGGCAGTCGATCAAAACCGCTAATCGATTGGAAGTGTTCTGGACCATAGAAGCGCGCTGGCTGCTCGTTAAAAACGATTCCCTTGTAACCCAGTGCCAAACGCACCCGCTGGCAGAAAGGGCAGAAGTCAAAATGAATGAGCGTCAGCATGAAAATCCTCCCAGATGGCAGCACGAAAGTGGAACCTATTGACAACTGCATGCGCTATCATCAATATGAGCAACTATACATGTGTGAGCGTGCTCATATCAAGGAGAATGTTATGCCGGAAGCGTCCTGCCCCGCTCGATTGCTCAGCCCGATTTTCAAAGTCCTGGCCGAACCAAACCGGCTGTCCATCCTTTGTGCGTTGGGGACGGAATGCCGACCAGTGACCGACATCATCCGTGCCACCAAGCAACCCCAGACCAATGTCTCCTTCCACTTGCGCATTCTGCGGGAAGCTGGACTGGTGCGCGCCGAACGGCGCGGGAGCTTCGTGTACTACTGCCTTCCCGACCCAGACTTGTTAGGGATTCTGGAGTCGTTGCAGGCTTGGATAGGGGCTCATACTCCGTTGCTCAGCCCCGATGAGGATGTTGACGGCAGTACTTCCCCATTAGACCGGAGGACAAGGTCATGTGGATGAATGGAGGGTGGGGCTGGATGCCATGGGGGTGGATCTTCCCGCTGATTTTTTTGGTGCTGATGGTGGTTTTTATGGTTTTCATGATGCGCGGTGGCATGGGAGGCGGTCCCATGTGCGGTGGTTCCCACAAAACGTCCGGATCCGCAGAAACGCCGCGAGAAACTCTGGACCGGCGCTATGCCCGGGGGGAGATCACTCGAGAAGAGTACCAGCAAATGCGCAAGGATCTGGAAGGGTAAGAAGGAAGATTACATGAACGTTGATAAGCAAGAGGCTTTATTCCCAGCGACAATCATGCCTGACCCAGACTGGTGGCAAGCGCTGTGGCCCGATCCCTTGAGGGTCGTTCAGGATCTTGGCGTGACAACAGGAATGTCGGTCTTGGACCTTTGCTGCGGCGATGGTTATTTCACTGCTGCCCTCGCCAAACAGGTGGAAAACGGTGAAGTCTTCGGTCTTGATCTCGACACGCAAATGCTTGCTGCCGCTGAATCGGCGTGCGCCGGGTTGAGGAACTGTTCTTTTTTGCAAGGCGACGCCATGGATCTGCATCAACTGCTCCCGAAGCCGGTAGATTATTGCCTCATGGCCAATACCTTTCACGGCGTGCCCGAGCAGACAGCGCTGGCCCGGGAGATCGCCCGCGTCCTCAAGCCCGGCGGGCTTTTTGCCGTCGTCAACTGGCATGCCCGCCCGCGGGAAGAAACTCCGGTCCTGGGACAGGCACGCGGACCGCGCACGGAACTGCGCATGACGCCGGAGCGGGTGCGAACTGTGGTAGAACCCGCTGGCTTCCAACAGGTAGACGTGATTACGTTGCCCCCCTATCACTACGGTAGCCTTTTTCGACTTCGTGGATAACGGAGAACCCGGAACTGCCCAGGAATTCTGTTGGCAGTGACAAATCTGAGTAATTTAGGAGAGTGGTCATGGAATCAGCAAAACCCGATGAACCGGAAAAAAGTGGCAACGAAAAAGGCGATTCTGCAAAGTCCGGGAGTGGAAACCCCATGGAGATGGGCATGGGAATGATGAAAAAAATGATGGGGCAAGGCGGTGGGGGTCCTATGGCGATGATGCAGAAGATGATGAACCAGCACGGGGAAGGCGCGGAAGGGGGCAATCCCATGCAACAAATGATGGGATCGTGCATGGCGATGTGTTCGGAAATGTTGGAAACCATGCAGCGCACCACCGCGCTCGCGGCCTATGCCCAGCCGGAGCTGTACCAACTTTTTGAAGAATGGCTCGCGGCCCGAGAGGATGAAGTTTTCCATCGGATTGAACAAGCCGGCAGCCAGGATCCAGACGCCCTGGCGGAGATGCTTTCCCTGAGTTCGGCAAGTGTGACGGTATTGCTAGCTCGCCTACAAAATCAGGGAAAGATTCATCTCAAAGCGGAGAGTATCAAGGCATCTTGATTTCCCAAGTGGACGTAGTGTGTCGGTTCAACCACTTGGTGGATATCCCGGGGAAATGGGTGCTGACTCTTGATATTTGCCCAAGCGCCTCTTGGCGAGGATATCCACCATCATGCTTTCTTTTCTGAAAAAAAGACGGTTTTGGATAGAGTTTGTTATCTGGATCGGGTTGCTGATTGGAGTCTATGCGTTTACGCAATGGCGAGGCAGCCCTATGGCGGCAAATATCCCCCATCAACTACCGAGTTTAGTCGTCCGAAGCCTGAGTGGTCGGCTTATTGACCTGCCAGCGGTACCGAAGAGGATGATCCTTATCAACTTCTGGGCCCCAGACTGTCCGGCTTGCTTGGCCGAGACCCCAGCGTTGGTGCAACTGCAGCAGTGGTTCGGCGGGAAGTCCTTTAGCATTATTGGAATTGGCGTAAATGGAAGTACAGCGAAAGCCGTACGTGCGAGGATGCGCGAGTTGGGCATCAACTATCCGGAGTATCTGGCCGCCGGCCAGGGTGTCAGCCAGGCGCTAGGCGGCGTTATCCTGACTCCGACCAGTATACTCGTCAATGGGAAGGGGCGAATTGTTGGACGCTATGTCGGGGCCATAGCGCTACCCGTGATTGTTTGGAAGTTGTTGTGGACATGGGTTTAGGAAGTATCCATCGAGCAACGTGCGCATATTCCTGATAGGGATGTCTGGCGCCACGGCGTTGTCGATTGCACCCTACCGTTCGCTGCCCTGCAGTCCTCACCGGGACAGCGCTCCATCTCTGTTTGGATATCGGCGGCCACCTATAGCACCACTGGCAGCATAGGGCGCGAGCTTGACAGGGCTGAAGATTTTACCTACCTTTTATTTGCATTATTTCTTAACTTCGGAATGCTGGAGGTGAACCATGTTCTTCAAACAACGCGCAAGCGCCGACGGTACCTTGTCCTACTTCTACGGGTGCGGAGGCAAGGGCTTCGCGGTAGCCGTGGATGTGGTAGCGGGCGACGAGGACTGGTTCCTCGAAGAGGCACAGAAGGCTGCAGTTGCCATTAGCTTCGTCATCGACACCCACATTCACGCCGATCACCTATCTGGCGGGCGGGCCCTGGCGGAACGGGTTGGCGCACCGTACTGCATGCACGAAAGCGATGTAGACTTGGTGCAGTTTGCGATTCGCGGCCTTCACGACGGCGAAGTCCTGGAAACCGGAAATGTCGTAACGCAAGTGCTCTACACCCCCGGTCATACCCTGGACAGCCTCTGTCTTCTGGTCAGCGATCGGCGAAGAAGTGCCGATCCCTGGTTTGCCCTAACCGGTGACACGCTCTTTGTTGGCGGAGTGGGACGCCCAGATCTGGGTGGAACGCCGGAGGAAATGGCGGGAAAACTCTTCGACAGCCTCCACCAAAAACTGCTCACCCTGCCCGATGACTTGGAGATTTTCCCAGGGCACGCGGCCGGGAGCGTCTGCGGTGCAGGCTTGTCCGGGAAGCCTTCTTCGACTCTGGGTTTTGAAAAACGTTGGGACCCTTACCTCACCATGGAGCGCGAGGCTTTCGTTCGTTCGCTTACCACGGACGTTCCCGAAAAGCCCGCCGATATGGCGCGCATGGTTGCCATCAATCTGGGGAAAGCAGCATGAAGAATGATACCGTTCGGTATGCGCTTTTTTCTGAGGTATTTTCTGCCCTTGCGCACCCCAAACGCCTGGAGATCATCCATTATCTGGGCGAGGGACAGAAAAATGCCGGTGAATTGGCAGAACTCATCAGCCTCTCCAAAGCCAACCTTTCCCAGCACCTGAGCGTGCTGAAAGCTCGGGGCTTGGTGCATTGCGAAAAGTGCGGGACCTTCTGTCACTATCGTCTGACCAGCCCCAAGGTTCTGGAAACGTGCGAGATCGTCCGCGATCTCATCCTGGACCAAATGCAGACCACTACCCAGCTTCAAGAGGCATTAGCGACGGTGGTGCCTCTACGCAAGGGCCATCAGGGATGAGCTCCGAGGAGACCACGACCTATACTCGAGGAATTGGCGTCAATCGAGGTCAGTTCCTCCTGCAAACGGTTCAGGTCTTTTTCGTAGGCTTGATCATCGGCATGGAGAGAAATGTCCTTCCTGCCATGAGCCACCGTTTTGGCGTAGATAGCCACGCCTTCCTTTTTCTCGCCTCCTTTGTGATTTCCTTTGGTCTAGTAAAAGGGGCTCTCAACTTTGTCGCCGGCGGGCTATCCGATCGAATCGGTCGCAGGCGGGTGTTATTCCTGGGCTGGTTGGCGGGGATTCCTATTCCGCTAATGATCTTTTTTGCTCCCAACTGGTGGTGGATCATCGGCGCCAATGTTTTTTTGGGGGTAAATCAGGCCTTCACCTGGACCATGACCGTCACGAGCCAAATCGATCTGGCCGATAACCACCAGCGCGGTCTGGCTGTTGGCATCAATGAGGCAGTGGGCTACATCGCGGTGGGTTTGGCGGGCCTCGCAACGGGCTATCTTGCCGTCGTCTACGGTCCCCGTTGGACACTGTTGGCTTTCGGACTCGTGGTCATTGCGCTTGCACTACTCCTACTATTGGGGATCCAGGATACTATCCATTGGGTTCGCGCAGAGCATGCACAGCGTCAGCCATCGGCAGAAACCACAAAGACGGCTTCTCAGGTCAGCACCTGGGCGACTTTCCTGCACGTTTCTTTTCGGGACGCCACCTATCGGGCCCTCTGCCAGGGGGGGGTCGCCAACAAGATTGCCGATACCCTGGTTTGGGTCCTCTTCCCGGTCTTTTTCCGGTTTCACGGCTTGAGCGTCGTGCAAATCGGCTGGATCACCGGTGTCTATGCGATGGTCTGGGGGCTCGGTCAATTTGGGACCGGACATCTCGCCGATCGCATCGGTCGCAGACCGCCCATCCTGGCAGGCTTCGCCCTGCTGGCTGCGGGGCTTGCAGGCACTGCGCTGGTCGGCCACTTCACCGCGTGGATTGCTACGGCCGCGGTCATGGGCCTGGGCATGGCCCTTCTCTATCCCAACCTGATCGCCGCCATGTCCGATGTGGCGCCCCCACTGGAGCGTGGACGCATCCTGGGCACCTATCGATACTGGCGAGATACGGGTTATGCCATTGGTGGCCTGGTGCTCGGCGTGGTCGCACAATGGAGCGACAAGATTCTTCCCGCCATCTGGTTCACCGCCGGCATCGTCGCGTTTTCTGGCTTGTGGATCGCGCTTTCCGTACAAGAAACCCACCCGCGAACCCACGCCGCTTCTACAGGAGTATCTGGATGACTACTGCTCTCATAATTTTGCATGCCGCTCCGGAACGGGCAAACCCCAGGGCCGACACCGCTGTCCGACTCGCTGGGGCCATGCTGGCTGACGGAAAGGACGTGCGCCTGTTTCTTGCGGGAGAGGGAGTTCTCTTGCTGAAAGGTACCGAGACTGCAGGGGATAGCACGCATGCCTTGCTGAACGAACTGCTGGAGTTGGGACTGAAGGTCCAGTGTTGCGGAAGCTCCTTGCAAGCCCAGGGGATCGACGCCCTCCCAAAGGGTGTCGCTAAGAGCTCCATGAAAGGCCTCTCGGCTTGGATCAGTGCCGTGGATGAGGTGGTCTGCTTTTGATGGGAACAAATGGTGCGCTCTCTTTGTCTCACGGTTTAGCAATTTCTGAATCTACTGATTACCCGGAGGAAAACGCATGGACTCAACCCCAGTGAACGGTGTGGACGTTGCGCAACTGATGGCAACCATTGATGCCGTGAAAGGAGACCCCGAACTTGCGAAGTTTGTCTTCCGCGCCCACACCGAATGGCAAACCGGGGCCCACGTGCGGACGCAGATTCAAGGATTCAGCGGGGTCAAACAGGAAGATTCGTCGCGTACACAACCCTTTGTGCTCGAAGGAGATGAGCCGCCTGTGCTGCTGGGAAGCAATCGGGGGCCCAACGCTGTGGAATTGTTGCTTGCGGGACTGACGGCTTGCCTTTCGGTGGGGATTTCCTACAACGCCGCCGCGCGTGGAATCACCATTGAGACAATGACCCTGGACGTCACGGGGGATATCGATCTGCAGGGGTTTTTGGGAATCTCGGAATCGGTGCGACCTGGGTGTCAGGAGATCCATATTGCCTGCCGGATCAAAAGCCCTGCATCGGACCAGGAAATCGCCGATCTCCTGGATCACGTGCAACAGACATCCCCCGTCACCGATATGGTGCGCTATCCCACTCCGGTGCAGGTGCGATTTATTCGGGATTCCTGACGATCCAGACGGAATCGTAGCCCTGGTTGGGACCGTAATGGTCGCGACGCGTTCTGGAAGATGGGTGACCTGAGGGCCTCGCACCCAATGGATAGTAAAACGCAGGAAAGAGGGTCCGTGGTAACCAGAGAAGGATCCAGCCTCTTCAGGAGGTGGTTCTTTCTGATTACCCAGATTTCCTGACCGGACATAGTTTCCCTGTTTCTTGAAAGATTGGGAGTGGAGAGGGTGGCAAAGTGCGCAGTTAAACAATTTACTAGGGGAGTTTTGATCCTCCTGATCACTTTGCTGTGTCTGCCCCCCGTTGCTCTGGCGGGCGAAGTCTTCTCCCCCCTGATGGGGAGTTCCTCTTCGTTTCTGGCTCCAGCCAAAGCCTTTCAATTCCGCGCGCACATGGCACCACAGAACGAACTGGTGCTGCAGTGGGTGGCAGCCAAACACTATCACCTATATCGCAACCGGATTCAGGTGCACGTGACACCTGGCACCGTACGGCTGGGACCCTACACCCTGCCACCAGGAAAACCCATGCACATTCCTGGGGTGGGCACCCTGGCCGTCTACGAGGGAGACACCACCACCGTTCGCGTGCCGCTCCATTTCCAGGGTCAGCCCCCGAAACAGATTCAGGTGACCAGCAGCTTTCAGGGTTGTGCCAATGCTGGCGTCTGTTATCCGGTAGAAACCAAGACCTATACGCTTGTGCCTAGCATAGCAACACCCAGTACAGCGGCCGTGGCCACGGTGTCACCTCCGGAGAAGCCACCACTGGTCAAACCCGTAGCGCCCCAGCAGTCGCATGCGGCTTCCGGTAGGTATCGCCAGTTCGCTGCAGGGCTACTCGGTAGCCATGCTTTTTGGACATTACTGCTCTTCTTTGTCGCTGGCCTGGGGTTGGCTTTTACCCCCTGCATTTTCCCCATGATCCCGATTTTGTCCTCCCTGGTGGTCGGGCACGTAGAGGACCAGATGACGGCAAGACAGGCCAGACGGCATGCCTTCTGGATTTCCTTGGCATACGTGCTGGGGATGTCCCTAACGTACGCCATTGCCGGGGTACTGGCTGCGGTTACGGGATCCTATCTGCAGGCATTCTTTGAAAGCCCATGGGTACTCGGGAGCTTCAGCGCCCTATTCGTCTTGCTGGCATTGTCCATGTTCGGCTTTTACGAACTGCAGATGCCGACTGCCATCCAATCCCGTCTCTCCCGCTATGGAAAGGGTGGGCATTTTACCGGCGCTTGGCTAATGGGGGTCCTCTCCGCGCTGATCGTCGGCCCCTGCGTTGCCGCACCGTTGGCCGGCGCCCTCCTGTTTATTGCCCATACTGGCAATGTGTTACTGGGAGGCTTGGCACTGTTTCTTCTTGCCTTGGGGATGGGGGTTCCCTTGCTGGTCATCGGGACTTCGGCCGGGCATTTCCTACCCAAGGCCGGTGCCTGGATGAATGGAGTCAAGGCCATTTTTGGGGTCGTTTTGCTCGGGGTGGCGATCTGGTTTCTCACGCGCATTGTGCCCGGTAATGTCGCTCTTGCCCTGTGGGCAGCACTGGCGATCGTTTCCAGCGTCTATCTGGGTGTATTTGGTTCTCACTCCGCACCTACCGGATGGCAACAGTTCCGCCGAGGACTCGGATTGCTGGCCTTGGTGTTCGGGGTTGCCCTGTTCATAGGTGCTTTGGGGGGAGGTTCTCAGGTGCTCCAGCCGCTCGCACCGTTCGTACAGCATGACTTGCCACTCCCGGGGGAGCAACAAACCAGTACGCCGCACTTCACTTTGGTTCGCAGCTTGTCGCAATTGCGATCGGCGCTGGCCGCAGACAAGGGCCATCCCGTCCTGGTGGACTTCTGGGCAAAATGGTGCGTGGAGTGTCAGCGGATGGATGTGGAAACCTATGACAATCCCCGAGTGGAGAGCGCGTTGCGGCCTTTGTCCCTGATTCGTGTGGATGTAACGGCGAATGACAGCCAGTCATCCGCACTCCTGCACCATTTCCAACTCTTCGGCCCACCAGCGGTTTTGCTGGTAAACCCAGACGGTCATCTCGTCGGGCAATATGAGGGCTATGAGGGTCCTAACACGTTGCTACGCCATTTGCAGGAAAAGTTGGGGACAACGGGGAATGACCGTTGATTTTTATGTATGCACAAGGAGCACAACCATGCGCAAACACTCAGTGATAACAGCCGTCGTAGGCACGATGCTGGCGGCAGCTTTTTCTTCTCCGGTGGCACTGGCAGCGACCGTTTCCAGCTCCCTGCCACCCATGGCCCAAGCCAGCTATTGGGCAACGATCGGACAGCGTCTCACCTACATTCAGGAAGGGCACAGAGGGCCCATCATTTACGATTTCTTTGACCCGAACTGCCCTTATTGCCATGGCATGTACAACGAGGAGCAGCCCCTGATTCGCTCCGGGAAGCTCACGGTACGCTATGTTCCGGTGGCCTATTTGATGCCCAGCAGTACACCGGAGGCGGCCGCGATTCTGCAGTCTTCGCATCGATTGTCTGCGCTCCGGCATTTCGAAGTGCTGGCGGGTAAAAGTTTTGCGGCTCCCTTGGCAGCGAGCGGGCCAGTTGGTCTTCCCACAGCCAAACCGACTCCTCAGACCATTCACGCGCTGCAAGTCAACATGGCCGTGCTGCAAAGCACCCATTCCATGGGGGTCCCAGCCATTCTCTATCAGCGCAAGAGCGGTGCCACGGGCTTACTGCCCGGCATGGTTTCCCGCGGGGAACTGCTGACCCTACTTCCTAATCTCAAATAGAACTTCCGGGAGACGTGAATGCGAATGAATCGATGGATGAACAATCAGCGGGCGCAATGGATCTTGGGAGGGGTGCTCATCTTCGGCTTCTTCCTCCTTACCCCAAACCTCGCCTTTGCGAAGACTTCGGGTACTGCTCCCAAAATGACAGCCAGTTCTTTTTGGAATCAGTTTTTACCGCACCACGTCACCTATATTCAGGACGGCCATGCAGGTCCGATAATTTACGATTTTCAGGATCCCAATTGCCCTTATTGCCATGTGATGTATGAACACGAGGCACCCTTGATTCGGGCTGGACAATTGACGGTACGATATGTACCGGTCGCCTTCCTCACCCCCCAAAGTCCCGCCGAAGCGGCGGCCTGGCTGCAGTCACCGCACCCGTTGCAGGCCCTCAAACACTTTGAAACCATTGTTGGTCCAGCGTTACGCAGCGGGAGTTATCGTTCCTTGCCGAAGGTAACCCCAACCGCTGCAACCCGGAAGAACCTGCGGCAGAATCTGGATATTATGGGCGAGACGGGCTTCGAAGGTACTCCCGCGATCTTGTTTCGTGCCAAAGATGGAGCTATCGGACGCATCCCAGGGGCCATTTCTGAAGCCAGCTTGAAAAAACTGTTACCACATTTATGGCACGGGCACGATTAACCCAATCTACCCCGTTATATCGACAACACGCAAGAAGGAGTAATACCATGGAACACAGCAAAGTAGCCAAGACAATCGCCAGTACGTTTCTCGCCAGTTGCTTGGCCGGTGGCACCATAACCACATTGGCTAACGCCGACACCATGGCCCCGCCCATGGGCAAAACGCAGTCCGCAGCAAAATCCCAGGGAGGTATGATGCGCCATGGCTGCAGCGGTAAACGCAAAGCCTATGAGAACAAAGGGGGAATGATGCGTCATGGTTGTAGTGGCGTAAAAAAGAAATCCACCATGTAAGGTACTTTGCCGGATTCCGGTTCTCGCAGAAATCCGGCGACGAACTGGTTTAGAGTACCATGCACGCTTCCACAGGAATCGGGCTTCGGGCTCCTCACGTCGAGGGGATTCTGCTCACGCAGCCCGACGTTAGTGTCCTGGAGGTCTACAGCGAGGATTATCTGGGGGCCGATCGAACCTGGCTGGCAGAGCTGGAGGCGGTGCGCTCGCGTTATCCGATCACCCTGCACGGAGTAGGACTTTCCATCGGCTCCAGCGACCCATTGAATACGAGCTATCTAAAGAGACTACGTACTCTAATCCATCAGATAGATCCTCTTCGGGTCTCGGACCATCTTGCTTGGTCTTCACTGGATGGCCAGTATTTCAGTGATCAGTATCCCCTTCCTCGACAATCCGTTGTGTTGCGGCACCTGGTGTCTCGCATAGGAATGGTACAGGATTTTCTGCAATGTCCTTTGCTCCTGGAGAATATTGCTTATTATCTCCCGCCGAATGGACGAGACGACTACTCAGAGGCGGATTTTTTGCGGGAGTTGGTATCGCAGTCCGGCTGCCAACTGCTGCTGGACGTCGAGAACCTGCGAATCAATTGTGACAACCATGGAGGGGATCCATGGGCTTTGCTGGGTGGTTTGCCCATACCAGCAGTTACCGAAATTCATGTTGCCGGCGGTGAGCAAGTGCAGGGGGATGGAACGGTTCTCTCCGTCGACACCCACAGTCGTGACCCCGGAAAACAGGCCCGGACTCTCTTTGCATTCGCATGCGCGCGCTTTCCCGATGCCATTCGCATTCTGGAATGGGATGCCGACCTGCCCTCGTTGTCCGAGTTGGTAAGGACAGCACAATCTCTGGAATCCGCAGTATGAATGGTAATAGGGAAGCATTACTTCGCTGGCAGCGAGATTGGGCTAACCGAATTCTGCAGTCGGTAGACGATGAACCCTCTGCTCCGGCGTTGTCTTTCTACCGACAAAGTATGCAGAACCGATTGGCGGATTCCTTGGCCAACATTTACCCAGCGGTTGCCGACATGGCCGGCGTCGGCCCATTCAACCAGTTAGCAGACAGCTATCGAGGACTCTATTTACCCAGTGATCCGGACCTGATGCTCTACGGGGAACACTTGGGTCCTTTTCTGATTTCTCGTGGGAAAAGTCTGCAACATCTTGGGGAGATTGCGCGTCTGGAATGGTTTCTTCATCGATGCAATCTGGAATGTTGCCACCCATTGGTTCCGCGAGAACGAGAACCCGCGCTGTTCCTGGGACGTGCATCTGGTCACGCCATTTACCTGGATCGCCTCCCACGCCTGTTTCGCTCCCACTGGGTAACCTACGAAGAGGTGACTCGTTATCATGATCTCCCGGATTGGACTCAAGGAGATTTACACAGACATGCTTGGTTGGGTATCGGCATGATTCCCACAGATCAGGGACCAATCTATTGGATTTTGCCTGCCGGGTCCTATGTTTTTCTAAACCAGCTTTGTACCGGGAAATCACTCGAAGACGCTCTGCAGTGGGGACTCTATGCTGATCCCGGTGGACAGTACCAACAAATTCTCGAGTCTTGCCAACGTGCTGGACTCATTCGAGTCGGTTGATACCGAAACGCTCTGCCACGATCCGTAATCTTGGAGGACAAATGAACAAGGCCTGGTTTTTTTAACATTTCCGGGTGGATATCAATTGTTTCTCTTGGTCTGACGTTCTTTCTGTCGTCATCAGCAATTGCAGCTACGCCTCAAAGCGCTTTTGACCACATCGAACACTCCTTCGATCTCCCGCCGAAAGCCCTGCCCATTCAGACTATCGTCCAAAAATTGCGCCATGCGGATACCTTTCTCGTGGGCAACCGTGGTCCAGAGCTGACCGCTTTCATGGATCCGAACTGCATCTGGTGTCACCGGTTCTACGAAAAGGCCATGCCCCTGGTACGCTCTGGGAAACTCCATCTGCGGGTGGCTCTCGTTGGCTATCTGAAGCCCACCAGCGCTGCCAAAGCGGCGGCTATTTTAGCTGCCGAAAACCCAGCGCAGGCGCTAGCTTTCGATGAATCGCATTTCAACGTTATTACCGAGGAAGGGGGCATTCGTCCTGACTACCAAGCACCCTTGGCGATCCGTCGAGCGGTGTCGGACAACACACAGCTGCTTGCCGAAACCGGCGAGGAGGCGACCCCAACGCTGCTCTATTATACCAAGGCGAAACGATGGCACCTCCAACATGGGCTCGGGCTGCTCGGACTGCATAACATTCTGGCAACGATCGCATGAAGAAGGGCCTCCGCCTGCGATGGCGTTGGGGACTTGCTGTGGCATTGGGTGCTTGTTGGCCATTAGCCTTCGCACCCTTTGATCTCTCCTTCCTGACCATTGCCCTCCTGCTGGCCCTATTTTGGCTCATTGATGGGGTCACACCAAGCGCTGCCGCAACGATAGGATTTGCGTTTGGCTTCGGGGCCTTTGCAGCCGGGATCTATTGGTTAGCTATACCGCTTCATAATTATGCGCACATGAGTTGGTTGTTGTCTGCGGCCGCCGTTGCTCTGCTGGCACTCTACTGCGCTATTTATCCAGCCCTTTCCCTGTGGGTAGCCGCGAAGTGGTGGGCGCATAGCAGACTCTTCGCGCTTCCCTTTCTGTGGATAGGAGCGGAGTGGCTTCAAGCCCATCTCTTCACCGGGTTTCCCTGGCTTGCCACCGGATACAGTCAGACCTGGAGTCTCCTGGGGGGATGGGCTCCGCTCCTGGGCCAATACGGCGTGGGCCTGGCAACTGCCGGCGTGGCTGCTTTGCTTCTTTTCCTTATCCGCCATCGGGCTAACCGCAGGAAGGCCGTCGCCGCAATCGGTGGAATTGTCCTGCTCTATACCGGAGCGGCGTTTAGTCAAGACATTCAACGGACTGCACGGATGCATAAGCAGCTTACGGTACGACTCATCCAGGGCGATGTTCCAGTAACAGAAAAATGGAATGTAGCAAAACTCAGCGCGGTGCTTGATACCTACGTCAAGCTCATTCTTGCCACGCCAAAAGGCACGAATCTGGTCGTCTTGCCGGAAACCGCCTTCCCAGTTTTTCAGACGCAGGTTCCTGGCTTGCTCCGCAATCTACAAAGATGGTCTGCAGAACATCACACAAACATCATTCTCGGAATTGTCGAGTACGCAAAACACCACTACTATAATGCGGCGTTGGATATCGATGGATTGGCTCCATGGCATTGGTACCGAAAACAACACCTGGTTCCCTTTGGCGAATACATTCCATTTCCGCAATTGCTTGCGCCTTTGGTGCACCATTTCTTGCCGGGATTGGGCAGCTTTACTCCAGGCGACGGGCCTTCCACGCTGAACGTTAAGGGCTTAAAAGCAGGAATGACGATATGTTACGAAGAGTCCTTTTCTCGGGACGTGCGCAAGGGGGTTACACAGGGAGCTTCTTTTCTGACGAACATCAGTGATTACTCCTGGTTCGGACATAGCACGGCATTACCGCAGAGTTTGCAAATGGCCGCCATGCAGGCACGCGAAGAGGAAAAACCCGATATTCGATCCACAAATACTGGGGTGACTGCGATTATTTCTCCTGGCGGAAAGATACAAGACAAACTTCCTGCATATTTTAGAGGGGCTTTAAATGGAAAAATATCTCCAAGGAAAGGAAAGACTCCTTTTGGAGACTACGGTGACTGGCCATTTTTAATTGGCAGTTTTCTTGTGCTCACAATTCTGCGGGTCGGATGGAAAGATCATCAATTACTGCATCTACGTAGAAAAGAGAGTAAGTAATATGCCGCACGCGAAATACAATAGCTATTTGAAGTCTGTTTCTAACGTCCGCTTACAGTCTCTTCCCGCCCATGGCGCAGCATCTTGGTTGAATTTACCGCTTTCCCTTGACGGAAGGCAAGCATAGACGTCCTATGGCCGTCAGTCCGAGATCCTTGGTCTATAGCCGCCCTCGTTACACGCCATCTGATAGACTCTCCAGATCAAACGAGGAGGTTATCGATTGCCCAGCCCACTAGGGAACCTCTGCACTGGTGTAAAATTCTCGTGATTTGGGGCGAGTTTGTCTCGCCAAATCGATTTGGCGACGAAAATTCTCATTTTCCCTCCCCAGAGACGCCCAAGAGCGCATGGTGAGCACGGAAATCGCCCGCTTTCCGTCTTGGTGACGGATTATGCCCGTAACCAACAGAGCTCCTTACGAACCAGATAGAGGTTCACCAGGGCAAACAAGGTGGTCAGTTGCGCACCGTTTTTGGTCAGGCCTCGATAGCGGGTCTTGTGGTAGCCAAACTGACACTTCAGGACGCGGAAGGCATGTTCACCACGCGCACGGATGCTTGCCACACAGCGGTTGAAACGCTTGAGTGCCTGTAGCCCCGTCCTCTGGCCGGGATAGCGACGTCGGGCCACGGCATCCTGAATCCCCTGCTTGCGCAAAAATTCATGGACCTGCGGGTAATCGTAGCCACGATCGGCGAGCACCGTCTTCTCGTCTCCGGTCAGCAGCTCTTCCAGCACCCGATGGTCCGGGACATGGGCCGCGGTGAACTCGACAGCCTGAACCAGGCCTTGCGTGTCCGTCGCGACATGGGCCTTCATGCCGAAATACCATTGGTTCCCCTTCTTGGTTTGACGCATTTCGGGGTCCCGTTTGCGGTCTCGATTCTTGGTCGAGCTGGGGGCGTGAATCAAGGTGGCATCCACCATCTTGCCTTCCTGCAGAATCAAGTGGGAGGCGTCCAGCAGCTCCTGTACTTGGGCAAATATCTGTTGCGCCAAGCCGTGCTGCTCGAGCAGGCGACGAAAGCGCAGGATAGTGGACTCGTCGGGGATCAGGTCGCGGCCCAAGTCGATACCGGCAAAGGCCCGTAGCAAGGGAATTTCATACAGGGCCTCTTCCATGCCCGGGTCCGAGTAGGCATACCATTGCTGCAGGAAGTGAATACGCAGCATTTGCTCTATCGGCATGGGCTTGCGACCGCCACGCGGTCCAGCTTTGGGGTAGTAGGGAGCGATGCACTCAATCAAAGCCTGCCAAGGCACCACCTGGTCCATCTCCCGCAGGAAACGCTCCCGCTTGGTCTCCTTGTGTCGGCGCGACAGCCCCATTGTCTCTGCAAACGTCATCTGGCCCGTCATGATCGCCTCCTGCCTTGCGCGTACCGCCTCATTCTATCAACTCAGGCTGTGCAGAGCTTCCCTAGAACACAGCCTCGCTATCCGCAAAATTATCCACGTGGACATGGACGCCTTCTTTGCAGCGGTCGAGCAACGCGATCGGCCAGAGCTCCGTGGTCTGCCGGTGATTGTCGGTGGCGACCCCAATGTCCGGGGCGTCGTTGCGACGTGCAGCTATGAGGCACGACGATTTGGTATCCGCTCGGCCATGTCAGCAGCTAGGGCACGTTCTCTTTGCCCCCAGGCCATCTTTGTCCGCCCCCGCATGGATGCTTATCGAGAGGTTTCCCGCCAAGTGATGACCATCCTGCGCAGTTACACTGCGTTGGTCGAACCCCTATCGCTAGATGAGGCTTTTCTGGACGTGACTGCCGCCACGACCGACGGAACCCTGGCAGTCGAGATTGCTCGGGAGATCTTGGATCGCATCCATCGCGAAACGGGGCTGACGGCTTCAGCCGGGGTCTCCTACAACAAGCTGCTGGCCAAGCTGGCTTCCGACTGGCGTAAGCCCCACGGGCTTTTTGTCATTCCACCTGAGCGCGGCCTCGCTTTCTTGGCGCCGCTGCCCGTTGGCAAGCTACATGGCGTGGGTCCGGCCACCGTCAAAAAGCTCTCGGCGATGGGCGTGGAAACGGTCTTGGATCTACGGAACCTCTCGCTGGAGTTTCTTGTGACCCATTTCGGCAAGTCGGGAGGCTGGTTTTACGACGTGGCGCGGGCGATTGACGAGCGGCCGGTACAGCCGTCCCGCCAGCGGAAGTCGGTGGGGACCGAACGCACCTTTTCCAAAAACTTGGCGGATCGAAGCGTCATGCTTACTACGCTACAGGAAATGGCAGCGCAAGTTGCGGCCCGTCTCCAGGTCTTGCACCTAGCGGGCCATACCGTGCATATCAAAGCGCGCTTTCCCGATTTTACCACGGTCACCCGAGCATATACGGCGACCGAGGGCATCGGAAGCGCGGATGCTATCGCGGCATGGCTACCAGAGTTACTCGACCGAGCCGTTCCCAAGAGCACGTCCGTCCGCCTGCTGGGGATCACCATGAGCGGCTTGGTCAACGTACTAGCAGCGAGTCGGGTAGCACACCAGATGAACTTGCTCGACGGGATCCTCATCCAAGGGTAAGAATATGGCCAGGGAATGGGCGGTGATGCAGCGGGAGGGGCTATGGTCAAGATTGGTGCATGAGCATTTGCTAACACGATTCAGGCGGCGTCCTGTTGAGGATCCAGCCGGGTTTCGTTGGCAGGCATCCCATCGACAAATATCACCCCGGCAAAGAGCTCGCGCAGTCTTTCCGGATGCCGAATCCCGCGCCAGTGTCTCTCTGCCTGCTGGATGAGCTTGAAGCTCAGGCCGAGGAAAGTGGCTCGAGAGACACAGTTTTTGGTGCGGCTGCTGCGATGCCGCACGGTGGCGAAAGTCGATTCGATGGCGTTGCTACTGCGGATATGCCGCCAGTGCTCCGCCGGGAAGTCGAAGAAGGTCAGCAGCACGTCCCGGTCCTTCTCAAGCTTTGCGACCGCTCTGGGATATTTGGCCTGGTAGTCCCGCACGAAGGCTTGCCAGGCTTTCTCCGCCGCTTCTCGGGTATCGGCCATCCAGATGGCCTGCAACGCGGCCTTGGCCTTCCCCTGGAGCCGCTTTGGTAGCTCTTTGAGGATATTGGCCATCTTATGCACCCAACAGCGTTGGTGGCGGGTTTGCGGGTAGATCTCGTCCAGGGCGGCCCAGAAACCCATCGCCCCATCTCCTATGGCCAGTAGTGGCGCCTCCTGCAGCCCGCGGTCGCGCAAGTCCCGCAGGATCTCTAGCCAGGAGGCTTTGGACTCCCGTAAACCGTCGGTGACCGCCACGATCTCCTTCTTGCCCTCGGCCGTCACGCCAATAATGACCAAGAGACACATCCGGGGATCGTCCTCCGCCCGCAGCTGGGCATAGACCCCGTCGGCGCACCAATAGGCGTAGCGTTTCTCCTGCAGAGACCGGCGCTGCTACTGGGCATGCTCCTGTGCCCATTCAGCCTTCAGACGCCCTAAAACGGCCGGAGAAAGCCCCTTGGCCTCCTCGCCCAGGAGGACGGACAGCGCCTCTTGCATCCGTCCCGACGATACCCCATGCAGATACCGCCAGGATAGCGCTGCGGCCACGCTCCGCGACTTGCGCACGTAGGGCGGTACCAGGGAAGAACGGAAGACCACGCCCGAACCGGAGCGATCGCGCACCTTGGGGATCGGTACGGGCACGGGACCGACCACCGTCAGGATCTCCCGCTCCGGCAGATATCCATTCCGCACGACGGCCCGTCGACCATCGACCATTCGTACCGCGGCATATTCCTCCAGCAGCGCCCGCACCTCGCCCTCGATGGCCTGTTGGATCAGCTGGCGCGCGGACCGCCGCAACAAGCCCTCGATGTTCAGGCCCAACTCTCCCATTCCTTCGTCAAAACCGGTACTCTCTTTCACGGCGCACTCCTCATTCGTTGCGAATCGGATCCAGAAACCCTTTTCTAGCAACAGTGCGCCACCCTCCTCAAGCTAGCTGTAGATCTCGCGTACACCATGTATGAACGTCTCCGGCTTTACAAGATGTCGTAGATATTGGATGAGATCGACTGCAAACATGTATTCGGCCTGTTTATGGGCGTGCCGCCCTGGCCCCGATGGACTATCCGCGCACCGACTCCTCATCAGATTCACGGCTTCAAACAGCCTCTGGTGTATTCAGGTTCAGTTGGTGCCGGTCCGACCTATCCGCCATCATTCGTCATCAAGCAAATCGAGAAACTGTTGACCTCCTCTTTCCTGCAATCACTTGTTCTCTATTACACGGCTACGGCCATTCGATAGCTCTCTCCACGAGCCATCAGCACCCAGGCCGTGCGTACCGTTTTTGCTGCGAGGGCGACAGCCGCCTTTTGGATGCCGCGTCGTGCCACCAACGCTCGAATCCATTCAAAGCGTGGACCCCCTTTGTCACCCATATGGTGGATGACAGCCATCGCTCCCTGTACAAACAGGGTACGAAGATAGCTATCTCCATTTTTGGTGATCCTTCCCAACCGGGTCTTCCCCCCAGAACTCGATTGTCGGGGTACCAACCCCACCCAAGCAGCGAGTTCTCGGCCATTGCGAAAGAGCCTGGCATCCCCGACAGTTGCTACTATCGCGGTGGCGGTAACAGGTCCTACCCCAGGAATAGTGACTAGGCGCTGGGCCGTCTCTTCTCTAGCCAAGCGCGCGATCCTTTGGTCGCACTCCGCTAGTCGCTCGTTCAACCGCATCAAGTCCCCACGCAAGGCGGCGAAGATGCCAATGGCATCCAAAGGCATGTCAGCATCAGTAATCGCTTCCAGCAATCTTTGCGGGAATCTTGCCGCCCCTTGGGGGAGAACGATGCCGAACTCTTGTAAGAGACCTCGAATTCGGTTGATCAGCGCAGTGCGGTCCGCCTTGATGGACTCCCGCACTCGGTGCAGAGTCAGCACTGCCTGTTGTTCGGGTGTTTTGATGGCTACGAAACGCATATTGGGGCGAGTCACGGCCTCACAGATGGCTTCGGCATCATTGGCATCGTTTTTTCCGCTCTTGCGGTAGGGTGCCACGAATTGGGGGGCGATCAGGCGCACAATGTGTCCCATCTCCGTAATCTTGCGAGCCCAATGGTGTGCGCCTCCGCACGCTTCCATCCCCACGAGGCAGGGTGACAAATTGACGAGCGTCTCCAAGAGTTTTCCCCGGGTAACCGTCTTCCTGAGCACAGTCCTGCCCTGCATATCCACACCGTGGATCTGAAATACGTTCTTTGCTAGATCAATACCGATGGTCGCAATCTCTTTCATGGAATGAAACTCCTTGTTCAATAGGCCCCCCCATCGTGGCATCTGACCACGGCTGGGGGAAGGAGACGTTCATCCCATTAGATTCGAGCATAGCTCCAGCGGGAGCGGACGTTCACACCTCCTCGTTCTTTGAATTTATATTGCGCAATACTTGTTCATACCCGAAGAGTCCAATACGACCATGTCAACCACAAGCACGTTGTTTCAGAATATCCATATCCAGAATGCGTAGGTGTCGGCCTTCAATGGCAATGATCCCCGCCTCCCGTAGTCGTCGCAGTACCCGGGACAGGGTTTCGGGCGTGATCCCGATGCGTCCGGCAATGGTTGCCTTCTTGGCCGGCAAGGTGACCCACCCCGGTCTGGCCTCCGCAGTCTGCCCCAACTCCAGCAAATAATTGGCCACCCGGGCGTCTGCGGACTGGACACTGAACTGGCGCAACTCCTTTACCAAAAAGTGTAAACGCATGCTGAGCTGGGCAAGGATGCGGCGCATGAGTTGGGGATTGGCGTCCAGGGTGGCCACCACCGGCGCAAAAGGGATCCGCAATACCCGTACTGCCCCGCTGCAGCGCGCGCTGACTGGGTAGCGACCGCCCATGAAGGCCACCCCTTCGGCAAAGAGATCCCCAGCCTGCATGATTTCGACGACTTTTTCCTTGCCCTCGGCACTGCTGCTGACGAGTTCCACCACGCCCGATTCGAGCCAGAAAAAGTCCGCCGCAGGGCTCTGCTCCACAAAAAGCAGCGCTCCATCCTCCCAATTCTCCATGTGGGTAGATGGCAAAAGCGCATTGAGTAACGCGGGCGGCCAGGCACTGAAAATCGGCTGTTGACGCAACCGTGCGGCCAAGTCGGAAAGTTCCACGCGGGCTCCGGAAGGTTTGCTGGATTCCGGGCCGCATTCTACACGCGCAAGGGCTGCCCCAAAAACTTGACACAGATCAAGGACGCCACCATGCCAGCGGCGCAGACTCGTTCCTGCCGTTTGCGGCAAGGCTAGGCAGCATTACAGGAGCGAACTATGACCATCGACATCGATTTGATCAAAAGCAGCGGTAAGGCCGTACAGGATCTGGGGGTGCAGGTCGCCCAGCACTTTTACGACACCATGTTCAGCCACTACCCGGAAGTCCGCAAGATGTTCCCCGGCGACATGAGCGAACAACGGGTTCGTTTGTTCCATTCCGTCATTCTCATCGCCAGCAACATCGACAATACCGATATGCTGGTTCCCTACCTCAAGGAGTTGGGGGTGGGACACATCCGCTACGATACCCGTCCTGAGCACTATCCCATCGTCGGCAAAAGTCTGCTGCTGACCCTCAAGCACTTCTTGGGACCGGCTTGGACGACGGCCATGGCGGAATCCTGGATCGAAGCCTATAACCTTGCCTCGACCATCTGCATCCAGGCGGCCGCCGAGGCCATGGCCCCGGAGCGTTACGTGCCCCTGGTCCTGGACGATGTTCCCCCGGTCACGCAGTGAGCCCTCCCGCGTAAATCGGATGCGCTGGGTCCAGCCACGGGCCCAGCCCTAAAAACCCAGGAGTTTTTCATGGAACATGAGGTCATTCTGGAGCCGTCCGGGCACCGTCTGCAGGTGCGGGAAGATCAATGCATCGTCGAGGCCGCCCTGGAGCAGGGCGTGGCCATCCACCACGGCTGCGGCAACGGCTCCTGCGGCGACTGCAAAGGACGGATCCTCAGCGGCGAGGGTGTGCAACTCCCGTTCATGCCGCTTCTGCTCACGCCGGAAGAGCGCGTCCATAAGCAGGCCATCCTTTGTAAACTCCAACCCCGCAGCGCCATGCGCATCGAAGCACAGGTGGATGGTGCTACCGAGCTGTGGACCGGGACGGTGATTTCCCTCCAGCGTCTGGCCAACACGGTAATGGAACTACGTTTGCGCTGCGATCGCCCCTATCCCTTTCGCGCCGGCCAATACGCACGGATCGCGGTCCCTGGTCAGGCAGGGCAATGGCGCTCCTACTCCATGGCCAGCCTCCCCGACGAAGGCGAATTGGTCTTCCACATCCGTGCCGTGCCCAATGGGGCTTTCTCCGGATGGCTTTTCGAGCAGGCGCGGGTGGGGGATAGTCTCCAACTGGGTCCTGCTCAAGGGGAATTCATGCTCCAGAGGGATACGGAGCGGCCCTTGCTGTTGGTGGCCGCAGGCACGGGCCTGGCCCCCATCGAGGCTATCCTCAGGGAACGACGGCAACGGTCGTGGACGGCTCCCGTCTTCCTCTATTTCGGTACCCGACGCGTGGAAGATCTTTATCACCTGGACTATCTTCAGGAGCTGGCCATTTCCTGGCCCGATCTCCATCTGGAGGTCTGCTGCTCCGATCCCGCTTTTTCTGGTTTCGCCGGACCCCGGCGTCTTTTGCCCAGCGTAGCTGAGCGTGGTCCATGGTCCGAACACGAGGTCTATCTCTGCGGCAGCCCCGGCATGATCGAAGCCGCAGTGGACCTTCTGCTCTCCCACGGCGTTTCCCATGAGCACATCCATTTTGACAGTTTTGCCCCCAGTGCCGGCTGAAGTTTCGAGCGATCTGTGCCAGCGGCTTCAGGTATCCAGCAACTGCAGGACCTGGGAGAGCGGCTGCACGCCCACGGCTTTCAGGGCGCCGTCGATGACCACGGCCGGCACGGTTTTGATCCGTAGCCGGCTCACCACTTCCCGCCCGGCCTTATCGGCGACATCGAGAATTTCGAGATCCATAGGCCGTTTTTCGGCGGCCTCTTTCCAGATGATTTCCGCCTGGGGGCAACTCGGACACCACTTGGAAACGAGCAATTGTACTTTCATGGGGTTCGTCCTGTTCACACAAGAGCCGTCGTCTAGTCTAGACTTCTTGGATGTCATCTACCAACAACGCTGAGCAGCAAGGAGCAGCCACCATGGCGCACGATATCGCCAACATTCTGCAGCAGGACCACGAACGTCTCGATCGCATGTTGGAAGACGCAGCCCAGGCCGTGCAAGACGCGCGCTGGGAAGAGGCGACAAAAACGCTGGAAAGCTTCCGCCGTGGCATCGTCGAGGGACACATGGCGGTGGAAGAAAGTCTGCTGTTTCCGGCCTTCGAGGCTTGGGAAGGCGGTGAGGATCATGCCCTGACGGCATTGTTGCGCAAAGGGCATCGCGATCTACAGGTGTTTTTCAGTGAGATGGCCGACGCCATTACCGCCCACGACGCGGAAGAATTCGGCGATCTGCTGAGCACCGTGCAGACCATTCTCAAACAACACGATGCCAAGGAGGAGAGCGAGGTCTATCCCCATCTGGCTGAGGCGGTAGCCGATGGCGGCGAATTGGCGGCAAAACGGTTGCTTGCGGGGCAGGAGCAAGGGTCATGAGCGAATTTCGTGGCTGCGAGCTGCCGGAGGAACTGTTCTATGATCTGGATTATGTCTGGGTACGCCCCGAGGGCGAGGGGATCTTCACCCTTGGCGTGACCGATCCCGCCCAAACGATGTCCGGACGCCTGCAAAAGGCGCGCATCAAAAAGCTTGGCACCAAAATCGACGCGGGCAGACACGTCGCGACCCTGGAGAGCGGCAAGTGGGCCGGTGGCGTTCCTGTTCCCTTCGCCGGCGAAGTCGTCGATCGCAACGATGCCCTCATCACCGATCCCCACCTCATCAACATCGACCCCTATGGCGATGCCTGGATCGCGCGTGTCCGTGCCGACGACCCGGAGCATGCCCTGGATACGCTCCACACCGGCGTCGAGGCCATCGAAGCGCTCAAGGCCTGGATTCAGCGCTACGACGTTCAGTGTATGCGCTGTTCCGACTGATCGTGGGCTATTTCTCTCTCCATCCCAGCCCACCCTTCCGCCTGGACCTCACGGTTTGGGGATTGCGCCGTCAGGCCCACAATGCGATGGACGTCTGGGAGCAGGACGCCTACCTACGTACCTGGAACTATGGAGAGACACGGCTGGCCCTGCGCTTGTGGCAAACCCGAGGTGTGGAGGAGCCCATGCTCGAGGGAGAAATTTACGCAGGCCCCGATGACGACCGTGCCATCGCCTGGGTGTGCGAACGCCTGCAGTGGATTCTCGGCCTCGATCGTGACCTGACCCCCTGGTATGTCTTCGCGGCCGAGGACCCGCGCCTGGCGAGCCTCCGCGAGCGTTACCGAGGATTTCGCCCGCCGCGCTTTGACTCCCTCTATGAGGGACTCATCAATGCCGTCGCCTGCCAACAGGTGAGCCTGCAGGTAGGCATCCTCTTGCTCAATCGCTTGTGTCGGGTCTGCGAAGGGGATAGTGGGGGCCTAAATCAAACCCTTCTTTTTCCAACCCCCCAGCAACTTTTGGAGCAAGAGCCGGAGTTATTGCGAAGCCTGGGCTTCAGCCGGCAAAAAGTGCGGGGCTTACGCGCCGTGGCGGAGGCCGCCCGCGCTGGCGATTTGGACGAAAGGGCGTGGCAAGGAATGCCCGCAGAAGCGATCCGGGAACGATTGACGCAGATCCCCGGAATCGGACGCTGGTCGGCGGAATATGTGCTTCTGCGGGCCTTGGGCCGCCTCGATATATTTCCCGGCGACGATGTAGGCGGACGCAAGGGTCTCCTGCGCTGGCTCGGCGCTGAGGCAAGGGCTGTCGGCTACGAAGACACCCTGGCCCATCTGAAAGCCTGGGCACCCTTTGCGGGTATGGTATATTTTTTCATGCTGTTACGCCGCTTGGAGGAAGCGGGCTACATCGCTTGAAACTCAGAAGCATGCTACGATCATACCACGCTCGTATGGCGCGTAACTTGCGACGAAGCGCGCGGGTAGTGAACAGAGAGAACTGCAGAGGGATCCCTGGTGGCAAGCAACCCACGATTCCACATTGGTGATCGTGTGATCTGGAACTCAGAGGCCGGCTGGGTGACCGGAAAAATCATCGCGATTCACGAAAACGATTTCCCCGTTCATGGATATATCCATCATGCCACGCCCGACGCACCCCAGTATGCCATACGTAGCGATAAAACTGAGCACGTGGCATATCATAAAGGGAGCGCCCTGCAGCGGTTGGAAGCCGGCGAATGTCCGTCTACCTGAAGGCGTTTTCCTTTCGGCTCGATCTGGCTGCACAGGATTTGGCGCCAGCCTATTTTGCCTTGGTCATGGCCACCGGCGTGCTGTCTCTGACCAGTAACACCTTCGGTTTTCATCTTCTTGCCCGCTATCTTTTCATACTCAACATCTTCTTCTATAGCATCCTATGGATTCTTACCTTATGGAGATTCTTGTATTTTTCCAAGCGCTTGTGGAATGACGTTCTCGACTATCAACGCGGCCCTGGATTTTTTTCTATGGTGGCCGCCTCCAGCGTGCTTGGCAGTCAATTTATTTCATTGGATGGATTTCATAGCGTCGCCCAGGGACTCTGGCTTTTTGGTGTTGTGCTGTGGTTGCTTTTGAATTACGGAATTTTTACGCTCTACACAATACGGGTGGACAAGCCCAAACTAGAACACGGTATCAGTGGGATTTGGTTGCTTGCGGTGGTCGCAGTACAGTCCTTGGCCGTACTGGCGTTACAGCTGGATAGCCCGTGGAGCGCGTTGCATCGTCTGGAATACAACTTTATTGCGCTATCCTTATGGCTATGGGGAGGCATGCTATATATCTGGATTATGGTATTAATTTTTTATAGATACAACTTCTTCCGATTTTATGCAGAAGATCTGGTTCCACCCTACTGGATCAATATGGGTGCCATGGCTATTTCTACCTTGGCTGGCTCCTTGCTCATAGAACACGGGGGAAGTGCATCTTACCTCCATTCCTTGCTTCCGTTTGTCAGAGGATTTACTGTTTTCTATTGGGCTGCAGGCAGTTGGTGGATACCGCTGCTGATTGCTCTAGAAGTCTGGCGTCACGGTCACCATGGCCTGCCCTTCCGGTACGATCCCCAGTATTGGGGCATGGTCTTTCCCTTGGGCATGTACAGTCTGGCCACGCATGACATGGCAAAGAGCATGACGCTGCCGTTCTTGCAGCCGATTTCCAGCTTCTTCTTTATCTTGGCCTGGTGTGCCTGGATATTTGTTGTCATCAGTATGCTACGACGCTATAGCGTGTCCATTGCCTCAAACTGGTAGATTGCCAAGGCCCCAGAGTGGTAAGCGACCTGACGTGTAATCGTACCGCAAACCTGCGTGAACGACTGGGCAGCCATTCTTGTGGCATATGGGTCTAGTAATGTATGCCGGTCTCGCTGGAACGCGGATGCAAGCTCGCGTTTGCCGAAGGGCGTTGCGAGACCTCCACCAACCAATGCTGAAGCGCACAGAGATCCTCCGGAATCCCCAGCCCAACGCCATTACCGAAATCTACTGCGGCATAAAGCACGATATCTGCCACGGTAAAACGCTGAGGCACGATGGTGGCGCGTTCGGACAACAGAGAATTCAACCAGTACATACCGTCGCGCATCAGCGTCGTGAGGCCAGGCACACATTCTGGGAGAACAACCATGCGTTCTTGATACATGGTCAAGCCTTTTCCATAGTGAAAAGCGGCATAGAGGGGTTCGGTGATACGTCGCTCCACTCGCCGCTGCCACATTCGTGTTTCGGCTCGCTCTTGCGCGGTATTGCCAATGAGTGCGGGTTCCGGATGAATATCCTCCAGGTATTGAAAGATGGCACCGCTTTCTGCGAGCCAGAAGCCGTCATCTAGTTCCAACACCGGAACCTGGCCAGAAGGATTACGAGCCACGAACTCTGGCTTGCGATTCTCGCCCTTGTCGATATCTAGATCACGCATGGGAATAGTTATCCCCTTTTCGAGCAGAAACATACGTACTGCGCGTGGATTGGGGCGTGCGCCATGGTATAACAGCATAGATAGCCTCCAGAATGTCGCTTTCGAAATGCCGAATCCTAGTGCCAAAAACTCAGATAGAAGCGCGTCGGCCCCATGAACTCTACGCGGTGGGGCACATCCGGTGGGATCCAGACCGAATCATCGGCTCGGAGAACCCAGTGGCGTCCGCTTCCGTCTTCCAGGCAGTAACGCAACGCCCCCTCCAATACGGTGAGCCTCCCCCAGACCCCCGCCTTGACGCGGTGGTTGTGTTGCAATCCCTTAGGAGCGGTAGCCTCTGTGAATTCCGGCGTGCGCTCCTGTTCGTGCATGGGCGTCTGGGGTTTTAGAAGTGGATCCATATCGTCGTTTGCGCCCATATCCAAAAACTCCCTTTTTGGCATTACGTGTCGCCAGCGTTCAGCCTCTGGCAGAGCCGCTTTCTTTTGAATGATCACCGGCCATATTTGGGCCAATTGCGCATTCAGTTCCAGATATCCTTCACTCCCGTCCGGCATATCGACATCGCGAAAGATAGCATCGACCGGACACTCTGCAACACAAAGCGTACAATCGATGCATTCGCAAGGGTCGATCACCAAAAAATTAGGCCCCTCATGAAAACAATCGACCGGACAAACCGTAACGCAATCCGTATATTTGCACTGGATGCACGATTCCGTAACGACATGGGTCATGATGTCCTCCTGGGTTTATTCGAACGACTCGGCCAATGGTCCCAAACACTGAGCGCCAGGTGGACTAGCCAGAGCAAGGCCAAGATCCAGGCCAGTATGCGATGTGCCATGAGGCATATGCCGCAGCCGCGCCAAAGCGCAATCCCAAAAATGACCGTGACCGTGGCGGCTACCAGGAACCAACCCTCGAGCGCGGCATTGAGTCCGTCGCGCAGGGGAGCGTCATCGCTTCCCTGCAATTGACGGCGGAAGCTGTCACGATATGCTTCCGTGAGCAGGAAAATACGACGCAGATGTACCCGCCCGAGTTTTGTACCCAAAAGCCATGTCCACTCCCCCAGCAAAAAAAGGCTGGCAGCCAGGCCGTCCGCTATGTGCCAGGACAACGCGGCCGTCACACCCATCGCAAAAGCAAACCCGGAGATCAACTGGAAGGTAACGGTCAAGACCATACCCAACAGGAAAAGCCATGCCCAGAGAGGGCGTTGACTAACCCACGTACCGCCGTTCATGCACCGTTGTCCTCGGCACGCCGCCTTAGTGTCATGGCTGCACCCAGGGTTTTGGCCGACTTCGGGTTCAGGAGTTGCCGGGCGAGGGGGAAAATCTCGCCATCCTCCAGGGCAATGTGGGCGCGGTTCATCGTGATGAAGGGCTCAAGTCGCAGTGTACGCAGCTTTTCGGCAGAGATAAGGTCGCGCAGATCCTCCGCAAGATTCTGCCAGGCCGCTTCCAACTGGCGGTGTTGATCCGTTAAGTTGCGTAGGGGGGCGCGCAAGGCCCCTGGGAAGTCGGGCTGCGCTAAAAGCCAGGGAAAGAGCCCGAACTCCTCATCGGCATGGTGGGCTGGGCCGGCAAGATCAAAATAGCGCAGGATGCGCGCAGCGGCTGTCCGAAGTTCACTGTCCACCCCGTACCGTTCCAGATGCTCGGGAAACCGCTCCAGGATGTCGCAGTGCTTCTCTATGCGCCGGTGGCAGGCCAACAAGAGCCCTACCGGATCGTCAAAGGAAGGTGCGGGTGTATCCATCAAATCCATAGCATGACTCCCATCGAGCACACCGAGATCCTCTAATCATCGCGCGCTGTCGTTGGCGTTCAGCAAACGCGACGCTCCGACCCCCTGGCCTGCCGCCGAACCCGGCAATCAGTCGCCCCGTTCCCGCCACGATGAGGCAACACCTCGATCCTTGCCTTGATTTTGGTCAAGAATCATCGCTCACCGCAGTTGCCCGCCAGCAACATCGCCACCCCTGTCTCATCGTAGTCTACACTCAATGGAGATGCGAGACGTCGGGGGGTGTCCTCGCGTGGGTGAAGCCTCGCGAGTATGAGTTTTTGATCTCGTGGAATTGGAGGAGGACTATGAGTCATCTATTGGATCGGTTGAAATTTTTGGTGCGAGATCAAGAAACCTTCGCCGATGGCCACGGTGTAAAATTGCGCGACGACCGTCAGTGGGAAGACGCCTACCGTCATCGTTGGCGCTACGACAAGGTCGTGCGCACGACCCATGGGGTCAATTGCACCGGTGGATGCAGCTGGAACGTGCACGTCAAAAATGGCCTCGTGGTGTTTGAGATGCAGGCCCACGACTATCCCGAAACCCGCCCAGACCTTCCCAATCACGAGCCTCGCGGGTGTCAAAGAGGTGCCAGCTTCTCCTGGTACCTCTACAGCCCACATCGCATCAAATACCCCATGGTGCGCGGACGATTGCTGGAGCTCTACCGCGCTGAGAAAGCGCTGGGTAAGGATCCGGTAGAGGCTTGGCGGGCGATTCAGGAGGATCCTCGCAAGCGGAGCAGCTACGTTGCCGTACGCGGCTTGGGTGGCTTCGTTCGCAGCTCTTGGGACGAAGTCAATGAGATCATCGCCGCTGCCAATGTATATACCATATTGCAATATGGACCCGATCGCATTGCCGGATTTTCCGTTATCCCGGCCATGTCCATGATCAGTTATGCTTCAGGCGCCCGTTACCTCTCCCTCATCGGTGGTGTACCGTTGAGCTTTTACGACTGGTATTGTGACCTCCCGCCTTCTTCCCCCCAGGTCTGGGGAGAGCAAACCGATGTGCCAGAATCGGCCGACTGGTTCAACTCCAGCTATATCATCGTCGCGGGTACCAATATCCCCGCAACTCGAACACCGGACGCCCACTTTTATTCCGAGGTACGCTACAAAGGGACCAAGGTGGTCGCGATGGCACCGGACTACGCTGAATACGTCAAGTTTGCTGATGAATGGCTCCCCGTTCGCGCCGGGACCGATGCGGCATTCTTTTTGGCTATGGGGCATGTCGTGTTGCAGGAGTTCTATATCCAAAAAGAAGTACCCTACTTCATGGACTACGCTCGCCGTTTCACGGATCTACCCATGCAGGTAATGCTTCGGGCTCTGCCGGATGGACGCTATGCAAGTGACCGGTTTCTGCGTGCGAGTGATTTCGCGGACCAGCTGGGACAGTACTCCAATCCAGACTGGAAAACCGTTATTTTCGACGAGCTAAGCCATACTTACCGTTGTCCAAAAGGATCGATAGGATTCCGGTGGGATGAAGCTGAAGGCAACTGGAACCTGCTGCAAGAGGACGCCAGCAGTCATACATCCATTGTTGCCGAACTCTCGGCGCTGGGAAAGCCAAATATCGAACTCGTAACTGTGGTTTTTCCGCACTACGGCAAACGCGGCGAGGACACACCTACCTTGATGGAACGCACAGTTTGCGTCCGGCGCCTGCAGACAAAAGGGGGAGAATCCCTCGTCTGTTCGGTTTTTGATTTGTTACTGGCTCAGTATGGTGTGCTCCGACCTGGTGTGGAAGTAATGGAGGAGGATGAACGGGTTGCGGACTACAGGGATCCTGACCATTGCTTTACGCCGGGTTGGCAAGAGTCCATCACCGGTATATCCCAGGACGTGTGCGTGCGTATTGCTCGAGAGTTCGCGCAAAATGCTGCGGCAACGCAAGGTCGTTCCATGGTCATAGTGGGCGCGGGTACCAATCATTGGTACCACAACGACATGAACTATCGTGCGATCATTAACCTGGTACACCTTTGCGGTTGTGTCGGGCAAAGTGGCGGTGGCTGGGCGCATTATGTCGGACAAGAGGCGCTTCGCCCCCAGGCAGGATGGCTTCCCTTGGCCTTTGCCGGCGACTGGTATCCCCATGCACGCCAGGCCGCCGGAACGAGCTATTGGTATCTTCACACGGATCAATGGCGATACGAACGTGTGCATCCAGAACAGCTCCTGCAACCGGCTGCCAAGGCCAGCTATCGAGGCCACACGCTCGCGGACTATAATGTCGTCGCCGAGCGAATGGGTTGGTTGCCCGCAGCGCCGCACTTTGATCGTAATCCCCTGGAGATTATGGCGGACCTGGAACGGGAGGGACATTCTACGAATGCGGAAGCCACCGAGGCCGTTGTCACGGCCTTGCAAAGCGGTGAGCTACGATTCGCGAGTGAGGATATCGACCACCCCAATAATTGGCCACGCAATCTTTTCGTGTGGCGCAACAACCTGATTGGCACCAATGCCAAGGGACACGAGTATTTCCTCAAACACTTGCTAGGTGCGGAGAATGCCGTGTTGGGACAGGACGATGCAGGCTCTGCCAGTCAAGAGATACGATGGCGTGAGCGCGCGCCCATAGGCAAGCTGGATCTCATGGTCGACATCAACTTTCGCCTAAATAGTACCGGTGCCTACTCCGATATCATCTTGCCAACCGCTACCTGGTATGAAAAAAACGATCTCAACACGACCGATATGCATCCCTTCGTCCACCCTTTGGGGGCAGCGGTCGACCCGGGATGGGAAAGTCGCAGCGATTGGCAGATTTTTCGGCATATTGCGCAGCAGTTCTCCCAACTTGCCCAAAAGCACCTGGGTACCCGAAAAGATCTTTTGGCGCTAGCTCTACTGCACGATAGCCCCGATGAACTAGGTCAGGCCATAGGCATCGACGACTGGAAAAAGAAGGGCACACGTCCAGTACCGGGGCGGAATTGCCCTCGTTTAGAGATCGTGACGCGAGACTATACCCAAGTTTACCATCAATACTGCAGTATCGGGCCACGACTGAAAGACTCGGGCAACGGTGCGAAAGGGGAGCATTGGGAAGCCGGACAGGAAATAGAGGAATTGCTGCATATTAACGGTGCATTCCCAGATCACGGCAAGGCCGAGCCACCGCGTCCATCCCTCAGCGCAGATATACACGCCTGCGACATGGTCCTACACCTCTCTCCGGAAACCAACGGTGAGGTGGCATACAAGGCCTGGCGTTCCCTGGAGAAGAAAACGGGTCTGGAACTGACTCAACTCGCGGCGAACCGACGCGATGAGAAATTCCATTTTCACGATCTTCAGGTACAGCCTCGGAAAGTCATTTCCTCGCCCACGTGGAGCGGGCTGATGTCTGAGGAAGTGAGTTACAATGCAGGACACATCAACGTGCATAATGCCGTTCCCTACCGAACGTTGACAGGGCGAGGCCAATTTTACCTGGACCATGAATGGTTTCTGGATTTTGGTGAGGGACTGTGTACTTACCGCCCACCGCTACCCACTCTAGCGGTTCACGGCTTACCTGAACGCTTCGATACCACGAATGGCCTTGTGTTGCGGTTCCTCACCCCTCACGACAAATGGGGCATTCACAGTACCTATCACGATGATCTACGTATGCTTCACCTCTCTCGAGGCGGCCCACATATCTGGATCAGCGAAAGAGACGCGGAAAGCCTGGGGATTGCCGATAACGACTGGCTCGAAGGGATCAACGAAAATGGTGCATTGATGGCCCGCGCGGTGGTCAGCCAAAGGATTCCCGAAGGCGTGGCCATCATGTACCACCAGCAGGAAAACACCATCAACGTCCCGGGCTCTCCGAGCACGGGCAAACGTGGTGGTATCAACAACAGCGCCACTCGCGTCATCGTCAAACCTACCCATATGGTTGGGGGCTATGCCCAGCTGGCCTGGACATTGAACTATTACGGCCCCGTAGGTAGTCAGCGCGATTCAGAAATTCTCATCCGCAAGGTGAGTGACGCACAAATTCACTGGCTGGAAGCGCCCTTATCGGCACGGGACGAGGCCAATCTTAGACAGGCCGTGGAGGATTCTCAGTGAAAGTTCGCGCGCAATTTGCTCTGGTTTTTAATCTCGACAAGTGTATCGGCTGTCATACCTGTTCCGTAACCTGCAAGAATACCTGGACCAACCGTCGCGGCACTGAATACATCTGGTTCAATAATGTCGAAACCAAACCCGGCATAGGCTACCCCAAAAACTGGGAACATCAGGATCACTGGCGCGGCGGCTGGGTGCGTAAGAACGGCAGGTTGCAGTTGAAGCAAGGCGGACGCTTTTGGGAGTTGATGACAATATTTGCCAACCCACACCTTCCAGAAATTCTCGACTACTATGAGCCGTTTTCTTTCAATTATAGCCATCTAGTCGATAGCGCACTTGTGGAAACGGCACCTGTGGCTCGACCCGTATCCCTGGTGAGTGGACGCACACTAGACAAGATCGAATGGAGCGCCAACTGGGAAGACCAACTGGGCGGAACGTATAAAACCCGCTCAGTAGATTACAACCTGCGGGATGTGCCCGATAGCGAACTGCTTGGCGAATTCGAAAAAACCTTTTTTTTCTATCTACCGCGCATGTGCAACCATTGCCTTAATCCGGCTTGCGTAGCCGCATGCCCGTCGGGCGCGATCTATAAGCGAGGAGAAGACGGCATTGTGCTTATTGATCAGGATCGTTGTCGGGGATGGCGTATGTGCATTTCCGCCTGCCCCTACAAGAAAGTATATTTTAATTGGGAATCTGGGAAGTCGGAAAAGTGTATTGCGTGTTATCCTCGAGTAGAGTCCGGTCTACCGACTATCTGTTCCGACACGTGCGTCGGCCGTATCCGCTATAACGGCATCATGCTGTACGACGCGGACCGTATTGCCGAGTACGCCAACACCGAAAACCTCGAAGACCTTTATGAAGCACAGCTCAAGATCTTCCTGGATCCACACGATCCCGAAGTTATAGCCCAGGCTCGCTTGGATGGCATTCCCGATTCATGGATCGACGCAGCTCAACGATCGCCAATTTATAAAATGGCCGTCGACTGGAAAATAGCACTTCCCCTGCACCCAGAATTTCGCACCTTGCCCATGGTTTGGTACGTTCCGCCACTGTCGCCCATGGGCCGTGAGATTCATCCCAAGCGCATACCGCAAAGCGCAGAGGAGGTGCTTCCTCGATTGGAATCGTTACGGATTCCCATCGACTATCTGGCTAGCCTCTTCACCGCAGGCAAGCATGAACCAGTAATCGCGGCGTTGACCAAACTGATCGCGATGCGTGCCTATCAACGCAGCCTGCATGTAGACAAGCGCGCTAATTTAGAGGTTTTGGCGGGCGCGGATCTCGATGCTGCTACGGCGCACGAGATGTATCGCTACCTTGCCCTTGCCCATTACCAAGATCGTTTTGTCATCCCCACAAGCCACCAGGAAACCATGATGGACGATCCGTACGATTTCCAGGGGCAGAATGGTTTTGTCTTCGGTAACGATAGCAGCACCGGTATCAGCGGGGCTGAGATTTTCCCCAAGCGCCGCAAGGAGAGCCCCGGCGCAAACGTGCAACCCTTACACTTCCGTCCCCATCGATAGAAACCAATATGATTCGCCAACCTCTGTTTCACATCCTCGCCCTGCTGTTGGACTATCCGGACAACGCGCTGCGCACCGCCCTTCCGGAACTCCGCACGGACCTGCTTGCAGAAGTCCGTCTGCTCTCATCTGAGCGAAGCGTGGTACTACAGCATATCGACTGGATGGAGATGCAAGAGCCGCTCGCACTGGAGGCGAAGTATGTCGAGACCTTCGACTGGACTCCAAGCTGCGACTTGCATTTGAGCACGCATCTTCTACCAGAAGACGACCGCGGCCGAGGGTCTGTGCTATTACGTTTACTGGAGCACTATTCGGCCCACGGTTGGATCCCCAGTAATCACTGTCTGCCCGATTACCTACCGGTGATTCTTGACTTTGCCGCCACACTCACCACGGAGGAGAGTCGCGTCTTTCTGGCGGGCGCGCAGGAGTCGATCTCGATCCTTGAGCGAAATCTGCGCGCCGTTCACAGTCCATATGCAGATCTGGTGGCGATAATCCTTCCGTATGCACAACTCGTTGACAAGCTTCGAGCAGGAGTGGAGTCATGATCTGGTCTTGGAATTATTTTTTCTTTGGCGTCTATCCTTTCATTGCCGGGACGACATTCCTTGTCGGATCGGCAATCCGTTATGAGCGTGAGCAGTACGGTTGGTCAAGTTTCTCCAGCCAGATACTTGCATCAAAACGCTACATGATGTGGGCAAGTAATCTCTGGCATGTCGGTATTCTCACCCTCTTTCTTGGCCATTTTACTGGGTTTCTCACGAACATTCTCGAGTGGTTAGGGGCTGATCCTGTCGAACACCAGTGGATTGCCGCCAGTGCTGGAATCACCGCAGGTGTGCTTGCCATGATCGGGGGGCTCATGCTCCTGCTTCGGCGGCTTCTCGATCCCAAAGTCCGGTATGCTAGCCGCTTTATGGATATTTTTATTCTCGTGTGGTTGTTGATTACTCTGAGCTTTGGGCTGGGTACCCAGTTTATCAGCGTCCCGGACGCGGTATCGGGGCACGTTCAGAACATGCAGATCTTGATCCAGTATGTGCGGAGCATAGCGACATTCCAGCCGGATCCCGCTCTTATTCGCACTATTCCCATTATTTACAAGATCCATATGTTTTGTGGAATGACCGTCTTTCTGCTTTTTCCTTTTAGTAGACTGGTACATATCTGGACTGTGCCCTTGAATTACGCTATACGACCTTATCAGCTGGTGCGGGCCAAAATTCGTTCGGTCATATAGGGATACGAAATGAACGACAAGAACGTACGAGGACTCCAGCAATGGGTGAGTTCAATTGGTCCAGACGTGCTCGTTACGCGGATGGAAGCGCAACTGGAGAAATCTCGATTCACACTCTTTGGTCGTATTGATCACGCGCATGCTGCAAGGAGTGCCGGTTTGTTCCTTCCTTTTTGCACAGTGCTCATATTTGGCAGGCCAAGCGGTGGTACCGAACTCATGCGGGTTTTTCCAACACTCGCAATCGACTTGCCGAGCAAGATCCTTGTCTACCAGCGTGAGGCCGACGTATCCGTAGTTGCGTTTACCGATTTGTCATATACTGTCGAGCGCCATGGACTCCAGGGTGACAGGCTCCTGGCTCAAGTGGACGCCTTCGACCGAGAGGTTCACACCATTATTTCGACTGTCCTAACCGATTCGGGATGAATAAATCGATACGGTAGGGTACAAACACCGGAGGAACAATTCATGGCGCAGAATGACGTGAACATTCAGGGTTCACCACGTAGCGTTCTGGCTGGAGCGACTATCGGTTTCTTTATTGGTGCGGGATCGGTATCTCTCTACGGGCCAACCGCACACATCTTTGTGCAAGCCATGCATCTATCTCCCACTCAAATTGGCTGGCTCGTCGGCATGCCTATGCTAACCGGTGCTCTTCTTCGCATACCGTTTGGTGCCTCTGTTGATCATAACGGGGGACGTGTCCCTTTCTTGGTCCTGCTCGTGGCGTCTTTGGTTGGGATAGCTGGACTCTACTGGATGCTATTGACCTTGTATCCGAATCATCTTGATGCACACTCTTATCCCTACTTGCTAGCGCTCGGCGCGCTTGCGGGCAGCGGTATTGCCACATTCTCCGTAGGCGTTGGACAGGTGTCCTACTGGTATCCGAGAAAAAAGCAAGGCGAAGCTTTGGCCGTTTTTGGCGGTTTAGGAGATTCATCTCCTGGATTTGTTGCACTCATTCTGCCAAGTGTGATACTGATGACCGGACTCTGGTCTGGTTATTTATTCTCCCTGGCCATGATTATCTTGGGAATTTTGCTTTATTATTTCCTGGGCAAAAACGCACCGTATTTTCAGTATATTCACCATATGGAGAAAAATGCAGCGATAGATCATGCTAAAGCGAATGGCGAGGAATTATTTCCTACAGGAGGTGTTTGGCATTCACTCAGTTTATCTGCGAGTCATTGGCGCACCTGGCCTCTAGTCGGGCTGTACTTTACCAATTTTGGCGGCTTTCTTGCGCTTACGGTCTGGCTTCCCACCTTTTGGGAGAGCTATTATCACACCAAGACCATGACCGCCGTCATTCTTACAGCATCCTTCTCTTTACTCGCTGCTTTCATTCGCGTCTGGGGTGGAGCGCTCGCGGATCGGGAGGGTGGTGAGAAAATTGCGATTATTTCGTTAACCATCTTACTCGGTGGTGCGGTCATCATGACCCTTTCACAAACCTTCTGGTTGACGGTAATCGGAGAATTCCTCGTGGGAGCCGGCATGGGCATAAACAACGGTGCCGTTTTCAAGCTGGTGCCCCATTACGTACCAGATGCGGTTGGCGGTGCGTCGGGTTGGGTTGGCGGTCTCGGCTGTCTGGGCGGCTTCGCGGTGCCTCCGCTCCTGGGAGGATTCGTCGATCGCTTTGGCACTCAGGGATATCCTCTTGGGTACAGCGTATATATCGGCCTGGCAGTCGTGAGCTTACTGTTGGTCTGGATTTTGGTTAGGACGCGAGACCACGTAGCTGGAGGACACTCCATTTCTCCGATGCATTGATCGGATGACACGTTTTAGTTTCCGAGTTTGGTCGCCCGATGTTGCTGATCGTGAGATTCTTGTACGAGACCACGCAAAAAGTCAGCCAGGACCAGAGCGCCGTTGTGCTGCTGGTCGTGGGCCGCATAGAGGAGCACCAGGTCCTGACCCGCGGCGGCCGTGAGCAAGGCTTGCGCTTCCGGTACACGATCTTGCAGTTCCGCCAAGTAGCGCTGCCGGAACTCCTCCCAAAGGGCGGGATCGTGGTGGAACCACTGCCGTAGCGCGGTGCTGGGGGCAAGATTCCTGGCCCAATTGACCAGAGAGAGATCGGTTTTGCGCTGCCCCCGTGGCCATAAGCGCTCGACGAGGACGCGGTATCCGGCCGGAATGGGCTTGTCGTAAACATGCCAGATTCGAATGGCAAGAGGCCCGGACGACCCCGGATGTTCCGGTTCATGGAATGTGTTCTGGCTGCTTTCTTCGTGGTTAATCAAGGGCAACCCTCCTCATGCGACTCTCATGCCGGCAAAGCATTTTCAGCTCCTGTAGCGAATCCGCACGCCCAGCACGTTGCGCTCAGTCTGCCTTTGGGTTCGATGATCATCACGTCTCCAGCGTTTCTACCCAGTGAAGATCCATGAGAGGTCGATGAGCGGCTATCCCTTCGCGTGCAGCATCGGCTTTTCCCCAGACATTCCAGAGCAGCACACCCTCCACCCAGTCACCATCCCCATAATAGACTACCGCCTTCCCACCCCCTGGCGGGGCGGCTACGCGTAGTACTCGCTGAGAATCGCAGCGTCCCACAGCTTCGAAACCCAGTTCGAAAAGGTCACTGAAGAAGAGGGACTGATGTCGGAAGGGTTCCGACCTACCGGCCATAGCTCGCCCCGCCGCCCTTCCGGTCGCCTCAGCATTGTCCCAATGTTCCAGACGACAAGGTTCTTGCCACACTGGGTCAGGATAGGTGGCTAGATCCCCAGCAGCCCAGATGCGGGAGTCACTGCTGCGCAACTCCGTATTGACCAGAACTCCGCCCTTGTCCAGAGTAAGGCCCGCCTGTTGGGCAAGCTCGAGATTACTCTCCATGCCCAGAGCATAGACCAGGAGATCGCAAGCTATGGGTGCCTGGGTTGTGAAGTGCGCCCGCACACTTCCATCCTCCCAGTCGAGACCTTCCAAGCGGTGTTGTGGATGGAGTTGAACTCCTGCCTTGCCGTAACGGGCAAGGACCACCTTTTGCAAAGTTGGGGGTAAAACATGGGCTAAGGGCGCGTTTCCAGCAAAAGCGTGGTGGACTTTCAGGCCCTCTTGCCGAGAGAGCGCTGCGGCCAGTTCTGCACCGAGGAAACCTCCCCCTACCACCAGCACGGTGAGGCCCGGTCGAGCAGCAGCTTGTAGCCGTTCGTAGTCCTGGAAGTTGCGCAGCGTGAAGACGCGATCCCGCAAGGTGGCGATGGCGAGCTCCGGCTGTCGCGCACGGCCCCCGGTCGCCAGAAGGAGTCGCTCGTAGCGGTAGATCCTTCCCGAGGCACTGGTGAGGGTCCGCGCTCCAGCATCCAGTTCGATCACGGCGTCTCCCAAGTGTATCTGCACCGAAAGGCCGTCCCATTCGGCGGCAGATCGTAGGGGCAACTCCTCTACGGTGTCTTTGCCCGTCCAGAGTCCTTTGGATAAGGGCGGCCGCTGATAAGGCAACTGCCTTTCAGCACCGAGCATTAGCAGCTTGCCTCTGTTGTCCAGCTCACGGATGGCCACGGCCGCCTCGGCAGCAGCTGGACCCGTGCCAACGATGACATAATCCCAACTGGAAATCTCGTCCATTACCTCGGCCTTATGAACCCTCGGTTTTTGTGTGCTGTCCCCATACCGATCCACAGCCTCACACGCTCCAGTATAGACTGCATGTTGACAACATGCCGGAGCTCCCTAGCTACTTGCCACAGTACGGATCGCTAGCTATTCCTGGCGATTATCCTCTGTGCCAATCGCCGCGCTCGCTTGAGTTCTCCCGCGTAGATGCGGCTCTCATATCCGCGTGTCGGGGTAGTTGTGATGGGCTCGAGGACGTTTTTCGGGCCCTCTTGGTGGATGTCGATGTGCGCGATCATGGACAGGCCCGGGCGCAAGGGGTAGCGGCGGATCTCTGCCCGCCGCAAGCTAATTCGAATCGGCACCCGCTCAACGATATGGATGTAGTTGCCCGTCGCGTTTTCTGGAGGCAGAACGGCAAAGGCACTGCCGGCGCCGGGCAGGAGCCCCTGAACGGTGCCGTGAAAGATGACACGGTCGCCGTAGTAATAGCTCTCCAGTCGCACCGGTTGCCCTGGCCGCAGATGGGCCATCTGGGTTTCTTTGACGTTGGCAACTACCCAGAGATCATCCAAGGGCACGATGGTGAAGAGCCGCTCTCCCGGGTGAATCATCAGACCGGGGTAGGCGCTGCGCTGGACTACGAAACCACTGATGGGAGCCCGCAGATCGCGCCTGGCCCAGTCGATATAGCGGCGCTCTAGATCGGCCACCGCCGCCCGCACCTGCGGGTTATTTTGCAGGGTGGTGCCTTCCACCAGTGCTTGTGCTGCCTGGAGTTTGGCCGCCGTTGCGGCGATCTCTGCCTGCAGTGCGTTTACGTCCTGCGTAGTGTCAGCAATCTGAATGGTGGCTACGGCGCCGCTCGCCTGCGCGCCACGGTACCGCTGGAGATCATCGCGTAGCTTCGTCAATTGTGCCTGTTGGGCGCGGAGTTTTGCTTGAGTTTCCTGTACTGCGGCAAATTCCTGGCGCAGTTGTCGCACCGTGCGTCCCAAGGCGGCCTCGCTGGCTTGCAGAGCCAGCAGACTACGGTCTCCCTGGAGACTCGCGAGGATGGTGCCGGCGCGCACATATTCGGTGTTTTCCACATATACCCGCCGGATCGTCCCCGCGCTTTGCGCCTGGACGGGTGTGACATTCCCCTCGACGTAGGCATCGTTGGTAGCAATACGCCGACTGCCTACCAGCACCCACCACGCCGCCCACCCCATCAGCAGCAAGGCGAGAATGAGGCCAAATACGAGGTAATTACGACGGGAACGAATAGGCGTTTGGGAAAGGTCTTCTGACAACTCAGCCATCCTTTATCGTATGTCGATATCCTCCGCCCAAAGCGGACTCCAGTAGCGCCCAGTTTTGCCAACGTGCGGTGGTAATAGCCGTTCGCCGTTGGCGAACCTGAACGCAGGTGATTTCTGCCGCGATGCTGGGCAGAGCATCACTCAGGCCCTGGCGCCAGGCTTGCTGGCGCAACTCCCACTGTGACTGCGCCGCTGCCGCGGCGTGGCGCTGGGCCCGTTCTTGGCGTGCTAGCTTCTGCGCCGTGCTCAGGCGATCGGCAATTTGGCGTAACGCTGCCAAGAGGGTGCTCCGATAGCGATCCTGGGCAGCAAGAAAGACCGCATTCTGCGCCCGCAGGTGGGCACGTAGGGCTCCTCCCTCGAAAATCGGCAAGGTAATGACCGGACCGACGGCATGGGCGAAATTCCCCGGATTAAATAGATCGCCCAGGTGGATACTGTTCCAACCGGCGAGCAGACGGAGATTGATGTTTGGGTAGAAGGCAGCCCGTGCCGCCCCAACCTCTGCCGCTGCCGCTTGCACGGCCCAGCGGGCGGCGACGATGTCGGGGCGCCGAGCAAGCAATCGCAATGGGAGATTCTTCGGCAACCCCAGTGCTGGGGAGAGCGCCTGCTTCGTGATGGTAGCGGACCCTATCGTCATGGAAGGCCCTTCGCCGCAGAGTGCGGCCAGGGCATGCTTCTCGGCAGCAATGGCCGCTTGCAGCTTGGCGATGCGCTGGGCGGACTCGGCTAGGGCTAGATCTTCGGCATGGATCTGGCTGGCATTGAACAAACCTTGTTGAAAACCACCCTCTGCCACGGCCTTGGCCTGCTCTTGCAGGGTATGCAGATGTTCTGTCTGCTGGAGCAAGCGTCGGTCACCTTCGAGAGCGAAATACTGGACGACGACCGCCGTACTGACCAATAGCCGTGCCTGGGCTGCCTCCGCCTGGTTCATGGCCAAGCGACCGCGAGCTGCCCGCACCAGATCGCGATCCTGCCCCCAAAGATCGACGTGATAGTGGATGTCGATGGGATTCAGTGCGCCAAAAGTATTGCTCGTGCCATTGGCGCTGAGATGCAGACCTTGGGCGGAAAAATATTGCTGCGTGAGTGCAAAATCGGCATCGAAATGGGGCAAGAGCCGTGATCGCGCAGCGCCGACATCGGCTTGTGCCAGCAGTACCTTTGCCGCTGCGGCTCGTAGATCCGGATTCCGCGCGAAAGCGATCTGTACCAGACGGTTAAGTTCCGGATCGTTCGCACTCCGCCACCACTCTTGGGCGGGCCAGGGTGCCGCGGCTATCCCGGTGGGTCTGGGAATGTCTAAATCCACCTGATCTTTCGGATTGTTGGGTAGCTGCTCAGGTAGGCGCGCGCAGCCGCCCACCACGAGCGAGAGGCACAGCACAGTCGATGCAATTCGTATATTCATGGTTCCACCAGCTCGGCGATGGCCGTCTGCTCCGCAATACTCTCGGAACTCTTTTCCTTTGGCACTCGTGACAGCAGGCTCCATAGGGCCAGCCCACCAAAAATCCCAGCAGCCAGGTAAAAAATCTCGTTGAAGGCGAGCATGGCAGCGTGTTGCCGCACCGACGCCGCGAGCAAGCCGGGAACATTAGCAAAATGGCGCTCGGCGGCATGCCAAAAGAGCAGATTACTGCCCTGCACCTCCACCAGAAAATGGCGATGGAGATCCAAACGCCGTTCCCACAAGGCTGCTACGAGGGGAATTCCCAGGGCCTGACCGGTACTGCGGAGGAGATTCAACGCGACCGCAGCACGCTGTTCCGACGGGCCAGAAAGCCCCCAGAGCCCGATCCGTGCCCAGGCAGCAAACGCCCCACCAAGACCCAAGCCCACGAGCATGGGCGCCTCGACGAGGCTACTAGGCGAGACCGGAAGGTCATAACTGGAAAGCCACCACGCAGCCCCACTGAGCAAAAGCAAGGAAATTAGCGCCAGTGGGCGAGGATCGTGGCGGCCCAAATACCAGTGCGAGAAGGTAGCGCTTGCGGGTGCAAAAATGGCCAGACTGAGAAGAATTTCGCCAATGGCGCGAGCACTGTAGCCAAAACTGAGCTGATACTGAACGATGAGTAACGCCAGCGTACCCTGAAATACCAGAGCGGTGAGAAAAACGCCGAGGGCTGCAACGCGAAAATTGACATAGCGAAAACTGCGCAAATCCAACGCTGGCAGGGTCTGTCGTCGCAGCCACCAGACGGTCGCCCCCCCCAACACCAGAGTCAGCACCGCCAGCAGGCGAATCTCCGGCGAGCGCCACCAGTCGTCTTTACTCCCCAGATTGCAAAGCATTTGCAGGGTTACCAGGCTCGCCACCAAAAGGGCATAGCCCAACCAGTCCATCGATGGCCGTTCCTCTTGGCGCTCCGGCGGCTCCCACAGCCATATACCCAGAAAACTCATCAGCAGAATGGGTAGATTGAGGAGGAATAACCACCGCCACCCCCATGCATCGTCAATCCAGCCACCAATAAAAGGCCCAATGGCAAAGGGCGTGATGGCGGCGATGCCCCAAAGAAATAAGCCGTGGTCGCGCCGGTCACTGTGGTAGTGGCGCAAGAGCAGGTTGAGGGAAAGGGGGATACTCAGCCCCCCAGCGAGGCCGGCGACAATGCGAGCGGCCAAAAACGGCACATATTCGCGCGTTGTGGCATTGACCAGCGACGCAAAAAAAATGGCTGCTAAACAAAAGAGTAGGCTATTACGATTGCCAAAACGTTGGCTGGCCCAGCGCCCCAGCGGCAGGCCCAAGCCCAAAGCCAGGAAGTACAGGTCTTGGGTCCAGTCACCATAGATCATATTGCGCCCCAAGGAGCCAATGACCCGGGGGATCATTGGCAGGTAGGCACCACCATTGAAGAGGACCAGGAAATGCTCCAGGCCAATAGCCAAGTTGACCGCAAGAAAGCGGCTAGGAACCGAATGAGCGCTGACACTTCGTAGTTGGCGATGAAGGATCCGAAACATGGTAGCTCTGAAAAATCCAGAGCGGAGCCTAGCAATGGTGAAGCTATAGAACTAATAGGAAGTAATGATAGAATCTATCGATCATGGCGATACCTACCCCTTCTCTTGAACTACTCGAAACCTTTCTCGTCGTAGCCGAGTGCGGCAGCGTGAGCAAAGCGGCCCACATCCTCCACCGCAGTCAGCCAGCCATCAGTGAGCGTCTGCAACGACTTACAGAACTTGTGGGAGAGCCCTTGTACTATGGCGTGGGCCGCGGCGTTCGCCTAACAGCAGCGGGTGAAGCCTATCTCGCCCCTGCCCGCCGCCTCCGGGATCTCAAACGGGAATGGTCAGACATGGTCCAGCGCCGGCGGCAGTTGCAGGAAGGCGTTCTCAAGATCGCCGCCACCAATACCGTAGCCAATTACTTTCTACCGCAGTATCTCGTGCGTTTTCGGCAGGACTACCCTGAGGTGGAACTGCAATTGCGCGGAGGAATCACCGACTGGTCCCAGTACTCTCTGCTGGACTGGGATCTCTTCTTTCTCGAGGAGGGCACACCGATGACGGGGCTGCCGCCCCACTATGCGGCTAGCCCCTGGCTCGAGGACGAGATTCTCGCCATTTTCCCCAGGGGGCACGCCTTTGCGGAAAAGCCTAATCTGGATTTAGCAGATCTGGCCAGCCAACCGCTGGTCTGGCGGGAGACGCAGTCGGGCATTCGCCAGCGTATACTGCAAGAGTTCCGTAAAATTGGCATCGAACCCAGCATTCGTATCGAAGTCAACGGTGTCGAAGCCATGGGGACGGCCGTAGCCGCAGGGTTGGGTATCGGCTTCATCACCAGTACCGCCTTGCGCCATCGCCACGATTGGGCAGTCGAGAGTCGCCGAGTTGGCGATCCGATCCATTGGACCCTATATCTGGTCGCCCCCAAAACCCCCTATCGCTCTCACACCATTGCTCGTTTTTTAGAATGCCTAGATCCAGCCAAATAAAAAACACCAAGGCGATGGCAGAGATTATTTTAAGTTATTAGAGGCGTTTTTAGAGGGGCACCTCGATCAACACCTAAAAATTCGATCCCGTGATGTGGCGAAGCCAACCACGGTTCAAAATGACGATTTCGAGCCGGTTTCTCCCACCATTTCAGGCTATTAGCCCGATTTTCCGATCTCTGGGCGCATTACGCCCCGAGAAAGTCCAAGCGACGCATGTTGTAAACAATGACCATCATGCCCATGGGAAAGTGGCGCGGGCCCGACCGATGGTGCGGGTCTACTTCCCGTCCCACTGGGTGATGGCAGCAAAGGCATGATCTTCCCGCGCGCACCTTGGCAATGCGCCGGTTCCGCCGCTCCTGGCAGGCAGAAAGCGTCTTGCCCTTCTTCGCTTTGCGTTTATGCGGGCTATAGTCTTGCTCCCAAAGGCGTTCCTCTCGTTCGGCCCTAACATACTCTTTATCGGCATAGATCTCGGCACTGGTATTCCTCTCGCCGAGCACTGCTTCCAAGTGCTGGGAATCATGGACTTTGGCGGTATCGGCAATCCAGGTCCGAACGAACTTGTGCTTGCGATCCAAGCTCACGGTGAATTTGTAGCCATGATGTGATTTGCCGTGCTTTTTGGTCCAGCTGGCATCTACGTCCTTCTGCCGCCTGCTCGGCGTCAATTAGCTTGTCCGCCAGGACAAGATAATTGTCGCTAAGCAGCCGCCGCTTGGCGGGCTTCCAGTCCGCAGGGACTGCATTTTGCTCGAGCTGTTCTATATCTTCCTTCGTGAAATGCTGCTTGGGGGCGGGTACCAAGGTGGCATCGACAATTTGCCCTGCATGGGCCTCCAGGCCGTGCGCGCGGATTTGCCGGTCCAACTCGGCGAAGAGTGCGCTAACCCCGTCCACCCCAGTTCGGTTCTCAAAGTTCCAGATCGTGGTCCGATCGGGTATGTTGCGGGAGCGATCCAGACCACTAAAGCGCCGGAAACTGCGACGATTCAGCAATTGGAACTCGGTCTGCTCGTCCGACAGACCATGCAGACGCTTCACCACCAAGACACGGATCATCGCTTCCCTTGGGTACGGCGGCCGACCACCTCTCGGCTGCTCTGGACGGGGAGCAATGCGCTCGACCGCTTGCGCCGAAGCAGAAATCGACCACCGCCTCGATCTTCTGCAGCGGATCCCCGATGACGTCCACCTTATGGACGTACCCCCCATCGGCCAGTAGGTCCTTCTTCGCCGCACTCCAGCGCGCAATCATCCCGTCTATCTCACTGCAATTCGGCCTACCGCCATTCGACCAATACCCGCGGGCATGGGGTTTTTCGAGCCGCCCCTCTCAAACAACGCTGCGATCGTGCTGTTGGTCGGCAAGCTGCTGGCCGAGCAGACGGAAGAGTGGCAAGTAATTCGCCGCCACATGAACCAAGAGTGTTTGGTGCAGGTCGTAGGCTCTGACATCCTGACGGCCCAGGTACTGATCAACGATCCGCAGACCGCGTGAGATGACGACATTGGAGATCCACTTTTACACCTCTTGACGGGACGCAACTGAGCTCATTATGACTTTTTTTGTGTAAGGTTGTTCTAGTGCGTCAGCAGCTCCACCCATCGGGCATATAACTGACGAGAAATATCGGCCAAACTGGCACATTTCTGAGCTAAATCGCGTGTGATCTCATCGACCGATTGTACGCCAACCCCGGTGTTTTTCAAGTCTTCCGCCATTGCCAACGTCCACGATCGAACAATGGTCTCGGTTACCTCGGGATGACCCTGTAGAGCCAAACAATGCTGCCCAATAGAAAATGCTTGATTGGCACAAATGGCGCTAGATAAAATAGGTATGCCACCCTCTGGTAGCATGAAGGTTTCCCCGTGCCAATGAAAAAGGAGAAATGATTCCGGTAGCCCTTTCAGCCATAAACTTCTGCGTCCCGCAACGGTTTTCTGAACCGGAAACCATCCTATCTCTGGCCCGGATGGATTTGCAATAACTTGCGCACCCATAGCCTTGGCGATAAGCTGAGCACCCAAACAATGTCCTAAGGTTGGTTTCTCAGCTTTGATGGTCGCCCTAATTAGTTGCATTTCATCTGAAAGCCATGGGTATCGATCTTCATCGTTTGCACTCATGGGGCCACCCATAATTACTAGACCGGAATAAGCATTAGAATTTTTAGGTACGGGCACTCCAAGATCAAGCCGATGGATGGTGGGATGATGATCGCTTTCCAAGAATATCTCTTCTAAAAGCCCTAATCCTTCCTCAGGATGATGTTGTAACACAAGAATATTGCTCACAAGAGACCTCTACCTGATTAATCAAATTAATATCGATTCGAACGGTTACCAAAATCCGCTTCCAGTCTTTAACCTTCATCCCTCCGTGAGAGGGTATCCCTCCGAATCCTGCGTGGCAACAACGCTCTACTGTCGTCCGCGCACTGCAGCACCTTCACGGTCCAGTAGCGACACCACGCGATTTGAGGTAATCATACATCAGGGAGCGATTCTCAACGCTAGAGCCGCTCACTCTCCGGGAGCAAGGACTCCGCAGCGTCGATCAGGTCTCGCTCGGCCGCAAGCACATCCCCCCGAGCGCGCTCCCGTTCCACAAGTGGAGATCAAGCGCGAGATGTGCGCGGGTTTTACGTCAAG